>CAYZPV010000002.1:0-265900 GCA_964480585.1 uncultured Opitutus sp. | reverse complement strand
GTGGCCGATAGGGCGGGGGCGGGCGGCGGCGGCGGGGGGGCCAGGGGAGGCGTCGCGCCGGCCGCAGGCGGCGAGGAGGGCGAGGGCGGAGAGGCCGAGGAGGGCGCGGAAGGCGAGGCGCATGGTGGATAGAGAGAAGCGGGATCGGGGGTGGGCTGCAAGCGGGGGGACGCGAGGGGTGGGGTACAGGGGGAGGGCAGGCCAAAGGGGCGCTGCGCGACGCGGCGGGGCGAGCAGCGCCCGGGCGAGGTGTTTAGCGGGGCTAATAGGCGCGGGGGAGGGATGCTTTCGGGGTCGAGGTGGGTAGGATGATTCACCAGAGTTTTTTCTAAGAAATGGTCCCGCCGCGCGTCAGATCAGATACCCCGATGTCCCAAACACTCCCGACTGCGCGGGTCTCTTCGGATGATGACTCCGGTTTCTTGGCACGTACGTTTGCGGAACAACAAGGTCCGCTCACCCGCTACGCCACGCGCTTGCTCGGCGATGCCGATCGGGCGCGGGACGTGGTGCAGGATACGTTTGTCAAACTCATGGGGCAGCCGGCGGGGGCAGTGGAGGGGCACACGGTGGAATGGCTGTTTACGGTGTGCCGGCACCGGGCGCTGGACATCCTGCGCAAGGAGGGACGGATGAAGCGGTTTGAAGAAGGGCAGGTGGAGCGGGTGACGGCAGGGGAGCCGAGGCCGGGCCGTGCGCTGGAAAATGCCGAAACGCAGGCGGCGGTGCTGCGTCTTATCGACCGCTTGCCGCCGAACCAACAGGAGGTTGTACGGCTGAAGTTTCAAAATGGCTTCAGCTACAAGGAGATAGCCCGGATCACCGAGCTATCGGTAAGCAATGTGGGGTTTTTGATACATACCGCCGTGTGCCGACTACGCACGGAATTTGCCGCCCAGCGGCCGTAAGGAGACTGACAAACCGATGAACGACTTCGAAATCATGCCGGACGATCCTAGGCTAACGGCCTACGCGCTCGGCGAGCTCGAGGGAGACGAGCGGGCCTCGGTGGAGGCAGCGGTGCGGGCCAATCCCGAGCTGCGAGCGGCCGTGGAGGAGATCCGCGCCACGATGGCGCACTTGGAGGCGGCGTTGGCGGCGGAGGCCGCGGCGGACGATGCCGGAGGAGCGGGCGCCCTGCAGACGATCGCGGCGCGAGCCCAGCCGAGCGGGTTGGGCGGGGAGGGACCGCGCAAGCGGGGGAAGCTCATCCCCTTTCCGCAGCTTTACTATGTGGTGGGGGGGCTGGCGGCGGCGTGTCTCGCGCTCGTCGTGTGGGCCAATCGAGAGCAGTATGCGGCGCGCGAAGACGCGCAGCGGGTAGCGCAGCAGCGGGCCGCCGAGCAGCAGGCAAAGGCGCGGGCGGCGCTCGCGCAGGTGCGCGTGGCCGTGCCGGTGGAGCCGGCAGCCCCGGCGGCTCCGGCGGAGGCGGTGGCGCAAGCGGCGGCGCCGCTCGCGAGCCCAGCAGTCGCGGCGGCAGCGGCGGCGCCAGCAGCGGTTTCGATGCCTGTGGCTACACCTCTCGCCACGGAGCCGGCCGAGCCGGTGCAGATCGCCGCGGTGGAGCCGAGGCCCGTAATGGCCAGCACGGTGGCGATGGCGGAGCCGGCAGCGGAAACGGGCAAGCCCGGCACCGGGCTCTCGCTCCTCGAGCAGGCGCAGGCGGTGGCCGCGAGCGAGACCAAGCCGCGCCAGGACGCGGCGGCGGAGCCGCGCTTCACGGCGAGCGGGCCGGTGGACCTCTTCCCGGATGCGGCGCGGACCTTTGCCGCGCCGATCACCGGCACGGAGCCGCTGGCAGCGACGGACTACTCGGCGGTGCCGGCGGCAAATTCGGAGATCGTGCGGCTGAGCGCGTTTGAAGTGTCGGCGCAGCGGGATCGGGCGTTTGCGGCGTCGCTGGCGAATGTGCGCCGCCGGGTGGCCTTGGCGGAGCTGGAGATCGAGCGGCACAACAACCTGCCGCGGCCGCCGCCCGGAGCGCGCTTCGGGCGCAGCGAGGAGGAGCTAGCGGTGGTGCGCGACAATGCGTTTCAGCGCGCGCTGTTTCACCCGGTTTCGACGTTTTCGGCCGATGTGGATACGGTGTCCTATGCGGCGCTGAGGAAATCGTTGGGCCGCCGGGAACTCCCGGCGCGCGACGGCGTGCGCATCGAGGAGCTGATCAACTACTTCCCCTACTCGTATCCGGCGCCCAAGCCGGCGCGGAATCTCTCCTTTCTCGAGAAGCTGAGCGGGGAGGATGGCGCGCCGCCCTTTGCCGCAGCGCTGGAAGTGGCGGAGGCTCCGTGGGCGCCGCAGCACCGGCTGGTGCGGGTGGGCTTGCGCGCCCGCGAGGTGACGACGACGGAGCGAGCGCCCGCGAATCTGGTGTTTCTCGTCGATGTCTCGAACTCGATGAACGAGCCAAACAAGCTGCCGCTGGTGAAGGACGCGCTGCGGCTGCTCATCGGGAAGCTGCGCGCCGATGACCGGGTGGCGATCGTGACCTACGCGGGCAACAGCGGCGTGGCGCTCTCGTCGACGGCGGTATCCCGCACGCGCGAGATCCTCGCGGCGATCGACGGGCTGACGCCGAGCGGCATCGCCAATGGCGCCACCGGCATCCGCGATGCGTACGCGATCGCGCAAAACGCATTCCGGCCCGACGGCATCAATCGCGTGATCCTGTGCACGGACGGCGACTTTGCGGTGGGCCCCGCGAGCGAGACGGCGTTGCTCGAGGTGGTCGATGAGCATGCGCGGCGCGGGCTGTATCTCACGGTGCTCGGCTTTGGCATGGGCAACTATCGCGACGCGACGCTGGAGCGCATCGCGCATCACGGGCAGGGCAGCTTCGGCTATGTGGACTCGCGCCGCGAGGCGCAGAAACTGCTCGTGGAGCAGGTGAGCAGCGCGCTCGTGACGATCGCGCGCGATGTGAAGATCCAAGTCGAATTCAACCCGCTCAAAGTTTCCAGCTACCGCCTGATCGGGTATGAAAACCGGATGCTGCGGCGCGAGGATTTCGACACCGATGCGGTCGACGCCGGGGAGATCGGGGCGGGGCATACGCTGACGGCCCTCTTCGAGGTCGTGCCGGTCGGGGCGGAGAAACCGGTGGAGGGCGATCCCTCGCGGGCGGGCGATCTCAAGTACGTGCGCTATCTCGCCGACGACGCGTACAGCTCCCGCCTGGCGATGCCGAGCAGCGGAGACGACCCGATGAGCCGCGAACTCCTCACCGTGAGGGTGCGGTACAAGAAGCCGGAGACGACGATCGGCATCCCGCGCCTGCAGGAATTTGCCCTCACGGATCGAGGGGGCGCATTTCACCAGGCGAGCGCGGATTTCCGCTTTGCGGCGGCAGTCGCGCAGTTTGGGATGATCCTCCGCAACTCCAATCACCGCGGCACCGCGACCATGAGCGACGTGATCTCGTGGGCGAGCGCGGCGGCGGCGAGCCCGGCGGACGACCCGGGCGGCTATCGCAGCGAGTTCATCGAGCTGGCGCGCCAGGCGGCAGGCATCCTGCGCGGGGAGTGAGACGGGCGGCGCAGCACGGTGCTGCCCGCGAGGGCGGGGAGCACACGTGGGTGCTGCGGCACCGCCCCGCACGGGGCGGGCGGCAGCGAGATTGAGATTGGTTTCGAGGGAGTGACTGGCAAGCGTGAGGCGCGATGAAGGCGGTCGTAATGAGAGTATGGATACTCGCTCTGCTGGCGCTGGCGGGCTGCGCGCGCGATCCGCTCGGCCTCAAGGTGCAGGCGGAGACGCCGGAGGAGTTTTTTGCGTGGCACCAGCAAACGCTGCTACGGCAGCCGCAGGCGGTGGCGGAGGAATTCAACGAGGCGTTGAACTGGATCGTGGCGGAATCGCCCAGCAAGATGGCGCTCGATGATCCCCGGATGATGGACAACAAGCATCACCCGATCTGCCGGCAGCTCGATGGGCGCACGCTCCGGCAGGTGATCGTCGACGGCTATGCCGCGGCCAACCGGGCGCTGCTGCGGGCGATGATCCAGGAGTCGGACAAGCTGGTGACGGCGGCCAACCACGACGAGCAGCTCACGCGGGGAATGAAGGATACCTGGAAGTTCGACCGCATGCTGACGCAGCGGCGGGAGACGCTCGCCGAAGTGCGCGCGAAGGTGGAGCGCAACCGCCGACGCATCGAGGCGCTATCGGCGGGAGGGCACTAGCGGAGCGCGCGTGCGATTTTGCGGGTGAGCGGGCGCTATAACGGGAGAACATGAGCCCACGCCGCCGCCACGTTTCGGAGCTTTGCCGGGTGATCGTTTGCTGCGCCGCCGGGCCCTGGTGGGGAGGTTGCCAGCAAGCGCGCCTCGAGCGGCCGGCCGTGAGCACGAGCACCCATCGCTTTGTGACGCCCATGGCGGGGGAGGTACATGCCAAACCGGTGTGGCCTACCGAGAATCAGCCGCCGGTGGAGCTCGTGCAACCCGCCGAGCCGATCGAGCCGCTGGCGCAGCCGATCTATCCGGCAGGGGCACGAGGGCGGCAGAATGTGCCAATGACGGTAGGCGTGAGGATCGTGATCGACGAAAGGGGCCGCGTGGCGGAAATGAGGCATAGCCCGCTGGCGCTCACGACGCACGGGCCGTTGGCGGAGGAGTTTCGCGCGGCGGTGGAGAGCGCGTTGAGCCTATGGCGATTCGAGCCCGCGCAGAGGCAGAGGATGACGCCGAAAGAGGGCGGGCCGGCGGGGCGCTACTGGCATGTAACTAGGCTCGGGCCGAGTACGGACTCGAGGGACGTGCAATTCACGTTTACGGCGTCGGGCGAGGTTGTGCCGATGCGGCCATCGGATTTTTGATGTGCGATGCCATCGATGGGCGGGCGCCTATGGGCATGAGTGACGAGCCAGACGATTCCGAGCTGCTGCGGCGCTGGGCGGCGCAGCGGGACGAGGCGGCGTTTGGCGAGCTCGTGCGGCGGCATCTCGATCTCGTCTATGGCTGCGCGCTGCGCCGGCTGGCGGGCGACGCGCACCTGGCGAAGGATGTGACGCAGCTTGTCTTCTGCGACCTCGCGCGACGCGCGGGCGGGCTCGTAGGGCGCGCGGTGCTGGGCGGGTGGCTCCATACGAGCACGCGCTTCGCGGCGGCCAAAGCCGTGCGCGGCGAGCAGCGCCGCCGGGCGCGAGAAGGCATCGCTTTTGCCATGAAAGCCAATGACGACGCGGCGGTGGAGTGGGAGCGGTTGAGGCCCGTGCTCGACGAAGCGATCGACGCACTCGGCGAGCTGGACCGCGAGGCGGTGGTGCTGCGGTTTTTCGAAGGGAGGTCGTTTGCTGAGATCGGCGCGCGGCTACACCTCACGGAAAATACCGCACGCATGCGCGTGGAGCGGGCGCTGGAGAAACTGCACACGCGGCTCGAGCGTCGAGGCATCGGCTCGACGGCGGTGGCGCTGGGCGTGGCGCTCGCGGGGAATGCTGCGATGGCGGCGCCGGCGGGCCTCGCGGGCGCGGTGACGACGGGCGCCCTGGCGGGTGGGACGACGGCGAGTGTGACGCTCACCTGGCTGGGACTTATGGGTGCAAAATTGCAGATCGGGGTGGCGGCTGCCATCGCGGCGGTGGGCGGTGCCGGATATTGGTGGCAGATGCAGGACAATGCGGAGGTGCGCCGTCAGATCGCAGCCCTGCAGGCTGCGACACCGGCAATGGCCAAGCTCGAGGACGAGCGGGCGAGGCAGGCTGCGCTCACCGCGGAGGTGGCGGACTTGCGGCGTGACGATGCGGAGCTGGCGCGATTGCGCGACGACGTGGCGAGGCTACAGCAGCAGCGCGTGGCACGGAGCGAGGCGGCGAAAGCGGCGAAGGCAGGCACCGCGCTCTCGAACTCCGGGGCGACAGTGTATTCGCTCGGGCAGGTGGACCGGCAGCCCGTGCCGAAGCGGCAGCCGGTGCCGGCCTATCCGCAGGCTCTGCGAAATTCGGGAGAGCGGCATGAGGCCATGGTGGAGTTTGCCATCGATACGGAAGGAAACGTGCTCGACGCGAAGGCGCTGCGCGCGACGCATCCCGATATCGCTACAGCAGCGGTGGAGGGGGTGAGTCGCTGGCAATTCCAGCCAGGCGAGAAGGATGGAGCGAAAGTGACTGTGCGCATCCAGATGCCCATTGTTTTTACCATGAACAAAGAGGTGGCAAAGGTGGAACCGTGGTTCTGAGCGCATGACGACCCCATCGATTCTGCTCCGCGGTGCCGTGCCTTTCGCGCTCCTGGCGATTGTCACAGTCGGGCTATGGCAGGCGCGACGCGAAGCCGGCGTGCTACGAGCCGAGTTGAATCAGGCTTCGACCACGAAGAGGGAGCGCGAGCAGCTTGGCGCCGAACTGACAAAGCAGGCCGCAGCGCAGCCGGGGCCCGACGAACTTGCGCGGTTGCGAAACGATCGCGAAGCCACCCGTCGTTTGCGAGCGGAGCTCGAGAGCCTCAAGGCGGTTTCCGTGACGACGGCACCGCCGCCGCAGACGAGAACGGGAGGCAAGCGAGGCACCTTTTCCGATACCGCGCTTACGAAGGCGGCGGAATGGAGGGACGTGGGGCGCGCAACGCCGATCGCGGCCTTTGAGACCGCGCTGTGGGCGGCGGCGTCGGGCGAGGTGGATGCACTGGCGCACGGCTTGGTGATTGAGCCCTCAGCGCAAACCGAGCTGGCGGGATTGTGGGCAGACTTGCCGGAGGCGGCGCGCAGCCAGTACGGCTCGCCGGAGCGCTTGATAGCGGCGCTGACCTTGAAGGATATTCCGCTCGGCTCGGCCCAAGTGTTTAACACGGAGGTGCTGAAGCCGGGCACCCATCCCTTTGAAGGCGAGATAGCCCGTGTGGTCGCCGCCCTCGTGACGAGCGAGAACAAACGCACCACGCACGCCCTCCACCTCGGCCGCGCAGGCGACGAATGGAAACTGATCGTGCCGCGCACCGCCGTGAAGAAGTACCGCGAACGACTGGCCGGGCGGATCGAGTGAGGGCCAGCCCCCGGGTGATGCGCGCGACTGCCGCCACCGCGCGCCGAGGGGCGGGGTCTAGGGCACAGTGGCCAGTTCGCGAGCGTACAGCGCTTCCAGTGCGGTGTGATTTGGCCAGAAGGAAGGATGGGGTGTGCTGCTCAGCTCGGCGATGAGGAGGTCGAGGTGCGCGTGCCAGCCGGAGGCGGTGCTGAGCATCGCGTCGCCGTCGGGCAGCCGGCGATGGATGACGGTGAGGCGGATTTGTTTTCCGAGCGGGATGAGCTCGAAGGTGACTTCGGAGCCGTCGTCGCCCCACGTGTAGGCGAGGGTGCGCGGGGGCTCGCAGCGGGTGATCACGCAGGGCTGGTGAGCGCCGTCTGTCATCATGGCATATTTGGCGGGTGGAGCATCGGCGCCGCTGCCAGGGAGCTCGGAGTGCTTGAAGAAGAGGCCGACCTTGCCGCCGACGCTGAGTTCCATGGGACCGGAGGCGAGCCAGCGGGCGCGCTTCTCGGGCTCGGTGAGGTAGGCCCACACGCGCTCGATGGGGCCAGGGAGCAGCCGCTCCAGGCGAATCTCGCCGGGGGCGGTACGCTGGCCGGGGAAGGCGTTGAAGGGCTTATCGCCGAGTGACGTGGCGAGACCCTCGACGAGGTGTGTCCAGCCGCCCTCGGTGCGATCACGGTATTCGGCCCACTCCGGCTTCATGGTGTGCGTGAGCACGAGCTCACAGCCGCGGCCGATCGGAGCGATCTCCACCTCGACGCGGTCGAAGTCCGGCGAGGCTGCCGGGACGCCAAAGGTGAAGACGAGGCGGCGCGGGCGCTCGATCACGAGATATTGGCCGGTGTGCTCGGCGAGCTGGTCGCCGCGCTGCTCGGTGAAGGTCCATTTGCCGCCAACGCGAGGGTCGATCTCGGCTTTTACCATCTTGCCGCCGTCGGTGGCGAAGAGCCACTTGGCGGCGCGGACAGGGTCGAGCCAGGCATCGAAAACACGCTCCGCGGAAGCGGTGAAGCGGCGGACGATGCGAACGGTGACGGGAGGGCGGGTGCTCATGATTTCTTGATTTTGCGGGTGGTGGTATTGGGAGCGACTTCGGCGCGCAGCTCGCGCTCGAGGGCATCGAGGCGGTGCGACCAGAAGCGGCGGGTGCGGGCCAGCCAGGCTTCGAGTTCGTCGAAGCCGGCGGGGTCGATGGAGTGGATACGCCGCTGGCCCTCGGCGCGGACGGCGACGAGGCCGGCATCGCGCAGTACTTTCAGGTGCTGCGAGATAGCGGGCGCGGAGAGGCTGAACTCGCCCACGATATCGCCGGCGGTGCGATCTCGCACCGCCAGCAGCTCGACGATACGGCGACGGGTGGGGTCGGCGAGGGCGGAGAGGCTTTGCATGGGAGTAATTATTTAAGTAGTAACTTAATTAAGTAAAGACGAAAATAAGCAGGCGATTTTCAGGATTGCGCGGTGACGGCGCGGCGGGGTGCCGTGGAACGATGACGATCACCCTGATCCGGCATGGGCGGCCTCTCGCGGATTTCTCCACGAGGCGGCGGGGCGACGAGCTGGGCGACTGGTTGCGCAGCTATGAGGGCGCGAGCGTCGACGCGGCGCTGCCGCCACCGGAGAGGCTGCGGGCGGCAGTATGCGGGGTGCGGTTGTTTTCCAGCCCGACGCCTCGAGCGAGCAGCTCGGCGGCGTTGCTGGCGGAGGCGATGGCGGTCGAGATCTGCGACGAGGCGCGGGAGGCTCCGTTGCCGAAACGCGTGTGGTGCCCGCTACGCGTGCGACCGACGACGCTGCTCGTGCTGGCTCGGAGCGCGTGGTTTCTAGGAGCGAGAGCGGCGGAGAGTCCGAAGGAGGTGCGAGGGCGGGCGCGGCGAGTGGCGGCGACGCTAGTAATGGGCGGGGAGTCCCTGGGTGCGGTGGCGCTCGTGGGGCACGGCTATATGAATCGTTTCATCGCGGCTGAACTGCGCGCCCTGGCGTGGCGGCAAACCGCCATGGCGGGGATGGGGTACTGGGGTGCGATGCACTTTGAGCGATAGGGCAGGGGCTGCCGCGGCGCGATCGGGGGCACTCGCTCTCGTCGCACCGGGGAGATGGGCGTGCCTCGCACGGCGGAGCGGGTACTATGCCTTCGGGGTTATGGGCGCGGGGGTGGCGCTGGGGAAGAAGGGAGCCAGAAAGTCGATGAACGGCTTCATGAACGCCGGCTCGGTGCGAGTCTGAGTCCAGTGAAGAATCAGGATCGCGACGATGAGGAGAAGGACGAAGCCGACGAGGGCAGGGCTGATGCTGCGGAGGAACTTATAAAAGCTGATGACCATCAGCACCGCGAAGAAGGCGCAGAGGATCGTGAGAAAATGGTGCTCCGCAAACAGTGTCTTGAACTGTTTCCAGATCGGCTCGAAGGCGTTTTTGAGCGGGGCCCAGTCTACGTTCATCGCAACTGCCTCCGACCTTTGGGCCGGAGGCGGGTGCGCGTCAAAAGATTACGGCTTTCCCTTACTTCGCTTCCGGCAAAGTACCTGCGAGAACGGTGACCATCTTGTCTGGATTCAGGAATTTTTTAATCGAGCCATTCACCTCTCGGAGCGTGAGGGCTTCGATCCGGCGGGGGAATTCGTCGACCCACTCGGGGCCGTAGCCGCGCTGAACCGCATTCATTAGGGTAGAGGCCAGCCCGCTGGTGGTGGAGAGGGCGACTTTGTAGGAGCCGGTGAGCGTGACCTTGAAGGTCGCGAGTTCCTCGGCAGTCAGGCCCTGCTCGTAGAAGCGGCGGAGCTCACGCTGGGTCGAGGCCATGCCCTTGGCGAGGAGGTCGGGAGCGAAGGTGCCGCTGATGTACCAAGAGCCGTCGGCATACGTGTCAGCGTTGAGCCGGGAGCCGATGCCGTAGGTGAGGCCCTCGCGATTGCGGATGATATCGAGGAGGCGCGCGGAGAAGAAGCCGCTGCCGAGCACGGAGGTCGACATGTGGAGCGAGAGGTAATCCTTGTCGGCATAGCGGAGGGTGGAGGGCTGGCCGATCATCACGGAGACGCTGGTCTTGCCGGGCATCAGCACCTTTTCGGTGCGGCCGGCGGCGAGGGGAGCAGCAGGCTTTGCGGCCGGATAGGGCTTGCCGCCAGTCCAGCCGCCGAAGCTTGCGGTGAGCGTCTGATCGATGGCGCCATCGTCGACATCGCCGACGAGGACGAGGCAGGCGACAGCGGGCCCGTAGTGGGCGGCGTGAAAGGACTTCACCTGATCGAGCGTGGCGGACTCGACATCGGCGAGGTACTTCTCATTGGCGGGCGGACGATTGGGGTGGCTGGCCGGGAAGATGGCGGCCTCGAACGCGCGCTCGGCACGGAAATCGGTGTCTTCCAGCGAGCGCTTGAAGCGGCCGACGAACTGTTTCTTGAGCTTGTCGAATTCGCTGGCATCGAAGCGCGGCGTGCGAAGCTGCTCCGCGATGAGGCCGAGGACGAGCGGGAGATCCTTCCGGAGGCACTTGGCCTGGAAATTGAGCGTGTGCGTGCCGGTGCCGAAGGAAATCGTAGCGCCCGCCTGCTCGAGGAGCGCAGCGAGGGCGAACTTGTCGTGCTTGACGGTGCCCTTATCGAGCATCCCGGAGGTAAGATCGGCGATGGCAGAGTTATCCGCCGGATTGAAGATATCACCCGCGCCGAGGACGCCGCGGATGGTGACGACCTCCTTGATGGACGTCTTCAGCGTGAGCACATCGAGCCCGGCGATCGTGCGGCGTTTTACGTTGGGCGCGATGAGCGCGCCGCCGCTGGCGGAGCCTCCTTCGGTGGCTGCGGGGCCCTGGCTTTGCAGGCGAGCGGTGGCACCCGGAGGGAGTTTCTCAGAGGATGGATCGCGATAGAAATACGGGCCTCGGGCCGAGCCCGGGGTGGCGGCGGCGAGCGCGTGGTGGCCATGATCGCCGGTGGAATTGGTGAGACCGAGCCGCGGCTTGGGCTCTGGCGGCTCCGCCTGGGGGATGAACCAGCCGGTGGTGCTTTGATCTTCGAGAAGATAAGCCTGAGCGACGCGCTGGAGATCTGAGGGCGTCACTTTCCTGAGGGCGTCGATGAGGGTGAAGTAGAGCGTCCAGTCGCCGACGGCGATGCACTCATTGATCTGGCCGGCCATGGCGAAAGACCCATCGCGCATGTAGGCAATGCGGGCGAGGAGCTTGTTGATGCCGCGGCTGACTTCCTCAGGGGAGACACCGTCTTTCTTCACCTTTTCCACCTCGGTGACGAGGGCCTTTTCGGCCTGCTCATGCGTGGTGCCGGGCGCTAGCAGGGCATTGAGGGTGAAGAGCGTGTTGTCGTGAAAGAAGCCCTTCATGGCATCGGCGTTGATCGCGAGATTGGCGTCGATCATGGCGCGGTACAACCGGCTGGTCTTGCCATCGCTGAGCACGGCGGCAAGCACCTCGAGGGCCGGGTGGTCGGCGTGGCGCGCGTGCGGCACCTTGTAAGCTAGCTGAACGACGCCGACCTCGCCGGGGCGCTTGACGATCACGCGACGCGGGCCGGTCTGCGCGGGCTCTTTCGTGTAGACCTGGGGGATGGGGTGGGGGGACTTGCCGATGGGGCCGAAGTACTTGCCGATGAGATCGAGCGCGTTGTCGGCGGTGAAATCGCCGATGACGGTGACGGTGGCGTTATTGGGCCAGTAGAAGGTATCGTAGAACTCGCGGAGTTTTTCGATGGAGACCTTCTCGATATCGGAGCGCCAGCCGATGGTGGAGTGATGGTAGGGATGGGCGATGAAGGCTGCGGCGGTGACCTCTTTATCGAGAGCCTCGAGAGGATCGTTTTCGCCGCGTTCGAACTCGTTGCGCACGACCGTCATCTCGGGCTGGCGATCGCTCTCGAGCAGCAGCAGGTTGCGCATCCGATCGGCCTCGAGCTGCACAGCGAGTTCGAGGTGATTGCTGGGGAGATTTTCGTAGTAGTTGGTGCGGTCGAGCCAGGTAGTGGCGTTGTTGATGCCGCCGACCTTGTCCATGAGGGTGTCGAAACCCTTGCCGATGCCTGGGTGAAAATTCTTGGAGCCCTTGAACATCAGGTGCTCGAGCAGATGAGTCGCGCCCGTGGTGCCGGTGACCTCGTTGCGCGAACCCACCCGATACGTGACCATGAAAGTGACGACGGGCGCGGAGCGATCGGGCAGGAGCAGTACCTCGAGGCCGTTGCTCGGGAGCGTATAATGGGCGATGCCATTGACGGTCTTAGTGAGCGTGAAGGCCTTGGCGTCCAAGGGGCGGGCAGTCTCGGCGGCGGAAAGAAGGGCAAGCGAGGCGAGGCCGGCGAGCGCGAAACGGAGAAGGCGAATCATGGGAAAAGTCACGGGTTGCGCGGACTATGGCGCGGGAAGAGGAGCGCGCCAAGCCGTTTGCGGTGAATGGCGGGCGCGACAGGGGCGCTACGCTTTTTCTTCCAGTTGCTCGATGGGGGGAGGAGTTTTGGGGGCCTGATGGCGAGCGCGGTGAGCCAGACGAGCAAAATTGCGGCGCAGCCGATCGAGCTCTTCGTCGGAGAGGTCGTCGAGGTCGAGCAGGGCGTTGCGCGCACCCTGCTTGGCGCGGATGAGCTCATCCAGTTTCAGATGAATGGCCTGCGAATCGCGATTCTGAGTGTTCTGGATCAGGAACACCATAAGCACGGTGACGATGGTGGTGCCGGTGTTGATCATGAGCTGCCAGGTGTTGCTGAAATCGAAGAAGGGTCCCGCGATTGCCCAAGCGACGATGAGGCCCGCGGCGACCGCAAACGTGGCGGGCTTGCCCGCGTGGTGCGCGGTCGCGCGGGCGAAGCGGGTAAACCAGGAAGGATGCTGCCCGAGATGGACGGAGGGTTTGCCGTGCATCGGACCATGGACCGCAGTGCGGCGGCTCCGTTTCCCCTCGGCCTAGCCCTACTGTCCAGGCTCCAGCAGATCGCGCAAGGCACCTAGCAAGGTCGTAACCTGGAAGGGCTTGGCGAGGAAGAGCGTGGGCGCGCCGCTGGCGCGAGCGATGCCCTCGCGCCCGCTGTAGCCGCTCATGAGGAGCACGGGGATATCGGCGCGAATGCGGCGGAGCTCCTCGAGCGCCTGCTCGCCATCCATCACCGGCATGAGCATATCGAGGATCACGGCGCGGTAGCGCATGGGATCGAGGGCAAAGCGCTCGACTCCCTCGCTGCCATTGGTGGCCATCTCCACGGTAAAGCCGCTGTGTTCGAGCACACGCGCGGTGACGATGCGGACGGTCTCCTCATCATCCACCACGAGCACCGTCCCATGGCCGCGCCACTCCTGCGGATCGCGAAGGGTGGGCGGGGAGGCGACGGGGGCTGCCTGCTGGGCGGGAAAGGCGATGCGGATGCGTGCGCCTTGATCGAGCTCGCTGTAAACATGGAGCGTGCCGCCATGGCTGCGCACGATGCCGAGCACGGCGGAGAGCCCGAGACCGTGACCGGTGAATTTGGTGGTGAAGAAAGGCTCGAAGATGCGGGCACGCGTCTCGGCCGACATGCCGCGGCCATCGTCGATGACCTCGAGGTAAACGTAATCGCCCGGAGGCGGGGGCGGCGTGACGACGCTGGTCGCCAGCCAAGAGGCATCGGCGCGCATCGCGCCGCTGACGATGCGGATGGAGCCGCGACGATCGCCCACGGCCTCGCCGGCATTGAGCACGAGATTCATCAGCACCTGCCGGAGTTGGTTGGGATCGGCGCGGACGGAAGGCAGCTGCGGCATGAGCTCGAGCTTAAGCTGGATCTTCTTGGGGATGGAGACCTGCAGGAGATGGGCCGTCGCCTGGACGAGGGCGCTCACATCGACATCGCTCATCTCAAACTGTCCTTTGCCTGCATACGCGAGCATCTGCTGACAGAGCTCAGCCGCGCGGAGCGTGGAGGACTCGATTTCCTGGAGGCTGTGTTGGACGGGAGAGGACTCGGGCAGGTCCATGCGAGCGAGGCTGGCGTAGCCGAGGATACCCGCGAAGATGTTGTTGAAATCGTGCGCGATGCCGCCAGCGAGCACGCCGAGGCTTTCCAGCTTCTGACCCGCGAGCATCTGACGTTCACTATCGAGGCGCTCGGCCTCGGCACGCTTCTGCTCCGATATGTCGCGCCCGACGGTAAAGAGCGTGGGCGTGCCGTCGATGTGCTCACTGTGCCGCACGATCACTTGAGAGACGGGGATGTCCTTACCGTTGGCGTCGCGCATCGCGAGTTCGCCAGTCCAGCGGCCGTGCTGCAACGCGGCTGGTATGGCCTCCTGCAGGATCTTTTGCGCCGCCCAAGCCGGGTGGAAGGCATCTACGGGCATACCAGCGACATCGCGCCCCTCATTGAGGCGGCGAAAGGCGGCATTGCCATAGAGCACGCGGCCCTCCGGCGACTCTATGCCGATGAAGTCCGGGGTGGCCTCGAGGATTTCGAGGAGGCGATTGCGCTCCACCTCGGCGCGCTGCCGGCTCGTGACCATCGCGCCGAGAGCGAGGCCCATCGCCGCGGTGGCGAACTGGAAAAACAGGAAAGGCACAAGGACCGCTTCGCGTGCGCCCGAGGCATTGAGGACGCACATGGTGCCGATGTTGATGGCTAGGATCGCGAGGGCGGCGCCGGGCAGCCCGTGGCGCAGCACGATCCACGTGAGCGGCACAAAGCTCAAATACGGCAGCTGGCTCTCGCGCAGAGAGGGTACGAGGTAAAGGGCCCCCAAGGTGGCCACGATCGCGGCGGCCTGGCCGGCGACCTCGAGCCAGTCTCCAGCAGTCCAGCGCCGCCGGGGCGGCTTGGGGCCCGTGCGATCGCCCAGCACGGGAGGAAGAAAGGCGAGCAACGCGGGCAGGAGAGAAAGTATCCCCGCCGTGTCGCCCAGCCACCAGCGGAAGAGCGACTGCCCCAGATTCTCACCGCCCGAGACGCCTGTCATCCCCAGGATCGCGCTGCCGGCCCACGCGGCCGGCAGCGCGGCCACCAGGAGCACAAAGGCAAAACCCACGGCCCGCCGCATCGTGGTGAGCTGCGGGGGGCGGCCAAACCAACGCCGCATCAAGACAGCGACGAGGGCGTAAGCCGTCGAGACGAGTGCCGACATCGCGACATTGCTCCACGCGGTGGGCAGAGGATATACGATGAGGCTCGCGGCGAGATTGCCGACAAAGGCCAAGGGCAGCCAGCGCGGCCCAAGAATGAGCAGCAAAGCGAACGCCAAACCCGCCGGCGGGTACCACACGGAGATCCCGGCCTCGATCACAAACGAAGCCGCCAGCCTATCGGCCGCGATATGTGCGAGCACATAGACGAGGCTGAAAGTGGTGATACGAATGTAGGGAGAAGGCCTCATCCGGCGGCTTGCCAGAGGCTTCTGCCGCCCGAGGGCTGCGCAAGCCAGAATACGCTGAGTTGGGTAGTAGTTTCCCTAGCAACGGGCCGCAGGGTGCAATTTGCACGATCCTCGCAACCGATTTGCTTTGTTTGGGGCTTAATCCCTACGCCGCGCTTACCCCTGGCTCGCCGTGGAGAGTACTGCGATTTTTTCCCGGAGATGGGTGAGCCGCAGTTTTGCCTCACTGTTGCGCACGGCCATCGAGTAGGCAGCGGCTTCGCCGACGATGAACACCTTTTTCTTGGCGCGCGTGATAGCCGTGTAGAGCAGGTTGCGCTGGAGCATCATGAAGTGCGCCTTGAGGAGCGGCACGATCACCACGGGGTACTCACTGCCCTGTGACTTGTGGATGCTGATGGCGTAGGCGAGCGCGAGATCGCCTAACTCGCCGCGGTCGAAGCTGTGGCGATCGCCGTCGAAATCGGCCTCGAGGGTGCCCGCCTCGGCGGAAAAGCCGACGACGGTGCCGATATCCCCGTTGAAGAGGTTCTTGTCGTAGTTGTTGCGGAGCTGGATGACCTTGTCGCCCGGGCGGTACTCCCCCCCGGGGCCGCGCAGGCCGCGCTCGTGGCCATTGAGCGTGGCCTGGAGCTGGGCATTGAGATTGCCCACGCCGGCGACGCCCTTGTGCATCGGGGCGAGGATCTGCACGTCGTTAACCGGGTGTGGCCACTTGAGCATCCGCGGGATGAAGTCCGTGCACAGCTCGATCACCTTGCGCACACAGTCCTCGGCATCGCGGGCCGCGATGAAGTTGAGATCGGCCCAGACCTGGGCTCCGGCGACCTCCTGGATGACCGGCGGAGGCTGGGCCTCGCCGGCATTGATGGCGTGCGCCGTCGTGACGATCTGGCTCTGGCCCTGCTGGCGGTAGATGACGGAGAGGCGGGTGGTGGGGAGTTGCGAGCTGAGCGTGGAGGCTTGAGAGCTGACTGAGATGAGATCCTTGAGCACATTGCCCGCGCCCACGCTAGGCAACTGGTCGGTGTCGCCCACAAGCAACACATGCGCACGCGAAGGCACGGCCTGGAGCAGCGCGGAGGCGAGGCGCGTATCGAGCATCGAGGCCTCGTCGACGATGAGAAAATCCGTCGCGAGCGGCGTGTGCTCATTGGCGGTGAAGCCGCCGCCGGCCGGATCGAATTTTAGCAACCGGTGAATCGTCGTCGCAAAGCCGCCCGTCGTCTCCGAGAGACGCTGCGCGGCGCGGCCAGTCGGCGCGGCGAGATGCACGCGGGCCTTCTTGGCCTTGAGGATTTCGACGAGGGCGCGCAGGATCGTGGTCTTGCCCGTCCCAGGCCCGCCGGTGAGGATGGAGACCTTGTGCGCGAGCGCGTGGCGCACACCCGTACGCTGGAGTTCGTGAAATGCGAAGCCTGCTTTCTGCTCCGCCCATTGCACGGCAGCGTCGATCTTGATCGCGGGGAGGCCGCTGGGCACGCGCGTGAGCCGGGAGAGCGTGGCGGCGATCTTCTGCTCGGCGCGGTCGTTGTGCGGGAGCTGGATATGGGCCGAGCCGGGCAGGGGACTGGCGACGCCGGCCGGAGCGTGGCTGACGAGCGATTTGTTTTCGACGAGGGCGGCGATGCGCGCGGCGAGGAGCTGGGTGTTGGTCTCGAGCAGTTGTGCGGTGTGCTCGATCAGCTCGGCCTCGCGAAAGGCGGTGTGGCCCTCCTCCTGCAGCGTCTCGAGCGCATAGATGAGGCCGGCGTCGAGGCGCGGTGCGGCATCGTTGGCAAAGCCGAGGTTGATCGCGATACGGTCGGCGGTCTTGAAGCCGATGCCGTCGATCTCGCGCGCGACCTTGTAGGGGTGCGCCATGAGGATCTGCTTGGCCTCGCCGCCGTAGTGCTTCACGAGCTTGAGGCACTGGCTGGGCGTGACGCCGTACGTCTGGAGAAAAATGTAGAGCTCGCGCTCGGTGCGCTTGGCATCCCAGGCCTCCTTGATCGCGGTCGCGCGCTTCTTGCCGATGCCCTCGACATCGCGGAGCTTGGCGGACTCCTCGCTGAGGACGCGGAAAGTGTCGGTGCCAAAGGCGTCGACGATCTTGTTGGCGTAGACCTTGCCGATGCCGGGCACGAGGCCGCTGCCGAGGTATTTGCGGATGCCATACACGCTGGCGGGCAGCTCGCTCTTGAAACTCGCGATCTTGAACTGGGAGCCATGCTGCGCGTGCCGCGTCCACTCGCCCGAGAGGTGCAGGGTCTCGCCGCACTCCACGCCGGGCAGCGCGCCCACGATGGTGACGAGATCGGGGCGGAGCTTGTTTTCGGCGCGTTCCGAGATGGGCACATCGGGGCGGAAATCCGCGATCGTATAGTGCGTCTCCTCGTTGAGAAAGATGATGCGCTCGAGCACGCCGGTGAGCGTGGCGGAGGGCGGACTTGAGATCGAAGGAGGCACTTGGAGCCAAGGGTGAAGCGGTTTTGCCCGCGCGATGCAAACCGGTGTTGCCGTCCGGCGTAAGTTGCGCGATGCCAAGAGGCGATGGACGCGACCTCCACCGTCTCCTTCCTGCCTGTCATCCAGCTGGCCGTCACGCCCGTGATCCTGCTTTCCGGCGTCGGCGCCCTGATGATCACGCTCACCAATCGCATGGGGCGCGTGGTCGACCGGACGCGTGCCCTCGCCAAGGAGATGCGGCAGGCCGTGGGCGATGAGCGCTCACACCTCGAGAATCAGCTCAAGATCATGTGGCGCCGCGCCAAGCTCGTGCGCGTCGCCGTGACCTGCGCCGGCCTGAGCATGCTGCTCTCGTGCCTGCTCGTGATGGCGATCTTCGTGGATATCTCGGTGGCGCGCGACCTCGGGCTGGAGCTTGTGGTGGTGTTTGTGGCGAGCGTGATGTTTCTCATCGCGTCGCTGGTGGCCTTCCTGCGCGACGTGTACATGTCGCTCTGGGCGCTCAACCTCGATGTCGACCGGGCGCGCGCGGTGAATGTGCGCACGCAGGCGCAGGTGAACGACGAGAGCTAGGTCAGGAGTGGCGGGAGAGAACGAAGGAGGCGAAGGCTCCGTACTTGGAGCGCTTCGTTTCCCTTGCTGCCATTCTGTGCAAAGGGATTGGCTCAGCTCTCGAGCTTCGCGCGGAGGGCGATCAGATCCGGGAAAACTTCGTCGGCGTGGTCGGCGTGGAGCTGCGCGGCGTCGTGCGTGCCGGTGGTGACGCACCAGCAAGGGAAGCCGCCATTGTGCGCGGCCTTCACATCGAAGGGCGAGTCGCCCACCAGCATCGTGCCGGCGGCGGAGACCCCGAGAGTGCGAAAGGCGTGCTCGGCAAACTCGCGCTGAGGTTTCACCCAAGGGGTGTCCTTGGCGCCGAAGATGCCGCTGAGATAGGGGTCGAAGCCGAGGTGCGTGCAGATCTTGCGAGCGTGGTCGCCGCGCTTGTTGGTGAAGACGGCGAGCTTCGCGCCCTTGGTGTGCTGGGAGCGGAGGAGCTCCAGTGCGCCCGGATTGGCCGCGACGTCTTCGAGCAGGATCGTGTCGGTATATGCCACGTGGCGACGCACGGCCTCGGCGATGTGCTCCTCGGGCAGAAAGTGGCGCAGGGCATTTTCCAGGCCTCCGCCGACCGAGCGGCGCACCTTGTCCATCGTAGGCGCAGGCAGGCCGAAGCTCGGCAGCACATGGCAGTAGGCGCGATGGATCGTCGTGAAGGCATCGACGAGGGTGCCATCGAGATCGAGGAGGAGCGTGGAGAAGCGAAGCATCGGAGGGAAAGGGGAGACACCAGACCGCAAATCGCCAAACGCCAAAGCAAATCCCCCGGAGCCAAGGGAGCGCTCGGCAGCCCCTACGCACCTCTGCGTAGAGACTGTGCAGGTCGCAGGTTCCCAAATATTTGGCGGAAAATGCGCGCCGTGAGATTTGGTTTGGCGAAATCCGCGGGCGCGAATGAAGTAGGGGCATGTCTGCGAGCACCCAAGCCATGCCGGCTCGTGCCGTCGCCCGGGAAGAGGGCACGGCGCTGGAGGTGACGTTGGGCGGGGATTGGCAGCTCACGGAGCCGCGCCCGACCTGGCGCGAGACCCTGGGGCGGAGAAATCCCGGGCGCGTGCTTTTGAAGGATGCGGGGCTCGGCACGTGGGATTGCTCGCTGGCGCTGTTCGTATTCGAGGCGCAGAAGTGGTGCCGCGCCACGGGCGGGTACTGCGATCTGGCGGCGCTTCCCCCCAAGCTCCAGATGCTGGCGGGCCAGCTCGACTCGACCGAGAAGACGAGCGTCCCCTTCGATCGCACGCCGAATTTCCTGATCTATGTCGGTAATGCGACGACGGATACGCTGGCGATGCTCAAGGAGATCTCGCACTTCGTCGGTGAGTGCGTGCTCGCGGCGGGCCAGGCGCTGTCGCTGCCGGCGAAGTTTCGCTGGCGCGATTGCCTGCGCGAGATGCAGCAGTGCGGCGCGATGGCGCTGCCAATCGTGAGCCTCATCAGTTTTCTGGTGGGCGTCACGCTCGCCTATGTGGCGGCGGTGCTGCTCCGGCAGTTTGGCGCGGATATCTACGTCGCCGATCTCATCGGCAAGGCCATGCTCCGCGAGATGGGCGCGCTGATGACGGCCGTCGTCCTCTCGGGCCGCACCGGCGCGGCATTTGCTGCTACCTTGGGCAACATGAAGGCCAACGAGGAGATCGATGCGCTGGAGACGCTCGGCATCGCGCCAGTCCAGTTTCTGGTACTGCCGCGGATACTGGCGCTGGCGCTCATGATGCCGCTCCTTGCGCTTTACTCCAATGCACTCGGCATCATCGGCGGCATGGTCGTCTCAGCCGGGCTGCTCGATATCCCGCCTGCCGCCTACTGGGTGGAGATGCTTACGGTCGTGACGACGACGGATATATGGGTGGGCCTCATCAAGGCCGGCACCTTCGGCCTCATCATCGGCCTCGCCGGCTGCCTCCGTGGGTTGCAGGCCGAGCGCAGCGCGGCGGGTGTCGGTCACGCCGCCACCTCGGCAGTCGTGACGGCCATCCTTTTCATCACCATCGCGGATGCGATCTTCGCGGTGCTCTTCAACGCGGTGGGCTGGTAACGTATGCCGCTCGCCCCACGAGATCCCGCCGCCCCTGCCATCGTAGTCGAGCATTTGCGCTGTGGCTACGAGAGCAAGGTCGTGCTCGAGGATGTCTCCTTCACGGTGCAGAAGGGCGAGATCTTCTTCGTCATCGGCGGCTCAGGCTGCGGCAAGAGCACGCTGCTGCGCCACATGGTGGGCCTGCATCCGGCGCTGGCGGGAGACGTGCGGTTTTTCGGCCAGTCCTTCGTGGCCGCCGATCTCGCGGCGCGGCGGGCGATGCTCAAGACCTTTGGCGTGCTCTTCCAGAGCGGCGCCCTGTGGTCGTCGCTCACCCTGCGTGAAAACGTCTCCTTGCCGTTGGAAGAGTATACCAAGCTCTCGCGCCGCGAGATCGAGGAGGTCGCCACGCTCAAGCTCGCGCAGGTGGGGCTGAGTGGCTTCGAGGACTATTATCCGAGTGAGATCAGCGGCGGCATGAAGAAGCGCGCCGGCCTCGCCCGCGCGCTCGCGCTCGACCCGGAGATCGTGTTTTTCGACGAGCCCTCGGCGGGCCTCGATCCCGTGACCTCGCGCAAGATGGATGAGCTCACGCAGCACGTGCGCGATACGTTTGGGACCACCATTGTGATCGTGTCGCACGAACTCGCCTCGATCTTCGGCATCGGCGATCGCGCCATCATGCTCGATCGCGGGGCCAAGGGCATCATCGCCGAAGGCCCGCCCAAAGTGCTCGCCAGTAGCAGCTCCGATCCCCGGGTGCAGGAATTTCTCCATCGTGGCGATCTCCTGAAAACGTAGGAGCTTATGCGCACAAATGCGTAAATTATTTTGTCATCATACGCTTGGCGCTGAAACCAAAGCCCGGCACCGTGTGTCACGGAACCGCGCATCCTCGCGATGAAATCGAAAATCAGCCCGGCAATCATTGGAGCCTTCGTGATCGGCGCCTTCGCGCTGGCCACGCTGGCGCTGTTGTCGTTTGGCGGGTTTCACTTCTTCGACAAGCCCGAGCGGTTTGTCGTGTATGTCGACGAGTCGGTGAGCGGCCTCGATCAGGGCTCCCCTGTGAAGATGCGCGGCGTGCGCGTCGGCCGCGTCGTGAGCCTCGGCATCCGCTACGATGCCGCCAAGAGCCGCTCGGTCGTCGCCGTCGTCTGCGAGCTCAATCGCGACATGGTGCGCGACCCCAGCGGCGCGCTCATCGACGTCTCCAACAAGGAGGAGATGCGCAAGCTCGTGCAGCGCGGCCTCCGCGCCCAGCTCGGTGTGCTCGGCCTGGCTACCGGCCTGCTTTTCGTGGAGCTGGATTTCAAGGAGCCCGACCCGACCGTGAAGCTCCCTGAGCCTGTGCCCGGCGAGACGCATGTGGTGGTGCCGTGGGTGCCCTCGACGATCTCCGAACTCCAGACACGCATCGCCAATGTGCTGGGCGAGATCCAGCAGGTGGACTTTGCCGCGCTCGCCAAGGATATCTCCGCGCTCGCGCAAACCGCGCGCAAACAGATCGATGCCGCTGACGTGAAGGGCCTCGTCGATCAGTGGAAAAAGACCGGCGCGCAGTTCGAGGCGCTCGCCAACAGCGCGGATATCAAGCGCACCTTCGAGAATATCAATGGTGCGGTCACCGACCTTCGTGCCGCGATGCAGAAGCTCGATGCGCAGATCGAGCCCGCGGGCGCCGATCTCCGCGCCACGCTGGCCGAGGCGCGCAAGGCGGTGCAGGCCTTCAACGAGACGGCCGCGACCGCCAAGCAGTTCATCGCCGCGCAGAGCGGCGTGGGCGACGAGCTGATCGAGACACTCGATCATGTGAGCGAGGCGGCCGACTCGGTGAAGCGGCTCGCGGACTTTATCGAACGCAATCCCAACGCGCTCATCACGGGCAGAAAGCGGCCGCAATGAAGACTCCTTGCAAGATCACGACCGCGAGGGCCGCACTCGGCCTCGCCGCCGCGCTCGCGGCCCTGGCCTGGAGCGGCTGCTCGATCCTTCCCGAGGCCGCGGCCGATCCGACGCGCTTCTACGTGCTCTCGACGCAGGAGGTTCCGGCTGCATCGGCCGCCAGCGTCGCGACGACGGTCTATCTGCGGCCGATCGAGCTGGCGAGCTACCTGCGCGGCCGCGCGATGGTGGTACGCCGTGGCGGCAACGAGATCGAGTTTCGCGAGTTTGCCCGCTGGGGCGAATCGCTCGACTTTGGCATCGCGCGGGTGATCCGGGAGGAGCTGCTCGCGCGTGGCGCGGCCACGGCGGTGAGCGCCGGTGGCGCCCGCCGCGATCATGTCGGCCCCGATGCCGTGACGCTTTCGGTGCGAGTCCTCGCTTGCGAGGGTGCTGCGCACGGAGCGGTGGTTTTCCGTGCCGCATGGGATCTTACCACGCGTGATGGCAAGGTGCTCGCGACTGGCGACTATCGCCCAACGGAGTTGCGTTGGGATGGAAAGAGCGAAGCCATGCTTGCCGGGCAGCTCAGCCAGGCCGTCTCGGGGCTCGCGGCCGAGATCGCGGCGGGACTGGCGAAGAAGCCGGCGGTGTAAGCGTGGTCTTGCGGCTCGGTTTTGGAGGGCGGGTGCCTCACTTGCCGGCGCATCCACGAAAAAGCCGCGACGGTTTGCGTCGCGGCTTTATGGGTGGCGCGCCTTTTTACGGCGCCGACGATCACTGCGGCCTTACTTCTTCCCAGCGAGCAGCTCGGCTACGAGGGCGTCGGCGTTGTAGACTTTTTTCAGCGCCTCGATGATCGCGCGGCTGTCGACGCTGATGGCGCGGGCCTGCACGTCTTCGTAGGCGAAGTCGCCGACAAGGCTCTGGATGTTGCCGTCGAAGATGATGCCGACGAATTCGCCCTTGGTGTCGACGACGGGGCTGCCGCTATTGCCGCCGATGATGTCGGGCGTGTGCACAAAGTTGTACGGCACGGTGAGATCGAGGGCGGATTTCTTTTCGATCCACCGTTTCGGCAGATCGAAGGGCTCCTTGGCCTTGTGCTCGGCACTGCGTTCGTAGAGGCCGGCGAGGGTGGTATAGGCGGGCACTTGCTTGCCGGCTTCCTCGTAGCCTTTCACCGGGCCGTAGCTCAGGCGGAGGGTGAAGGTAGCGTCGGGGGCTCGATTGGGGCCCTCGACTTCGAAGCGGGCCTTCTCGATCACGGCGTGGGCCTGCTGGCGGGTCTCTTCGGCGGCTTCCCACTGCTTGCGGAGCGCGCGGGCTTCGCCATCGATGAGGCGGGCGAGTTCGATGAGCGGGTCGTTTGCGGCCTTCACGGCGGCGGCGCCGCCTTCGTAGAGCTTCTTGCGGGTGGCGACATCGCGCACCTGGGTGCCGTTGATCAGCGCGGCGGCACGGTCGCTGGGCGACTTGCCGGCGAGCACCTGTTGGACGAGCGGATCCTCGAATCCGAGGATCTCGGCAAAGAGCGTCAGCGAGTCGGCGAGTGAGACGATCTCGAGATCAGCGTAGATCGGCTTGTCGGAGAAGAGATTCAGCTCGAAGGACTCCTTGCGGGCATCGCCGAATTCCTTGAGACGCTCGCCGTTGGGCTTGGGGCGCTCGTCGCCGGCGCGGAGGAGAGTGCGGGCGATACCGAAGGAATCGCTCATGAAAGCATGGCCGCCTTCGAGGAGGCGGTAGCGGCGGTAGATCTTGGATTGATCGGCCACGGCGTTGGCGATGCGGTCATACGCGGCGAGGACATCCTTGGCCGAGGCGCGATCGCCGATCTGCTGCTTGAAGGCCTTTTCCTGCGTGACCTTTGCGCCCATGATGGCGGGCGAGTAGAGGCCGGCCTGGCGGCCGTCGTAGACCTTGCGGCCATTCTGGATGCTGAAGAGATCGTCCTTGGCGCGGCGGGCGTTTTCCTCGCTGCGATTGCCCCAGGCGGAGAGGAGCACCTCGAGGCGCTTGATGCGCGAGACGACGTACGGATACTGCACATCGCGCAGCGCGGTGAGCTCGGCGACGGTGTATTGGCGGTTGGTGCTGCCGGGGTGGCCGGAGACGAAGGTGAGATCGCCTTCCTTGGTGCCGGTGGCGGACCACTTCAGGTAGTTCTCGATCTTGGCGGGTTTGCCGTCCTCGTAGGCGCGGTAGACGGTGGCATCGAGGTTGAAGCGCGGGAATTCGAAGTTGTCCGGATCGCCGCCGAAGAACGCGGCCTGCTGCTCCGGCGCCCAGACAAGGCGGATATCGGTGTAGCGCTTGAAGCGATACAGGTGGTACGCGCCACCCTGATAGAGCGTGACGACGTCGCTGCGAAGACCGGTCTTTTCGCGCGACTCCTTCTCGATCTCGGCGATGACCTTGCGGCGTGCGGCGGCGGCATCGGCCGTGCCGGCGGGCACACCGGCATTGACGCGGGCGGTGACGTCTTCGATCGCCTGCAGGACGTTGATCTCGAGATCGACGAGCTTCTTTTCCTCCTCCTGCGTCTTCGCGCAGAAGCCGTCCTTGAGGTAGTTATTCTTCTCGTCGGAGATTTTCTGCAGGTCGTCGGAGGCGACGTGATGATTGGTGATCAGGAGGCCATCGGCCGAGACGAAGGAGCCGGAGCCGCCGCTATTGAAGCGCACGGAGGACTTCATCAGGTGCGCAAGCCACGCATCGGTGAGCTCGAAGCCGTACTTGGCCTTGATCTGAGCGCGGGGTGGGGCGGAGTACAGCCACATGCCCTCGTCGGCGCGGGCCGCGCCGGTGCCCAACGCGCCCAGCGCGAGCGCGGCGGCAAGGTGGCGGAAAGAGAACGAGCGTAATGTCATAAGGCATAAACGAGTGACTCAGCTCATCCCCTTTTGCCAGTCGGAAGGGGAAGGGGGTGGGCGGACGCGTGGGGGCGTGCAGGTGATCGAGTCTACCGAGGTTTGAGCGCGAGCCCGATCAAGAGGCCGGGCGCGAGGCTCAGAGGAGAGATCGACCGGAAGAGGTTGAACTTTGGCGGGAGGGGCGCACGGTGGGGGACTCTTGTATCTATGATGCGCGCGCTCCTTTGCTTCGCCGCCGTCCTGGGCTTTGCGACGTCCCTTTTTGCCGCCCGCGCACCCGATATCCAGGGGCCGCGCTCCGGCAGGTGGGCGCATGAGATGCCCCGTGCGATCGCTCCAGATCCCAGTGTGCGCTGGGGTCGGCTCGAGAATGGATTTCGTTATGCGCTGCTGCCTCACAAGGGTGTGCCCGGCCGGGTGACGCTGCAACTCGTCGTGCTCGCGGGCTCGATCGATGAGCGGCCGAGCGAGCTGGGCATCGCCCACTACATCGAGCACCTTGCCTTCGGCGGTTCGAAGAACTTCAAGGCCCAGGATATGGTGTCGCTCTTCCAGCGGCTCGGGGTGGAGTACGGGAGCGATGTGAATGCGGTGACGGCCTTCGACTTTACTGCCTTTCGGCTGGATTTTCGCGAAAACGACGCGGCGTTGATCGATGAGGGGCTGCGGCTCTTTCGCGACTTTGGCGATGGGGTCACGTTTGAGCCCCGCGCGATCGAGCAGGAGCGGCGCGTGGTGCTGGCCGAGCTGCGCAATCGCAACACGATCTCCGGTAAGAAGCAGGAGGCCTCCCTGCCGGTGATCTTTCGCGGGCTGCAGTTTCCCCAGCGCGGGCCCGGAGGCAGCGAGACGCTCATCGCGAATTTCACGCGCGAGCAGTTTCTGGAGTTTTACCGGCGCAACTACCGCTCCGACCTCATGATCCTCGTGGGCGCGGGCGATTTCGACCCGGCCACGATGGAGTCGATGGTGAAGTCCACCTTCGCCAGCATGGTGCGCCCGGCGGAGCCTGTGCCGGTGCGCGAAGAGGGGCGGCT
The DNA here is from genome assembly GCA_964480585.1 of uncultured Opitutus sp. Classification (GTDB taxonomy): domain Bacteria; phylum Verrucomicrobiota; class Verrucomicrobiia; order Opitutales; family Opitutaceae; genus ER46. The sequence goes on along the minus strand of CAYZPV010000002.1, from coordinate 239,732 downwards.
CGATGCGCGCTCGTTGCGCGCGGGTGTTTTGCGCCTGGGCGTGGGCAGCGCGATGATCGAGGCCGCCTCGGTGGCGCCGTACTCGCCCAAGGCGGATTCGCGCGAGCTGCAGATCGAGCGGCAGAAGCGGGAGTTTGTCATGGGCATCTTCGACGAGCGCCTTCGCACGCAGATGGATGAGGGCTTTGGCGGCGAGGCCGGCTACGAGGAGCTTCTTGGCTATGGGGTCGCGCTGGCTTCCACGCGCACTGGCGCCAAGAGCTGGGCCGAGGGGGCCAGGGCGCTCGATCAGATGGTACGCCTCACGCTCGAGCGCGGGCTCGATCCCTCCGACCTTGCCGAGCACCGGAAGCGGAAGCTCAAGCTGGCCACTCACATGATCGATCAGCTCCCTACGGTCGATCCCGCGATGCTCTGCGAGGCGCTTACCGAGTCCATCACCGAGCACGCGGTGTATGCGGGCTTTGCGACGAAGTTTGCCTGGATGCGGGACTGGCTGGAGCGTTTCACGCCGCAGGAGGCGCAGCAGGTTTTTCGGACGCTCTGGCGTCCGGGTGAGATGGCGTTCTACGTCGCAGGCGGCGTCGATATGGAGCTCACGGGCGACAAGGTCGTAGCCGAGGTCAACAAGGGCCGCCGCAATGGCCTCGCTCATGTCATGCCGCGGCAGCACCGTGACACGCCTTTTCGCCTGCCCAAGCTCGCGGCGCCCACCTCCGTGGTCGATACACGCGAGCTGCCCTCGCTGGGGGCCAAGCTGATGCGCTTTGGCAATAATGTGCGCTTCAACTTCCTCCCCAACAAGCAACAGCCCGGTCTCGTGCAGGTGACCGTGCGGGTGGGCAATGGATTGCTCGACATGCCCGGCAACAAACCCGCCCTGAAGGAATTTGGCCTCAATATCCTCCTCGGTGGCGGCGCGGTGCATTATCGCCCTGAGCAGCTCAATTCGCTGATCGAGGATCGGCTGATGGCCTTCTCCTTCGATATCGGAGACCGCGATGCTTTCACTTTCCGCGGCAACATGGCGGCTGAGCAGCTCGAGGTGTTTCTCGGCATTGTGGCCGATTTCCTCCATGCCCCGCAGTTCAACAGCTACGTGTATCGAGAGCAGCGACTCCTGGCAGTCGTCGGCCGGCTGTCGCAGACGATGGGGATGGGCGAGGGCATGCGTGCGCTTACGGACCACCTTTTCAAGGGCGATGCGCGTTTCACGTGGGGCTCGCCCAAGGACTATCTCTCCATGAGCGTCCTCGATGTGAAGCGCTGGATGGAGCCTGCGCTTTCCCGCGGCTACGTGGAGGTGACGCTGGTGGGCGACATCCCGGAAGCAACTGCCGTGGCGACCATGACGAGCACGCTTGGCTCGCTCAAGCCTCGCGCCGCGAGCAAGACGAGCGAGCTGCCGCCAAAGCCGGTCGAAATGACCGCGGAGGCCGGCTTCAAGCGCATCGAGTTTATCGGGGAGCAAAACATGGGCCTCGTGATCGGCGCCTGGCCGCTTAAGAAGGAGCTGCGGGTCCGCGATCAGGCTGCGCTGGAGTTGCTCGCCAAGATCCTTGAGATACGCGTGCGCACCGAGCTACGCGAGAATCTCGGCCTCGCTTACTCGCCTTCGGCGGAGTTCCAGCCTTACGACGGCTTTCCCAGCTTCTCCATGTTGCGCGCGCAGGTCGACTGCGCGCCCAATGATACCATGCGCGTCGGCCCCCTTCTCGAAAAGATCGGCGCCGACCTCGCCAAGGCGGGCGTGCAGGAGGGCGAGTTCATCGGCGCCCGCGGCATCCTCAAGAGCCAGATCAAGCAGGCTTTTCGCGACAACGCCTTCCTCCTCAGCGTCCTCATGCGAGCACAGGAGCGGCCGGAGGAGGTGCAGGAGATCGTCGAGCTCAAGGCCGGGGCGATGGACGCGCTCACCTTGGCCGACGTCAACGCTTTCGCCCGCGAAATCCTCGTCGCCACCAACTGCCGCACGGCGGCCATCGTGCCCAAGGCTTTCGTGGGGCTCTTTGACGTAAAGTGACCGACCCGCCCCCCGCTCGCCCGGTACGGGGCGAGTCGGGAGTCGGCCCTGCTCGGCTGCAAAGCTCAGCTCGCGGGCCTGTAGTCCAGATACGGCCCCAGCCAGCGCTCCACCTCGGGTATCGACATGCCTTTGCGTGCGGCGTAGTCCTCCACCTGGTCGCGGCCGATCTTGCCGACCGCGAAGTACTTCGAGTCCGGATGATTGAAATATTGGCCGCTCACGCTGCTCGCCGGATACATCGCATTGCTCTCGGTGAGCTTGATGCCCGTGGCGGTCGTCGCATCGAGCAGGGCGAAGAGCCCAGGTTTCTCCGTGTGATCGGGGCAGGCGGGATAGCCGGGCGCGGGCCGGATGCCGCGATACTTTTCGCGGATGATCTCCTGCATGGTGAGGGTCTCTGCCTTGCCAAAGCTACAGTAGTCGCGCTCCCACTTGTGCAGGAGCTCGGCCAGTGCCTCGGCGAGGCGGTCGCCAAGCGCCTGCGCCATGATGGCGGAGTAGTCGTCGTGCGCTGCTTTGAATTCGAGGGCCATTTCCTCCACGCCATGCCCTGCCGTGACGGCGAAGCCACCCACGTAGTCGATGCGGCCCGAGTCGCGCGGCGCGACGAAATCGGCGAGACAGTGATTGAACTGGCCTGAGGGCTTCTCGAGCTGCTGGCGCAGGCAGTGGAAGTGCGTGATGATGCGAGAGCGCTGCTCATCCGCGTAGACTTCGATACTGTCGCCGACGGCATTCGCCGGCCAGAAGCCGATCACGGCCTTGGCGGTAAAACGCTTCTCGGCCACGATACGGGCGAGGAGCTTTTGCGCGTCATTGAAGAGCTTGGTTGCTTCGGCGCCGACGACCTCGTCCTTGAGGATATCGGGGTACCGCCCATGCAGCTCCCAGGCGCTGAAGAAGGGGCCCCAGTCGATGAATGGCACGATCTGCTCGAGCGGCACGGGATCGAAGACTTTGGTGCCGATAAACTCCGGGCGCGGAATGTCCAACTGGGCCCAGTCGAAGGTCTGCTTGCGGGCGCGTGCCTCTGCGAGCGCGAGCAGCGGGCGCTTGCTCTGGCGATTGCCAAATTCGGTGCGCTGGCGCTCCTGCATCGTTGCGATCTCGGCGATGTATGCGGGCTTTTGTGTGGGGGACAGGAGCGAGCTCACGACGTTGACCACGCGCGAAGCATCGAGCACGTGGACAACGCCTGCGGCGTACTCGGGCGCGATCTTCACCGCGGTGTGCGCCGCGCTCGTCGTCGCGCCGCCGATGAGGAGCGGCACCTGGAAGTTCTGCCGCGTCATCTCGCGGGCCACCGACACCATCTCGTCGAGCGACGGAGTAATGAGGCCGGAGAGGCCGATCACATCCGCCTGCTTTTCCTTCGCGGCGGCGAGGATCTTGTCGCACGGCACCATCACGCCTAGATCGGTGACCTCGTAGTTGTTGCACGCGAGGACCACGCCTACGATGTTCTTGCCGATATCGTGCACGTCGCCTTTCACGGTCGCCATGATCACGCGGCCATTGGCGCGCGTGGAGGCGCCGCTGGCAGCCGCGCGCTTCTTCTCCTCCTCCATGAAGGGTGTGAGGTACGCGACAGATTTCTTCATCACGCGCGCAGACTTTACGACCTGGGGAAGAAACATCTTGCCCGCGCCGAAGAGATCGCCGACGACGCGCATGCCATCCATGAGCGGCCCCTCGATGATCTCGAGCGGCCGCGCATATTTCTGGCGGGCCTCCTCTGTGTCGGCGTCGACAAAGGCGTCGATCCCCTTCACCAGGGCGTGCTTCAGGCGCTCCTCGACGGTGGTGTTGCGCCAGGCGAGATCTTCCTTGGCCTCCGTTTTGCTGGCCCCGCCCGAGGCGGCCTTGAGCTCGTCGGCAAACTTCACGAGCCGCTCGGTGGCATCGGGCCGGCGGTTGAGGAGCACGTCCTCCACCTTCTCCAGCAGATCCTTGGGTATCTCCTCGTAGACGCCGAGCATGCCGGCGTTGACGATGCCCATATCCATGCCTTCACGGATCGCATGGTAAAGGAACGCCGTGTGCATCGCCTCGCGCACGGGATTGTTGCCGCGGAAGGAGAAGGATACGTTGGAGACGCCGCCGCTCACTTTGGCGTAGGGGAGCGTCTGCTTGATGATCCGCACCGCCTCGAAGAAATCGACGGCGTAGTTGTTGTGCTCCTCGATGCCCGTCGCGACGGTGAGGATGTTGGGATCGAAAATGATGTCCTCGCCGGGAAAGCCGATCTTTTCGGTGAGCAGCTTGTAGGCACGTGTGCAGATGCGCACCTTCTCGTCGCGCGTGGCGGCCTGGCCCTGCTCGTCGAACGCCATCACGACGGCAGCCGCGCCGTAGCGGCGGATCAGCCGGGCGCGGCGGAGAAACTCCTGCTCGCCATCCTTCAGCGAGATGGAGTTGACGATGCCTTTGCCCTGCAGGCACTGGAGACCCTTCTCGAGCACCGTCCACTTGGAGGAGTCGATCATGATCGGCACGCGGCAGATCTCGGGCTCGGCAGCGATGAGGTTGAGGAACTTCACCATCGTGGCCTCGCCGTCGATGAGCGCCTCGTCGACATTGATGTCGATGATGTTCGCGCCGCTCTCGACCTGCTGGCGCGCGATGGCGAGGCAGGCATCCCAGTCACCGGCCTTTAGCGCCTTGGAGAACTTGGGCGAGCCGGTGATATTGGTGCGCTCGCCGATGACGAGAAACGTGGAGGCAGCGGAAGATGACGTCGAAGACACGGTCTAAAAAGGGAGGTTAGCCCACGAAAGGCGCGAAAGACACGCAAAGAAGAGAGGTGCCGCTCAAGGGACGAACGTGGGCTGTGCGGGATCAGGCGACGGCGAGGGGCTCGAGTCCGGAGAGGCGCAGGGCGCGGGCGGCCTGCGGGACCATGCGGGGCGCGCGGCCCTTCACGGCCTGCGCGATGGCGGCAATGTGCGGCGGCGTGGAGCCGCAGCAGCCACCGACCATGTTGACCCAGCCGTTGGCCGCGAACTGGCCGAGCACGCGCGCCATGTCCTCGGGCGTCTCGTCGTAGCCGCCAAAGGCATTGGGCAGGCCGGCGTTGGGATAGCAGGTGGTGTAGCACTCGGCGATGCGCGAGAGTTCCTCCACATAGGGGCGCATCGCGTCGCCGCCGAGAGCGCAGTTGATACCCACCGAGAAAGGCCGGGCGTGAGCGATGCTGTTGTAGAAGGCATTGATCGTCTGGCCCGACAGCGTGCGGCCCGAGGCGTCCGTGATTGTGACGCTGATCATCACTGGGATGCGCGCCTCCTGGCCGCGCCGGTCGAAGACTTCCTCGATGGCGAAGAGTGCGGCCTTGCTGTTGAGCGTGTCGAAAATCGTCTCGACCAGCAGCGCATCCACGCCGCCATCGAGCAGCGCCTCGATCTGCTCCGTGTAGGAGGCCACGACCTGGTCCCACGTGACGGCCCGGTAGTCGGGCCGGTTGACGTCAGGCGACATCGAGAGCGTGCGATTGAGGGGCCCGATGGCGCCGGCGACGAAGCGCTGGCGGCCGTCGGCGGCCTCGGCCTTTTCGGCAGCCCTCCGGGCGCAGGCGACCGCGGCGAGATTGATCTCGCGCACGAACGGCTCGCACTTATAGTCCGCCATGCCGATCGAGGTGGATGAAAAGGTATTGGTCTCCACGACATCGGAGCCCGCCGCATAGTAGTCGGCATGGATCTTTTCGATCACATCGGGTCGAGTGAGGGAGAGCAGGTCGTTGTTGCCCTTGAGGTCGTGCGGGTGGTCCTTGAAGCGAGCGCCGCGAAAATCGGCCTCCTCGAGCTTATAGGTCTGGATCATCGAGCCCATCGCACCGTCGAGCACCACGATGCGTTCCGTAAAGAGCCGGCAAAATGCGTCGCCGCGGGCGGCGGCGGAGGAGGAGGGAGCGGGCGTACTCATGAGAGGGAGAAGGCTAGGTCCGCGGCGAGGCTTTGCAAGTGAACATATCCACAAATCTGCATTTGTTGATACGTTATTACATACATTGGCCTTGCTCACAGCCAGCATCAGCGGTGAGGTCGGCGTGGTCAGTTGTTCTTTTTCGATCCGGCAAGCAGGGAAGGCCGTGAAAACCGGCCACAGTTGCGCTGCGGTAACGCACCACAGACCCCAAAGCGCGCCATAAGTGCGCTAAAGCCAATCGGTAGCCTCGGCTGCCGGTGAAGGCGAGGGGCGAGGACCACGCGCCGAAGGCGTGCAAACGCCAAATCCCAGATGCCAAGTTCCAAAAAAGAGCGGCGGCCCCTCGGCCGCGGCGACGGTTTGGAATTTTGGACCCTGGGAATTTGAAGTTTGCGCACTGCCGGCGCGCCATGTGCGGAGTCCGAACATCTGCTGCCGGTGGCATCTCATGCGCGGGGCCCGATTGCGCGGGCACCGTGCGAAAACTTCATCGCAAAAATGAAGCGTGAGAGTGGTTCCTGCACCGGTGACGGGCGGGTCTGCTCTTGGCGCGATCGTTCAGGACTAGACTCCCATGCATACCACTTCTTCGCTCCGCTGCTTCCGGCAGTGGACGGCTCTTGCCATTTCCGCCGCCGCGGCCGGCGCCGTCGCGCGCGCGCAGGCGACTGCGCCCGCGCAGCTCGCGCCCTACGTGACGACGGGCACGCGCACCGCCGCCGATCCCCGCACCGTCGGGTCGATGGTGGAGTTTTTCTCCGCTGAAGAGCTTGCCCGCCGCCAGGTCACCTCGCTGGCCGGGGCGCTTGGCTCGGCCTCGGGCACGCCCCTTTTTGCCTCGGGCGGGGCGGGGGCGACGACGTCGCTCTTCCTGCGCGGCTCCAATTCCAACCAGACCCTCTTCCTGGTCGACGGCATCCGCCTCAACGATCCCAGCACCGACTACATGGTCTTCCTCGGCGGCGCGTGCGTGAGCGCGTGCGACAGCCTCGAGATCGCGCACGGGCCGCAGAGCACGCTCTACGGCGGCGAGGCGGTGGGCGGCGTGGTGGCGCTCCGCGCGCAGCGCGGGGCAGGTGCGGCGAGTGGGCGCGTGTCGGTGGAAGCCGGCAGCTTTGGCACGCTGCAGGGCGCGGTGGCGGCGCAGGGCGAGAGCGGGGCCAATGCCTTCAACTTCTCCGCGCAAGGCGGGCACACGGACAATGATCGCGCGAACAATGAGTTCGACTCGCAGAACGTGACGCTCCGGCTCGATCGCAAGGTCAGCGACCGCGTCGCGCTCGGTGGCACGGCGCGCTGGTTTCACGGCGTGTACGGCGACCCGGGCGACCGCTACACCAACGATCCCGACAACGAGACCCGGGAGTCGAACTTCCTCGCGACTGCCTTTGCCACGCTCACGCTCGCGCCCCACTGGACGGCGCACACCGTGCTGGGCGGGCAGGATCGCCGCTTCGTCGCGGAGAGTCCCCGCGCTGGCGCCGCGACCGCCATCACGGTGGTAAAGAATCGCCGCGGCGTGCTCGATGCGCAGACGACCTTCACCGGCATCGAGCGCCACAAGCTTACCGGTGGCGTGACGGCCGAGGCGACGCACACGCGCAACACGGGCTTTGGCGACATCAACGAGAAGCAGACGCTCCTTGCGCTCTTCGCGCAGGATGAGTTCTCGCCGGTCGAGGATGTGTTTCTCACCGGCGGCCTGCGCAGCGACGACTTCGATACCTTCGGCCGGGCGACCACGGGCCGGGCGACGGCGGCGTGGCTGGTGGCGCAGCGCGCGGTGAAGTTCCGGGCGAGCTACGGCACGGCCTTCCGCTCGCCGAGCTTCCTCGACCTGTACGGCAAGAGCGCCTTCTATCAGGGCAATCCCAACCTCCGCTCCGAGCGTGCGCGCGGCTGGGATGCCGGCGTGGACTACTATCTGCCGGCCAACCGCGGCTCGGTGGGCGTCACGTGGTTCGAGACCGACTACAAGGACTTGATCGCGAGCACGCCCGACTTTCGCAGCGTGTACAACATCCAGCGCGCCGAGACCAAGGGAGTGGAGGTGGCCGGCCAGTTGGCGATCACCGCGGCCACGCGTATCCGCGCCAGTTATACGTACCTCGAGGCCGACAATCTCACGGCCGGCACGCGCCTGCTGCGCCGCCCGCGCCATCGCGGCAGCCTCGATGCCTCGCACGACTTCGGGCGCACGGTGCTGGTCGGGGCAGGGGTGGCGTTCTCGGCGCAGCGCGAGGATGTGAATGCGCGCACCTTCCGCGCGGGCGATCACGAGGACTTCACCGTGGTTCGCATGTACGCGAGCTGGCAGGTCAGCGATCGCCTCGCGGTGAAGGCGCGGTTGGAGAATCTCCTCGATGAGCAGTATGAGGAAGTAAACGGCTATCCGGCGGTGGGCTTTGGGGCCTTCGGCGGGATCGAGTGGAAGTTCTGATAGTGTTGTCGTGGCGTCCCGCTCTGCGAGGGGCGGGGCGCTCCTGTTATTTTTCCAAGGGTGCGAACGCGGCGCGCACCTCGGTGTCGGGGATGCGGTGGCCGCGATAGAAGGCGATGCCGGCCTCGGTCCAGCGGGCGAGCAGCCAGTCTTCGGACTCACCCTGTTCGTGGCCGCGTGCGAGCCAGGCGTACTGTAGCGGGGGCCACGTGGCCGTGGCGGCGTCGCCGCCTTGCTGGGCGTCGACTTTGGCGAGGTGGATCTGGGCTACTTGGTAGGAACGCTCGGCAAGATTGACTCGCGAGTTTGTGGTCAGCGCCGCCGCTGCGAACGGATCGAGTGCGGGTGCGATGGTCGCGGAAGCGACCGGAGTGAAGAGATGCCAAAGATTCACCGGGCCCACGAGCAGCCCGCGCACAAGCAGAGCGGTCTCGCCGCTTTCGGTGCGGAGCAGGTACTCGGCGTCGCCGGTCGCACCGGAGGTGCGGCCGATGGTGAGCGATGCGGTCGCGGCGACCGTGAAGCTGCGCTGCTCCAGCGTGCCGGAAGCGCCGAGCGGCAGAGGCGCCATGAAGCGCAGCTGTTTCGACGAAACCGAGGCCGGCGATGAACCCGTGTGGCTCGGCGTCTTATCCCGGAAGGCGGAGAGGGCGAAAGCGGCGATCAACCCGATGAAGCCGAGTAGCAGCACGGCAAAGCAGCCACCGCTTTTCTTCGAGCTGGAGGCGGGCAGCGCGCTGCGCGCGGGCTGCGCGCGCGTGAGGCCGAAGCTTTTCATCACGAGGTCCTCGGGCAGGTCGTGGCCCTCGTAGAACTCGATCTCTTCGCCAGTCCAACTCACAACGAGCATGCTGCGGCCGGTATCGGCGTTGAAATAGTGCGCGACGTCGCCGCGCTCCACGCCCTCGGGGGGCGTGCCCTCGATGAGGCGCACGACCGACTCGTCGACGAGCGTGATGGCGAGGGGCGTGCCAGTGAGATTGACGGTGTCGCCGACGCGCAGCCGCGCGGCTTCGCGGGCGGTGAGCGGCACGGCGGGCTCAAACATCCGGAAGAGTTTCCACTCGGGGCCGTCCTCGCCCTCCTCGTAGACGAGCGTGCCGTGGGCTCCGTTGTCGCCGGTGAGGATGTATTCGTTCCAGTAGTACGTTTCGCCCTCGATCTCGACGCTGAGGACGACGCGGCCGGTGATGGTCACCTGCCAGCCTTGGAACGCGCCGCGCTGGCCGACACGGAGGGAGGTGGGATTGGCGAGGCTCATCTCAGCGGAAAAAATGGGGGACGAAGCGGCTCAGGTTGCCGGTGATGCGGCGCGTGTCCTCACGCAGGCCGAGGCCGGCCGGTTCGTGATCGACAATCCACACGCCGCAGACGACGCGATTGCCGTCGAACTCGGGGAGATCGACCGCGGCCTGGTAGACGTGGCCCTCCTCGCCGTAGTCGCCGCCGGTCTCTTCGATGGCGACGCCGCCATCGACCCAGGTGACATTGGCGCCCTCGCGGCTGAGCTTGGGCTTGCGCACGTAGCGCGAGCCGAGGGGAGCGGCGGTGTCGTAGGCGGGGAGGAGATTGGGATGATCGGGAAACTGCTCCCAGAGCACAGGCAGGAGCCCCTTGTTGCTCAGGAGCATCTTCCACGCGGGCTCGATGAACTGTGTGGGCTCGTGCACGAGGTGCTGGCCAAAGTCCTCGTGCCACATCCACTCCCACGGGTAGAGCTTGAAGCAGTGGGTGATGCGCTGGTTGTCCAGATCGACGAAGGCGCGGTTGGCGGCGTCCCACCCGATGTCGTCGATGAAGACGGCGCGCGTGGCCACGCCGGCCTGCATGCAGGTATCGCGCAGATAGAGCACGGTCTGCTCATCCTCGGCATTGTCGCGCACGCTGGCGAAGTGGATCGTGGCGCCCTGCCAGCGGCACCACGCCGCGATGAGGCGCTCATGGAGCGAGTTGAATTGATCGGCGTCGGGCTGCGTTTCCTGGAGCCAGAACCATTGCGCGACGGCGGCCTCGACGAGGGCGGTGGGCGTATCGGCGTTGTACTCGAGGAGCTTGGGGGCGCCCGAGCCATCGAACGCTAGATCGAAGCGGCCGTAGAGGCTGAAGTCGTCGCGTTCCCAGGATTTCAGAATGGCGGGCACGGCGGCGGGCGGGATGCCAAGGCGCGACCACTGCTGGTTTTCGATCACGGCCTCGGCGGCATCGATGCAGCGGTAGTGGAGCTCGTGCGCGGCCTTTTCGAGGACGGTGATCTCGGCGGCGGTGAACTCGTAGTACGCGGACTCATCCCAGTACGGGCCGTGCTCGTGGGAGTGATAGGTGAGGCCGATTTCCTCGACCTTGGTGCGCCAAGCGGCGCGCGGAGCGCAGCGATGACGGCGCATCAGGATGGAGTGGAGCGGCGGTTGGACGTGCCGCCGAAGCCGCTGCGCTGAGGGTCGTTGGCGTTATTGGACGGAGCCACGGCGGGCCGGTTGTACGGCTGCTGGGCAGCAGCCGCGGCGGCGGCGGTGGGAATGGGCAGTGGAATAAACGGGATATGCGGCGGCCGGTCGGTGCGTGCGCGCTCGGCGCGGTTGGCCTCCTCGGCGGACGGACTGGAGATATTGACGATGCTGCGGTGCGGCGTGGCGTGCCACTCGCCGCCGTAGTAGTACTGCTGGCGAGAGGCGTCGTAGGCGTTGTAGGGCCGTTCGTAGAACTTCTGAAACGGCGCGTGGTAGTAGCCGGCACCCGGGATGTGGATGTCGTTGGTGTAGTAGCGATCGATGACGATGCGCGGCGTGGCGGCGGCGAGCGCGCCCGCGCTGAAGGTGCCGAGCAGCACCCGCTTGACGCTGCGACTGCGTTTCACGTCGAGGATCAACCCAGCATCGACGCGGCGATAATGATGCTCACGCCGAGAATGGCGGCGGCAGCAATGATCGCGGCAGCGATATTCTTATTCTCCACGATCTCGCGGTGGAGGTCGCCGGGAGTGCATTTATCGAAAAGCTTGTAGCCGGCGATGGCAGCGATGATGCCGACGGCGGCGAAGAGCACCATGTAGGCGAGGGCTTGGAGGAGCGATTGCGCACGCCAGGCGACCGGAGCGGCTTCCGCGGCGTGAGCGGCAAGCGGCAGAGCGCAGAACAGCGCAAGCGCGCGGAGGACGATACGAGTTTTCATGTAAAGGCAGCAGAAGAGGACACGGGCGAGCCTGCGGCCCGGCGCGCGGGGTGTCAACGGACGGGGAGTTACACGAAGGCGGGATTTTTCGAACGCAGGGCGGCGCTATTTGCTGGCGGCGAGTTCAAGAGTGAAGGTGCTGCCGGCGCCGACTTCGGATTGGAGGGAGACGCTGCCGCCCATGCGCTCGGCGGCCTTGCGGACGACGGCGAGGCCGATGCCGGTGCCCTCGTAATCGCGGCTGAGCCGCTCGAAGACACCGAAGATCTTCTGATGAAACTCGGGAGCGATGCCGATGCCGTAATCGCGCACCCGGAGCCGGATGCGACCGGACGCCTCGACGGCATCGATCTCGATGCGGGGACGCGTGCCGGGAGCGACGAACTTGGCGGCGTTGCTCAGGAGATTGGCGAGGCATTGCGTAAGCGCGGCCTCGTTGGCGAGCACGGCGGGCAGCGGGCGCGCGATGGTGACATCGGCGGCATTGGCCTGGAGCTGGGGGTGGCTCTCGACGACGCCATCAATGACGCGCTCGAGGTCCACGGGCTCGAGCGCGAGCTCGGTGCGCGCGACACGGCTATAGACCAGCACATCGTGGATGAGCTGATCCATGCGGTGAGAGGCATTGACGATGCGCTTGAGATAGTCGCGGCCCGTCTCGTCGAGCGCGGTGGCGTAGTCCTCGGCGAGGAGCTGCGCGAAGCTTTGCATGGCGCGGAGCGGCGCACGGAGGTCGTGCGACACGCTGTAGGAGAAGCCCTCGAGCTCGGCCACGGTATCGCGCAACTCGGCGGTGCGCTCCTCGACGAGGCGCTCGAGCTCGCCCTGGCGCTCGGCGAGCGTCTCGCGGGCGCGCATGAGCTGGGTGATATCGAGCAGCGTGCCGCTGAAGGCACGCGGCTGGCCGGCGGAGAAGGTGGCCAAGCCGGCGGCACGGACCCAGCGGACTTCCTGCGTGCCGGGCACGAGGATCCGGTGCTCGTCTTCGAAGCGGCCATCGCCCACGGGATCCAGGGCGCGGGCGAGCTTGAAGCGCACGCGCTCGGTGTCCTCGGGGTGCACGGCATCGAGGGCCTCGGCGAGATCCCGGGCGGACTCGCGGCGACCGAGTATCTGGAGGGAGCGGGCATCCTGCTGCACCGCGGCGGTCTGGGGATCGATCTCCCAGAGGCCGAGCTGCCCGGCCTCGATGGCAAGGCGCAGTCGCTGCTCGCTATCGAGCACGCGAGACTGGCTCTCGCGGCGGATGCGCAGAAGATCGAGATGGGTGTGGATGCGGGCGAGGAGCTCGCGGGCGGTGAAGGGTTTTACGAGATAGTCATCCGCCTGCTGCTCGAGGCCCTCGATGCGGGATTCCTCCCCTGCGCGGGCGGAAAGCAGAATCACCGGGATGGCGGAGAGAGCGGGGTCGGCGCGGACGGCGCGGAGCAGGCCGAAGCCATCGAGCCGGGGCATCATCACATCGCTCAGCACGAGATCGGGCGGCTCCGCGCGGATGGCGGCGAGGCCGGCTTCGCCATCGGTGGCCGTGGCGACGGTGTAGTGCGGCGCGAGGAGGCGCTGCACGTAGTCGCGCATATCGGCATTATCGTCGATCAGCAGAATGCGGGTAGAGGATGGCGTGGCGACCGCGGGGGCAGGCGGCAGCGCCTCAGGGATCCAGCGCGAGGCCTCCTCGACAAAAGCCGCGGCGCGATTTGACGGCGGGGAAAGCACGATCTCACGACTAAGCCGCTCCGGAGGCAGGTGCGCGGACCCTTTGCGAAGCGTAAGCGTGAAGCGGGTGCCCTTGCCCTCCGTGCTTTCCACGCGGATATCGCCGCCGTGCAGCCGCACAAGCTGCTGCACGAGGGCGAGGCCGATGCCGGTGCCCTCGTAGGAGCGCGAGCGAGCGCCCTGCACTCGGTGGAAGCGCTCGAAAAGACGGGGCAGAGCCTCAGCAGGTATGCCGGTGCCGGTGTCGCTGACCACCACTTCCACGCTCTCAGCGTGCGCGCGGGCGGAAATCACGATCTCGCCGGAGAAGGTGAATTTGAAGGCGTTGCTGAGCAGGTTGAAGATGATCTTCTCCCACATCTCGCGATCGATCCAGGTATCGGCGGGGAGCGGAGGGCAGTCGATGCGGTAGACGAGCCCGGCCTTGGCGATGAGCGACTCGAAGGAGCTGGCAAGCTCCCGGGTGAAGCTGCCGAGATCCGTGGGTGTGTAGGTGGCTTGGAGCCGACCGGCCTCGCTGCGGGAAAAATCGAGAAGGGAATTGACGAGCTTGAGCAGACGGAGGGCGTTGCGATGGGCAGTCTCGATGCGCTCGTTGCCGACGTGCCGGAGGCGCAGCTCCTCCTCGAGCGGGCCGAGCATGAGGGTGAGCGGGGTGCGAAACTCGTGGCTGACGTTGCTGAAAAACTCGGTCTTGGCGCGGTCGATCTCGGCCAGAGCGGCGGCGCGCTTGCGCTCGGCCTCGAAGGCGCGGGCGCTGTTGAGGCTGGCGGAAATCTGCCCGGCGAGAAGCTGGATGAAGCCGCGGTACGGCTCGGCGTAGGGCCGGTAGGGATTGAGCCCCACCACGAGGAAGCCGGAGGGGCGCGATTGCCCTGCTTCCTGCAGGGGCACGATGACGGCGCGCGAGGGCGGGCGATCCCAGACGCCCGTCGGCAAATCGGCCTGCGTGGAGAGATCGGTGACGATGAGCTCCCGGCGGGCAAGCAACTCCCGCACGGGCCATGGCGCATCGCCGTGAAGGACGACCGGAGCGATGGGGTGGCCGGGCTCGATGCCGTGCGTACAGACGAGCCGGGCGGCGTCGGACTGAGGCTCGAGCGCGTAAGCGAGTGCGAAGGGGACATCCTCGGGGTGGGCCGTCATGCAGCGCTGCGCGGCGGCGAAGACCTCATCCTCCGTCTTGGTCTGGGCCAGCTCGGCGGCGAGCTCGCGCAGCATGGCGAGCCGGCGCTGGCCGATCACGCGCTCGGTCTCCTCCGTGACGACGCAGAGCATGCCGCCGACGGAGCCGTCGTCATTGGCAAGGGGGCTGTAGGAGAACGTGTGATAGGTCTCCTCGCGGTAGCCGCTGCGCTGAAGGAAGAGCCGCAGCCCCTCATCCCAAGTGGCTTCGCGCTTGCCGAAGACGATGGTGGCGCGCGACTCGATGGCCGGCCAGACCTCGGACCAGACCTCCTCGGTGGGCGCGCCGAGCGCACGCTCATCCTTCATGCCGAGGGTGGGCTGGTAAGTATCGTTGTAGAAAAACCAGAAGCCCTCGCCCCAGCCGAGCCACATGGCGTAGCGCGAGGTGAGGAGGATGCGGATGGCAGTGCGAAAGCTTTGCGGCCAGCGCTCCGGCGGGCCGAGCGGGTGGCTCGCCCAATCGTATTCCCGCATGCGGCGCCCCATCTCGCCGCCGCCGGCGAAAAGATCGTCGGTGGGAACTGCTGAGGCGGCGGTGATGAACGAGGGCATGGGAAATCAGGCGAGCGAAACCTTCTGGAGGGAGAACCAAGCGTGGAGCAAATCGAAGGTCTCCCGGGCCGCGCGCACGATGGAAGCATCGGCCTCAGGCGAGGAAGCGAGAAGGAGCTCCGAGCGGAAGGCCTGCCACTGTGCCCCGACGCGCGGGCCGTAACTGCGGTGAAAGCGATAGCCCGCGCCATCGGAGAGCCCGAGTGCGCGCTCGGCGTGCTGCGAGATCATCTGGCCGCCAAGCGTGGAGCCCTCCAGCACGTAAGCGGCCCCGAGGATCTCGGGGCGCGAGGACGTGGATGGGAGCTGGCTGTCGGCGGCGCGGGGGAGGGCGGCATAGTCGCAGCCAAAGTAAGTGAGATCGGCCTCGAGCCAGGCGGTCTTGGCGCGGCCGACGCGGATGGGATCTTCCTCCGGGAGCACAGCAGCAAGGCGCTCCTCCCACGGAGCCACGAAGCCGTAGAACGCCGCAAGCTGCGCGGCATAGCCGGCACGCGTGGTGGGCAGCGGGTTGAGGCGTTCGAGTTGTTCGTGGGAGGCGCGGGTCTCGCGCTTGAGCGTATCCAATAGCATGTGGGCTGCGGCTGGGTGGCAGGAACCTGAGGGGAACTTAGAAGCCCCCGTGGCGGCGGTGTCTACGCGGCAATGCGGGAAGGTGGTTTTTTCGGAGATTTCCCGAGAGGTGAGGGCGGGCTTCTCCTTAAAGCGGGCGATCTAAAGGCGGCATTGCCAATGGATTGAAGTAGAAGGGGTGCTGAAAATTTCCTCCCGACTTAGGCGGGGTATGGGCGGCGAAGGCGGAAATAGCCCGGAAATAGAGGAGACGTGGGAAGAAATAGAGATGGATTAACCCACGCTTTTCGGTCGCGCCGCTGGCGCGGAGGTGGCGCGGTGAGCTGGCATTTTGGGCGATTGGGCAAAGGGAAGAGTGGAGTGGTACGCTTGAGAGACGCCATTGTAGCGAACGCGACGGTCGTTGTCATCCCACTACCGGGACTTTGATGGCGGGCGCGACGGAGCAGCCCCTGGAGGGACGCCAGGGGTGGCGGCGAGGGTGATACGGCGGAGGGACGCGGGCTATCTGCTGCCGCGGTCGGCGAACCAAGCGGGGCCGACATCGGCGGCGGTGAGAGGGCGGTATTTGGCTGCGCCGGAACCGGCCTGATCGGCACCGACATCGAGCTTGCCGCTGCGGGGCTGGCCATCGATGTCGGTTTTGATCGCGGGATAGTCGCCGACGGCGGCACCCCGGGCGGGGCTCTTATCCGCAGGACGCTGCAGGCCATCGGCGCCACGCTCGAGGTGAGCGTCCACTGCACGGAAGCCAGGGCGATCGACCTTGGTCGCGGTGGCGAAGCTCACAAGGTTGCCCTCCCATTTCCATTTTTCGCCCTCTTCGCCGATGAGGAGCTGGCCCTTGGCCCCGGGCACGATGAGGTTATTGGCGATAACGACGCCCTCGGGTTTGAGCGTGCGACCGGCGCCGCCGAGGCCATTGGCGAGATCGAAGGCCGGGCCGTCGAAATCGACGAACGTATTGAAGGCGATGAGACCGCCCTTAACCTGAAAATACTGTTTCAGCTCCGAATTGGGCACGCCCGCAGTGATCCAGATGCCGCCGCGTTTCACGCCCTCGATGTAGTTGTTGATGATGACATGATCCTCACCAATCACGCGAATGCCGCCGGAATCCTTCTTGCCGCGACCAAGGAAGAAATTGCCGTCGATGGTATTGCGATTGCCGTGGCGAAGGGTGAGCATGCCGCCGCATTCCAGGAAGGTATTGGCCCGGTAGATGTTTTCGCAGGACTTGCTGGAGATGATCTCGATCTCGCCGTCGCAGCGCTCGAAGAGGTTTTCCGCCACGGTGGTGCGCGAGTTCCAGAGCGATTGATGGCTGTAGCCGATGCGGATGGTCTCGCCGCCATTGGCACCGAGCGGAGCACGGTAGCCGAAGTGATTGCGGGTGACGGTGTGATAATTGGGGAGTTTTTGATCGACCTCAATCTGGAGGGTGGGCTCTCCGCTGGTCTTGTTGGCGAGGTAGCAGTGATCGATCTGGTGGCGCTCACCCCAGACGCGGACGAAAAACTTGGAGACCCCGCGATCGAGCACGCATTGGGTGAGGCGATTGTTTTTGCCCTTGATGGCGATGGCCTCGCCGCCCTCGATGCCGAAGTCGCGCATCGTGACGCCTTCGACGATGAGGTGCTCACCCTCGATGATGAGCGCAGACTTGCCGGTGAGGATGAACTTGCCGGGCTTGGGGGAGCGAAGGGTGATGGGTTTATCGGGGGTGCCCTTGGCTTTGAAGGTCATCACCTGATCTTGAAACGTGCCTTCCGGGAGGAGGATCACATCGCCGGGCTCATAGCGCCAGGACATCGCGAGGAGATCGGCGGGAGCGATGAGGCGAAAGGCGTTTTCGGCCAAGGCAGGCGTGGCTACGGCGCACAAGAACAGGGAGAGAAGGGCGAGCGGGCGCATGGGAAAGAAAGACGGAGGGCGGGGGATAGTGGGCAAAAGCCACAGGGGAAAGAAACGGAGGGCGGCGGGGCGGGCGATCACCATTCGCGTCTTCGTCGCCTACGTCGTTAAGCGGCGGCGGTGATCGCGGGGCGCAGCGAGCCGCCTTCGCTCCAGCGGCCGGGGAGAAGCACGCGCTTCACGACATCGGGGATGCCGCGCTCGTTGTGGTTGAGCTGCTCGACGACGAGATCGACGGAGGCTGCGCCCAACTCGGCGTCGTCGAAGAGGAATCCCGCCACGCGCAGCGCGAGGTCATTCACGTGGGGCCGAATGATCCCGAGATCCTCCGGCACGCGAAGGCCGGCCTCGCGAATCCAGAAGATAGGGTCGTCGTAGCAGGTGATGACCATCTCCGGCTGATGCTGGTGGAACCAGGCGAAGAACGTCTCGGGGGTCCATTGGGTGGCCACGAGCGGAGGGACGCGATCGGTGGCAGGCCAGTCGGCCTGGGCGCCGAGGAAGGCGGAGCGATGAAGGCCCTGGTGGGCAAAGTCGTGCTCGCGCGTGATGGCGAGGCCGAGGCGACGATACCCGCGAGCGCGGCAGCGCTGGCAAGCCTCGCGTACGGCGCGATAATAGTCGCCGACGGTGCGGTGAATCTCCTGGCCGATCTCGGTGCGGCCGATGGCGGCGAGGGCAAATCGAGACCAATCGAGGTGCCAGCGCGGCTCCACCGAGCGATTGGCGCCGATCACGACGCCGAGGATACCGCGGGCCTGAAAAATCTCGGTGAGCCGACGGCCATCGAGCGGAGCGGTATCGAGCGGAAACCACTCGATCTGGTAGCCAAGAGCCTCGGCGCGACGGCGGGCGCCGTGGAAGATGCGGGTATTCTGCGTATCGGGCGCGTTTTCGCGCTGGGGCGAATCGCCGACGCCGACAAAGGCGAGGGTGCCGGCAAAGGCTCCGCGCCGCCCGGTGCGGAGCTGGGCCATATTGGCGACGATAAGGGGATTGGGCTTGTAGCCCATCTGCTGGGCGAGCTGGCGCAGGCGCTCGCGCGTGGCGGGGGCGGTATCGGGGTGGCCGCGCAGGGCGAGGGAGACCGTCATCTTGCTCACGCCAGCGCGGAGCGCGATATCCTGGAGGGTAACGGGGCGCGTGCGGGGCATTTTTACGAGTAAAGTTTCGCGAGGATGGCGCGGCGAGACCGATTTTGCGACTTCTTGGCAACGCACCGGCCTTCTCATCCGGGGCGGCTGCAACCCTAAGAACCCTCCCGAAAGATGAAGACCGCCCTTCGTGCGGGCGCGCTGCTACCGCTCGCGCTCGGCTCCAGCTCACTATTGTTTGGCCAGGCCGCTCCTACGCCGAGTCCGACTGTCGCCAGCGCGGCCGCCGCCCAAGGGGAAGCGGTGGTGCTAAACCCCTTCGAGGTCTCGGCAGGAACGGACGAGGGCTACGCGGCGCGCGAGACGCTGGCCGGCACGCGCTTCAAGTCGGAACTGAAGGATGTGCCCTCGCAGGTCTCGATCATGACGAAAGAGTTCCTCGAAGACATCGCTTCGGTGAACATCGAGGATGCCTATCGCTACTCGCTGAACGTGGAAAACTCCAACGAGTTCACCTCCGCCACAAACGGCGGCGGCGACTTCAATACCGGCGTGCTAAACACGCGGTCGGCCAACCGCATCCGCGGCCTGACCTCGCCGGGGGTGACGCACGACTTTTTCCAGACCAATCTCCTGCAGGACAGCTACAACACGGAGCGGATCAGCTACTCCTCGGGGCCCAATGCCATCCTCTTCGGAAACGGCAACCCCGGCGGGATCGTCGACGCGGCGTTCCTGCGCGCCAATGTGCAGCGCCCGCGCTACGAGCTCTCTGTGCGCACGGACAACTACGGCTCGCTGCGCGGCTCCGTCGATCTCAACCAGACGATCGTGAAGAACGTGGCGGCGCTGCGATTTGCCGCGGTGAACTCGCACCAGAACCACTGGCGCGAACCGGGCGGCCGGCGCGAGGATCGCTACTACGGGACCGTGACGCTCAAGCCGACCCGGACCACGACGCTGCGCGCCTACTACGAGGATGCGATGATCGACATGACCACGCCGCGCAACACGCGCATGGGCGACTATGTCACCCCGTGGATCAATGCCGGCCGGCCGGCATTCAACAACGGGCTCACCAATACGACGGTGATCGGCGCGGGCAACAATGGCATCTTCGCGCGCAACACCGTCGCGCGGCCCGTCTTGATCCTCGGCGCCTCGGCAGGCAATGTGCCGTACACCGTCTGGGGCTCCGGAGCCGCGGTGAATATCGCGCTGCCCACGACGCGCTACTCGGCCGAGACGATCGGCCCGGGCAGCACGCCCAATCAGACGGGGGTGGACTCGTACATCTACAGCCTGCCGTACGACGAATCGATCAGCCCCTTTGACGTGAGCGTCAATGGCAACGGCACCCGCAACCTGATGTACGGCAAGATCTGGGGAGCCTCCCTCGAGCAGCGGCTGCCGCACGACCTCTTCTTCCAGTTCGACTACAACCGGGAGCGCGTGCGCAATCCCATCTCGGACTTCCTGCGCGGCATCTCCTCCGGCGTGCGTGCCGATGCGAACATGTACTTGCCTGATCGCGTGACGCCGAATCCCAATTTCGGGCGGTACTATGTGGAGGGCCAACCGCGGGTGTTCGGGTTTCGCAGCGACTCCGAGGAGATGCGGGCGATGCTCTCCTACGAACTCGATCTTACCAAGCAGAGCGGTCTCGCCAAGTGGCTCGGCCGCCATCGGGCGGCCGCGATGTACCAGCGCTCGGAGCAGATGGGGCAGCAGCAGGAGCACGTGGCGCGGGTGATCCCGGCAGGGACGCCCTTCGAGACAGCGCGCGACAACTTTGCGGGACCGCTCTACAATACCTTCGCCTTTCGCACGTACCTCTCGACCCCGACGGATGCGAGCACGGGCTCGACATATCACATCACGCTGCCTTTCGACCCCGTGCGGACGACGACGTACACGCTGCCCGACGGCAGCACCTACGTCGCGGGCATCAAGAATCCCTACGGGGCGACGGGCGCGGCCAACATGGTCAACAACCTATCGGAGGGTAAAGTCTTTGCCGTGCAGGGCTTCTGGCTGAAGAACCGCCTCGTCACGAGCTTTGGCTGGCGCGAGGATCGAATCCGCCAAGCGACGTATGCGGCCCGCCGCCAGACCGCCGCGGCAAACTCGGCCTTCGAGTCGATCTTCAATCTGCCCATCCCGACCAACTGGTCGACGTACACCAAGGGCAAGACCGACACGCAGGGCGCGGTGCTGCATCTCCTTTCGTGGTTTTCTGTGTTCTACAATCAATCGAGCACCTGGAATCCGCCGACCGGCCTCATCAATCCGGATAGTGGCACCCAGGTGCCGGGCGCGACGGGCGAGGGGAAGGACTATGGCGTCATGATCCGGCTGCTCGATAATCGTGTATCGCTGCGGATCAACAAATACGAAAACACCTCCGGCCCAGCGGGCGTGGAGGGCTATCGGAACGAGATCGTGCCGGTGGTGCAGAACATCGAGCGCACGATCAACGATGCAATCGACGCGGGGCTCATCAATGTGCCGAGGCCGCAATTCTACGACGCGGAGCAGGGCACGTACACGCTCAGCGGCCTCCACGGCGACCTGGTGTCCAAGGGCTATGAAGTGGAGCTTGTGACGAATATCACGCGCAACTGGCGGCTGTCGCTGGGGGGGGCCAAGTCCGAATCGACCGCCTCGAACATCGGCCGCCCGTGGATCAACTTCATCACGGAGCGCTCGCCGATCTGGGCGGCAAACGCCAACATCACCGGCCCGGACAACAACAACACGACCATCGGCACGCGCTATCTCTCGATCATCCAAACGCTGAACCAGATGAAGCAGGCCGACGGCCAGCGGGTGGAAAATGGCCGCGACTGGCGCGCAAATCTCGTGACGCGCTACTCGTTTAGCGAGGGCGCGCTGCGCGGGGCATTTGTGGGCACGGGCTTCCGATATCGCTCGCCCCAGGTGCTGGGCTACCTGGCGAGCATGGTGCCCAACGAGTTTCAGCTGCCCGGCACGCCCGCGCAGGTGCTCGTGCCCGCACGGAACGCACCGATCAAGGGCGAGCGCATCGCGGAGACGGAGCTCTTCCTGGGCTACAGCCGCAAGCTGCTCAACCGCTACCAGTGGCGGGTGCAGCTCAACATCCGCAATCTGTTCGACGATCGCGACCCGCTGGAGCAGCGCGCGAATATCGCCGCCGGGTACACCACCATCTACTCGGTGCCGGAACCCCGCAGTTTCATCCTCACCAATACGATCTCGTTCTGAGTCAGCCCCGATATTCTCCGGTGCGCCGCACTCTGCGAACCCTGGCGCGCCGACACCCAAAACCCTGACTAGTTGCCGCTCACGCACCCCACCGGGGTGCGTGCAGGCGTGAGCCTTGCCCGATTTCCAGCGTGTCCGAAACCCTGATCGCCACCCCATGAAATCCCTCGCTCGTCTGAGCTCCACCCTCGCCATGGTCGCCGCCTGCTTCGCGACCAACGTGGCTACCGCCGGCACCATCACCAATGCGACCTCCGCCGGCACGATCTGGCGCGACACGGCGAACAACGAAATCATCAACAACTGCGGCAACGTGCTCCAGGACGGCGGCACGTTTTACTGGTACGGCTGGGACAAATACGCCCACACCGTCAATGTGTACACTTCGACTACGCTTGGCTCCGGGAGCTGGACAGAGCACACCGGCACGGGCTTTCCGATGTTTGGCTCGGGATTTCACGGACGGCCCGATGTCATCAAGCACCCGACCAATGGCACCTATGTGATGATCGTGGCGTTTTCCTCCGTGCCGGGGCGCAATGGCATCGAGTACCTCACGGCGACCTCGCCGACTGGCCCGTTTACGAGCGTCTTGAAGGAAGACTACGTGATGGATGGCAGCGGCAATCTTACGATCACGATGGGCGACAAGGGCATCTACCAGGATGACGATGCCAACAAGACCGCGTACCTGCTCTGTACCGCCGACGATGGAGGCAATACCAATGGCACGACGAAGATCATCCGGCTCAACTCGAACTACATCGGCCAAGCGGCGGTGCTCCAGTCGTGGACGGTAACGACCAATCGCAAGGAGGCGCTCGCGATCATGAAGCGCAACGGCACGTACTATCTCACGGCCTCGGGCACGCATGGGTGGAACTCGGGCAACAGCCACTACCGCACCGCGAGCAGCCTGACCGGCACTTTCTCCGCGTGGCAGGTGATCCCGACCAATCCTAGCTCGACCGACTGCTTCAACACGCAGCACGACTACATCCTCAAGATCGTGGGCAGCGTCGCCACCTCGTACATCTACCTCGGCGACCGCTGGAGCCAGGATACCGGCGTAGGCTTTGGCCGCAATGCATGGTACCCGATCACGTTCGACGGCAGCGGAGTCCCGACGATCCAGGGCGACACCACGTGGTCGATCAATCCCACGACGGGGGTCATCAATGGGACGCCGCAGACGATCACTCTCTCGCCGACGAAGGATGCGATGGTGAAGTATGCCGCGCCGACGACGAACTTTGGCACGGCGAATCAGATCCAGACCTCGAATCAGGCAAATTTCCAGAAGCAGGCGTTTTTCCAATTCAATGTCTCGACGATCCCCGCAGGCGCAACCGTAACGGGCGCGACGCTGCTTGCCGCTGCGCAGAGCACGTCGACCGGCACGATCAATGCCAAGGCGGTGAGCAACACGACATGGAGCGAGACCGGCGTCACGTGGAACACGAAGCCCGCAATGGGTACGCAGCTCGCGGCGGACTCGAGCCACACGGCCGGGGTCGACTCGACGTGGAGTGTCGGCGCGCACGTCACTGGCAACGGCAACTACACCATCGGCCTGGAGTCGGCGCACTCCGGCGACATCAACTTCCACTCACGCGAAGCGACCGATGTAAACAATCGGCCGCTGCTGCAGATCACGTATCAGCCCTGAAACTACACGCCTGGGAGTACCGCACGCCCCCGGAGGGGCGCAGCGGAAGACCTGGGCGTGCAGGCTGCCTCAAGTCCTGCCCCATGCTTTAGCGTAGAGTGGGCGCTGAACTGCCCACCCTGCTTTCTCCGACCGATCCCTGACCCGCCCGCGCCGTCGCCTACGGCGGTACGGCGCCGGGCCGCCGCCTGCCGTTATTTATCGTTCAAGTCTATTCGCCATGAGAACTTCGCTCCGTCGCCTCGTCTCGTTCGCCGCCGCGCTCGTCACCGCGCCGCTGTTTGCCGCCACGCTCACCTTCGCGCCCGGAAAGGACGTGATGGCCAAGGAGAAATTTCCAACCACCAACTTTGGGGCCGACGTCAACCTGCAGACCTCCGCGCAGTCGACCTTTGCGAAGGTGATCTACATGCAGTTCACGGTCAGCGGTATTCCCGCAGGTGCGACGGGCATCGCAGCCGAGCTACGGCTCCGGTCGGCAACGACGGGCACCGGCCGCGCCATCGCCGCGCACCCGTGAGCGCCACGACGTGGACGGAGGGGGGATTGACTTGGAACAACAAGCCCGCCCTCGGCAGCACGCTCGCCACGGTGTCGGCGCACACCGCAGGGACGGATTCCGTGTGGAATGTGAGTGCGCACGTGACGGGCAACGGCACGTATGCACTCGGCCTAGATACGACCTACGCGGGCGACACGACCTTCTCGTCGAAGGAGGGCACGGATGCACCCGAGCTCATCGTGAGCTACACACCCGCGGCGCCAGCGACGGTGTCGCTGAGCGCGACGGACTTCAATGCCGCCGAGGCCGGGCTCGACCCCGCCACGGTGCAGGTGGTGAGCTCCACGCCAGCGCCAGCGGGCGGGCTCGTAGTTAACTTCACGGTAAGCGGTAGCGCACAGAAAAACGACAACGCTAACGGCGCGCCCGACTACATCCTCTCGCCTGCCAATGGCACCGCCACCGCGGGCAGTGTGACGATCGCCGCGGGTGCGACCACGGCGACGATCACGCTCACGCCAATCCAAGACACGCTCTTCGAGGGCAAGGAGACGGCGATCTTCACGCTCGCGGCGGATGCGGCGTACACGGTGGGCACGCCGCGCGCCGCGCAGGTCGTGATCGCGGACAATGAGGCCTCGCCCTTCACCAATCCCGATCACGCGAGCGGGCAGGAGGGTGGGTGGATCGTGCCGATTTCCGGCACGCTGCCCAATGCCGAATGCTCCGGCATGGTCGCCAGCCGGCAGTATCCCGGGGTGCACTGGTATCACCGCGACGGCACGCAGAACCCCGATCCGCGCGAGAAGCTGTACGCGATCGAAGTGAGCCACGGTTCGAATAATGGAACAGTTATCAAGACCGTCGATGTCACGGCGCCGGCAGGATGGAGCGGCAACTGGGTGAATCAGCAATGGGAGGATATGGCGGAAGATCCCGATGTACCCGGCGTCTTCTGGATCGCTGATATCGGCAACAACGCCAATCCGCCCACGCGCACCGACATCAAGCTCTTCAAGCTGAACGAGCCCAATCCCTACGGGGCCGCGACGAGCGTGCAGGTTTCCCAAGCGTACTATCTCCGGTATCCCGGCGGCCTGGCATTCAATGCGGAGGTGCTCTTTATCTTCGAGGGCATCCCGCACATCCTTGTGAAGGAGAGTGGCAATCCACGCCTCTATCGTGCTCCGAGCACCACGCTCTCGACCAATGCAGGGAGCCCGACGGTGATGGAGTTGGTGGGGCAGGTGCTGGGCGGGCCAAGCAATCAGTCGCTAGGCTCCTTCTCCGCCGACCGGCGGCGCATGGTACTTTCCGATCATGCACGGATGTTTGTCTATGTGAGCCAGAGCGCGCTGGACCCGGGCAACGCCACGCTCACGCCGGCACAGGCACTCGCGTACATCCAGGATCTGCTGTGCACGCGCCTGCCCGCCTATGCGCTCAAGCACAATGGCGGCCAGCCGGACCCCGAAGACAAGAAGGGCAGCGTCGAGGGAGGCGGTTTCGTCGGCGACAGCTACGATGTGCTCTTCGGCGCGGAGGGCAGGCAGGTGGTCTTCCTGCCCGCATGGTGGTATCAGACTCAGACGCCACCAATCATCGCCGTGCCCGGAACACCAGTCCCGGGCAATGCCGCGCCGTCGACCTTCCTCTTCAGGCCGCAGCAGGGCTCGTCGTTCAGCAAGGCAGGCACGTCCTCCATCACGATGCAGGCCGCCGCGTCCGACTACGATGGTACGATCGCCAATGTGAAGTTCTACCAGAAGCTCAACTCGGCTGGCAGCCGCACGCTGATCGGCACGGGCACCGCCAGCGGCGGCTACCATCAGCTCTCGTGGAGTATCTCCGCCGTCGCTACCGGTACCTACACGATCTCGGCGGATGCAACCGACAACACCGGGGCCGTCACCACTGATTCGGTGACCATCACGATCACTCCGTGAGGCGCCGACTCCCGTTGCCGCTCCAGGCCCGCCGCGCAGGGCGGGCCGTTTCCCTTTCCAGCAACACCCTAAAATCCCCCAATAACATGCTAAGCGTCAGACTTATTCGTTCTGCCCGCGCCAGCCTCTTGGCCGCCGCGTTGTCCGCCTCCTCGCTCGTCGCCGCCACCGTCAATGGCGTGCTCAACAAGGATGTGATGGCCAAGGAAAAATTTCCCACCACCAACTTCGGCGCGGATGTGAATCTCCAGGCGTCGGCCCAGACTGGATACGCCAAGATCATCTACCTCGAGTTCACGGTGAGCGGTATCCCCGCGGGGGCGACGGGCATTTCGGCCCAGCTCCAGTTGCGCTCATCGACGACCGCCACGAGCCGCCCGATCGCCGCGCACGCCGTGACGAGCACCTCGTGGACGGAGACCGGTTTGAATTGGAGTAACAAGCCCGCCCACACGGCCGCGACGCTTTCGACCGTATCGAGCCACACCTCGGGCTCGGACTCGGTCTGGGCCGTGAGCGGCCACGTGAATGGCAATGGCACCTTCGCCCTTGCGCTCGATACGACCTACTCGGGCGACACCACCTTCTCCTCGCGTGAAGGGACCAGCGATCCCGTGCTCGTCGTCACCTATACGCCGCCGAGTAGCTATAATGTGTATAGGGGCAGCACGCATGCGCACACGATCCACACGTACTCGCACGGCGCGCATCTGGATTCCAATGGCAACCTCTACGCCGACTGGCAGAATCGCCAGGGGCCTCCAGCCGAGCATTTCTCGCGGGCCAAGGCGGCAGGTTACGATTTCTACGTGACGAGCGACCACTCGCAGGAGGCGGATTTCAATCCCACCAGCGCGACCACGGCCGCGTGGGTCAGCACCAAGAATGCCGCCGCCGCCGCGACGGACGGCACCTTCGTCGCGCTCGCCGGCTATGAGCACTCCGAGAACAACGGCGGCACCAATCCCGGCACGGGCCACATCAATGTGATCAACACCAATGCCTACCTCGACGCGCTCGAGACCGGCGTGGACCTGCCCTACCTCTACAACTGGCTCGCGAATACCGTGGCCCCCAACGGGGCGGGTTTCCCGAAGGTCGCGAGCTTCAATCACCCCGATTTGACGCAGTACAACAACTGGGCCTATCGCACGAGCTACCCCGGTATCGAAAATATCATCACGCTCTTCGAGGTCATCAACTCCAACGCGTACTCCAACGACCGCGAGGCAGCCATGCGTGCCGCCAATAACGCGGGCTGGAAAGTAGGCCCGACGGCCGGCAACGATAATCACGGCTTCGGCGGCATCACCAGCCAGTCCTCGCGCGTGGGCCTGCTGGCAACGGCGCTCACCAAGGCCGGCATCCTCGATGCCATGGCCAATCGCCGGAGCTTCTGCTCCACCGATGTGAACATGACGCTCCACTACACGGGCAACGGCGTCATAATGGGTTCGACGTTGAGCAGCCCGGCGACGATCACCTTCGTCGTAACGGCGAGCGATCCCAACACCGGCGATACGGCGGACCGCATCACCAAGATCGAGGTGATCGACCCGAGCGGCAACATCGTCGCCAACTCCGGCACGATTTCCACGCATAGCACGGTGTGGACCTCGCCGGCGGTCTCGGTCTCGGGGAAGAAGTATTTCTACGTCCGCGCCTACAATGGTGGGAGCAGCACGACCCCTGTCGCCTGTGCCGCGCCCATCTGGACGGGACTGTGAGATTGGCGTAGGCCTGCGAGTAAGTTGCGGGATGGAGGTGTAGAGGCTTTCGTTCCCGCCCCTCAAGGACCGGGCTGAGGCATGGCACACTCTCGCATCTTCCTGTGTGTTGTGGCAGTAGCCGCCGGCCTTGGCGCCGGCGGCTACTTCGTCGCTTCGCGTCCTCAGGCGAAGACTTCTATCGCGAAGAAAGAAAGTGACGTAGCCTCTCCATCGACGGGTGCGCCAGCGATCGCCGCCATCTCCTCCACTGGGCCCGACCCTGCGGCGCTGGCGGTGCAGGTGCTCGCATTGCCGCCTGGGCTGCAGCAGGCCCGCGCGATTCGCGAAATGGCGCGCGACTTTGCGCGCCGCTACCCGGCGCATGCGCTCGAGTGGGCGCTGAAACTCGAGGATGCCGCGCCACGCGGGGCTGCGCTCGACGAGATCACGCGCGAACTGGTGGCGCTCGATCCGCGGCGCACGCTGTCCGCGCTGGCGAAGCTCCCGGCGGGGCTGGCGACCGAGGAGGCGCTGAGCAGCGCGGCGGCGCACTGGGCGCGGCATGATGCGGCGGGGGCGTTTGGGTGGCTGCGGGAAGTGCCCGATGCGTCGGTGCGCGCGCGTCTGCTGGGTGGGATGGGGTTTGAGCTAGCCGAGGTCGACCCGCGTGCGGGGCTGCGGTTGGCCACGGACCTTTTCACCGGCGAGGAGCGCGAATTGCTCACTATGGGCGTGGTGGCGGCTTGGTCTGCCCGCGACCCGCAGGGGGCGCTCGCTTGGGCGCAGGAGGACGGCGATCCTGCGGTGACTGAGCGCCGAGTTAGAGAGGTGATCGCCGGTCTGGCGCAGACCGTGCCGGCGGAGGCAGCGACCTTGCTGGAGCGGATGGCACCCGGCGCGCAGCAGGCCGAGGCGGCGCTGGCGGTGGCGGAGAGCTGGGCGGCGCGCGACGCCGCCAGGGCAGCCGCGTGGGTAGCCTCGTTGCCGGACTTATCGCTGCGCACGCGCGTGGCGCCGGTTGTCGTGACGGAGTGGTCGGGCCACGCGCCGACTGCCGCCGGCGCGTGGGTGCGGGCGCTGCCGCCGGGGCCGATGCGTGAGGCGGCGGTCGAGGCGCACGTCAGAATTTTGAAGGTGGAGCACATCGCGGTCGCCGCTCGCTGGCTCGGCTCGCTGCCCGGAGGGGAGCGTCCTGCTCCGCTCTTTGCCCAAGTGGCTCGCGAGTGGCTGGCGGTGGAGCCCGAGGTGGCGAGGCGCTGGCTGGCGGAGCAGGGAGTGGCGCACTAAACCGTTGGGAAAACGTTAATCTGAACTATGTGAAGATTGATTGACACGCCTACGCTGAATATTCGGAATATTCAGAAATGGAACGCCGCAGCTTCCTGCTTCTCGCCCTCGGCCTGGCCGCGTGTGGAGCGGTGTCGGCCGAGGTCTTGCGGGCGGGCGCGGCGGTGGGCGACATCACGCCCGAGCTGGGCTCGATCATCATCGGTGGCTTCAGCCCCACTGCGGCCAAGGACGTACACGACCCCTTGCAGGTGCGCGTCCTCGCACTGGACGATGGCAAGACCCGCCTCGCGCTCGTCGTCGCTGACAATATCGGCCTGCCGCGCGAGGTTTGCGATGAAGCCAAGCGGCTCACGCATAGCCGTGTGGGTCTCGAGCCCTCTCGGGTTCTCATTTCGGCGACACACACGCACTCCGCACCGACGGCCGGCACGGAGACATCGATCGGCCCCAACAATGGCCGGGGCCCTGCCGATATCGCCGCCTACCAAAAGCTGATCGCGACGCGAATTGCCGATACGATCCAGATCGCGCTGGCGCGGCTGGAGCCGGCGCGGATCGGGTGGGGCAGCGGCAGGTTGCCCGGGCAGGTCTTCAATCGTCGCTGGCATGTCACCGACGATGCGCTCCGGCGCAACCCCTTCGGCGGCCTGGATACGGTGCGGATGAATCCGCCCGCCGGCTCGCCCGCGCTCGCCAAGCCCGCAGGGCCCACCGACCCGGAGATTCCGTTCATCGCCGTGCAGGCGCGCGATGGCCGGCCGCTCGCGCTATTCGCGACTTACTCGCTGCACTATGTCGGCGGGGTGCCGCAGGGTGTGATGTCGGCGGACTATTTTGGCGTCTTCTGCGCGCGCATCGGTGAATTGCTTCACGCGGGTCGCCGGGTCGATCCACTCGCTCCGCCTTTTGTCGGCCTGCTGGCCAATGGCACGAGCGGCGACATCAACAACATCGACTTCCGCCAGAAGCGCGTGACGCAGCCCCCCTTTGCGCAGATGCACCGCGTGGCCAACGAAGTCGCCGCCGAAGTGTATCGGGCCTGCCAGTTTATCGAGTATCGCGACCGCGTGGAGCTCGATTCGCGGCTTGCCGATCTCGAGGTGGCCTCGCGCCGCCCTGGCCCCGAGATGACCGCGCGCGCGCGCGAGGTGCTGGCGCGACCGGCAGGCGGCCCTGGCTGGCACCCGCTCGAGAAGGCCTACGCCCAGCGTGTGCTGCAACGCGCCGAGGCACCCGCGACCGTGAAGGCGCCGCTGCAGGCGCTACGGATCGGTGACGTCCTCGTGATGAGCCTGCCGGTCGAGGCCTTCGCTGCAATGGGTCTCGAACTGAGGGCCCGCGCGCCCTTTCCCAAGGCCTTCACCGTCGGCCTGGCCAATGCCTATTACGGGTATCTCCCCACTCCCGAGCAGGTGCCGCTAGGCGGCTATGAAACGTGGGTGGGCACCAATCGGCTGGAGCCAGCCTCGGGCCCGGAGATGGCAGACCAGCTCTTGCGCTTAGCCGCGGAGATGAGTCCCCGGCCCTGACACCTTTCCCGAAACCCAGCTCGAAACGTCAACCGCCGCCAAAAACAGCCATGAAATATCCGATTCCGCTGGCGCTGCTTACGCTTGCGCTAGGTTCCACCATCGCGCCTCGTGCGCTCGCCCAGTCCACCGCCGCCGCCCGCACTGCGGGTGGCACTGTCTCCGGTCGCGTGCAAAACGTGGTCACCGGCAACTATCTCGCCAAGGCCCGCGTGGCGGTGAAGGGCACCGATGTCGTCACGTACACGGACGATTTTGGCAACTATCGCCTCGTCGGCGTGCCGGCAGGCCCGGTGACGCTCGAAGTGTTTTACACCGACCTCGATGCTCAGGAGGTCTCCGTCAATGTCATCTCGGGGGGCAGTATCGCGCAGGATGTGGGGCTGACGAGCAAGGCGCGCTACGGCGCGACCGAAGTCGTGAAGCTCGATGCGTTCACCGTCGCGCAGAATCGCGAGACCGACGCGGCGGCCATCGCGGTCAACGAGCAGCGTTTTGCGCCCAACATCAAAAACGTAATGGCTACCGACGAACTGGGCGATGTGCTCGGCAGCAATGTAGGCGAGTTTCTCAAGTTCATGCCCGGCATGACGGCCGAGTACTCCGAGGTGGAGATCGTCGGCATCAATCTCCGCGGCATCGGCGGCGGCATGACGTCGTTTACCTCGGATGGTGCGCAGATGGTGACGGCCAACGCCTCGCCGCAGCGCAACTTCAACATGAACAGCCTCGCGCTGAACAACATCTCGCGCATCGAGGTGGCGAAGGTGCCGACGCCAGCGACGCCGGCCGACTCGCTCGCAGGCTCGGTGAATTTCATCACCAAGAGCGCCTTCGAGCGCAGCAAGGCGCAGCTCAACTACGGCGTGACGCTTATCGCCAATCACGAGAATCTCACCTTCAAAAAGACGCCGCACACCAACGGCGACCACGGCACGCGCAAGATCCTTCCGAGCTACGAATTCGACTACACGTTGCCGCTGACAAAGGACTTCGGCATCGTCCTTACCGGCATGCGGAGCGACAAGTATAACGAGCAGCACCTCGCCACGACGCTTTTCAATGCCAACGCCGCCGGGACGGGCGCGTCGCCGGCCCGGCCGTATCTTCAGCAGTTTTCGCTGCAGGATGGCCCGCGCTCCCAGTCTCGCACGAACCTCGGCTTCAAGGCCGACTGGCGCATCGCGCAGCATTCGGTCTTGTCACTCAATCTCCAGCGCAACGAGTACAAGACTTACATTGGTACGCAGACCTGGGCGATCAATGCCGGCACCGTGGCCACGCCAACAGTCGCGGGGGGCACACCCTTGAGCTACGGTGAAAACTACACCATGGGCGCTACCGGGCGAGGCGCGATCACGCTATCTGGAGGTTCGCAGACCTTTGAGGGGGGGACCGATCAAATCACGCTCAATCACCGTTTCGACGATGGGCGCTGGCGCGTGGAGTCGGGCATCAATATGTCGATCTCCGATCGCGAGCGCACCAATCCCGGGCATTTTGGGGGCATCTCTGCCGGGCTGAGGATGCCGGTGCGCATCTCGCTGCTTGATACCGTCATCGACAAGCCGCGCACAATCCAGGTTTTCGACCAGGCCAACAACCCGGTCGATATCTACGACATCAACAACTATCAGCTCAATACCGGGACTGAGCAGCCCTACCGCACGGAGTCCAATCTCCGCTCCGGGCACATCTCGGTGCGCCGCCGCTTCGATCTCCTGCCTTTTCCGACTTCCCTTCAGGCAGGAATATTCGGGAGCAAGTTGAAGGTGGATTCGCGCGTCACGTCCGCGATCACCTGGACGTACAACGGACCGGACGGGCTGGCGAACACGCCTGATTCCGCGGCGCCTTACCAGATGCAGTCTTATCGTAATCAAGACTCGCACTACGGCTTTCGCAACGTGCCTTGGATCTCGGTGGACCGGGCCTACAAAGCGCTGGATCTTTTTTCAATAACGCCCGCCAATCAGGTGGCAGCGGAGGCCAATCGGATAACCGGATCCGAATACCTTAAGGAAGCTGTCTCCGCGGGCTATGTCCAAGGCGAAGCCAGACTCCTGAAAAATCGCCTCACGGTGCTTGCCGGCGTGCGCTTTGAAAAGACGGAGGATTTCGGGCAGGGCCCGCGGGTGGATCCCTCCGCCGTGTTTGTCCGCACCGCCAGCGGGGCGTTTGCCCGCGATGGCAACGGCAATCGCATCCGCAAGCCCGAGGCCGGGCTTGCGGGCTCGATGCAGGAACTCCGCTTTACCCGCACGGAGCGCGGCTACGAGGTCGAGCGCAGCTACGACGGCTATTATCCGAGCGTGCACCTTACTTTCGACGCGACGGAGAGCTTTGTCGTACGGGCGGCATACGCGAAGACATACGGCCGCCCCAATCTGGTCGACATCATCCCTAACGCGACTTTCTCCGAAAACGATCTCAGCGAGTCCGATCTCACCAACCCGGCGGTCATCCGTGGCACGATCGCAGTGCGTAACACGGCGCTCCTGCCGTGGACAGCGGACAATTTCGACCTTTCGTTTGAGTACTACACGGACGGCGGCGGCATCGTGAGCGCGGGTGTATTCCGCAAGGATATCAAGAACTTCTTCGGTAGCGACGTGCGTATCGCGGATGCGGGCGTGCTGGCCGAGCTTGGCCTCGATCCGCGCTATGTCGGGTGGAATGTGAGCACCAAGTTCAACTCCGGCGACGCCCGCATCACGGGCGGCGAGTTCAATTTCCGCCAGTCGCTCCGCCGCTTTGGCCGGTGGGGCCAACACTTCACCGTGTTTGCCAATGCGACGAAGCTGGATCTCGACGGCAACCGGCAGGCCGACTTCACGAGTTTCATCCCGAAGACGGGCAACTGGGGATTCTCTTTCAACTGGCAGCGTGTGAGCTTCGTTGCGCGCTGGAACTACCGCGGCTTGGACAAGCGCACCGGCCAGCCGGCGATCGGCACCAACGGCTACGACTACTTCAAAGCACGGACCACGCTCGATCTCAATGGCTCCTACCGTTTCACCAAGAATCTTTCGGTGGTGGCGAGCGCGATCAATGTGCTCAATGAGCCGCAGACGCTGCTCCGCTATGGCGAGGAGACGCCTCACTATGCGATTCAGAACAGGTCGTCGGAGTTTGGCATTGCCCTCGCGCTTGGCATCAAGGGATCGTTCTGATTATTCAGTTTCTTCCCGCGCGCTGCACCCGAGGGCTTTGGCGCGCGGGAGACGCTGGCCCAGCTTCCCTCTTACTTACCCATGAAGAAATACAACGTCGCTGTCATCGGTTATGGTTGGGTGGCCACTGCGCACATCCAGGCGATCAACGCCACCCCGCACGCGCAGGTCACCGCCATCTATTCCTCGCGTCCGCAAAACAACGCCGAACTCAGCGCGCGACACGGCAGTCCGATCGTGTCGTATACCGAGCTGGGCGCGCTGTTGAAGGATCCCTCGATCCACGCCGTCTCGATCTGCTCCTACCCTAGCCAGCATGCCGACCACGTGGTGCTGGCTGCAAAGGCCGGCAAGCACATCATCCTCGAAAAGCCGATGACCCTCTCCCTTGCGGAGGCGAAGAGGATTGAAGTCGCGGTGGCCAAGGCGGGCGTGAAGACGTGTGTGTGCTTCGAAGGCCGATTCTCGAGCCAGTTCCAAGTCACCAAGTCGATCATCGATGCCGGCGTGCTTGGCTCGATCCACTACGGCGAGGTCGACTACTATCACGGTATCGGGCCCTGGTACGGCCAGTTCCGGTGGAATGTGACGACCAAGGAAGGCGGCTCCAGTCTGCTCTCCGCCGGCTGCCATGCGATGGACGCGCTGCTCCTTTGCATGGGCACGGAGGTCGATACCGTCACCAGCTACCAGACTCGGTCGAAGAACGCGGTGTTTGCCAAGTACGAGTATGCGACGACCTCGGTGACGATCCTCAAGTTCAAGGATGGACGCCTCGGCAAGGTCGCCTCCGTGATCGATTGCATCCAGCCGTACTATTTTCATACGCACTTGGTGGGCAGCGAGGGCTCGCTGCTCGACAATAAGTTTCACTCCAACAAGTACCCCGGCCTCAACAAGCATGCTTGGAGCTCGCTCTCCATGAAGATGCTCGATTCCGGCGACGTGTCGGACCACCCTTACCAAGCGCAGTTCGAGGCCTTCTTCGCCGCGCTCGAGCGGGGGGAGGACATGGCGCGCACCAGCCTGGCAGAAAGCCTCAAGTCGCATCGGATCGTGCTCGCTGCCGACCTCTCTGCCGCCGAAGGCCGCGAGATCAAGATCAGCAAGGTCAAGTGATGAGCCGATCGGTCGCCTTGGCGATAGCCGCCCACCCTGACGACATCGAGTTCATGATGGCGGGCACGCTCCTGCTGCTCCGCGAAGCAGGGTGGGAGACGCACTATCTCAATGTGGCGGACGGCTCCTGCGGCAGCATGGAGCACGGTCCCGCGCGCACCCGCGCGATCCGTCGCCGGGAAGCGCAGGCGGCTGCGCGAGTGCTGGGCGCAGAGTTCCACGGCAGCCTTACGCGCGATCTCGAGATCGTCTACGAACTCTCGCTGCTTCGGCGCCTCGCGGCGATCGTGCGTGAGGTGCGGCCGAACGTGGTCCTTACCCATTCGCCGCAGGACTACATGGAAGATCACATGAACACCTCCCGCCTCGCGGTGACAGCGGCCTTTACGCGCGGGATGCCCAATTTCGTCACGCAGCCGCGAGCGAAGGTGTTTTCCGGCGACACCACCCTCTACCATGCGCTGCCGCACGGGCTGCGCGACGGGCTCGGCCGCCGCGTGCGACCGGAGAGTTTTGTCGATGTTTCGTCGGTCCACGCGACCAAGCTCCAGTCTCTCGCGGCGCACAAGAGCCAGCAGAGCTGGCTGGATGAGACGCAGGGCATGAGCTCATACCTCAAGGCGATGGAGGACACCGCCCGCGAGGTGGGCGGCATGTCGCGCCGCTTCAAGCTCGCCGAGGGCTGGCGCCGCCACAGCCCGCTCGGCTTCTGTGCCGCCGGGGCCGATCCGCTCCGGGATACGCTCGGCAAGCGCTACCGCCTCGATCCCGCCTACGCCCGCTCCCTCGAATCCTGATTTCCCTGCATCATGCCTCGTAAACTCAGCTCCATCGCCCCCGATTGGTGGGACTACACCACGCTCGACTCCGACCTGATTCGCGACGCCGCGAGCCTCACGGTCGAGCAGCTCGCCGGGCTTTCTCGCCCCGGCTTTCGTGTGGTCATGTACGACACACTCGAGGATTTTTACCTCGCCGAGGCGCTGGAGTACATTACCGCGTGGCAGCAATCCACCGCCGACAATCCCGTGGGCATCTGCGGCCCCATCGGCCCCACGGAGCAGCTCCCGCTCGTCGCGCGCCTCGTCAATGAGCTGGGCCTCAATCTCAAGCACGCTCACTTCTGGGGCATGGACGAGTGGTACGAGGACGGCCGAGAAGTCCCGGCCACGCACCCGCTCTCCTTTGAGAGAGCTGATCGCGAACTGTGCTTCGATCGTATCCGCCCCGAGCTCGCCATACCCGATGCCCATCTCCATTTCCCCAAGGCCGATACCTCCGTATATCGGAAGAGCTGGGAGGGCGTGCGCTGCGCCGTGATGCAGGGCGGCCAGGGCGACACCAAGCACTGGGCTTTCAACGATCCGCCGCGCCGCGCCGGCAAGCACCAGGATGCTCCGCCCACACCCGCCGAGTACCGGGCGCTCGCCACACGCATCGTCGATCTGCACCCGCTCACCCTTGCGCAAAACGCGCGCACCTCCGGCGGGGGCAATATCTCACTCGTACCGACCAAAGCCCTCACCGTCGGCCCAGCGGAAACGTGGCGCGCGGAGAAAGTTTCGATCTGGCAGGCGGGTTTTCACGACAATCCTTTCGGCCAACGCCTGAGTGCGCTGATGATTTCCAAGCGCCTCGTCGATACCTCGGTACCGATGTCGCTGCTAGCGGATCATCCAAATGTGCAGTTCAACTACTACCGCCACGGTCTCGGCTCATGTCGGGTGGAGATGCACTGAGCGGGTTTTCGTAGCCCTGCCCGTGAGGGCAGGGATGGACGTGTAGCGGAATTTCGCTCCGCCCCTCGCGGGGCGGGCTACGTAGCGGGCCTGTGCCGTGAGTTATTTCGAATCGCCCTCCGAGGTGCGGTACCATTGCACCATTTCCTTCAGCCCATCCGCGGTGGATTGCGGGTGGACGAAGCCCGCCTCACGCAGGCGGCGCGGGACGAAGTGGGTGGTCTCGAGCAAGGCCTTGAGGCGTGACTGCGTGAGCGGCAGGCTGCGGCCGGTGAGCGCCACGAGTGGTGCGTTGGCGGCGACGATGCACTTCGCGACAAGGGGCGGGATCGATTTCGATTTGGGTTTACCGAGCGCCGCGCTCGTCATCTCGGCGATTGCTCGTACGGAGTAGCTCTGGGCGTCGACGAGATTGTAGAGCCTGCAGCCAGTCTCGGTGCGACCGAGCAGGAAGCCTGCGGCCGCGACGGTGTTGCCGATCGAGACGAGCGATTTTACGTTGTCGTTCTTACCGACCAGCAGGAAGCGGCCGCGATCGATGCCCTTTACCATGGAGTAGATGTTGGCGCGGTTGCCAGGCCCATAGATCACGGCGGGGCGGAGGATGATTCCGTGACGCCGCGCATCCTTGGCGGCCCACTGCCGGAGCTCGTCTTCACCGCGGCGTTTGGATTTGCCGTATACCGTGGTGGGTAGCGTGGCGGTGTCTTCATCCTGCGGATGCAGGCTGTCGCCAGCCGCCTTGATGGTGCTGAAAAGCATGAAGCATTCGATGCCGGACCTTGCAGACCACTCCAGCCAGCGGCGCGTGCCCTCGACATTGACCCTCTCGAAGTCTGCGATGTCAGCCGCGGTCGGTGCGTCGACATGCTGTTTTACTTCGAGGTGAATCACCCATTCGGGCCGGGGCGTGTCGCTCCCCTGCAGCGCTCCGCCGTCGAGCACCGCCTGACGGGTAAAGGCGCGCCATCCGGCGGGCACGAGGGTGCGGCCCTCTCGGGACACTGCGTAGCCGCCGATGCCGGAGGCAGCTAGATGCTTTATCAAGGCCTGACCGACGAATCCTGAACAACCTGTGACCAGAGCGCGCATGAGACCCGTAAGCTACGGAGACTTTGCCGCGCTGTGCACTGAAAATTCGCCGGAGGCGGCGCGGGACGGCAAGCGAGTACAATTCCGGGAAGAAAATTTGCCCTTACGCCTCTCATAGACAAAATCCTTCCCTTAGAATGCGCCTCCCGATGAATACGAAACGCGTTTTGCTTCCCCTTATAGCCGTGGCCGTGCTCGCTGGCCTGACGGCCTGCTCGCCTAAAAGAGAAGACAAGCCGCCAGTCCCCAAGGCGACCGCCGAGGTAAAGCCCGCGGCCTCGCTGCCCAAGATCGGCGCTGCGCCCCAATGGTCGCTGAAAGATCTCGATGGCAAGGTCGTCTCCTCCGTAGACCTGAAGGGCAAGGTCGTCGTGATTGATTTCTGGGCCACATGGTGCCCGCCCTGCCGCGATGAAATTCCCGGCTATGTCGAACTACAGAAGCAGTACGGCAAAGATGGCCTTGTGATCGTGGGCGCCTCCGCCGACGAAGCCGGCCCCGCTGTGGTAAAGGACTTTGCGAAAAAGATGGGCATCAACTATACCATGCTCATGGCTGACGAGGCGGTCTCATCCGCCTTTGGTGGCATCGAGGCGCTCCCGACGACTTTTCTCATCGATCGCAACGGCCAGATACGCGACCGCAAGGTCGGCAAGGAGCACAAGGCCGAGTACGAGCAAAAGATCCTCGCTGTGCTCAACGAGAAGGCTTCCTGATGCAGAGTCTCGCACGCCGTGCCGAGCCTTGCTGATTATAGCCAGCCCATCGACCCATTGCGCGACACCTGCCCGGTGCGTGCGGCCCTGGATGTGATCCGGGGCCGGTGGAAGCCCTCGATCCTCTTCGAACTCTGCACTAGGGGCGATGTGCCCAAGCGCTTCTGCGACTTGCAGGCGGCGCTGCCTCAGGTGACGGCCCAGATGCTCACTGTGCAGCTCCGCCAGTTGGAGGCTGATGGCGTCGTCGCTCGAAAAGTTTACGCGGAGGTGCCGCCCCGGGTGGAGTACTCTCTCACCGAGCTTGGCCGGGAACTGGCCGGAGTGATGGACCAGCTCGAGGCCTGGGGGCTGCGGTACCGCGCCGAGCGGGCGAAGGACGCCATCTCAAAGTAGCGCTGCGCGTGAGCGTAGGCACGGGCTCGCGGGTGGATCACCCTCAGCGGACCCCGCCCCTCACGAGGCGGGCTAAGCGCTCATTCCGCAGCCACTCAGGTTTTTGTGAGTGAGTCAGGATTTTGGGACGAAGCGCACCGCGCCCTGCCGTGGCACAATGGCCCGGCATGAAAACTCTCCTCGTCGTCAATTCCAGCGGGCGCCTCGCGCGTTCGATCACCCGCCATCTTGCCGCGCGCTTTGCCGCCCGCTGGGTGGAGCGCCATCCGGGAGGCCGCGTGATCGAGCGCGAGGTCGGCACCGTCGCGCCTCCGGTGGTGAGTGAGGCGTGGATCGCGGCGGCCTATGCTTTGGCGGAGCCTGGCGTCGTCCCGCCGCCGCTGGCCTACAGCGAGAGCGTCATTGGCGAACTGGAGGCTGCCGATGCGGTGGTGATTGGCGCACCGATGTACAACTTTGGCATGCCTGCGCAGCTGAAGGCCTATTTCGATCAGGTGGTGCGTATCGGGCGCACGTTTGCTTTCGAGCCCGGTGCCGCCGAGCCCTATCGCGGGCTGCTGGCAGATAGGCCGCTCTTTGTTATCACCTCGGCTGGCGATGGCGCGATCCATCCCGGTGGCCCGCTCGAAAGCATGAATCATCTCGAGCCGCATCTGAAGACCCTTTTGGGATTCATCGGGCTCTTTTCCACGCGGTTTATCCGCGCCGGCTACGACGAATATCAGGACGATCGGGCGAAGCGTTCACTGGTGAAGGCCGAGGCGGAGGTCGATGCCGCCATCGCTGCGCTCGGGCGTGCGTGAATAAGATTCATGCGTAGGGCGCTGAGGATGCGCGGCGTTTGCCACGCGAGGCAAGTTGAGCCACTCTGGCGCTATTCCTCTTCCGTATCGACATCTCCGATACTAGAAAAACAGAAGGGGCCGGCGATAACCCCTTAACGCCGGCCCCAGTTTTTTCTGTTTTCCGACCTTGCGGTCGGTTCACGCTACCCAAAACCCTGCTTGGGCAGGATGGATGATATTGAGCACTACGCGTGCCAGCCTTGCTGATAATTTCTGCAAAATGCAGAAAAGGTTCCGGGGGCCTAAAAGAGAGCTAAGAGTCGAGTAAGAGACAGTAGCGGGAGGAAGGGGGGCGGGCTCCATGTCTTAGAGACATCGCAGCCGCGCCGTCGTTTGTGTTTGGAGTCTGACTCCAGACTCTTGGCCATCGACCCTCAGCTGACGTGCATCTGCACGAGCCTCAATCGATCGCGAAATTCGTGATCTGCGCGAGCTGGTCGGCCACCTCGCGGTCGCTCCGGCAGCGCGGTACTTTGTGCTGGCCGCCCCACTGACTGCGGAAGCGCAGCCAGTGCTCGAAAACGCCCGGCATCACGAGGCGGACCACGGGCGCCTCAAGCTGGCCGGAGCGGCGGCGCGTGGCGTAAGCCTCGTTGGTGCGCATCAGGTCGGAATCGAGCTCAGTCGCCATCTGCGGACCAGTGGGCGTGGCGATAGTGCCGGGCTTGAGCTCGACCCACCACTCGTGGCGGCCGCGGAGCTGGCCGGGGCGGGTGGGGGGCTCGAAGCGCGGGGCGACGTGGAAATTGACGATCGACCAATCGCGGCGCTGGCAGAGACCGGTCAGAGACTCGGTGACATCGCGCTCCGCCACGTTTTCGCCAAAGGCGTGGAGTCGCAGCCGCGTGCCGCCGACGTAGTTGAGTCGGTAGGGCGCGAGGGAGTTGAAGCGCACGATATCGCCGAGCACGTAGCGCGCGAGGCCGCCGGGCGTGGTGAGGATGAGCGCGTAGTCGACATTCGCCTGCACGGCGGCCAGCGGCAGCGCCTTGGGGCCGAGCTGGTCGAGCTTGGCCTCGTCGTAGTCGTTCATCGGCAGGAACTCGAAGAAAATCCCCTGATCGGCCATCAGCCGGAGGCCATTGCGCTGGTCGGTATCCTGCGTGGCGATGAAGCCTTCGGTGGCGGCGTACACCTCGTGAAAGGCCACCGATGTGCCGAGCACGTTGCGGAGCTGATCGAGATAGGGCGTCACCGGCTGGCCAGCATGCATGCAGCACTCGAGATTGGGCCAGAGGCCGAGGAGCGAGGGCAGTCGGGTCTTGGCATGGCTCGAGCGCGCACGGATGTAGTCGGCCAAGAGTAGCACCCACTGGGGCACGCCCGCAAGGAGCGTGATATCGCTGCGAGCGGTGCGTGCCAGGATGGCGGCCAGCCGGTCCTCCCAGTCAGCTACCTGAGCGGCGGGCACTCCCGGCTCATAGAGATGACGCTCGGCCCAAGCGGGGAGATTGAGGGCTGCGATGCCGCTCAGTTCGCCCACGTAGCCGGTGGGCGCTTTGGCTGGACCAAGGGGGGTGAGGGTGGGGGCACTGGCGAAAAGTAGCTGGCGCCCACGAAAGGCGCCGGCGTTTTTTGCGCGCACCGTATAGTAGAGCGCGGCGTCGTAGCCCGCCGTCCTCATGTGCGCCAGCATCTCCTCAGTCACAGGCAGCACGCGCGGCGCGCCGGTGCTCGTGCCGGCGGTGCGGGCGAAGACTTCACAACGGCCCGGCCAGAGCACATCGGCCTCACCGCGCTGCATCCGCTCGATGGCTGGCGCGAGATCTTCGTGCCGGTGGAGCTTTACCCGCGCTTGAAACTGCTCGTGCGACATGCCCGCCTCGATGCCGGCTTGCTGCCAATGAGTCGTCTTGGCGAGCTGCGCGATGAGCGCGCTCAGTGCCCGATCCTGCGCCGGTAGAGCCGCGCGCTTCTGCCGCAGCTTCCACTCGGTGCCGGCCGTCTTGAGGCTAACGCAAAACGTGTAAAAGCTTTTGGGCCAGGCCGACATGGAGCACGGGGAGTCACAGGCGACGACCCCCGGCGCGCGGTCGCAAGCGAAATACGGCGGCCGCCCGCCCCAAAAAGGCCGCTGATTGGCGCTTGAGATTTCTTTAGCAAATGGGACTCCTCTGGCGTAGGGCCTATCGGCCCTGCCTATCCGATGCCGCTGCCGACCATCCTCTTTGAAGACGATACTCTCGTCGCTTTCGACAAGCCGAGCGGCCTGCTCGTCGCGCCCGACCGTTGGGACAAGACGCGCGAGAATCTCATGGGGATCGTCCACGACCACCCGCGCTACGGCCACGGCGTCGCCAACGTCCACCGGCTCGATGCCGATACGAGCGGTATCCTGCTCTGCGCGAAGAACAAGGTCGCGCTCGATTATCTCTCCGGCCAGTTCCAGTCCAAGACCGTGCGCAAGACTTACCACGCAATGGTCGCCGTGCTCCCTGCCGAGGCGGCGATGAAGGTGATAGCGCCGATCCGCGACGCGGGCGGCGCGCTGCCGGATACCTTCATGGTCGAACTCTCGCTGGGCGAGGACGAGCGCCAGCCGGGGCGCATGCGTGTCTTCAAAGGCCGCGGAGGCAAGGAGTGCCAGACGGAGTTTCGCACGCTCGAGCGTTTCCGCGGCAGCACGCGCCCCGTGCGCCGTGGCGAGGAGGGTGGGGCGGTGGCGCAGGGCTACGCCTTCGTCGAGTGCCACCCCATCACGGGTCGCACGCACCAGCTCCGCGTGCACCTCGCGGCGGCGGGCGCGCCGATCCTCTATGATCCTTTCTACGGCAATCCTGACATCGTGCTGAAGCTTTCGGATCTCAAGCGCGGTTTCAAAGGCCGCGAAGAGGAGCGCCCCCTCATCGGACGCCTCGCGCTCCATGCGAGCGCTCTCCTGCTCAAGCATCCGACGACGAAGGAGCCTTTCACGATTAGCGCCCCGCTACCGAAGGAGTTTGAGGTCACGCTGAAGCACTTGAGGAAGTTTGCGGCGGCGAAGTAGGAGGGGGAAGGGGCCTGCTCCTCAGGTCCCTACTAGATCAGCATTGCTCTCGCCTTGGTTCGGCAGTTCGAGGTCGCGTGCAACATGGTAAGGGCGTGTAGGATTATTTATGCAAAGAGGGCTCGCGTGGTATGGGGGTGGGCGTAGAGTGCACCTCCCCAATTCATTCTTATGAACCCGCAAAACCTCACCCGTCGCGATCTCCTCAAATCTGCCGCCCTGGGCGCGTTTGCCCTGCCGGTCCTCGCCAGTGTGGCGCAAGCGGCGGATGAGAAGAAGGCGAGCAAG
Source organism: uncultured Opitutus sp. (assembly GCA_964480585.1). GTDB lineage: Bacteria > Verrucomicrobiota > Verrucomicrobiia > Opitutales > Opitutaceae > ER46. The sequence continues at coordinate 196,889 of CAYZPV010000002.1, read as the reverse complement.
GCCAGGAAGGCTGAGCCTTCGCCCACGCTGTACCCGCCGTCGTCGCCGGATGGCATGGAGAATGGCCTGCGTCTCGGCATCGCCTCGTACTCGCTGCGCGCGCTCGACCTCGATAGCTCGATCGCCGTCGTGCAGGCGCTGCGCGTGAAGAACATCGCGCTCTTCCGCCTGCACTGCGATTGGGAAAAGGCCTCGATCGAGGAGTGCACCGCGATCGGCAAGAAGCTCCAGGCGGCAGGGCTCAATCTCACCGGCTCGGGAGTGGTGAATCTCTCCACCGACGAGGCCAAGTCGCGCAAGGCCTTTGAGAATGTGAAGGCGGCGGGCATGCAGACGATGGTGTGCAAGCCCGAGATCGCCGCGCTGCCGCTCGTGGAGAAGCTCGCGAAGGAGTTCGACCAGAAGCTCGCGATCCACAACCACGGGCCCGAGGACAAGGTGTATCCCTCGCCCAAGGTGGCCTGGGATCTGATCAAGAATCTCGATTCGCGCATCGGCCTCTGCATCGACGTCGGCCACACCGCGCGGTTTGGCGAGGATGTGATCGCTTCGATCAACCAGTACGCCCCGCGCGTGTACGACATCCATATGAAGGACAGCGTCGCCGTCCCCGGTGCGATGCGCGACGTGCCGGTCGAGGTCGGCGCGGGCAAGCTCGATGTGCGCGGCTTCCTCCGGGCGCTGCTCGACATCAAGTACAAGGGCGTCGTGGCCTTCGAGTATGAGAAGGCCTCCGGCAATCCCGCGATCGGCCTTGCCGAGTCCGTGGGCTACGTGCGCGGGGCGCTCGCCGCCTTTGCCCAGAAGAAATAATGCCTCGGAGTGCGATACATCTTGCGGGGCGGGCGGTGGCCCGCCCTTTCTTGTCTCCGCCTGTTTCGGACTCGGTCTAGGCTTAGGCATGGGCAGCTCCGGTCCAAGGCAGGTCACATCGTGCGCTGCGTTTGCTGACGCAGATGACAGTATTTCGCGCTGGCGAGGCATGGGGCCTGCGGGGCATTGATATCTTTCCCTATCGTATGGCTGCTTCGTCTACTTCATCCTTCGGCTTCGGTATCGTGGGTGTCGGCATGATCGCCGACTTTCACGCGCAGGCGATCGCGCACTCGGTGGGCGGGCGCCTCGTCGGCGTCGCCTCGCGCAATCTCGACAATGCGAAAGCCTTTGCCGCCAAGCATGGCGCGGAGCTTGCCACGACCAGCGTCGAGGAACTCGTCGCGCGGCGGGATATTCAGATAATCTGCATCACCACGCCGAGCGGCGCGCACCTCGAGCCGGCGCTGGCGGCAGTGCGCGCGGGCAAGCACCTCGTGGTGGAGAAGCCGATCGAGATCACGACCGAGCGCGCCGACGAGCTGCTGCGCGCGGCGGACGCGGCGGGCGTGAAGGTCTCCCCGATTTTCCAAGCGCGCTTTGGCGACGGTGCGCGCAAGCTCAAGGCGGCGATCGACGCGGGCCGCTTCGGCCGGCTCGTGCTCGCGAGCGCTTATGTGAAGTGGCACCGCGGCCCCGGCTACTACACCGGCTGGAAGGGCACGCTCTCGCTCGATGGCGGCGGCGCGCTGATCAACCAGGCGATCCACGGCATCGACCTGCTCCAGTGGTTTGCCGGGATGCCCGAGGAAGTCTTCTGCTGGAAGACCCGCCGTGTGTATCCACACATCGAGGCTGAGGATACTGCAAGCGCCACGCTGCGATACGCGACGGGCGCCTTGGGCTCCATCGAGGCGTGTACGGCAGGCTGGCCCGGCTGGGAGCGCCGCATCGAGATCGTCGGAGAAACCGGCTCGGCCCGGCTCGAGGACGACAGGCTCGATAAGTGGGAGTTTCGCGACACTCAGCCCGGCGACGCCGAGATCCTCGCGGCGAAAGTGGATCCCAATATGAAGTCCGGCGCCGGTGCCGCCAACGCAATCACCCACGTCGGCCATCTGCGCCAGATCCAAGATCTCATCGACGCCCTCCGCGCGAATCGTCCGGTCGCCATCGACGGCCACGAAGCGCGCAAGGCCGTCTCGCTCATTCGCGGACTGTACGCCTCCGCCGAGCGTGGCATCCCGGTCAAACTCGCGTAAGCAGGGCCGCGTCTTTCGCCCTCTCTTTTTTGGCAAACCCTCTCAGTAGAGAAAATCCCGTATGTCATCCCCCTCAGCCGCCAATCAACCCTGGCACAAACTGCTCACCCGTGAGCATTGGTTTGTCTTCATTGTCGCCTCGCTCGCGTGGCTTTTCGACTGCATGGACCAGCAGTTCTTCAATCTCGCTCGCGACGGCGCGATGGAGGCTCTGACGGGCAAGGCAAACGCTGCCGTCAATGCGTCTTACAGCATGTCCGTCTTCCTCGTGGGTTGGGCGGTGGGCGGTCTCACTTTCGGCGCGCTCGGCGACAAGTACGGCCGCGCCAGGATCCTCGCGGTGTGCGTGCTGCTCTACTCGCTCTTCACGGGCTTGAGCGCGTTTTCGCATGGCTTCTGGGATTTCTGTGCGTACCGCTTCCTCACCGGCCTCGGCGTCGGCGGTGTCTTCGGTCTCGCGGTCGCGCTCGTGGCCGATACCGTGCCGGACAAAGCGCGCGCGCCTGCGCTCGGCCTTCTGCAGTCGCTCTCCACCTGGGGCAATATCGCGGCCGGCCTCATCGGCATCGGCATCGGCGCGCTCGCGGCTAAACACCTGCTGCCGGGCGACATCTCCTCGTGGCAGGCGATGTTCCTCGTCGGCGCGATCCCGGCCTTTCTCTGTGTTTTCATCATCGGACGCCTGAAGGAGCCGAAGAAGTGGCTCGATGCACGCGCCGAGGGCGCGAAGAAGGGCATCAAGTTCGGCTCGTACGGCAATCTCCTCAAGCACCCCAAGTGGTCCAAGCACGCCTGGTTTGGCCTCCTCATGTGCAGCGCCGGCATCGTCGGGCTGTGGGGCATCGGTAATTTCCACCCGCGCATCGTGCGCTCGATCGTCGATGCGCAGCTCGCCTCGCAGAATCTCTCTGCCGACGCGCTCGCCAATGAGAAGGTCTATTGGTCTTCGGCCGCGCTGATGCTCCAGAATATCGGCGGCTTCATCGGCATGATGGTGATGGCCAAGCTCGCGCAGACCAAAGGCCGCCGCTTCGCCTTTACGCTCTCGATCCTCTGCTCCTTCGGCTCGACTCTGCTGCTCTTCAAGGGACTTCGCACGATCAACGATATCTATTGGATGATCCCGCTGATGGGCTTTGGCACGCTCTCGGTCTTCGCCGTGTACGCGATCTACCTGCCCGAACTCTTCCCAACGAGCCTGCGCTCCACGGGTACGAGTTTCTGCTACAACTTCGGTCGTCTCGCGGCCGCTTCGGCGCCGTTCACGATTGGCAAATTTACCGCCAAGCTCGGCGGCGATATCGAGGCCTTTCGCACGGCAGGCTCCTGGGCCACCGGAGTGCTGCTCCTTGGCCTGATCGCCATGCCCTTCCTCCCTGAGACGAAGGACAAGCCGCTGCCAGCGGAGGAGTGATCGGTGCTCACTGATTACAATTAGAACGCCAAGGGCGGACCGAAAGGTCCGCCCTTGGCGTTTGAAATAAAGGGGCAGCGGCTAATGAGACGCAGCCGCAGCTCACGCTGAGGGACATGCATGCCAGGGTTGCGGAGAGCCACGGATTATTGCGTATGGCCGGATGCGACGGCTCGCACGGACCGACGTGATTGGAGCATTGAAGAGGCGTGTGCGATCAGTGCAGGATGTCGGCCGGACCGCTTCTCCCCATGCGCTTTCGCTACCCCGTTGCCCTGGCTACGCTATGCTTTGCCGTGCCGCTGGGCACGCCTCTGCTCCGTGCCGCCGATCCCACTGCTCTCGCGTCTGCCGCGACGGGCACGATCGTCGGGCGGATTTTCAATACCTCCACGCAGGAGTATCTCTCCGCGGCGGAGGTGCGGATCGCTGGTACGAGTCTCGTCGCGATCACGGAGAGCGATGGCACGTACCGGCTAGCGGGTGTGCCCGCTGGGATCGCGACGCTCACCGTGCGCTACACGGGCACGCGTGCGGAGCCCGTGTCGCTGCAGGTATCTCCCGGGGCGACGGCTATGCGGGATATCGAGGTGCGGAGCGCCACCGACGCGACAGAGGTGCTCAAACTCGGGGCATTCGTCGTCTCCACGGAGCGCGAGGGGAATGCCAAGGCCATCATGGAGCAGCGGAACTCTATGAATCTCACCAACAGCGTGTCGTCGGACTACTTTGGCGACGTCGCCGAGGGTAATGTGGGGGAGTTTCTGAAGAACATGCCGGGAGTGGACCTAGAGTACGTCGGCCCCGACTCGCGTGGGCCGCGGCTGCGAGGGCTTGATCCCGAGTATGTGGGCGTGAGCGTCGATGGCATGCGGATGGCGAGCGGCGATGCGTCGCAGGGCGTGTCGGGCGGTGCGCGGTCCTTTAGCTTCGACCAGGTATCGGTTAACAGCATCGATCGCATCGAGGTGAACTACACCGTGAGCGCGGATCAGGATGCCAATGCGCCGGCAGGCACGATCAACCTTAAGACGAAGCGCGCCTTTGATCGCAAGGGACGGCGCATCGCTTGGCAGGCCAACGTCATGGCCAACAGCGACAACTTCGATTTTCGCCGCAGCTATGGGCCTGGCGACACGAAGACCCACAAGTTTCGCCCGGGAGGGATTTTCGAGTACTCGGATGTGTTTTTCAACAACCGGCTGGGCGTCGTCCTCAATCTCTCCGAGTCCAATCAATACGCGCTACAGTGGCGCGTAAATCACACGTACAATACCGTGCCCACCGCGGCCGACCTGCGAGGGCGGGTGCTCACCGGGGTGGCGCTGCTCCAGCAGCCCAAGCTCAGCGAGCGTTTCACGCCGACGCTTACTGTCGACTATAAGGCAATGCCCTCGCTCGTGCTCTCGCTCAGCGCGATGTATAATTGGTACGACACGTTTTTCGACGGCCGCACCGCGAACTTTACCGCGACGGGTCGCAACGTCGTGACGGGTGACGGGCTCACCCAATTCTCCTTCAGCAACGGCTCGCTCGCGCTGAGCCAGAACTCGTCGCGCAAGATCGTGCGCACACGCACAGTCACGCCGAAATTTGAGTACCGCCAGGGCGGGCTGCTTGTCGACGGCGCGCTCAACTACTCGATCTCCACCAACCAATATCAGGCGCTGCAGCGCGAGGGCCCGGTGAATACGCCCACCAATGCGCTCACCGGCATCGGCGTGCAGTTTCAGCGCTCATCGCTGACAGAGGTGGATTGGAAACTGCAGCAGACGACCGGCCGCGATTTCGCGGACCTTGGCGGCTTCACCAATCCGCGCGTGAACGAGGAAGCGCGCTTTGCCGACGATGAGATTTATCAGGGGCAGATCAACGCCCGCTACACCCTGCCGGTGCGACTGCCCACGTGGATCAAGGTCGGCGCCAAGGTGACGGAGGAGTACCACCGCTTCCGCAATCCCAACGCCGCCTACACCTATCGCTATGACGGCCCAGGCGGCGGGACCACGGGGAGTTTCGCCCAGGTGGCGTTTCCGGATTATCGCTGGGAACTCGGCCACGGCGTCAGCGTAAACTCGCTCTCGGGTCGACCGCCGACCTTTCCCAATCGCAAGCTGCTCGGCGCGCAATTCTGGTCGAATCCTGAGTACTTCACGGATATCTCGACGCCGGCTAATTTTTTCACCGCTTTCATCGCCAACTCGGCGAGCGTGCGCGAGCGCTTCACCTCGGGCTACGCGATGAGCGAGACGCGCATCAGCAAGCTCCAACTTCGCGCGGGGCTGCGCTGGGAAGACACGGCGCTCTCCAGCCGCGAGTTTCAAGCGCGCACGCCCGCCGAGGTGCGCGCGGCGGGTTACGCGGTGGCGGCGGCCAATGGCCGCGCGACGACTACGCCGGGGCTGGTATACCAATTTATGAGCCTGCCGCGCGTGAATGTGAAAAGCGGCTACGACGATCTCTTCCCGTCAGCTGCCGCGAAATACAACATCACCGAGTCCTTGCAGGCGCATGTCGGCGTGAGTGCGACGATCAAGCGGCCCTCGTTTGCCGATGTCGGCGGTGTGTGGATATTCAACGAGACGGCGCAGACCGTCACCGCGCCCAACACGAACTTGCGGCCGGAGCGCTCGAAGAATGTCACCGGCCGGCTCGCGTACTACTTCGAGCCGGTGGGCAGCGTGGCGGTGACGGCGTTTCAGACCGAGATGCGCGATAGCATCGTGGACCTGGAGTTTCCGGCCTCGGCCTTCGGATACGAGGACGACCCGCTATACTCGACGTACACGTTTATCTCGGTGGGTAATCGTCCCGGCACCACGCGGTTGCGGGGCGTGACCTTCGAGTACAGCCAGGCGCTGTCGTTCCTGCCCGGCGTGCTGAAGGGGCTCAATATCTCCGCGAGTTACACGCGCACGTACGCCTCGGTGATCCGCGGCGGCATGGTGCCCCATATGCTCGGCGGCTCACTCAGCTACCGGCACAAACGTCTCTCACTCGGCATTAGCGGCAAGTGGACCGACGATACGCCGTACCCAGGGACAGGCACCGTCGTAGTCTACCGCAAAGAGCGCACAATGTTTGACCTCAATGGCGCGTACCAATTCACGCCAAAGACGAGCGCCTTCTTCCAAGTGCGCAATGTCTTCAACGTGCCGGAGTACCGCTACCAGATCGATCCCTCGATCATCACGCAGCACGTTACGTTTGGTACGATCCTGACTTTTGGTATCAAGGGAACGTTCTAAAGCGCACCCGTCGTGGATTGTCGGTGCGATCACCGCGCCGACAGGATTAGGGCGTACCCGATGCCCTTGAGCTCGTGGCGACGCCGAGATCGGCGGCAGCGGCGGCGACGGAGCCGCCGGTGGGTTTTGGCGTGGGAGCGGGAGATTGGGCGAGCATCACCCCGGGATTGAGTTGTTCGCCGTAGGGGAATCCGGCGACGGTGACCTTGGCGAAGCGGTCGTCGACCGGGGAGCCGACGCTATTGGGGGCGCGGGTGGTCCAGTCGGTGGCAAAGCGCTCGTACTGCCTAGCGGGGGTGGAATCGATGGCGAGGAGGCCGAGCGTCATGCCGATTTCAAAATTGCGGTGAGTGCGCTGGGCCCAGGCTTTGCGCCACGCAAAGGCGGGCGGACGTTGGGATGGTCGCACGAAGTGGCGGCCGAGGATCTTGTAGGAGAGGCGGTTGGTCTCGGGCGCGCCGCCACGGAGATCGAGCAAATCATACTCGACCCCGCCGACCCGGGCGACGATCCAAGCATGTTCTTTCCAGTAGGATGCTTCCAACCGCCACGAGATGCCCAGGGCGGCGAGAAGATGGGCGGCGAAGATGGCGCGGCCATCGCAATCGTCGCGGAGGTATACCCAGCCTGCCTCGCGGCGGCGGGCTAGCATTTCATCGAAGGTGGCGTGAAACTCCTCGGAGCCGTAGACCCGTTTGTCGTCGTCGTAGTCGATCAGGAGGTGAGATATATCATTGACCACCACGAGCTGTTGGAGCGGGTCGGTGGTAATGGCGCGGATGGCGGCGACGACGGGCTGGATCGCCGGATGATCAGCGCGGACTGTAGCGGGCATGCTGCTACGGAAGTACTCGCGGGTGTGGCGGATACCGCCCAGAGCACTCGCTTGGACCGCCTGAGGGATGAGCGCAGCAAGGGCGAGAAGCGCGAGCGCCAGTGCGCCGACGAGGGAGCGACGCGGGCCGAGTCTGGCCGGTGTCGAGTATCTCCCCTGAGCGAATTCCACGCGCTTTATGTCGACGCAGTGAGCTATTCTCGCGAGTATTTTTCGCGCTCCGTCGGGAACCTTTGCTGAATGCGTTGTGCACGGCTCCGTTCCGAAATTTTTTCTTACACCCCATCGGAGATTTTCCGGAGGGTGAGACCCTCAGCGGTCGCAATGGGAGCGCGACGCCCTGCTCTCACGCCTTTCGATGCAAGGCCAAAGCGCCGCGCTCCGCGACTGATATTACGCCGTCGACTCTGGAAAGGGATCCGCCCCGCGGCCAGTAGGGCAGCGCGGGCGTATGCGCTCAGTGCGCTGGTCTATTTCTCGCGTGGTGGCGGAAGGCGGCTGCTCGGGCGCGGTGGCGCTCGGCTTGGCGGCGGCGGTGCTTGCGACTCATGTCGCACAGTAGCCCGCACACCGTTGAAGCGCCATCAGGCCAGCTCCGAATGGCGGATGGGGAGATCGCCCATGCTCCTTGGGCACGTCCCGGCGGCCCTTGACCTTCCCTGCCGGCTGGAAGAAGCTGGGGGAGTCTTGTAGTTTCCTCGTTCCCCCAAAAATCCCCCAGTTAGGAGTCTCCATGAAATCCACCCTCAAGTCTGTACTCGTCTCCGTACTCGCTTGCGCCGCCAGCGCGGCGACCGTGCAGGCCAATGCCACTGCCGGAATGAAAGAGGGCAACCCCGCCCTCAAGTCGATCGGCCAGCTCGCCTTCGGGCCCGATGGCGTGCTTTTTGTCGCTGATACCAAGTCCGCCGCGATCATCGCGCTCGCTACGGGTGACACCCAGGTGGTCAGCACCGCCCCCTCGCTCAAGGCCGAGGCCATCAACCAGAAGATCGCCGCACTGCTCGGCACGACGGCCGAGCAGGTGATTATCGAGGATCTCGCGGTCAATCCCCTTTCGCGGCGCGCGTACCTCTCCGTCTCGCGCGGCCGCGGGCCCGATGCCGTGCCGGCGCTCGTGCGCGTAAAGGCCGATGGCCAGCCCGAGCTTGTCTCGCTCGAAAAAGTGAAGTTCTCCCGCGCCGAACTCCCTGATCCGCCGAAGGATGGCGTGGCCGGCGAAGGCAAGCGGAAGAGTAATCCCCGGATGGAGGCGATCACCGACATCGCGTACGTCGATGGTCGCGTGGTCGTCGCTGGGCTCTCCAACGAGGAGTTTTCCTCCACGCTCCGCTCGATCGAGTATCCTTTCAAGCATATCGAGCGCGGTACCACGGTGGAGATTTACCACGGTGCTCACGGTGCCTTCGAGACGCGCGCGCCCGTGCGCACCTTTGTGCCGTACAAGGTGGGCAGCACCTCGCATGTGCTCGCCGCCTACACCTGCACGCCGCTCGTGCAATTTGCGCTCAATGACTTGCAGCCCGGGGCCAAGATCAAGGGCAAGACCATCGCTGAGTTTGGCAATCGCAACCGCCCGCTCGATATCATCGTCTACCAGAAAGGCGGTAAGGACTACCTCTTGGTCGCCAACAGCGCGCGCGGAGTGATGAAGGTCGCCGCGGAGCAGATTGCCAGCGCGAGTTCGATTACGAGCAAGGTCCAGGATACCGCCGGCGTCGCCTTTGAGAAGGTCGCGTGGGAGGGAGTCAACCAACTCGACCGTCTCGATAACCGCTACGCCGTCGTGGTCCGCACCGGCAACGCCGGTGCGCTCAACCTAGAAACGCTCGCCCTACCGTAATGCCGAGCGCCCGGACGCTGCTTCATCTCTTTCTCTTGCTGTGCGCGAGCGTGGCCGCCCGCGCGCAGTACACGATCCGCTGGGTGCATGAGCCCACGCAGACGGCCGTGGAGGTGGATGGCATCCCCCGCGATGTGCGTTTATCTCTGGAGGGTGCCGAGCCGGGCTCGGTGATCTGGATGCAGTTGCTCGCCGTCTACGCCGAGCAACCTGTGGTGCCCGGCGCGCCCATGCCGCCTATGCCGCCGATGGCTGGCACGTGGAAAATGGCCAAGGGGAAGTTGCGCTTCGAGCCGCGGTTTCCCTTCGCCCGCGGCGTCGCGTATCGGGCGGAGTTCTGGCCCTCCCGGCTCCCGGGTCCGATGGGGCTGCCTTCGCAGCTCCTTGGCCCCTCGATGGGTGAAGTGCCGAGCGGCCCGGTGATCTCGTTCTTCGAGCTGCCGCGCGATAGATCGACGCCGTCGACGAGCATCATGCAGGTTTATCCCACTTCCGATCTTCTCCCGGAAAACCAGCTTAAGTTCTACGTCCATTTTTCCGCGCCCATGAGCCGGGGAGGTATTTACGAGCACGTCGAGCTGCGCGAGCAGGGCGGCAAGGTAGTGGAGCTTCCCTTTCTGGAGCTCGATGAAGAGCTGTGGGATCCGACGATGACGCGCGTCACCCTGCTGATGGATCCCGGTCGCATCAAGCGAGGGGTAAAACCGCTCGAGGACATCGGCCCGGCTCTGGAGGAGGGCAAGGCGTACACTCTCACCCTCAAAGCGACGTGGCGCGATGCCGAGGGCCGTCCGCTCAAGTCGAGCTTCGCCAAGAACTTCCGCGTTGGTGCAGCCGATCGCACGCCCCCCGACCCCCAGCGCTGGAAGGTTACTTACGTACCGCCTGGCGGCTCCCCGGGCCCGCTCATTGTGCAGTTCGACGAGCCGATGGATCGAGCACTTGCCCTGCGGCTCATTCGCGTGGAGCGCCTGCCGAGTCAGCCGGGAGGCGTGCCCGTGGCAATCGAGGGCGATGTGACACTCGATGAGCAAGAGCGCCGTTGGATGCTGATGCCGGTCGGCCCTTGGGCGAGCGGCCTGCACCGATTGGTGGTCGCTACCACCATCGAGGACTTGGCAGGCAACAACATCGGAAAAACATTCGATGTGGACGTCGCTTCGGGTGCCGTCCGGCAGTCGCAGGTAGGCAGTGTTACGGTCGCGTTTCCCGTACGGTAAACGCCCGGCTGGCGCTTGCAATGGCGAGCGCTAAGCCGATAGTCCCGGGCTATTATCTACCGCCCTGTCACAGTTTCCCTGAAGTGTGTTTTTCGCCTGGTTTTCGCAGGCGTGCTGGCTCTGCTCGCTGGACAGACGGCTGTGGCCCGAGTGGTGGGACGGGTGCACGCGCTCGGCCAGGCCGGGGTGAAGATCGAAGTCGTCGGTGGTCCTATCATCTACATCGATCCTTATCGGCTTACGACCACGCCCGCCGATGCGGACTATGTGCTGATCACGCATAACCACGGCGATCATCAGTCCATCGCCGATATCAATCGTGTGCGCAAGGCTTCCACGGTCTTCGTTTCGTCGACGCCCGGCGTGCCTGCACTGCAGCAAGCTTACGCGGGTGCCACCATCCACGCCGTCACCCCCGGTTCGCGCCTCAGCCTGGGCAGCGTGGAGCTCGAGGCGGTGCCGATGTATAACATCGTCAAGACCAACCACCCTCGCGCCATGAACTTTGTGGGCTACGTGCTCACGATAGGCGGTGTTCGCGTTTACCATGCTGGCGATACCGAGCGCATCCCGGAGATGCGTACCTTCTCCTGCGATATCGCGCTGCTTCCGCTCGGCCAGACTTTCACGATGACGAGTGTCGACGAGGCCGTAGGTGCGGCGCTCGATCTGCGCGCCCGGGTGGCGATACCCATTCACTGGGGCGTAGCCGAGGGCTCACGCGCTGACGCCGATAGGTTTGCGGCCGCGCTCGCGGGGCGGATGCAGGTGCTACTCGAGACTGGCCCGCTCGGTTATCCGATCGAGGTCTCCGAGACGATTCGCATCGCCGAGCAGCCCGTGAGCGCGACCGTAGCGCCTGGCTCCGCCGCTGCCTTCCGCGTGCAGGCCTCAGGCTCTGGCGCCCTGCGGTACCAGTGGCGTCGCGATGGCTTGGCCATCGTTGGCGCGACCGCTGCAACGCTCGCTATCGACCGCGCCGCAGCAGCCGATGCTGGCGACTACACCGTGATCGTCACCGATGCCAACGGCTCGATCGTCAGCCGCATGGCGCGTCTGGCCGTGGCTGCCCCCGCGCCTGGGCCGCTTACCAATCTTTCCGTCCGTGCGGCTACCCGTGGTGCCGTGCCTCTCATCGTGGGCTGCGTCGTGCAAGGGACCAAGCCCATGCTCATTCGTGGCGTCGGCCCCTCGCTAGCCACCTTTGGCGTGGCGAATGCCATCGCCGATCCGCGTATCGATATTTTCAGCACAAATGCGGGCGTAACCACCATCACTGCGGTCAATAACGACTGGGGCGCCCCTGCCGGCTCAGTGACCGTGGGGAATCTCCAGCAAACGTTCGTGGCGGTCGGCGCATTCAATCTCATCTCCACGACGAGCCTCGACGCTGCGCTCATCACGCCGCTTTCCGGAGCGCAGACTCTTCACGTCGCCGATGCGCGTGGTGATTCTGGCGTCGCGCTGGTCGAAGTCTATGATCCGACGCCCGGCGTGGCCGGGCGGCTCGTGAATCTTTCCGCCCGCAATCTTGCGGGCACGGGTGATAACACGCTCATCGCCGGATTTGCGGTGGGCGGCAATGCGCCCAAGCGGCTGCTCATCCGTGGCATCGGCCCAAGTCTGGCGGCCTTCGGCGTCACCGGCGTGCTCGCCGATCCCCGCATCGATCTCTATGTCACTGAGAGTGGAGGGCGTAGTGTGCTTTTTGCCTCCAACGATAACTGGGCCGCTGCCGGCGTCACCACCGCTCGCATAGCCTTTGCCGCAGCGGGTGCATTCGATCTGCCGGATCCCTTTAGTCGCGATGCGGCGCTCGTCCTCACCGTCCCCGCCGGCACCTTCACCGTGCAGGTCTCCGGGATGAATGGCTCCACCGGTGAAGCGCTGGTCGAGATCTACGAGCTGCCCTGAGCTCCCGCGCAATCCAGCCGCCAGCGTGACTTTGGTCATCTTCCCTCCGGGGCTCCAGTGTGGTAGGCTACGGGCGTGATGTCTTCTTGGCGGCCCAGCTCCCGCGCCTCGTCCTACGCCCAGCTCGCATTTGCGAGCGTGGTGCTGGCGACGTTCAGCCAGATCCTTTTCGAGCCGCGGCTGTACGGAGAACCATGGCAAGTGGTGGCCACCTTTGTGCTGGGCGCGCTGCATGCCATACTCATGGGGTCGGCGCATGCCGTCATTCGCGATCGGCCCCGCGCTTGGGTGCAGGCGTACTTCGCAGTCCAGACGGTGATGGTCTGTGCCATGATCTGGTGGAGCCCGGTGCGAGGTTTCTTCGCGATCATCGCGCTGCCGCTCGTGGGCCAAGCGGTGTTTTACCTCGGGCCGGTGGGCATCGCGCTCGTCTCGCTCGCCTGCTATGCGACCTCGGTCGCGGTGTGGGCAGTGCCGTTTGGGTTCGGCGGTGGCATGCGCGCAGCCGCTACCTACCTGCCTGGCTACTTTTTCTCGCTGGTTTTCACCTTGATCTCGCGCCAGGCCACCCTCGCCAAAGGGCGCGCTGAGACGCTCTCCGCTGAGCTCGCGGCCGCCAACGACCTCTTGCGCGCCCAAGCCGCCCAGGCCGAGGAGCTTGCCACCGCGCGCGAGCGCAATCGCCTCGCGCGCGAGATCCATGATGGTGTCGGCCACTATCTCACGACTATTCGGGTGCAGCTTGATGCCGCGACCGCGCTGCTGCCCATCGATGCCTCCCGCGCGGCGGATTCCCTCGCCAAGGCGAATCGCCTTGCGGCCGAGGCGCTTGATGACGTGCGCCGCTCAGTGAGCACCCTCGCGAGTGACGCCCCGCGCCCGCCACTTGCAGATTCACTCCGCGCTCTGGCGGCAGACGCGGCGCCTGCACCTGCACTCACCGTCGCAGGTACCCCACGCGTCCTCGCCCCTGCCGCCGAGCATGCACTCTACCGCGCTGCCCAAGAGGGTCTTACCAATGTGAGGAAGCACTCCGCGGCGACGGCGACCGCCGTTACGCTCGATTTCAGCGCCGCCGATCGCGTCCGACTCAGCGTGGTGGATAACGGGCGCGGCGGCGCTGTGAGTGGCGGGTGTGGCTATGGCCTCCGCGGCCTGCGCGAGCGCATCGCCCTCCTGGGCGGCGAGGTCGCCGCTGGGCCGGCGAGCGGAGGCGGCTTTCGGCTCGACGTGGAGATCCCCGCATGAGTGCCGCCAGGATTCGTCTCCTGCTGGTCGACGACCAGTCTCTCTTCCGTGAAGCGCTGCGCACGCTGCTCTCGATCCAGCCCGATTTCGAACTCGTCGGCGAAGCAGCCGATGGGCGGCAGGCCGTGGCGCTCGCGGCTGCGGTGCGGCCCGATGTGGTGCTGATGGATCTGCGGATGCCGGTGATGGGCGGCGTGGAGGCCACTAGCCGTATTGCCGCGAGAGCAGGCGGGCCGCGGGTGATTGTGCTCACCACCTTTGACGAAGATGCCGAGGTCTTTGCCGCGCTTCGGGCCGGCGCGGTGGGCTATCTGCTGAAAGCCAGTTCGTCCGAAAAACTCTGCGGCGCGATCCGTGCCGCTGCGCAGGGGGCTTCCGTGCTGGAGCCGAGCATAGCCGCCAAGCTCATGGCGGGCGTCGATCGCGCCTCTGCGCCCGGACTCCCGCCCAAGTCGCCTGTGCCACTGCCCGACCCGCTCTCGGCCCGCGAGCGCGAAGTCCTCGCCTTCCTTGCGAGTGGCTGCAGCAACAAGGAAATCGGCGCGCGGCTCAACATCTCCGAGGGTACGGTGAAAAATCACATGACTCAGGTCCTCGGCAAGCTCGGCGCCTTGGATCGCACCCAAGCTGCGTTGCGCGCACGAGAGTTGGGATTGATTTGACGAGGCGGGAGCATTGCGCGCTCCGCCTTTTGGCGCTTAGTTTCACTTTCCTTCGCGCCGTTCATGCTTTCCCGCCTACTGATCGCTCTTGCGCTCCTCCTTGCTGGTTGTCGCAGCGTGGAGATCTCGCCGGGTGCGCCGCCTGCCCCGGCGCCGCCGCCCGCGCCTGCAGTGGGTGAGCCCAGCGGCGCGCGCGACGCGTTTGTGGTCATCTCCGGCGGAGGCACGCCCACCTCCAACAATTATTCGCAATACGTGCAGGCTCACGCCGTGGCGGCTTTCTTCCGCGAGCGTTATCCCGCGGAAGCGGTGTGGACTTTCTTCGGCGCGGGCAATCGCGCTGGGCAGCCACCGGTGCTCGCCGATGTCTATCGCCAGGTGAAGCGCGATGGGCTCCTGCTCGATACGTGGCTCGTAGGCGCGCTGCCGCAAAATCGCCCTGCGACACGTGAGGAAATCGTGCGTGCATTGCGCACCGAGATTCTTCCGCGCGTGCGCGAGGGCGGCACGTTGTACCTTTTTCTGGGGGACCACGGCGAGCTCACCCGCGCGAAGGAGCCTGAGAGCGCGATCACTCTATGGGGCTTGCGCCGCGATGCCGAGCATGGCGGCCATGGGTGGTCGGCCACGCGTAACCATACCCTTGCGGTCACCGAATTGCGGCAGGTGCTGGCTGAGGGGCTGGGCCGCGGGCGAGTGGTCTTTGCGATGACGCAATGCCACTCCGGGGGCTTTCACGATCTTGGGCTGCCTGCGCTTCAGCCCGCCGTTTCCTGGTTTCTCTCGCCACCGGGATGGCTTGGGTCTGCGCTGAAGTCACCTCCTGCCGTCGCCGGTTATACCTCCACCGACGCTGCATCGCCGGCCGCCGGCTGCGATCCCAGCCCCGATCCCGACACGTGGTTTGGCTACGAACGCTTCTTTCCGGAGGCGTTGCTGGGAAAGGACCTGCTGGGCTCCCGGCCTGCGCAGCCCCCGTTGCCGTCATTTGCCCTCGCTCATGAGGCGGCCGTGCTTGCCGACCACACCATCGATCGCCCCCGGTCCACCTCCGAGCATTACCTCGAGCGGTGGGCGACGCTGCTGGAAACCAGGATCGCCAACGAACTCCTCCTCACTCCTCGCGTACGCGAAGCGCTCGCCGCCTACCAGCTCGCGGTCGATACCGGGCGTTTCGAGGCGCCGACCGATACCTCGTGGCAGCAGGCGTATGCTCGCTTCGACCTCAATATCGATCGGATGATGGAGCAGAACCCTCGAGCCAAACCGCTTCTGACCGCGCCGCGATCAGATCTTGTTTCTGTAGTCGAGGGCAAGGGGCCGCGTGTGCTGGATCCGGAGCCGGCGGGGCCCGGCGAGGTCTCACTCAGCCGCCGGCAGCTGCAAGCGTGGCGAGACACGCTCCGGCCGGCTTGGGTAAAGGCTGTCGCCGCTGGAGACATCGCCGCGCTTCCCCCTGCCGCGCTGCCTTTCGAGCTGCGTATTCAGTCCATGGATGCGCGCCGGCCTGTCGGCTTCGGCGACGATTGGTCGGAGCGCGAGTTGGCGGAAGTTTACTGGTTTTCCTCGTATTCCGATCCGGCGAAGTTCGCCCCGGAGGTTGCCCAGGCGGTCACGCGCTGGGCCGCGCAGCGTCGTGCGGTGTTGCTCGCGTGGGGCATGGCCTCGACGGATGTTTCTCTCCGCAACGCCGCGGCGAGCTTCCCCGCCGAGTTTCGCGAGCCGCGCCGGCCTTCTTCGGCGCCAGCCAGCACGAGCATCGCCTCGAGCACCGTCGCGGCTCGCCTGCTCGTTTATCGCCGCGTGCTCGCCGCGTGGGCTCTTCTTCTGCGGCTCGACCACCGGCCTGCGCTCGAGCAATTTCACGCGTTGCGGGAGCTGGAGCGTGCGCCGCTCCCGCGCTGGGGCAGTCCGCCGTCGACCCGATTACACTGATTTTCGTGGCGTGGCGGACGGACCTGGCCGCGTTACAGCGCCTCACGGACGGACTTGGTGAGAAATGTCGTGGCTTGCCTCAACGCCTGCTCGAGCGGCACGCCTGCCGGCGTGATGGAGTGCTGGGTGAGGCGCTCGGGTGGACGCGCGACGGTGGCGCTGCCAGCGAAGACATGCACCGGCTTGCCGAGGGCGAGCGCTCGAGCCGCGACTGCGCCGGGTCCCTTGCCCTGTAGCGAGGTGTCGTCGAAGCGCCCTTCGCCGGTGATGACGAGATCGGCGGCGGCGAGCCGGCGCTCGATATCGAGCCAGGCCGCTACGAGATCGAATCCGGGTAGGAGCTTTGCGCCCGTGGCGGCCATCAGGCCAAAGGAGATGCCGCCGGCCGCACCCGCGCCCGGCGCATCGACGAGAGAGCCCGGCTGGCCGCAGCGATCGCAGAGGAGGGTGGCGAGCCGGGCGCTTTCGTGATCGAGGCGCGGAAGATCGGCGGCCTTGAGGCCCTTTTGCGGGCCATAGGTGGCGGCAGCGCCGCGTGCGCCCAGGAGGGGGTTGGTGACATCGCAGGCGATGCGGACGGGCGGGATAGGGGGGGTAATGGCCCCATCGATACGGTTGATCTCCCGCCAGCGCGCCGGGATGGGATCCGCGATGCGCTCACCCGTGGCCGTGAAGAAATCCAACCCCAGCGCGGCGAGCGCCCCGAGGCCGAGGTCGCTGGTGGCGCTGCCTCCGACTCCGAGCAGGATTGCGGAGACGCCGAGTTCGGTGGCGGTGCGCATCAGCTCGCCGGTGCCATAGGTACTGGTCTGCCAAGGGTCGCGCTCCTCGGGTTTGAGCAGAGCGAGGCCGGAAGCGCTGGCCATCTCGATGACGGCCATGGTGGTCTTGGGGCCGGCGGGGATGCCGTCGAGCCCGAGGAGGGCGCGAGCAGCATGAGGTATGGCGGAGAGCTGCACGATGCCGAGCTGCGCGGGGACCTTGTCGCCCAGAGGATCGTGGACGGTGGAGTCGATCAGCCGGCCGCCGATCGCCTGGGTGAGGATGGAGCTGAAGCCTTCGCCGCCATCCGCTAGCGGGCAGAGATCGAGCTGCCAGTCGCGGTGCTTCTCGCGGAGTGCAGCCGCGGCGAAATTGCACGCCTCTGGAGCAGTGAGGGAGTCTTTGAATTTATCGAAAGCGAGGAGGACGCGCATCGGAGGGAGTCCGATGGATTGCCCGGTACTCGCGCCGCGGGCAATGCCGCAGTGATGGGGTGTGTAAGGTAGGCGGCTCTCCTCGAGCCCGCGAGTCTCTCGCTTGCCAGCATCCCGCGCGGACGGGCCTGGACAGCCGCGACCTCTCTCTCACTCCTCCGCAACAAACGCGAAGCGAGGCACGAGCGTGCCGTCGATTTCCACCATTTCGACAAACATCGCCTGCGGGCGGACCCAGAAGCTGAAGTCGCCGTAAAGGAGTTGGTATACGACGAGCACCTCTTCCGTCTCGGAGTGGCGCGCGAGATGGTGTACGCGATACTCCTTGCCCTTGTAGTGGCGGTAGCGCCCCGGGCGAGGCTCAGTGGGTAGGGATGGCATGGGGGAGGGCGATCATTCCACCCGCAGGATACCTTTCATCAACTGTGCGTGTCCGGGAAAGGTGCAGACGTAGTCGTAGTCGCCGGGTGTGCTGGGAGCGGTGATGAAGATGGTGTCGCTGGTATCGGGCAGCGTGAGCGCAGTGTGATAGAGGACATCGTCGGTATCGGGGACGAAGTTCTTGGCATTGCCTTCAAGGCCGAGCGCCATGGCCGCTTCACCGACGGACTGGCCCTTTCCGGGGCGGCAGAGGACGAAGTTGTGGAGCATGTCGTCGCTATTGCGGAAGATCAGTCGGATGCGAGCCCCTGCCTTCACGGTGAGAAGCGTCTGGTCGAACTTGAGGCCGGGTTGTGTGCCGAGGATGATCTGCTTGTCGCCCTCGTCGTTGGGCCAATCGGAGGGAGCCTTGGTGGGATGCTTCTTGGTGTTGGCGGTGGCGATCGTCGGGATGGGCGCGATGCAGAGCTCAGCGTCCTTGGGATCGATGGGGATGATGCGAGCGCCCTCGGGGAAGCGATTGAGCGTGTAGTAGGCGGTGGAGTGCAGCAGGGGTTCGGCGCCAGCCGCCGCGCGGAGGCCGGGCGCCTTGATCTCGTGGATGTAGCCCTCGCGCAGGCAGACAGCAGCGAGGCGTACGCTGAGACCATCGGGCGCGACGGTGACCTTGCGGATCGGGCAGGCGAGGCGATTGACCGGAGCGCTGCCGTAAGCCTTATGATAAAGATAGGTGAAACCGGCGACGGTGTAGCTCTCGGGTTTCTCCGCGGTGGCGCGGTCGACGGGCTGCGTAAACGTGAGCACAAACCCATCGGGCTGCGCGTGAACCTCCTTGATTTCGAAGGGCGTGGCCCCGGTCCACGTGAGCCGCTCGAGGCCGTAGGGTTTGGTGCCCACCGCGCCCCAACCACGCTCGGTCTCGCCAGCAAAGAGGACGCCGCCCTCCCCATAGGCGAGGCGAAGGATGCCGGACTCGAACCCCTCGCGGAAGGGATAGGCCGCGCCTTGCCAGACTCCCTTCACCTGCTCGAGCGAGATGCGGATGATCTTGCTCTGGCCTTGGTCGCCGAGGAAGAGCTGGCCGCCGAAGGGGCCAAATTGGCCGCCCGTGAGATCTTCGACGACGCCTGCATTGGAGATGCCTAGGATTGTGTGCGGGAGCCAGACGGCGGGAGGTTTAAGGGACGGGATGCGCTTGGCGACCTCGTGCATGGGCTCGCCGAAATCTTTGATCTCCTCCGGCCGGAGGCCGACAGTCGAGCCAGGGAGGCGGCTCCACGCGAGGCCAGCGGGGTGGCCGGTGAAGTCGCCCGGCGCCAGATGCATCAGCCTGCCGGAGCCCACCCACTCACCTTGATTTTCGGAGGCAAACCAGGCGCCCTTGGAGGTCACAAGAAAACCGGCGGGCGAGCGCAGTCCCGCCATGATGGGCGTGGTCTGGCCATCGGGTGTGATCTCGAGCATCCAGCCTCGCCACGGGGCAGGCGCCTGCGTCGCGCCGCCAAATGCGACGTTGAGCGTCACGCGGAGATTGCCATTGGGCGCGAGGATGGGGCCAAAAGCGTACTCATGGTAGCTCCCGGAGATCGGTAGCTTGGCGACCGTCTCGAAGACGTCGGCGCGCCCGTCGTGGTCCGTATCGTCGATCCGCGTTACCTCCTGTCGCTGGGCGACGTAGTAGCCGGTTTTTGGAGACGGCGCGGCGATGATGCCGAGGGGCTCGTGGAGGCCGGAGGCAAAGAGTGTGAAGCGCGGCTGCGGATTTTCCTCGTAAGCGCCGTCGACCCACCAGATCTCGCCGCGGCGGGTGACGACCAGCAGGCGCTTGCCCGGCACGGGCAGGATGCCGCTCACCTCCAGTACGATGCCCTCGGGCACGGGCACGGGGGTGCGGCGGTAGTATTTGTCCTCGCGAATTACGAGGTCGCTCGAAGGCTTGGCGAAACGCTCGGCGCTGGAGGGGTTGTTGACGAGATCGGCGGCGGCGATGGAGGCGGCGGCGCCGAGGGCAAGTGCGAGAAAGCGGGTCATGGCGGCGGTTGGCTGGGTTACCACACGATCGAGTAGGCGATGGGCTGCTCTAGGCTTGCACGGGTAAGCGGCACAGCGAGTTGCTGCTTGCCTGCGACGCTGCGGAGCACCGGCTGCCGTGGAGCGCTGGCAGGCCAGTCCAGGTACCACTCACGATCGCCCACGATCCAGCCGGAGCCATCGGGCTGGCGGGTGATGGCATCGGCCTCGGCGAGGAGCACCCAAGCGGACCACGAGGGGAGGTTGCCTTGGACATTGAGCGTGCGAGCGAGACCCTTGCCCTCGGCGGCGGGTGCGATACGGTCGCGGATCGAAAGGTCGGCGAGCGAAGACAGGAAAACGGGCTGGCCGTCGGCCTCTAGCAGGTAGCCCTTGGAGGTGAAGAGGGCATCGGGCTGATCGGGCCAGTCGCCATCGGCGGTGTACTCGATGAGAGCGACGGTGGGCTTGGCTCCGAAGGTGAGGGAGGGGCCTGTGGGTCTGGCGACTTGGTCGTTGCCGCGGCCTTCCCACATCGGCGAGGCGTCGATAAAATTGCCGCGCCAGCCGCGCAGGATCGTGCCAGCCTCAAAATCATAGGCGTAGTGGATACCCGCGGGTGTGCCCACGGAGGCCGCGTAGAGGCGCTTTTTCGGATCGAAGGGGACGAAGCCCCGCTGGAGCACGATGCGATCTTTGACGGGGACTTGGTAGGACGGGCCGCCCTTCTTGGCTGCGCCGCCCTTGGTCGAAGCGGGCTGCTTGCGGTTACCATCGCCGGCGGGCTGGTCGCGGACGGTGAGGGCGCGGCGGGCAAAGCCAGGGCCCTCGACAAAGAGCTCCATAGTGGGCCGGCCATTGGAGGCGTGCACGAGATCGAGGCGGAAGGTGTGCTTGCCGGCTGGGAGAGTGACCACGCCGGGCTGGCTGCCTCGCTCGAGCGGCAGCACCACATCGCGCCCATCGATCGCGAGCCGGGCCATGCTGCCCGACTGGACCTCGAAGCGATACGCGCCCGCGCGCGGCAGCTCCACCGCGCCGGTGAAGACGAGCGCGAAGCGCCCGCTTTTTTCCACGGCGGTATGCGCAAAACGCTCGGGCGTGCCCTCGCGGGTGGGTGTGCGTTCGTCGTACGCGCCGACCTGCTTGAAGTCGCCCGAGTACAGCTTGTAGCGGAGATCGGCGACAGGCAGATCGACCTTGGCATCGAGGCGCTTCACCGCGAGGCGACGCAGCGCGACGGGGCCGTGGTCGCCCTGGATCATGAGCGGGCCAAGCGGAGCCTCATCGTCGTAGGCGGCGGAGCGGGTGGGGCCGGTCACCTCGACGTTTTCGTGAATCGTGAAACCATTGAGCACGACCTTCAGGAAGCGGGCGTTGCGGGTCTTCTTCCCTGCGGCGTCGAAGCGCGGGGCCTGAAACTCGATACGGAGCTTCTGCCAGAGGCCGGGAGCGCGGGCGGCATTGGCGCGTGGGGCGACGCCCTCGAAACTTTCCTTGCCCTTGCCGCGTGCGGCATCCCAGCGGAGGTAGATGCCGCCGCTGTCGCCGGAGGTCGGCGTACGCACGCCCCAGCTGTCTAAAAGTTGCACCTCGTAGCGGCCCTGGAGATACACACCGGAGTTGGAGCCCGGGGTGAGAAGAAACTCGAGATCCAGCTCCACGTCACCATGGTCCCAGGTGGTGAAGAGGTGGCCGCGGTCGGCTTTCTCCTTGCCGGGGTTGCACACGAGGATGCCCGTGCCCTCGGTGGCGGCGAGGGTCTTGTCGCGACGCGGGTCTCCCGTGAGGGCGCCGGCGAGCTGCCAGTTGGGCGACAGTGGGCGGAAAGCCGCGGCGCTTTGCAGCGAGACTGGTTCAGGGGGCAGCGCTGGCTGCGCGACCACACTGGAGGCGAGAGCAAGCGCGAAGAGTGCGCGGGTGAGTAGGGGCGGGGTAGCCATGACGCAGGAGGAGCGGCGGAGAAAAGTCACAGGCGTGACAGGCAAGCGCGAGGGTTTTTGCGAAAGATGACGCCGAAACGGAAAAGGCGGCAGCTTAGCAGGAAAGGGGAACTCGACGGTAGCAAAGATGCATTAATTAATTTTGATTTTTAGCAGAGGATGAGATCGGCCGTCCGATTTTCGATCCGCGGCATCGCCGACAATTTTCTGAGTTGGCCACAAACGGGCTTTGAAATGGTCGCGGCCCTGTCATGGAGTTTCAGGAGTGCTTTCATCCATGAAGATTTTTTCCTTTGTCGCGGTTGGCTTGTTGTTGATGGCGGGCGGGCGGGCGGCGGAGACGCGCAGTCCCGCCTCTACGCAACCTCGCGACTCCACGAGCGCAGACCGGGGCGAGGCCAAGCCCCGCTATCAAATTTTGACGGATCAGACCTTTCTCGCTCCCGACCGCAAGGAGAAGCTCGATCTCTACCTCCCGGAGCCTCCGCCCGAGGGCAAGCTCTCGCCCGCGCTCGTGTGGATCCATGGCGGCGGCTGGCGCGGTGGCACCAAGAACGAGGCCCGCGCTAAGAATATATGCGGCACTGTGGCCAGTGCAGGCTATGTGGCGGTCAGCATCGACTACGTGCTCGGCGACGGCGCGTGGCCGCTGAATCTTCAGGACTGCAAGAACGCCGTACGTTTCCTTCGTGCCAATGCCGCCAAGTATCGCATCGATCCCAATCGCATCGCGGTCGCGGGCGGCTCTGCCGGCGGGCATCTCGCCCTGATGGTCGCGCTCACGGCGGGCAAGGAGGGCCTCGAGCCGTCCGCGCCTTATCCCGGGGTGTCGAGTGACGTGCGTTGTGTCGTGAATTTCTACGGGATCACCAATTTGCTCACGCGGAGGCGCAATGTATCCGACGAGGGCAAGGAGTCCGCCACGCAAAAGCTGATGGCGAGCTCGATGAAGCTCTTTGGCGCGAGCTCGCCCGACGACGATGTCTTTCGCATCGCGTCGCCTGTGACGCACGTCACCAAGAACAGCGTGCCCATGATGACGCTGCACGGGAAGGCCGACCCCACGGTGGACTATCCGCAAGCTGTGGAGCTGGACCGAGTGGCCCGGGAGCGCGGAGCGCGCCATGAGCTGATCCTCCTCGACAAGATCGGCCACACGTTCGACCTCCAGACGTGGGCCAAGAAACCGCTGCCTCGCGACCTGCGGCCGGAGTTCCTCGCCTTCCTGGAAAAGAATCTGAAATAGCTGGCGGCGCGGGGCGCGGCTCTTTCGTCGGCGCCGGAGCCTGCTACTTGGTCTCGGGCTCCGGCATGCGGTGGCGGGCGGGGCCGATCGTATCGGCGGCCTTGGCGCCGCGCTCGCCGAGCGGCTTTTCCGGACCGGTAGTGGTATCGCGCCGCGTCTGCCGCTCGATTTCCGAATTCAGCTCGGCACCGATCAGCACGACGAATGCTGAGACGTAGAGCCACATGAGGAAGACGACGACCGCCCCAAGCGGCCCGTACGTCTTGTCGTATCCGCCCAAGTGGGTGACATAGAGGGAGAAAAGGATGGAGCCTGCGATCCAGAAGAGGGTCGCGACGAGCGCGCCGGGACTGATCCACTTCCATTTTGCCTCATGGCGGCAGGGTCCCAAGCGATAGATGACAGCGAGCGCGCCTAGGAAGCAGCCCACGAGGATCGGCCAGCGCAGGAGATTGAGAAACGTCTCGGTGGTGGAGGCGATGTGCAGATGCTTCAGCACGCTGGGCAGGATTGCGACAAGACCCAGGGCGAGCATCGCCCCCATGATCGCGCCGAGCGTGAGCCCCAGTGAAAGCACGGTGAGCCGCAAAAAGCTGCGCTTCTCCGTCTCGTCATACGCGATATTGAGGCCGCTGATCATCGCCTTTACTGCATTGGAGCTGCTGAAGAGGGCGAGGCCGAGGCCGATGGCGGCGCCGATGCCGGCTGCCTGATTGTCGCTGGTGATGCGGATCATCTGGTCGCGTAGGAGCGGCAGCGCCTCGCCCGGCACGATGCTTGCGAGCGCGGTCACCTGATCGGTGACTTGAGCGGGATCGGCCACGAGCCCGTAGATCGCGACGAGCGCGGCGAGCGCCGGCACGACGGCGACGAACCCGTAGAATGCCACCCCCGCGGCGACCACGGTGAGATTGTCCTCGTTGAGTTGTTGCCAGGTGCGCGTCAGAATATCGAGCCAGCCCTTCGCTGGGATATCGGTGGGGCGGCGGGCGTTGCGACCCCGGCCAGGCTCGCGCGCGTCGTCGGGCTGGGCTTCCGGTTTTTCGCTCGAGGCAGTGATGGGCATGGCGGCGTGAGTGCTTGGGGAAAAGGGACAGCGGTACGCGGAAATCGTGGCGGGCGAAGGTGGCGTTGGGCCGAGATTTACACGGCCGGGGCGTAGTGCCGGGGGCACTACGTGGGTAAAACTCCCAGACGGCAGGCGGCAGCGAGCTCCGCCTCGCAGGCGAGCGCTGCTGGAGACGTTTATTTGAAATCCCGCCTGCGACTCGCGCGATGGAGTTGCCAGGAGTTCCACAGATTGTGCCAGATGACGTAGCACGTGGGGCCGAGTGCGGCGACCGGCCCGGCGTAGGCGAGAGCGAGGTAGATCGTGAAGGTCGTATTCTTCTGCCCGAGCGCCTGGCTCGCCTCACGGGGATAGGCGCGGCCGCCGATCCAGCGCCCGACGGCGAAATTGATCACGCAGACGCTGGCGGTCACGGCCACGATTTCCAGCAGCACGAGGCGCGGGGTGTCGGAATTTACCCGGAGGAAATGGGACGCGTTGGATGTGATGAGAAACATCGTCGTCACCCACAGGTAGAACGAGACGTTGCGCAGCTTGCCCGGCCACTCGGCGGCCTGGGCGTGGAGCGCGCGCACGAGCCAGGCAAGGCCCATGGGGAGAAAGACCACGAAGCCCACGCTGCCGAGTACCTGCGCAAAGGCCTCGGGCGTCGCCCGGCCGAGCACGAGAGGCAGCATGAGCGGCAGCAGGGCGGCGACTCCGAGATTGGTGAAAAGGAAGCTCGCGACGACGAAGTCCACCCGCCCGCCGAGGAAGCTGATGATCACGGGGGCCGCGATGGCGGTGGGCGCGATGCCGCAGAAGTACGCGGCGAGCGCCACCTCGCGCCCGCCGACGGCCCAGCCCAGCGCCCAGGCACCGAAGCCGAGTACGATATTTGCGGTGAAGAGGATGACGTGCTGCCGGGTGAGCGTAGAAAAGGAAAGCCTCGTCTGGAGAAAGACGATGAAGAGCATTGCCACCACCATCCAGCGAATCGCGCCCGACAATACGTGGGCATGCGGGATCAGCGCGCCCAGGGTAATGGCGGCAAGGATGGAAAAGGTGCGGGCAAAACCGGTCACTGAAGCCCGAGCCAAACGGCTACAGCCCGGGCACGCAAATGCCGAGTCGACGCTCTCCTGGTACAGTGAACCAGGGGAAAAGATTGCCGAACTACCTAATAAGGAGTAGGCATCTGCGTCTTATCCCTATGAGGGAGCGGCCAAAGGTGGCCCGTCCTTCGGCCTGCTTTTCATCCTTTTCACCCCATGCTGCGTCTCACCTCTCTATCTGTGCTGCTATTTTTCGCGACCTCGCTTTTTGCCCAAGACTCCGGGCCGGCGACGACGGTGGGATCAATCGATTTTTTTGGCCTGCGCCGCATCTCCGAGGCCGACGTGCGTGCCGCCCTGAAATTCAAAGAAGGCGAGCCCATCTCGCGTGAGGCGGCCCGCGCTGCGGCCGACGATGTGCGCAAGCTGCCGGGCGTGAGCCAGGCCTCCGTCGCCCCTGTCACAGTCGATGGCACGGGCAAGTTGCGGGTCTTTGTGGGTATCGTCGAGCAAGGCATGCCTGCGCTGGAGTGGCGGGCAAAGCCGGGAGGGGAGCAGCGTCTGCCCGCCGAACTGCGCAAGCTATACGACGATGGCATGGCCGTACTCAGCGCGGTGGTGCGGCGAGGCAGCGGGCGCGAGGATTACAAGGAGGGACACTCCTTGAGTGCGGATCCGGAGATGCGCAAACCGCAGGACGCCGCGGTGGTCGCGCTGAAGACCCATACGACAGTCGTGCAGGATGCTTTGCTAAACTCCGCCTCGGCGGAGGATCGGCGCGCGGCAGCGTGGCTGCTCGGCTATGCGCCCGACAAGAAAGTGGTGGTACCCGCCCTGCTGGAGGCGGCTCGCGATCCTGATAGCGTGGTGCGCAACAACGCGACGCGTGCCCTCGGCCCCATCGCGAGCTACGCAGACGCCAACCCGCATCTCGGTATCTCCATCCCTCCGGATATCTACATCGACATGCTGCAATCGGTGACCTGGACTGATCTCAACAAGGCCTCGTTTGTCCTCATGGGGCTGACGACCAAGCGCGATCCTGCGTTGTTGCGCACGCTCCATGAGAGGGCGCTGCCCGTGCTCATAGACATGGCGCGGTGGAAGTCCGAAGGACATGCCAGCCCAGCTATCCGCATCTTGGCTCGCATTGCCGGCTGGAGTGAGGAGGAGGCGCTGCGGCCAACTACGCGAGGTGGGCGGATCGAGGAGCTTATTGCGGCCGCTTCGGCAGCGAAATGAGCGGGCCGATGGCTGGAGCTTGGCGGCGCGGGCTCAGAAATTGACGCCCGCCGATACGCGATACGTGCGCCCAGTCTGCCAGACCGCGCCGTAGAATTTATCGTCGTCGGCGAGGTTGGAGACATTGAGCTGATAAGTCGTATTGTAGCGGCCGAGCTTGCGGCGGAATCCCATGTTGAGGTCGTAGAGGTAGTGAGTTGGCACGAGGCGGCGGTCGACGGTGATGTCGCCGGTGGCGGTGCTCACGCTGATGAGCTCCGCCTCGCGCTTGCCGAGCATCTTGGCGGCAAACATCACCCAGAGCCCGCGCAGCGGAGTGCGGTCCAACTCGTAGCGGACGAAGCTGGTGCCGGTGTACTTGGAGATATCGGTCGAGGGGCGACCAAGGTAGCGGCTGGAGCTGCCACCGGCGGCGACGAAGCGCTGCTGGGCGGCAAGCCGCACGGGATCGGGATTGGCGGGAGCGGCGAAGGGCTCGATTTCCTTGATCTGCACATCGTTGCTCGAGAGCCCGAGATTGAAGCGTAGATTGCGCCGCGCGATGAAGTCGATTTTCACGTCGAAGCCTTGGGAGTCGGTCGACGTGTTGACGAAGGCGCTGAAACCCGAGCCATTGACGCTGCCGGTCGGCGAGACGAGGAGATTCTGGATTGCGGCCCCGAAGGACACCGGGCGGTCGCGGTCGCTCATCTTGAAGGCGATGACATTGAGGAGGAGCTTGCTGCGGAAAAGATCGAAGCGCGCGCCCACCTCCGTATTGGTGACGGTGGCGGCCGTGAGCGCCTTGCCGTTGCCATCGTAAGCGGAGTAGGCTGGGCCGGGATCGACGGCGCTCATCGAGTTGACGTACAGCCGTACCCAATCGCGGGGCAGCCAGATCGCGGTGAAGCTCGGTGACGTGCTACGGACCGGCTCGGGCCGACGCACGCCGTTGAGCGTGGAGCCGCTGCCGGCGGGAGCGGGGCCAGTCCAAAGGTAGTTGCCACGCGCGTCGTAGACGATGCCTGCTCGGTCGTTTCGCGTATCGAATACACCTACGATCGTCTGAAAGCGGTCGCGGAAGAAGCTGCTCTGGATATTGGCGTACAGATTGCGATCCCAGAAGTAGGATGTGAGGTAGGAGGACTGCGCGGTGAGGGTGGTCTCAGGGCCCTGGGGGTATTGATTGATCGCGGCGTAGTTCCAGCGCTGCACCGAAGTGTAGTCGCGGGGGTCGCGGAAGCGGGTAAGGATCACCTCATTGGGCAGGGCTTCCCAGGCGCGGGTGGCAGGGTCGGTGGGCGATCCGGTGTTGCCGTAGTAGAAGTTCTGATTCGCCGCGCTGTTGCCCGACTTGAGCGGGCCATAGCTGATACCGGTGATGGTGCGGTGTTTCACCGGCCCGGTTTCGAATGCGAAGTAGAGCTCCGATTTCCACGTCGGACGTACGGTGCGCGAAGAGTTGATGACGTTGTTGGGCCGGATATCCAGCACCTGCGGCTGAGCGGTGCCGGCGGAGGGGCGGAGGAGCGCGAGGAAACGCGGATCGGTGCGGACGCGCAGCGGGATCGAGGCGTCATTGGCATTGCGCAGCGCGATGTTGAAGGAGCGCTCGCGGACATTGATGTCCTCGGCGCTGTAGCCGCCCCACCACTGGAGATTCTCGGTGAAGCGATGGTCGAGCCGGTAGGTGCGCACGTAGGTGCGTTCCTTGCGGAAGGTGTCGGGGCCTTCGAAGCGGAAATCCCGCTGGTTGGGTGTGGTGAGCACGCGCGCGGTGCCGGGGCGGCCTGCGATGAGTGTGCCGTAGGGTGTGCCATCGGGCGCAAGGGTGTTGTCGGTGAGGAAGAAGTTGCGGATGTTGTCGCGGGTGTTGAAGCGCGACTCGAGCGAGGCGAGCAGCGTCGTGCGCGGCCCGATTCGCATGGTGAGCGATGGATTCATCACGAGCGTATCCATGCGGTAGTACATGGCGTTGCTCTTGTTGGTTTGGTAGGAGACCGGCAGCGCAAAGCCGATTGCCCCATCGGGCAGGATCGGGCCGGACCACAGGAACTCTCCCCGCCGAAAGCCGTACGAGCCCATGCTCCCTCCGATGCGCGCGGCCGGCCGTGCGCCCGCGAGCACGCTGGAGACATTCACGATGCCGCCGGTGCCGCCTTGGCCATAGAGCGCGCCGCCTGGGCCTTTGACGATATCGGCGCGGCTGATCGTGATGGGATCGACCGGCACAAAGCGCCGGAAGCCATCCTTGTTGGTCGCGGCGGCGATGCCACGGATGAGCAGTGTGCCGTTCTCCGGATTGTCCTTGGTGCCGCCGGTGCCTCCCGTCGTGGTATCGAGCTGGATGCCGCTCACGTACTCGAGTGCGTCGCGCAGATCGAGGGCGCCGATATCGGTCATGAAGCTCGAGGTCAGCACCTCGATGTTCATCGGCAGGTCTTTGATCGGCGTGTTGTAGCGCGTGCCGGTGGTGGTGTTGGCGGCGCGGTACTCGTCGTCATCGGTAGCGGAGACCTGAAAGACGTTGAGCTGCACAATCTCATCCGAGCCTGGCCGGGCGGTGGACGAGGCGGATGGGGCGAGTTGGGCCCACGCCGAGGTGACGAGGGCAAGGGGAGTGGCAAGACGCAGGGTGCGTGACATGGTGATGCAGGGTGTCGACGAGGGCGGACGCAACGGCAGAGCCGAAGTCTGCCCCAGGGGGTTGAGGTCGAGGGCATGGAACACCGGGCTTGCCAGCACCCGCGAGGGCTTTGTAACTTTAACCGTAAAGTGAAACCCTCCGCCGCCCCTGCCATGAAGCACATCGCTGCGGCGGCAGGCGTGTCTGCGATGACAGTCTCGCTCGCACTGCGCCGAGATCCCAGCCTCCCCGCCGCGACGCGTGAGCGCATCACCGCTCTGGCGCAGCGGATGGGCTACCGGCGCAATCCCCTCGTTTCCGCGCTCATGGCGGGCCTCAGGACGCGGCGCACCGAAGGGCACGATGCCAACGTGATCGCGTACGTGGAGAGCTTTGGTCCGGAGGCGACGCCGCAACAGGCCGCCTCGCTGGCCCGCTACCGCGCCGGCGCAGCCGAGGGCGCGGCGGTGCATGGTTATCGGCTCGAGCGCTTCCGACTCGGTGGAGATGGGCTCACAGAGGCGCGCCTGGAGCAGGTGCTCGAGGCGAGGGGAATCCGGGGCGTGGTGTTCGCTCCGTTGCCGCAGATCGGCTCCGTGCTCACCCGTTCCTGGCGCAACCATGCGCTCGCCGCAGTCGGCTACTCCCTGGCGCAGCCGCGCTTGCACCGCGCGGTGAATCATCAGGTCCACTCGATCCGTCTCGCGATCACGGAACTCACGGCGCTGGGCTATCGGCGCTTCGGGTTCGTCGTGAGCCGCCACGAAGATGCGCGCACGGAGCGCAATTGGATGTCGGCCATCCTGCTCGCCCGCCACGAGATGGCGGGGACGGAGAGGAGTGCGCATCTGTTTCTCGAAGAGCGCGTCGAGCGGTCTTCTCTCGTGGCCTGGTGCCGGGCGGAGCGGCCGGAGGTCATCGTTACGACGGAAGAGCAGATCGATCTGATGCTGCGCCGCACCCGCGGGCTCGAGCGGCTCGGTTTTGCGCATCTGCATCTTACGCAAACGCAGCGGGGCAGTGCCGGGATAGATCAAAACAACGAACGCGTCGGCGCTGCCGCCGTCGATCTCGCGGTCGAGCAATTGCACGCCAATCTCTACGGCTTGCCCGAGAATCCCAAGACCGTGCTCATCGAAGGCCGCTGGGAGCGCGGCACGACGGCACGGCGGAAATAATCAGAATGAGCCTCCGCCAGCGGTGGCCATGCCGCTACGGCAGCGGGCGGATCCGCACGCTCTTGAAATAAAAGGTGCTTTTGTCGTCATGAGCCTGCAGTGCGATCGCGCCGCCCTGCGGGTTGAGCACGCGGCCCTTGCGCTGGGCGGAGCGCTGGGCGACGACCCCGGGCGGCTCGGTGTAGTCGACGGCGGTCTGGCCGTTCAGCTGGATCACGATGCGCTGGTCGCGCACGGTGATCTTCACGGTGAACCACTCGAGGTCGTTGACCAGCGATTTTTCGAAATCGACGACATCGTAGAGGCTGCCGGTCTTGCGCTTTTCCTTGGGCGAACTGTTGAGCTGCACCTCGTAGCCATTGGCGAGATGAAGCACGCCGTCTCGCGTCGCCATGTCGGTGTGGAAGAAGATGCCCGAGTTGGAGCCTGCCTCGCCACGGACGACGGCCTCGAGCTCGAAGTTTTTAAACAGCTCGAGCCCCTCGGTGCGCTGGCCGACGTAGAAAAGGTGGCCGCGATTTTTCGGGTGGGTGGCGTGGGCCTTCAGCGTGCCGTCGACGACCGTGAAGGCCCCGGGGTCGGCATTGGCCTTCCAACCGGTGAGGTCTTTGCCGTTGAAAAGTTCGCGCCAGCCAGAGTCGGCGGCGAGGAGCGCGGGGGCAGAGACCAGGAGCGCGGCGAGAAAGGCGAGGAGTTTGCGCATGGGGTGAGGGAACGCGGAAAATTGAGGTCGGAGCGCGTGGCGAGACAATGCTCTTTGTGCCGCCAGGGAGGGACAGCCACGCCGCCGCGCGGGCTGTGAGAAGTGAATTTGCGTTGGCGGAGCGCGCGCGAGTCCGGCATTTTGGGCGCGATGCAACTGCACTATTTCCCCAGCCCGGCGGAAACAAACCGACTTGGCACGGATGCTCTGCGCCAGGCTTTTTTGATCGGCGACCTATTCCGCCGAGGGGAAGTGACGGCGCACTATACCGACCTCGACCGCATGATCGTGGGCGCGGCGTGTCCGCAAGCAGGGGCTCCTCTCGCGTTGCCCCACGCAAAGGCGACGGGCACGGCCTTCTTCCTCGAGCGGCGCGAGATTGGCATCCTGAACATCGGCGCGCCGGGCACAGTGGTGGTCGGCGGGCAGCGGTGGGAGCTCGGCACGCTCGACTGCCTCTACATCGGGCGGGGTGAGGCGGCGGTGAGCTTCGAAAGTGCCGGTGCCGGCGAGGCGCAGTTCTACTTTGTCAGCACGCCAGCCCATGCGACCTACCCGACCGCGGTCGTGCGGCGGGCGGAGGTGCGCACCGATCCCATCGGCGATCCCGCCAAGGCCAACCGCCGCCGGATCAATAAACTGATCCATCCCGACGGCGTGAAGAGCTGCCAGCTTGTGCTCGGCTTTACCGAGTTTGAGCCCGGCAGCGTGTGGAATACGATGCCGCCCCACACGCACAGCCGGCGCACCGAGATCTATTTGTACTTCGATCTCGGGCCGGAGCGGGTTTTTCACTTCATGGGCGAGCCGCACGCGACGCGGCATCTCGTCGTGAGCGACCGTGAGGCGGTGCTCTCGCCTGCGTGGTCCATCCACTGTGGCGCCGGCACAGGCGCGTATCGCTTTGTCTGGGCAATGGGCGGCGATAATCAGGTGTTTTCGGATATGGACGCCGTCCCAATCGCGACGCTGAAATAGTCTGACAAACGTGGTGGCCGCCTGCCTCTTCAAGCGGCGTTGAAAGGTGCCCTATGAGAACCCCGCTAGGAACGACTCTAACGATTCTGGTCTTCGCGCTCTGCGCAGGCGTGCTCCCGGCCCAGACCGCGATCGTGCCTGATCTTGCGGCAGTGCGGCCGGATGCGGGGATTGCTGTCGTCGCGGAAGCGCCTGGTTTGCGAGTGACGTGGCCGGCCTCCGCGACCGAGAAAGGCGAGCTGGTGCTCAATCTTTCGGGCGACAACGCGCCACTTTTCGAGCACGTGGCCATTGGAGGCAGGATTGTGGGCCGCCGGTTGCAGCCCGCGACATGGATCACCATCGGCGAGCGTGATATGCGCGCTCCGTCGGGCTGGGTGGCCTTTTTCGACAATCCGCCGCATCGCGCCTCGCGCACCGTCGCGGCGTTGTTAAAAAAGACCAGCGTCCGTGCGACGACGCAGGGCTCGCGCCTCGTGGTGCGGGTGGGCGACGTCACGGCTGGATCGTTTCGCGGCGCGCTGGAGATCACGGTCTTTCGCCATAGCCCGCTCATCCTGGTGGAGACCGTCGTGAGCACCGAGGAGGATGGCCGGGCGATCCTCTACGATGCCGGGCTGCTCGCGCGTGCTCCCGCTGGCCCGATGCCATGGAGCAAGCCCGAGGCGACGACGTACTCACCGCTCGTGCCGGGCTCGGGGTGGCGGTCTTTCGTCTGGCTCGATGCTCACGGAAAAGTCCAGCGCGCGCCGGCCGCTCTCGATCGCGTGGCGGCGCCTCTTCAGGTGGCGCGCCGCACGCTCGTGGCCGAGGGCGAAGCGGGCGCGATCGCGGCCTTTCCTCCGCCGCACCAGTATTTCTATCCGCTGGATTCGGCCAACAACCTCGGCTTCGCTTGGTATGGGTCAGGGCGCAATGAGCAGTTGCCCGGCTACGGCTTTGGCATTCGGCAGCCACCGGAGGGTGATCGTATTTGGGTGCCGTGGGTCAATGCGCCGCCAAGGACGGAGCAGCGCTTGGGCATTTTCTACCTCGTGGCCCCCACGGCCGAGCGGGCGCTCGAGGAGGCGGGGCGCCTCACCCGGCACGATCGCTACAAGCGCCTCGAGGGCTATCGCACCTTCACCAGTCACTACCATATCGAGCACACGCTCGAGCTCATCAAGGCGCAGACCGATGCCAAGAGCGACCGCATCCCGCCCTCGCTGGAGCGGCCTGGCTTCGTGCAGACCTTCAAGGCGCGCGGCGTCGATATCGTGCACCTTGGCGAGTTTCATGTCGGCTCGATGCCGCGGCTCCCGGCCAACGACCGGCTGCCGCTCTTGAAGAAACTGCATGAGGAGTGTAGCCGCTTGTCGGATGCGGAGCTTCTCATTTTGCCAGGCGAGGAGCCCAATGTGCATCTTGGAGGCCACTGGATGAGTTTCTTCCCTCGTCCGGTCTATTGGGTGCTCAACCGGGCGAAGGAGGAGCCTTTCGTCGAGGACCTCGCAGGCTACGGCAAGGTCTACCGCGTGGGCAGCGCCGCCGACGTGCTGGAGCTGATGCAGCGCGAGGGCGGCCTGATGTGGACGGCGCACGCGCGGATCAAGGGCTCGCGCGGTTTTCCGGATGCGTACTGGGAAAAGGATTTCTTCCGCAGCGATCGCTTCCTCGGCGCAGCTTGGAAGGCGATGCCCGCCGATCTTTCCCAGCCTCGCTTGGGTAAGCGCGTCCTCGATCTGCTCGACGACATGGCCAATGCGGGGCTGAGAAAGTATGCCCTCGCCGAGGCCGACCTCTTTCGGATGGAGCCGGACTACGAATCGTACGCGCACATGAATATCAACTACCTCCAGATCGACGCCACGCCGCGCTTCGCCGATGGTTGGCAGCCTGTGCTCGATGCGTTGCGCGAGGGCCGCTTTTTCGCGAGCACGGGCGAGGTGCTGATCCCTGGCTTTGCCATCGACTGGAAAGCAGGCGGGGCGTCGCTCACCGTCGTGCCGGAGGGCGTAAGATCGTGTGTAAAAGCGCGGCTCGAATGGACCTTCCCCCTCGCCTTTGCCGAACTCGTCTCCGGCGACGGCCGGCAGGTGTATCGCCAGCGTATCGAACTATCGGAGACGGAGGCTTTTGGGGCGAGGGATCTCGAGTTTGAGGCAGACCTCGCGGGCCGCACTTGGGCGCGCCTCGAGGTTTGGGATGCGGCACGCAATGGCGCTTACACCCAGCCCGTGTGGCTGGGGCGGTGAGCGCAGGGGCGCAGCTGCGTGCCTCGCTCGCGGCGTGCGCCCCTTTGCCCGTGTGGCGATGCTTGGCGCGTCAATCGCGTTTGCAGGTCGATATGCCGAGCAGCGGATAGAGCGGGCAAAAGCGCACGAGGCCGGTGAGGATGGGCACGAGGCCCACCAGGCCCCACCAGGATTTGAAGTAAAAGCCCGCGCCCAGGATGGCGGCGCCGGCGACGAGACGCAGACTGCGGTCGATGTTTCCTATGTTGGTTTTCATGGCTAGAGAGGCGAGGGCATCCGCTTGGCGAGCATGTAGTAGAGCACCGGCACCGCAAAGCGGCTGATCAGCAGCGAGGCGACTTCGCCGGCCAGGAGTGCGAGTGCGAGGCCTTGGAAAATCGGGTCGGCGAGGATGACGGAGGAGCCTATGATCACCGCCAGCGCCGTCAGCAGCATCGGGCGAAAACGCACTGCGCCCGCCTCCACCACGGCCTCGGCCAGTGGCAGGCCTTGCGCCCGACGCAGCTCGATGAAGTCGACGAGAATGATCGAGTTGCGCACGACTACCCCGGCGCCTGCCATGAAGCCTATCATCGACGTGGCCGTGAAAAACGCGCCCATGAGCGCGTGCGCCGGCAAGATGCCGATGAGCGAAAGCGGTATGACTACCATGATGAGAAACGGCGTCAGGTAGCTCCTAAACCAGCCTACCATCAGCATGTAGATGAGGATGCAGACGGCAGCGAATGCCAGGCCCAGGTCGCGGAAGACCTCGAGCGTCACGTGCCACTCGCCGTCCCATTTGATTGCTGGCGAGAGATCGGACGCCGGCCCGTTCAGATGATAGAGCTCTATCTCGCGATCCGCGCCGCCAAAGTCGCGTCCGTCGAGCTTGGCAAGTTCCCGATTCATCGCAAAGAGCGCGTAGGCCGGGCTGGCGACTGCGCCTGCCACATCGCCCGTCACGTAGACGACGGGGTGCAGGTTCTTCCGATAGCGGTTGCGCTCGCCGCTGGTCGGCACGAGCGCGACGAGCTCGCTCAGCGGAATCAGTGACCGCTGCCCCAGCTGGCGGACATCGCTCAGATCGGGCGCCACCTGGAGCGCGAGCAGATCCTGTGGTCGGCTGCGCGCCGCCCTCGGCAGCTCCAGTACTATGTCGAGATCCTCGAGCTCCGCAGGGCGGTGGAGCAGGCCTGCCTTGGTGCCGCTTACGGCGCTCTCGATGGTCCGCGCGATCAGGTCCACGCTGATGCCGTGGAGGGCCGCTTTGGTGCGATCGATGCGGATGTGGGTCGTGGGCTGCCGCTCTTCGACGTACCAGTCGACGTCGACCACGCCCTCGGTCGTGGTGAAGATTTCCTTCACCCGTTGCGCGAGCGCGAGTCGCGCTTCCTCGCTCGGGCCATAGATCTCGGCCACGAGTGTCTGGAGTACGGGCGGGCCGGGCGGCACCTCGGCCAGCGCCAGTGCGCCACCGTAGCGCGCGGCGATCGCGGCGAGCCGCGGGCGCACCCGCTCGGCCACGTCATGGCTCTGCGCGCGACGCTCGTGCTTGGGCAGCAGATTCACCTGCAAGTCTGCCAGATGGGAGCCGCGCCGCTGGAAGTAGTGCCGCACCAGGCCGTTGAAGTTAAACGGTGCGGCCGTGCCCGCATAGATCTGGTAGTCACGCACCTCGGGCTCGTCGCGGAGCGCCGCTGCCAGCTCGCGGGCCACGCGCGTGGTATGCTCGAGCGTGGATCCCTCCGGCATGTCGAGGATCACCTGGAACTCCGATTTGTTGTCGAAAGGCAGCATCTTCACCTTGACGACGCCGAGCGGCACTAGCGCTACTGCCGCCGCGAGCGCCGCCGCCACCCCGATGAGAAAGGCCCACCGCCAGCGCGCCCGGGCGATCATCGGATCCATCACGCGGTGATACAGGCGGGTGAAGAGCGAGTCTGGCGCGTGATGATCGTCGGCCGGCCCGCCGGTGGCTGCCGGGGCCTTTCCATGGCGACCCAGCACCCGCAACGCCGCCCACGGCGTGACGGTGAATGCCACCACCAGCGAGAAGAGCATCGCAGCGCTGGCGCCGATCGGGATGGGGCGCATGTACGGTCCCATGAGTCCGCCCACGAAGGCCATCGGGAGCACCGCTGCGATGACTGCCCACGTGGCGAGCACCGTGGGATTGCCGACTTCGCTCACCGCTTCTACGGCCACTGTGCGGAGTGACTTCCCCTGCGACGAGGGCAGTCGTTGGTGCCGCACGATGTTTTCCACCACTACGATCGCATCGTCCACGAGGATGCCGATGGAGAAGATCAGCGCAAAAAGCGTGATGCGGTTCAACGTGTAGCCGTACAGGTAAAAAACCAGCAGCGTCAGCGCGAGCGTGACTGGGATCGCGAGCAGCACCACCAGCGATTCCCTCCAGCCGAGGAAGAGCATGATCAGCAGCGCTACGCCGAAGATCGCGATGCCCATGTGCCAGAGCAGCTCGTTGGATTTTTCACTGGCGGTCGAGCCGTAGTCGCGGGTGAAGGTGACCGTCACTCCCTCCGGCAGCAGCGTGCCCTGTAGTCGCTCGACAGTGCTGCGCACCGCCTCCACCACGCTCACCGCGTTGGCGCCGGGCCTCTTGGCGATGCTCAGGGTCACCGCGGCTTCCTCCTCGGCGCCTGCCCGCCCGAAGATCACGTAGTCCGCCGGTTCGGCTGCGGCATCGGCCACCGTCGCCACGTCGC
This sequence comes from uncultured Opitutus sp., assembly GCA_964480585.1. Taxonomy (GTDB): domain Bacteria; phylum Verrucomicrobiota; class Verrucomicrobiia; order Opitutales; family Opitutaceae; genus ER46. Next base: position 159,965 of record CAYZPV010000002.1, on the reverse strand, counting down.
GAAGGAAAATCGGCCGGCCTTGCCACACGCCGAGCACGAGTGAGGCGGCATCATCGGCATCGCGCAGGTAGTCGCCTGCCTCGATCAGCAGGTCGCGTCCGCTCGTGGGGATTGCCCCGGCCTGAGCTCGGGCGTTTGCGCCCTGGAGTGCTGCGCCGACATCGCCTAGTGTCAGCTGGCGCGCGGCTAGCTTCACCGGCTCGATCACCACCCTGAGTTGCCGGCGTACGCCCCCGATGAGCGCCGTTTCCGCCACTTGAGGGAGCGCCTTTACGGCGTCATCGAGCTGAGCCGCCAGGCGGCGGAGTTCCAGATGATCATGCCGCGCGCTGTGGAGCGTGAGTGCCGCGATCGGCACGTCGTCGATGGTGCGTGGCTTCACGAGCGGCGCTCCTGCTCCCGGCGGTAGCTTGTCGCTATTGGCTTGGATGCGCTCGTTGAGCCGTACGAGGCTGCGCTCCAGGTCGGAGCCGACTTTGAATCGGGCGATGATCATCGCGCTCCCCGGCCGCGAGGTGGAGTAGAGGTAGTCCACCCCGGGGATCTCCCACAGGAGCTTCTCGAGCGGCCGAGTGACCCGGTTCTCCACTTCCTGCGCGGTTGCCCCCGGCATCGCGATGAGCACGTCGATCATCGGCACCTTGATCTGCGGCTCCTCCTCGCGGGGCAGCATAGCCACGGCGAAGAGGCCGAGGAGCAGCGATGCCACCACGGCGAGCGGCGTCATCCGCGAGTCGGTAAATGCCTCGGCCAGGCGCGCGGCAAAGCCACGCGGCGCGGGTGTCTCGTTTGGCTGGTTCATGGTTTCACCATGACTTGGTCCCCATCGCGCAACGCTGTCGTGGGCCCCATGATGATTGTTTCGCCTTCGCCCAGGCCTGACACGACTTCCACCATGCCCGCCTGCTCGCGGCCGGTGCGGATGAGGCGCAACTGCGCGCGGCCTTCGTGGAGGACAAAGAGTCGCTCCATCTGGCCTGAGACGTGTACCGCGCCACTCGGCACGAATAGACCCGTAGTCGTTGGCCCCTCAGGGAGCAGCTCCACCAGTTGGCCGGAGCGCACCTTATCCGTCGGCACTTCGACCTTGATCCACTGGCCACGCGTCACCGGGTCGGCCGCGCTCGAGAGTTCCACGATGCGCCCCTGGATCAGCTGGCCAGCTGCGCGCACGTTCATCGGATCGCCTGCGCGCAATCCGCGCGCCAGCGACTCGGGTAGGGCTCCTTCGGCCCTCAGTTGCTCCACCGCCTCCAGCACTAGCAGCGGCTTGCCGGGTGTGGCGAGATCGCCGCTCAATACATAGGTCTCCACCACGCTCCCGGCAAAGGGAGCGCGCAGTGTGCTGTGCGCCACCTGAGCTTCCGCCTCGGCGACCGCGGCCTGTGTCACCCGGAGGCGGCTCTCTGCATCCTTGACGCTGTCGAGGGCGTTGGCGCCGGTGCCGGAGAGGCCGCGCTCCCGCGCGACCACGCGCTCCGCTTCCGCGAGCTGTGCCTTGGCTTGGGCGAGCCGTGCCTCGATCTCCGGTGTCGCTATCCGGGCTAGGAGCGCTCCCGCGCTCACTGTCTGTCCCAGGATCACGGGAAACTCGCGGAGGGTGCCTGTCACCTGCGCCGCCACCACTGCGCGTTGTGCGGGCCTGATGGTGGCTGGCACGGGGACAACGTGCGGGTACGTGGTGCGCGAGATCTGTTGCACGGCAGCGGTGAGCGTCGGGCGTGCGGCTGGCGCAGTCGCGGTCTCGGCCCGGCGGCAGCCGCTGGCGACGAGTGCCAGTGTCAGCAAGAGGAGGCTGAGATGGTTGAGCATGGCGATCAGTTTGCCCGGGGGCGGCGTACGAGGCCGGTCTTGCGATCGATCCAGCCAAGCTTGGTCAGGATCAGCGTGGGCGGGCAAAACCCCGTGAAGGCCGATTGGACGAGATTGAGCCCCACAAATGCCGTCAGCCATAGCCAGTACGGACTGTGCCAGTGGGCGAGGGCCGCGCTCGCGAGCGTCATCGAGCCGGCAAGGATGCGAACAAGGGATTCGGAGGACATGGCAATTTAATTGATTATATGAGCATATGAGCATTTACTTGATAAATGTCAAGAATCCACTTCGGTCTGTGCATGGCGGACAAGTCTCGCATCCTCACCGATCAAGCCATCGAGCTGGTGGCCCGGCGCTTCGCGATCCTTTCGGAGCCCATGCGGCTCCGCCTGCTCCGCGCGTTGATGGATGGCGAGCGCAACGTAAACTCTCTCGTCGCGGCCACCGGCGGCACGCAGGCCAATATCTCCCGGCACCTCCAGGCCCTCGCTCAGGGGGGCATGGTGGCGCGCCGCAAGGAGGGCCTCCAGGTCTTCTACGCCATCGCCGACCCCTCCATCTTCCAGCTCTGCGACCTGGTCTGCCACAATCTCGAGCGGCAGCTCACGGAAAGCTCCGCCATCTTCAAATCCCCCCGCCGCGCCTGAGCGGTCTCGGGCGAGACCGACGTGGGCACAAAAAAGCCCGCCAAAGAGGCGGGCCTTTTTTAAAGCACTACATCAGCAAAAGCTCCCGGCTCCCTTGTAAGAGCCAGTTTACGCATAAAAATGGTGGAGGTGGCGGGAGTTGAACCAGCCCTTAGAAATTTTGGAATGTTACGTAATACCATGATTTACTGATGGTAGTCGCGTAATTTTCGCCACGCTGAAAATGAGCAAAAACGGTCCCAAATGGCTCATTTAGCAATGATTCAGCAACGGGTTTTTGGGCTCTCGATTGGGTCTGGTTTCAAACGTTTCTGGATCTGTGGGGACCATCTTGTCCCCGCCGTCGCTCAATTGAAGGTGATGCCGCTCAATGAGTGTGTGCGCTAGCTTCAGGCGGTAAGATTGTGTGCCGGTGTGAGGAACTCACTCGCGTCCATTGACGTCCTCTGACGGCTCTCGCGTGGCTCCGATTTTTGGGATCGAGGCTCGACATGCTCAGCATTAATAGTCAATAAATTGACATTTAAATTAGATAATCATTGATTCATTGACCCATGCGCTCATCCGTTCACGACGTCTTGCCGCCGCAAACCCGGCGTGCCCTAGCTAAGCTCGGGCAGGACGTGGCGACCGCTCGCCGTAAGCGCCACTTCACCGTTGCCATGATGGTCGAGCGAATGGGCGTATCCACGAACACCTATCGTGGCGTGGAGCGAGGTGATCCGACCGTGACGATGGGAGCGTATGCGATGGCGCTTTTTGTTTTAGGCTTCGGCACGGCACTGGGCGATCTGATCGACCCCAAGCGCGATGAAGTAGGCCTGCAACTGGATGAAGCTCGCCTTCCGAAACGGGTGCGTGTGAAGCAATCGCCATCTGCGCTGTGAATCGAACGCTTCAAGTCTACCTAGGTAACGAAGGCCGGCTCGTCGGTACTCTGCATTACGACCAAAATGGCGCGCGAGAGCATGCGGCGTTTGTGTATGATGAGACCTGGTTGGCGGCGCCGGATCGTTTTGCGCTCGAGCCAAACCTACCGCTCGTCTCGGGCTCTCAGTTTCATCGCAAGGTGGCAGATGGGTCGGTATTTCACGCGGCGATGGCCGACACCGAGCCGGATGGTTGGGGCCGGCGTGTGATTCTGCGCGATCACGCCAAGCGACGCCAGGCTGCGCGCCGCGCCAAAGAAGAGACGCGCTCCGCGCAGCTCAATTCGGTCGATTTCCTTCTCGCGGTGGATGACGGCAGCCGGGTCGGGGCGCTGCGGTTTTGCGATGAAGCAGGCGTGTTTCAACGGGCCTCGGAACAAGGCCGTCGGACCGCACCACCGTTGGTGGAATTGCAGCATCTGATGAGCGCTTCGCGCGCAGTGGAGACCGAAACAGAGACGGCGGCTGATTTGGCTTATCTGCGAGGTCGCGGCACCTCACTGGGCGGCTTGCGCCCCAAATGCACAGTGGTGGATGACGACGGCATGCTGGCCATTGGTAAATTCCCGAGCGTTCAGGACGAACGTGCTGTCACCAAAGGCGAAGTGCTGGCCATGACGCTTGCGAAGAGCGCTGGTTTGACCGTGGCGGATTCGCGCTTGGTGGACAGTGACGGCGTGTCAGTCGCGCTGATCCGCCGTTTCGACCGTACGCCCGATGGGAAACGAATCATGTATGTTTCGGCCGCCACGCTTCTCGGGGTTGAGACCACCGGAGCGGAGGAACACAGCTACACGGAAATCGTGGACGCGTTGCGCATGCACGGGGCCGCCGCCCAAGCAGACATTGAAGAACTTTGGCGCCGCATGGCGTACTCGATCCTTATCTCGAACGTCGACGACCACCTGCATAATCATGGCTTCCTCCACGCTGAGCGTGGCTTGTGGCGGCTTTCGCCGGCCTTCGACATCAATCCATTTCCTGATCGGGCGCGCGAATTGAAGACCTGGGTCTCTACGGAGACTGGGCCGGAAGCCACGATCGATGCTCTGATGTCGGTCCTCGCCTATTTCCGTCTCCCGCTCCGGCAGGCAAAAAAGATCCTGCGCGAAGTCGAAACGGCTGTGGCCAAATGGCGTGAGACTGGCCGAGCGTTGGGAATGTCAGCTCGCGAATTGGATGACTATGCGGAGGCATTTGAGCATCCGGAGCGCAAAGCAGCGCGCGAGCAATCCGTGTGAGCTTAAGACGGAAAGCAGGCGGATCGAAACTCGCTAAAGAGGAAGGTGGGTCTGGTGGGACTTTCTCTGGACTGACGCGGACGAGGGGAGGGCCACGAACTGGATGCTCGTAGCAAAGACGTCGATCTCGCGCGCAGGGTCGTTGGCAAATTCCGGATGTGGGCGTATCCGCATGAGTGCGGCTAGCTCAAGGGCTTCAAATAGCGCGCTCAGGTTGTGCCCGTTGACGCTGACCTGCCAATCGCCGATGACGATCTGGATTGTGGCGGGATCGGAATGGCTCCATTCCGCGCTTCGGAAATGGGTCCAAGGTAAATGCCGCTGGCACTGTCCATCGTCGAAAGTGACTCCGGGCGCGTGCGGCGCAGTATCGAAATACAATTTGGGTTTCCGTTGAACATTCATTTCACACCCCCATTCGATTCGTCATGGTTTGCCGAACTCGCCGACGTTTGTCTTCTGCGCTGCGGATTGCCTGCCGTAAATTGTCCGCCGCTCGTGGAAGTTGTCGGCACGACATCACCTCGCGCATCGAGATTTGCAGGCGTTCGACAAACTCGGTAGCCAGTTCGCGACCGTGGTTTGGCGCGCGTAGTTTGGTGAGAATCCGTTGTTTGCTGGAAACGTAGATGCGATGCGCGCCACGGTAGCGAGTATTCGCCACGTAAAATTGGCGATGCATCAGGGATCGGGCCGCGACCTCTCCCAAGACGAGCAACGACTCTTCGGCTGTACTTCCTTGGGAGCGGTACGCGGTGACGGCATGGCCGTAGGTCCATGCTTTGAAATGAGGAGGTAGATGATGCCCGTCTGTTAAGACGACTTCATCCGTCGTCGAATTGACCCAAGCGACCTGCTTGAAATCTCCGTTCGCGAATCCCTGCGTGTCCTCGCGTCCCCGTATCAACAACCGGTCGCCCGCTGCGATTGCCAGCCGCTCGGCGCGACCGACTTCGAAGGTCCCCCGTTGCTTGCGCGTTATGATGCCAATGCGATCTCGGTCGCCGCGTACGCGCACACCGTTCTGTAATATTTCGACCACTTCAGCCGCGGTGCCACGCTGAAATGCCTGGGTATCCCGAACGAACAGGAGCCGGTCCCCGATATGATATTGATGCCAATGCTGCTTCTGTTCATCCGTCCAGGAGAGCGGCTTCACGGCTTCGCGCACCACTTCAGCTTGGCCCAGCAATCCAGCATCGCGCAGGGCACCGCGCGCGTGTTGATTGAAGCGTTCAATTTCGTCCCAGAATGGGATCACCACGAGTGTTTCGATCTGCTTGGAGCGATTGCGCGCATAGTGCCGCGCGGCCATCGCAAACAGCCGGTCGTCATCTCCAGCTTCGCAGATCATTCCTTGTCGTTCGGCGTAGAGAAAGGCTTGTGCGACTTCGCCGCTCGCCAGTAACCGGCTTAGCTTGCGGTCCGGCTCTTCACGCTGGCGCATTACTTCTGAGAGTCGCACCGTTGGCGTGTGGGTATGCTCGATGACATGACGCAAGGCGTCGCCTCGCTGAACGCTGTAATGCTGCTTGGTGTCACCGACGAGTAGCAGCCGCGCCCTTTGCTCGTGAGCGACGCGGGTAAGGCGGTTGAGCTGTTGAGTGGAAAGCAGTCCCGCCTCGTCAACAAGCACCACGCGGCCCGCTGCGCTGGCTTGCAGAGCTTCGCTGACCAGAAACCGTTGCACCGTGTCTGCCTCACCGAAACCAGATTCCACGAGGGCATCGCGAGCCCGCGTGGTCGGCGCCAACGAAAGAAACCGCGCCCCACCCTCTGCGCGGTGGGCGGCCTCTATTGCGATCAACACCGTGGTCTTGCCCGTTCCTGCATCGCCCACCAAAAGGCTGAGATAGTCGCGACTCGCTGCCAACTGATGGGCGGCGCGCCGCTGACCTGTGGTCAATTTTTCCGGCAATGCATCAGGGTTTCCGAGCCGCATGCGCGTGTTGCGCCCTTCTTGAATTCGGCGCATTGTCTCGGCTTCTTCCTGCTGAATCGACCGTAACGTCATCTCGCCATTTCGACCGATTACCTCGGGATGACTTGCAAGTGTTGCACGCAACGGCCGCCAGCCAGGAAACTCGGGATGAAGGTCCAATGCGGCGCTGAGAACCTCGCCCTCTCTTGCCACACTGCGGCGTTCGAAGACATGCCGCAGCGCGGCGTCAATGACGCGTACCGCTTGCTCCTCGGTACACGTGATTTCCTCTCTTGTGGCTGGGATTGTTGTGCGCCGGACCAGCGACTCCAGCTCATGCAACTCTCGCGGCGTCAGCTCTGCTCTTTGGCGAGTTCGAACCTCCGGCGTCGAAACTTCAGTCAGCTTGTTCGCGCGCGACTCCCTCACCAGCACTTCGATCTCTCGCTTAGTTGCTTGCCGGCCCTTCTTAGCAGAAAATTTCTCGGTAAGCGCCTTGACCTGTCGCGCGCGTTTCGAAAAACGCTCGCGTAAATGCTCGACGCCACGGATTGAAAAGCCCGTCGCGGTCATTTCGTATGGTTCGTAGCCAAGAGCTGCCAGTCGGCCGGCTAGCTCGCGATAGAACGCCTGCCGGAGATACGGCGATGCACGCATGATCTCAGCATGCTGAAGCGCCATCCAGCGCGATCGCTCGGCGTCCCAGGTTGCGTTGGCTAGCACGGCATGAACGTGCAACTGGGGGTCGAGGTCTCGGCTAGCGTCATGGATGAACATGGCGCCCACGAAATTCCCGGTAAGCCGGAAGGCTTCTGTGTCGCGAGCTGCGCCGCGTCGTTCGCGCACCGCTGCGAAGTGCTCCATCTCACCGAAGATTGTTTGCACCGACTCAACGAACGCATGCCGTACGCGTTCATCTTCGCCGACGATCGCCAATACGCTCACATCTTTCGGTGCCGAAATCTGGATGTCGAAAAATGCCATGCGCGTTTTCTTGTTTTCACGTGCGGTCAGACGCTTCCCTGTTTGCCAGTCGCGATTCATTCGTAGTGCTTCGAATGGCGCATCCGTCACCGCACCCTCAAGCCCGAGCCGGGTCGCTGCGTCTCCGATCCACTCGCCATTGACCTGCTTCTCGCCTTCCGCCCAATAGTCGTTCTTGCGAAGATGCTGCGACAAATAGGTCGCGCCGTTGCGAATAATGCCAACCGTAATCATCGCCTTCCTATTTTACCCGATGCGACGGGACGACAACCGCGCGTATCTACCGAAAAATGGGTATTCGTTTACGAGGACGTGCACGGCGCTCAAGAAATCCGGTTGCCGTTAGACCCGTTGCGTCGGCACTGCTTTGGGCAAAGCAGGTTCACGAATCGATGAACTGCCGTCTGGCCACCTCCGCAACGCTTCAGCCGTGCGGAGATCGCTGCCGGTTGTCGCGACATTGCCGACGAGGTTTCCGACTTTCATGGCTGTGCACTCGCTGGCACGATCATTCGCCCCAGCGCTGATCGCTGCGCGTCTTCCGTCCCGCATTCGGCTAGGCGGTTAAATTGTCCGCAGCGCTGACCAAAGGTCACGATCGTCAATTAATGGCAAGCGCTGCACCACAGCGCCCCATCGCACCATAAGCCGAATGAGAGAGCCCTCGGTTCATTAGCTATTCGCGCGCTCGCAATCGCGGGTTAGCTTATCAGGTTCGCGTGAACCCGGTACTCTGTGGCAACATGCCGAATCACGAGCGCACACCCGGTTTCTTTTTATTCGAGAGACGCAAAACCCTTATGAGATCATAAGGAATACGAACTGGTAAAAGCGCGCCGTTCAGTACGGCGTCGCGAACCGTGGTGTCCCTGCTGGCGGGACCCTCCATCGACGCCATCGCTACGCGACCAGAACCCGCAAAGGCACCCTAAAGGGAACCCGCCTTTGCCTGTTCCTTGGCGTCGACGGCCCTCCCGCTCGGGTCGCAGGGACACCACGGCACGCGGCGCTCGCGAGCAAAAGAGAGCGCGCGCAATACGAATTTCAGCGTTAAAACAGGGCAAAAGGAGCCTCATCGCCGGCTCCTCTCAGCGCTTTTTTGCGCCGATTCACCACGCTAGCAAGGGTTCAGCCAACAGCATCGGCTGGCGCTCGTTGTGGATTTACTATGCCCTGTAGTGAGCCGAACGGGGCGTGCGGCGCTCGGCGTTATCACGCCCGAGCCTATAGATTCGGCGCCGAATATGCCACATCGCGGCTCGCGAGGCACTACAGCGAGCAATTTCGACTCGCAGGGGATTTGTTCAAAGTTATCGTTTCCGGATCCATGGCGCTTCCACCCGACCTCAACCAAGCTATCGCGGCTACCGGGGGTGGGCGAGTGGCTTTGGTCATTGGCGCAGGGTGTTCACTTGAGGCGCCGACGAATGTGCCGCTTGCCCGCACATGCTCAATGGAGATGCATGACGAGCTTGTGGCCGACGGGATTCTCAGTGCGGGTGAGTGCGCAAGGCCCGACGATTTGGCGGCCCTCGCCGACGTGGTTTTTGCGAAGACGGGCTCTCAGCGGCACTTGGTGTCGCGTTTGAGGGGACGCTATGGGCTTCACGCCAGACCTGCCAACGAGGGGTACTTGATCGCGGCTGCGCTCCTCTGCGAGCGAGCGGTGAGCTCGATCGTCACGCTCAACTACGACGTAGCCCTAACGAATGCGATCAGCGACCTGACGTGCGCCGACGCGGTCGGCATTGTCGAGGGTCCGCAACATCTGGCAGATATGAAGGGGCACAACATTTTCTATCTCCATCGCAGCGCGAATGCGCCCGATCCGGAGACATGGGTGCTGCGAACGGAAGTGCTCCGGAACGAATGGCGCGGACAATGGGAGCAGGTGATCACTAATCATGTCTTGGTGCGTCCGGTTGTAATCTTTGCAGGCCTAGGCTCCCCCGCAGATGTAATCCTGGAGGGGACAACGATGCTTCGAGCTGCCGTTCCCGGAACCAGTCGGCTGTTTCAAGTCGATCCAGGAGAACACGCTCATTCGCGACTCTCGCAAGAGTTAGGGATTCCGGAAGCGGACTATGCCAAGTTGGGATGGTGCGCCTTCATGCGTGAACTTTCCGAGCGCTTGATGCATGCCCACGCGGGCTTGGTGGTGGCCGCCGCAACGCGCAAGGCGAACGACGACGGAATAATGGCGGAGAACATCTCCGAGGTTCTCGGTCAACTGAAGAATCTTGGAATCGTGACGGCGGGCAAGCTCCGGGCGATGTGGTTCTACGATCGGAAGGCCTACCTGCCCATGGAAGGCAACACGCCACCCTTGGTGGCCGATCTCTTGCTCGGCATCGTTCTCGCGGCACGCATATCGAACTCCACAGTGACGGTCTCCGCCGACGGATTCGCCGAGTTTCGTCGGGGCGCGGTTGTCGCGGCTGTGGTCGTCATTGCGTCGGGAGTTGGCCACATGCGGCTGGCGACGATCGAGGCGTTTACAAACAGGCGAAAGACCGGATGGCGCGGCCGCGCTATGCAGCCCAATGCGGTCATCGTTGCGGGCGTCTCGGGTGTGGCACCGTCCCCGACGCCTCCGGCTGATGTGATTCGCGGGGCGGCCACCGAAGGAGACATCATCTCGGGCGCCGGCCAGCTTCGATACTATCATGTCGACGAACTCAGGCAGCATCCTGATCGTGTCGGTCAACTCGTGCCATGAACCCTGCGCCTTCAACTACGGAGTCCGAGCTGATCCTCGTTGCGTCGGACGCGCTGATTCGCGGTGGCTATCGCCGGATCGAATCGAGATTCCCGGAGTGGGATACTCCTACGTCACGGCTTTTCGAGAATGAGTTCAGTGTCGTGGCGGTAGCGGTCTTCGGCACGTGTGCCGACCTCCTGGACACTTGGCCGTCACTGCAAGGATCTCTGGTGGAGTTGATGACGCGGAACGTCTCACAGACAGAATCCAAATCCTGGGACGGCTATCTAGTATTGCTTACACCTGCGGTTGCCCCCTCGGAACTCGTGCACATCGAGGAGGTTCGCTACGACACGAGCCGAGTGAGGAAGCTCGTCGCTACCGGTGACGATTTAAGGGCCGTTGGCGGGGCAGAGCGGATCCTCAGTCCATTGCTACCGTTGGGAGCTGATCGCGTAAGCGATGGACCGGCATCCGTTTTGGATATGCTGCCCGGCTTGCTGGCTCGAGCGCAGGTCGACACCGAGCTGACAAAGGTGGTTGTGAACTCTTTTCTTGAGCAGGCTCCGATGATGGAGCGGCTGCACGAACTTCGAACCAAAAATGAAGCTCGTAGAACTTGAACTATCCGGCTTTCGCGGCTTTCCCAAGGCGCAGGTTTTCAACCTCGATGCTGACGCCATCGTGCTGGTCGGCACCAATGGCAATGGGAAGACGTCGCTGTTCGACGGTGTGTTGTGGGCGCTTTGCGGCCGCGTTCCGCGGCTGGCGGGAGACGGCCAAGGGGTGGTGTCTCTTTATGCGGAATCGGGGCAAGCGCGTGCCGTCCTCACCTTGCGCGACTGGGCGGGAGAAACGCTGCGGATAACCCGAAGCATCGCAGGCGATGGATCGGAGTCGCGAATATCGGTGCAGACGCCCAATTCCATCCTCTCCGGACCTGCGGCAGAAGGCGAGTTGATCAAATCAATATGGGGGGAGGCTGTGATGGCAGCCGACCCACAGGCGGCTCTTGCCTCGGTCTTGACGCACAGCGTCTATCTTCAGCAGGACACGCTGAGGCAGTTCATTGATTCGGACAGTGATCAGGAGCGGTTCAATTCCGTCGGTGAGCTTTTTGGTGCGGGGCGAGTCACGGAACTGCAGGTAGCCTTGGAGCGGGCAAAGAAGGCGTGGTCTACCGCGACAAACCTCCGGGCGAGTGAGTTGGAGACGACCCAAAACACCTTGGCGAGCCTTGAGGTGCGGCTGCGCGACTTCACGGCGCGCGCTTCACAGGAGCTGCCGCCAATCGACGGAGCCACTTGGAGCAATTGGTGGCAGCGCTGTGGGGCGGCAGGAGTTAAGACCGCGGCTTCGGAATTCGCTTCGAGAGACTCCAGCCGCGCAATCGATTCTGCGATCAAGGAGATCGACACACGTCGGGCGGCGGTCGAAAGGCTTCTCCAAACTCTCAATTCTCTCCGCGCCCAACTCGCGGCCTTAAAGCCCACTACTCCGGACGAGGATCTGGCCAAATTGCGCACGGAACGAGCCGCGCGCGTGGATGATATTGCCACCCTCAAAAACCAAGTGGGGGTAGAGCAATCGCGTCTCGCCGAGTTCCGCCGTATGCAGACGGAGCTGAAGCAGAGGGACGAACAATTGCGGGTTTTGGCAACGATGGCGCTGAAGCACATGGGCGAGAAATGTCCCGTTTGCGGTCAGGACCATGATCAAGAGGCGACGAGACGACATCTAAACGAACTGTTGCGCACCGGCTCAGGATCGACGACGCCGGAGCCCGATGCCGTCCGACTCAACGAGCTGCTGTCTGCTGTGGCGACCAAGGAAAAGGAGCGGGACGCTATCGAGCTTGCCATCGGGAGCGCTGAGCGCAGCGCTGCCGAGGTTGTGAGTCTTCGCAAGAGCGTCTCCGCACGGCTTGCGGAGGTTGGCTTTGGCGGCCAAGCCGGGGAAGCTGGTTTGGAGTCCTTGTCGGCGGCCGTAGCCGAAACCGAGAAGCTCTTCGAAAACCTCCGCTCCTTGCAAAGAGAAGGCGAGGGATTTGCGCTCCGGCTTGCGCAATCGGCACTGCAGGCGTCTTTGGTTGAGACACAGAATGAGGCAGAGCGGCTGCGGCGAAGTTTGGCAGAGCAGAGGAACGTCGTCGCGAGTCGCAATGCCACAGGCGAAACAGCTCAGCGGGTAATCGAAGGCCTTCGCGAGGCCGCAGCCTCGGTGGTGGAGCAGCGCCTCCATGAAATCGCACCCAGACTTCAGGACATCTACTCGCGAATCGACCCGCATCCGGCGTTTGCGACGGTGGCGTTTTTCTCGCGCGTTGCGAACAAGCGCGGGCTGCTTTCGACGGTGGTGAAGGATACGATCGAGAACAAGGAGTGCCCTCATCCGGCGTCCGTGCTTTCCAGCTCGCAGGTCAACGCACTGGCGGTTTCGGTGTTCCTCGCGTTCAACCTTGGCATCGCCCGGCCCCCTCTCGCCTCATTGCTGCTGGACGATCCGCTCCAGAGTCTTGACGACGTGAACCTGCTTGGCCTTGTGGATTTGCTCAGGCGCACCAAGGATCGCCGCCAATTGTTTGTCTCAACTCACGACTCAAGGTTCGCAAGCTTGCTTGCCCGAAAACTGCGACCTAGTGGGACGAATGGACGAACAATTGTAATCGAGCTTGAGGGCTGGCATCGCGCCGGCCCGTTCGTCGATGTTCGAGAGGTAAAAAGCGACCCTGTGCCTCACCGCCTTGCGGTTGCCTCGTGAGCCTGCGGCTCTGCCTGGCTAGTTGAACCGCAGCACGTTAGTTCTGCCAACGCAGGGACTTCGCTGCGGATTTTGGAGGCGAGATCGCATCCAAGGGTAGGATGGGCGTTAAGCGGCCAGGTCTTTGCAAGAAACCTACGCAGAAGATCGGGGCGCTTCGTCCTGCGAGAGGGCACTAACCGATGGTTGCCGCTTCCTGAGGAATAAGGACGTGGAGGAAAAGTTGAGGTGCCGAGAAACGCTGAAGTAAACCAACGTTCGGGAGCCGTCATCACGCGCCATTTTCCCGTCTTGATCCACTCCTTGCAGATTTAGTTGGTCTTGGCGCGAGATCGATTTTCGAGCCAGCGCATTTCCGCGGCGCCATCGGAAACGGAGTTCCAAAGCCAGGGGTTGACCCAAGATCAATGGATTCACGCTTCGTGGGGAAGTAGGATATATCAGGAAGGGTGGCTCAGTTCCTTCTCAACGATACTCAGGCACTCGCCGAAAAGCAGTCGTTCCTGTTCTATTCCCTCGACCGCGTCACACAACGCCACTGCGGCAGCCACTTCACCGCTGTGGAGGTGCTGCAAGGGGATGATGCGGGGCGCGGGCTTCGCGGGCGCCAAGCTACCTTTGTGCGCGATCATGGTTTGTTCGTCCATCAAGACACTGCGGACTGAGGGAATGCTGGAGCGAAGCCCCGCCAAGATACTCAGCCCCGAAGGGTCGAGGTCTCCCCAGTAGACGAAGCGGTGGTCCTTCAGCCAAGGCAGCTTTGGAAAATGACCCTCTGCCGCTCCACCGCCGCCGAAAAGGGCCAGCGTTCCCACGAGTGGAGGCAGTGCCAAGAAGTTCGTCTTGTTCTCGCATCCGAGCACGCGGGCATGGGCAGGCAAAGCGATCTTGGCCCAGTCGGCCACCGGTAGAGAAACGTCGCTGAATGGAAAGCCGAGCGATGAACGAAGATCATCGCACAGGAATCGCCCACGAAGAAGGGGCGCATCGTCGATCATACCGCATCGGGTGGCGAAGGTTGGCTGCGACGCATCGTATGCGCCGTTCTGCAGTTCACTCAGAAAGAATTCGATGGCTGCGGTATGTCTTTCGATGAACTTGGTCTCGACGGGCACGGGTAGCGCCCGGACGTAGCAGCCCGGCCTCGGATTCGAACGCAGGTACTCCACGACGATGAGAATCTTCCGCCAGTGGCCATGCTCCGAAACCACGAGGCGAGGGGCGCGCAGCAGGGCGGGCTTGGCGGCTGGAATCTTTTCCAAGATCAGCCCGACGTCGTCGAGGAATGCGGCCACTTCCGCTTCTCGGCTCAAGTAGGAAAGGAAATCAGCCGCCGTCTCAAATTCAACGGCGACTGGCTCGTTTTGAAGGCCGCGAACGCGTCGGGCCTTTTCCTCGAGAATAATGGTGTACCCGGAGCCGGTGGCGTTCTTCGATACGTTCCAGAGTTCCTGCACCTCGTCGCGGAACTCCGTGACGCCGGCGGTCGCTCCCACTCGGCCAATCTGGGTCTTCCGCCGCGGAAAAAACGGCTCCCCGCTGATCAGTGACCGCAGATAATCGTCGAAGAGGGATTCGGCCCAGCGCCGGACGCCGGCTGGCTTAATCATTCGAGTCCTTTCCGCCGGATTCTTCCTCCGCTTCCTTTTCAACGATGGCCGCGTCCAAGTGTTCGATTTTCACCGCGATCAGCGACGAGTGCTTGTTGTCGCGGATCGTGGCGAGGAGGAACGCGTTCACATAGTCCTCGGCCACGCGGACCGTGCCGTCCAGCGGATGGACGAGCACCAACTGGAAATCGAATTTCTTGAACAGGTCGAGGGCGTAGCGCGCGTTCTCGCTATCCAGGTTCGCGAATGCCTCGTCGATCAGGACCGTCCGGAAGGTTCCAGGGGAGGCGGTCGCGCCCGTGAGCTGATACTGGTTGGCGAGCGCGCACGCGAGCAGCGTAACCGATAGCTTTTTCTTCTGTCCGGTGCTGAGGCCGCTGGTGTCCGCCCGAAAGGCGTTCGTTAGCTGCGGATCCGACCCGGCCGGGATGATGCCCACGCCGAAAACCAGCCAGTTGCGCGCGTCCAGCACCAGCTTCCGGTTCTTCTCGTCGTCGAGGAACGTCAGCACCTTCTTCACGGCCTCGAAGGCGTTCGTCGACTGCTCCCGCGTGGGATTGAAGAGCGGCGCGCTGGCCTTGGTGAGCAAGTCGGTGAAGTCGCGGATCGAGGTCTCGAGGCTCCTCGTCGTCTTGATGTTCACGACCTGGCCGAGCTCCCATTCGATGTCGGCAAGGATGAGGTTGATGGCCTCGATCCTCTTTTCCGCGTCGCCGACTTGCGACTGCAGCGTCTCGCGGAGCTGGCTGGCGTGCAGCGCGAGGTTTTGCTCGATGTGCTTGTGGAAACGCTTCTCCAACTCGACGAGCTTGTCCCCCTCCAGCTTCACCCGCCGGTCAACAAACGCGGCGACGGCATCCATCTTGGCCTCGAGGATCGACGACTCGGTCGGGCATTTCGAGATGTAGGTGCTCATCACTCCCTGCATCCTCAGCGCCACGTCGCCTTTTCGCGCAAGTAGGCCGCTGAAATGGGCGGCGTTACGGGTGCGGATGGCCTGGGTCCACCTCGGCAGGCCCTTCGCCTCGAGAGGCGCCGCGTCTTTGAAAAACGGGGCGATGAGCTCGGCGAACTCCTTGTCAGCCTGGGTTTGGGGCCGTTCCTCTTCGACGTCGTGCAGCTGCGATCGAAGTCCTCTGATCACGGTCTCAAGCGAACCTTTTCTCTCCAGCTGCTGTTTGGCGACCGCCTGCGTCTCGGTGAGATGCTGGCCGAGCTCGGCCAGACGGCGTTCCGCCGCCGCGGCGTCTGGATCCTCTTTGGCCAGCTCACGGCGCTCGCCCTCAAGCTTAGCCAGCTCTTGGTTCACCGCGGACATGTTGATCTGCGCATAGGAGGTGAGGTTGGCCACGATGGCCTTTGCCATGTCCCGGGCGTCGGCTGCGCCCCGATTCGCTTGGCGCTGCCGATCAACATTCCCCACCGCCTGGGTGTGGCTGTCGCTCAGCTGCGCCAACTCGGCCTGCATGGAGCGGATCTTCTCCAGGTTGTCCCATCCGAGGAAGTGATCGCGGGCGTCGCGGATTCGGACGTCATCCCGCTTCTCGTGGTAGTCGCCCCGGCCGCCCTTCACCAGCCCTTCGAAGGTCACGGCCGACGAGGAGCAACGGGCATATTCCGCGACGTTCTCGAAGCAGCGGTGGTCGAAATGGGATTCGAGGGAATTCTTCAGCCAGTCCGTGAAGGGGGAGTTCGGCTTGACCTTGAGCTTCCGGCAGGCCGCGTTCTGCGGCGGATCGCCCATCGTGAACCTCGCGGTTTTCGTGTGGACGCGCTCCATTCGGACCCGGGCCCCGAAGTCCTCTCCGTTCACGAACTTGGCGACCTCCTCGAATTTTTCCGACGGAACCAGCATGCGGCGCGCGAAGGTGCGCAGCAGCTTTTCCATGGCCACCCGCCACTTCGACTGGGCCGGATCGACGTCGACGAGTTCGCCGACGTAGGGAAGGTCAACCGACCTCAACCCCACGGCCGCCGCGATGCGGTCCCGCCGGTCGAGGTCCTCGCGTGGCAGGTGCGAGCTGGACGCCTTCGCGGTCTCCAAGTCGATGCGGAGCTGCCGCATCTGCTCCTCGATCTGCGTCACGCGGGTCTTGCGCCGCGCGAGCTCGTCGCCGTGCGTTTCGGTGGCGTTGTCCGTGGTCTCGATGAGCCTTTGGAGGGTGAGCCGCATCTCCTGGAAGGCGGGTTCGTTCGTCGGCACCGCGATCTTCAACATCCGCAGGGCCGAGGTCAGTTCGTTGAGCGCGAGTTGGGTGGTCTGGCGCCGCGTGGTGAGGGTCGCAGCCCGGGTCGCGAGCTCGGCCGCGCGGATCGCCGGCTCGGATGCGTTGAGCACGTTGATCTCGCTCTGGATCGTCTCGACGGAGCGTTCCACCGTCTTCATTTCGCCCTCGAGCTTTCCGAGTTCGGCCTTGGCAGCGTCGATGAGCGAGTTGAGGCAGGCGGCGCTCTCGTCCGCGATCCGGCATTCGACCGCCACGTTCACGGCCTCGCGCGCGCCGAGCTGGGCGGTGATGCGCTGGTATTCCGGGAAGAGATCGTCCAGCGGCCGCAGCAGTTCGATCATCTGCTTCGTCGCCTGGATCTCCTCGTCGATGTCCATCTGCTGCTTGTAGTGCGTCGTGAGCTCCTCGTAGCGCTTGTGGACGGAGACGTCGTCCAGCATGTAGCCGCGGATGAAGTCGTTGACCTCGTCGATGTTCTTCAAGCCGACAGTGCGAACGAAGGTCTTGAGCGCCTTCTCGGACGGGATGTTGAGCAGGTCGATCACCCTCGACCGATAGGTCGCGGCGTCGCTCGTGATGTCCCAGCCTTCCTTCCGGAGCCGCTTGGCGCGGGACTCCCAATCATCCTTCCCGGCCATGATGCGAAGGTCCAACTTCCTGCTGATGGTGCCGTAGAACCAGTGCTCCTTGTTCTGGGCGTCCCAGGTGCCGATCAGCAGCAGCGTCACCCAGCTGCCTGACGACTCCTCGTGAAACTGCAGCAGGATGGCCCCGGGCGTGTAGGGCTTGGTGCGGAGGGCGTTTGGCTTGTCCCGGCCTGACTCGTCCTGCTCCCTTCCGTAGTGGCCCTGCAGGTAGCTGAGGCGGGTGCGCTCCTTGGTGTTCTTGGCCCCGCCGGAATTGTAGTAGATACGCTCCCCTGGCGGAGGGAACGCCGTGGTGATCGCGTCGATCAGCGTGGATTTGCCGACGCCATTGCGGCCGGTGATGCAGACCCAGCCGCCGTCGAAGTTGACGCCGTGCACCACGTCCTCGCCGAGCGTGCCCCAGTTGTAGACCTCCGCCCGCCAGAGCCGGAAGCTACGGCGCGGTGCCTTCGTCGCTGACGGCGTCGGATTTGGGTGAGTGATCGTGGTCATTAGCAGGGAGTTTGAGGTGTTTGCGGATGCGATCGATGAGGTCCTGGGTGGCAGCGGGGTTGAACTTGGCCCGGAGGAAGCGGGTCAGCTCGAATTCCTCGTCCGGGCCGCTGGCGGCAGACGTCTTCCGGAGGAATCCCATCTCGATCAGCTCGTTGAGATACGTCATCGCCAGACGCCGGTCCGCCGAATCGTTGTTCGACTGCGGGAAGAACTCGATGACGAGGTCCCGGATTTGGCGGTAGGTCCTCTTGACCCGCGCGAGCGCGGGGTCGTCCTTGATGGCCCGGTCGAGCTCCTGCCGCAGGAACACGCCATAGATGGTGACGGGAAGCGAAAGCGTGCGCTTCTTGATGAGGCGAGGCCGGTCGCCCAGCTCGTCCGGGGGCAGCTGCTCCAGGTAGGCGAAGCCATCGATGGTGTCGACGATCACGCGCAGGCCGATCTGGCGGACGAAGCTGTTGATCTCGCCCCGACCGCTGGCGACTTGGTTCCAGCGGTCGCCGTCGGATTCGAAGACGGGCCCTTTCAGCAGGTGGACGACGGCGTCTTGCCACTCGGGATGGTTGCGGGTAGGTTCGGGAGGATTCACTTGAGAAGGGATTTCACCGAAAGGAAGAACACCTCGGGGCAGTTGATCGCCCGGGGCGAGGCGCCCGCCTGCCACCGGAAGGGCCTGTGCTCCATCACCTGGGCGTCGTCGCCCACGGTCTGGCCGATGTGGACGTAGCCCAGGATATCGACGATGCCGTAGCGGGGAGGGTGACGCTCCAAGTGGCTCGACAGCGTGATGCCGGTCATGCCCCGCTCCAAGTGCGCGGACAGGTCGTTGTTGAGGAGGGTCACGAGCCGGCGGAGGTTGATCACGCCGGCTTCTGCGAGCTGCCGCGCCGCCTCGCGGATGTCGGCCGGTTTGCCCTCCTTGAGGACCGTGTCGATCACCACCGGTTCGGGCGGCTCATACAGGGGCCGGTCCATCGACAGCGCCAACTGCACTCTTTCGTCGACGGAAATGCCGTCCACGCCCTCGATCTCGTCACGATGTCCGATCAGGAGGAGCTGAAGGTCGTGCACGCGCGCGGTCATCAGGCGGCGGGTTTCGATCTCCTCGCGGTCGACCGCCCGGCGGATGTGCCGGGTGAGCTGGCGATTCGCGTCGAGGACGACCTGGCCCTGTTCGCGGAGGCGGTCGATCAATCCGAGGAGGATCCGGCGGGCCTTCATGTCGCCCGGCACGTTCGGCACGGCGTAGACCGACCGGACCATCTTCACGAATTCCTCGCGCTCGCTCGAGGCCACGAGACGCCAAAAGCCGTAGAACGACTCTCCCATCGGAGTGCTGCGCAGGGCGTCCTCCCCATCCAAGGCCAGACGGAGGACGTCGCCGCGACGGGTCGAGCCCGATCCGTGTTCCCGCGCGACGCTGCGCGCCAGGTCGGTGAACCGCTCGCGGAGCAGGGAGAAGTCGCTCACGAGGTCCTGGCTCGCCCGCTCCAGCCGCTGGACCGTCTCCACGATGTAACGGCCGTCGGACACGGACGCCGCGGCAGGGTCGTCGGAGAGCATGTCGATCTCCCTCTGGATATCGTCGCGCTGGGACTTGAGGTTGGCCAGTCGCTTCTCGACGTCGCCGGAAGCGCGGGCCGCGACCTCGCGCAGGTCCCGCATGATGGCCTGCAGTCCATACTCAGTGCCGACGAACTCGCGGCGCCGCTGGTCCTCGACCCAGGCGAGGACGCGGTCGATGTCGGAGGTGAGCTCGTAGATGGGTTCGGAGACGTCGGCGGGCTCCCGCTTCCTCAGGAATCCCTGCTTCACGAAGTAGGCGATCCGTTCCGTGGGATCCCAATCGGGCCGCTTCTCGGGCTCGGCGTCGAACGTGGCCTTCAGCCACCGGGCGAGCTGCGAGCGAAGATCGCTCTCGGGGATGGTGACGTTGCCCTCTCCCCGAAACGTCTGGTTGAGGAACGCGATGTTCTCGACGAACGAGTCGCCGCGCAAAAGCGTCACGGCCGCCGAAGTCTCGGCGAAGCGGAGCAGCTCCTGGTAGGTCAGGGGCATAGGGTGGTTGAGCGGGACGGGGAGGGAAGGCGAGGCGGGCGGAGCCCATGCGAAGCCGGATCAACGGCGACGCATCGAGGCCGGCGCGTTCCGGAGCTGGATGGCTGACGGATGCGGTGACGACCTAAAGCGGGTAAAAACAATTGTATGTATAGTGCGCCTTCAAGCCTGGTCGGCGCTTTTCGCATCGTCCGAAGGAGTTTCCGATGAAGGCGGCCGGACGGCGGCGTCGCCACCCTTCTCGACCTCACGCTTGGCGTGCCATCGCTTCAGCCAGGAGTCGGCGCGGCGCCCGGCGTCGATGCGCGATTTCGACCACGACGGGGCCCACTCGATCCGGCTGCGCGTGATGAAGTAGTGCGATCGGCAGGGAAGGCCCCAGTTGCCAATCGATGGCTGGAGGGAGACGGTCTCCCCGTCATATATCATCCGCCAGTCGGTGGGTGATAGCTTCGTGACGATCTCCTCGCCGCACCCGCACGGGCACAGGTGGGTGATGATGCCGAACTGGAGCGAGATGTAGAGGACATCCCGCTCCAGCTTGTCCGGCATATATTCGACGAAGCTATGCGACAGTTTCTTCACTGAGGAGCATGTTGCCGCTGACGGTATAGGTGCTGTGGTGCTCGCGCTCGCAATCCACATAGAAGCCGACGTGCTTCTTCCATTTCAGCACCGCCATGGCGGCGTTCAGCATGTTCAGCTCCGCGATCTGGATGTTGGTCGCGTAGTCGTCATCGGCCGCGTCCACGCAGGACACGCGGGCGTCGAGGTGGTCGTGCTTGCCGGACGTCACCGTCGTGGCCCGCACGATCCCCAGGAGCTGGCCGTCGACGGCCTGGACGCCCAGGCCGCAGTCGGTGAAGGGAATGTCGCGGGCGACGAGAAACCGCATGATCTGGCGCTTGTCCTCGCTCGCGTCCATCGAGAGGAAGACGAAGTCCATGCCCTGCAGCAGGCCGACGTTGGCCGCCGTGACGAACACCCGATGGGCGACGATGCCCCGGTGCATCCTCGAATAGGTTTCGCGCAGATACTCCACCTTCGAGGGATGTTTGCTCAGCGCATCGACGGCCGCGGCGCCGGGCGCCCGGAAGGCGTTGTGCTGGAGGAAGAGATCCGCGTCGAAGAGGTGGATCTCCGCGACCGGCGTCTTGGCGACGGCGTCCAGGACATACGACCCGGTGCCGCCAGCCCCGACGATCGCGATCTTCTTCCCCTCGAGCTTGGCCGAGATGGCGCCGATGTGGGCGCGGCTGGAGTTAGTGTCAAGATAGACGAAGGGCGAGACGCCGTCGTCGGCCGGCAGCACCCTGAAGGTGCGCGCCGTGGATCCGTCGATGGCGTGGGCCGGATCGGACAGCATGGTGACGTAGCGCATCATCTTCGCGTGGTAGTCCGGGTAACCCTCGGGCGGCTTGTTGGAGAAGGAGCGCTGGACGACGAGGCCGGGAGCCAGCGTCTGCGCGCCCTCGCCATGCTGCAGGCCGAGGATGGGCCGGCCGTCGGCGTTGCACGGCTGGGTCCCGGTGAAGAACGCGACGTGGGTGTCGGGCTTCGTGGTGACGTCGCCCGCGAGCGTGAGCGACGAAACGAGGCTGCCGCGCTGCACGGTGCGGTTGGCGTCGACGTAGGGCACGTTGCCGACGACGAGATAGGATCCCACCACCTCGACCTCGCAACCCTCGTTGCGAAGCCGAAGCAGGTCGAGACTACGATTTATCAGTGCGGATGACATCGAAGATCATGCCGTCCTTGACCTTGACCGTCTCGCCACGGACGAGGCTGCCCTTCGGCTTTTTGTCGTCACCCTTCTGGTAGGTGACGGTGTAAACGGACGTCTCGTAGTTGGGCGGCCCGAAGGCCAATTCCACGACTTCGTCAAAGGAGAGCTCCTTCTTGGTCACCGTCTTCTTGCGGGCGTTGACCACGATGGTGAACTCCTTGTCTTTTTCTTTGGAGGGCGAAGCGCCCTGGTTCTCAGTCGGATTGTTCATGTTTTTCCCTTTGGTTTGTTTCCTTTGGTAGTTGGTCGCGCTTGAAATGTTCACTTTAGGAAACTAGGTCAACTGAAAAATGTTGCCTATAGGAAACTAGATGTTTCTTATGGTCTCATGGCGCACGTAGGCGGTCGCATCCACACCCTCCGGGCAGAACGTCAGCTCACCCTCGACGAACTGGCCGACAAATCCGGCCTTTCGAAAGGTCTGCTTTCGAAACTCGAGAACAACACCGACGCGAATCCCTCACTCGATACGCTGCACAAGATCGCGGGCGCGTTCGACGTCACGATCGGCGACCTGCTGGAGGGAGAGGTGGTCAGGGCCAAGCGCTACATTCCCGAGAAGAAGCCCGCGTGGGTTGACGCGATCTCCGACGCGCTGAAGAGCGACGGCAAGCAGCCCGACGAGGACATCATGCAGGCGCTGTATGTCCTGCAGAGCCGCAAGGGCTCCGCGCAGCGGAGCGACATGGCCTGGGTGCACATGTATCGGAGTCTGGAATTGAACTTCCGGAAAAACGGTTCGTAATCCGTTGGCGACCACCGCCGTGCACTCCAGCGCGCCAACGTTCGCCGATGCCTTCTTCTCGTCCAGCACGAGCCCCCGCACCCGACAAGTCTGAGCATCCCTCCATCGTCGCCCTGATGAAGGAGGCCCACCCGGGCGAGAAGGATGTCGACGTCATCCGCCGGAAGTGCCGCGCCCTCGTCACGCGCGCCAAGACCCTAGGCTGGTCCGGACCGCCGTTCGATCCGGAGATGTTGGCGAGCATCGACGGCATCAAGGTGGAGGCGACCGACGAGGAGATCGACGGCGAGGGCCGCATCTTTCCCCACCGCGGACGCGTGAAGATCCAATACCGGCGTGGATCAATGCTGGAGCGACGGCGTTTCACGATCTGCCACGAGCTGGCGCACACCTGCTTCCCCGACGTCTTCGAACGGACGCGGTTCCACCATGGCCCGGTCTCGGACGAGGCGCATCGCCGGTTCGAGAACCTCTGCGACATCGGCGCCGCCGAGCTGCTGCTGCCGCTGGAGGATTTTTCTCGGGATCTGGCCGCCGGCGCGACGCTCCGCCATGCGCAGGCCTTGGGGCGGCACTACGTCGCGTCGATCGACGCGACCGTGAAGCGCCTTCTCGACCTGACGAGCCTTTCGTGCGCCGCCGTGTTCCTGACCGATCGCGCCTTCAAGGAATTCCTGCCCAGCCACGGCCGGATGCGTGTGCGCTACTGCTGGAAGAGCACCGCCTTCCGCGGCTATTTCCCCGTCGGCACGCTCAGCCCTCCGCGCTCCGCAATCCTCGGCGCGCTGCCGGAGCTGGCCGACTTGCACGTACCGGTGAAGGAAACGTGGTGGATCAGCGACAAGCCCCGCAGCTACTACATCGAGCCGCTGCGCCTTCCGCTCATCCCGGGCAACCTGGAGTATCCCCAGGTGCTGGCGATGCTCCACGCGCGGAAGCCCTAGAACCGCCTCCCGGACATGGACGTAGAGGAATTCCAGCGTCGACTGCGGGAACTCTCCCACTCGGAGCTGGAGCGCTTCGTCCTGGAGATCGTGAAGTCCCAGCCGCGCTTCTCGGACGCCCATCGCAATTCGCAAAAGGCGGGCTTCGAGATCGACGTCATCGCCTTCGATTTCAGCGGGGGCACTCGCACGGTCTGGCTTTTCGAGGTCAGGAAGGCCAAGATGATCGGCCGGGACGTCATCGAGAACTATGCCCAGAAGGCCGTGATGATGGACGAATCCTTCGATGGGCCGCGCCAGTTCGTCATGGTGGTGGCGGGCGGCTATTCGCAGTCGGCTTCCCTAGCGGCGGCGCGGCACGGGATCGAGGTCTGGGACGGCCTCCGACTCGCCTATGAGTGTCCGGACGAGGTCGCGATCGGCTTCTTCGGTGACACGATTCGGACGAAGCCGCCCAAGGCACCCGAACCTCCGGTCCAGGTCAGCGCCTTCGAGGCGTTGCTGGAAAGCATCGAGCCGGGCCAGCCGAGAGCGACCCAGTTTCAGGATGCGGTCTCCAAGATCCTCGCCTATCTCTTCTGCCCGCCGCTCGAGAGCCCCCGCTACGAGGACACGGATTGGGACGGCCGCAACCGCCGTGACATTATCATGGAGAACGCCGCACCCTCCGGCTACTGGGCGCACCTTCGCTCGGTCTATGCGGCGCACTATGTGGTGGTCGACGCCAAGAACCACGGCGGCCCAATCGGAAAGGATGACGCGTTGCGAATCGCCCACTACCTAAAGGAGTATGGCTGCGGGTTGTTCGGGATCCTGGTCACGAGGAAAGGCGCCTCGAAGGGATGTCGGCATGCCATCCGCGAGCAATGGGTCAGCGCTAGGAAGCTGCTGGTGGTGCTTTCGGACGAGGACCTCGTCGAGATGCTGAGGATCAAGGCCCGGAACGGCGCCGCCGAGGAGATCATCCGGGCCAGGATCGCGGAATTCCGCATGAAGCTTTAATCGCCGGCCGGACCGAAGTGCGAAATGGCAGTGTAATATGTGTGGCGCATTGATTGGAGTCATGAGGGAAGAAATGTTTCGTTACGCTCGGTGACCCATTGTACCGAGCGTTTGGTTCCGTCCTGCGCTCTGACTTCATAAGAATCTACTGTAATTTCGGTACATATGTGAAGTTGAGACAATGGTGGCGAGTGCCACCTTAGCGGTGATGGCGGCGGCTGGCACAGCTTGGGATTTTGTTCGCACGCGACGGATAACCAACGGAGCGACGCGAGCACCGCTTGCGGGCGTTGATCGAGCGCCATTACAGGAACCTTACGTTACGATGGAGAAGGCTGCTGCAGCCGTGGGCCTTCCGGTAGAGGCGATCAGATCTTTGGCTCGGCGAGGGCAAATCCGCCACCTGCGGGTGGGCAGGCGGGGTGAAACTTACTTTCGATTATCTTTTGTTCAGTCCGATCTTCGAGCGCTAGAGTTGAAAACGTTGCGCCATTAGTGCGTGGATGGTACAGGCTCTTCGAGCAGATGTTGCGGTGCGGATGCAGTCGTAGTAGGCGAGATGTTCCAGAATGTCTCGGCCTCAGCTTTTGGCACCAAGTCGAGATAGGACTCCCAGAGGACCTGCTCGGAGTTTCCGGCCTGAAGGGCGGTTTCGGCAACGCTGCGATATTTTCCGACCAGCATCGAGCAGTAGGTGTGGCGGAGGACGTCGTGCTTGAGGCTGAATTTTTTTCGGACGCGAGGATACAATTTTTTGAAATTGGCGCAGATGATCGGGTGGTCTTTGAGCGGAAAACGCTCCAGCCACTTGAGCAGGTTGGCCTGGAGCACCGTGTGGCGCTTCTTCTTGGTCTTCGTGATCGCGCGAGGGAGCCGGAGATATTTCTCGTCGAGGATGAAGTTGTCGACGGTGAGCTTGCTGATTTCTCCGTGCTGCCAATCGGGTCGCACTCCGGCGAAGAGGGTGATCGCGAAGAACGGCACCAATCGCCCGTTCTGAAAAGTTTCGACGTAGGCCATCAGTTCGGCGGCTTGGGCGGCGGAGAGGATAGCCACTTCACCTTGGGCGAGTTGATTGCGGCGGAATACGCGGACGCGCTGGGCGGGATTTTCGGTTAACCAGCCGCGTTGGATGCAGTAGTTGAAAAACGTCGTGAGAAGGCCCCGACGATTATTCCACGACTTGTTGGAATAGGACGGTGTGCCGCTATCATCCGTGGGAAACGTCTTCATCAGGTATTCGTGGAGTTCGATACCGGTGATGCTTGAAAGTGGTTTTTCGGCTGCGAAGTACTTTTCCAGCCGCGCGAGTTCGAATCCGATGGAGTTGAACTGGCGCGCCCCGAGACTGCGCTTCTCGTGCTCGCGCTGGCGCTCCAGAAGGTAATCCATGAGTGCTGGGCGTAGTTGAATATCGGATACGGAAGCGCGGTAGTGAGTCAGGTAGAAATCGATAGCATCAACCAACGTGCGACTGGGGTGGGTTTCCTTGAGCCGTGATAAGATGCCGCTAATCGTGGAAATGGACTCAGCGCCTAAGACCGGGAATAAGGCGTGATAGAATCGCACCGCGTCGAAGAGCGTGGCGGTGGGGTGCGCTTCTTTAAGCAAGGCCGTGGCGGCTTCCGCCTCTTGGACTTCAGCATCCGCGAGATGGGTTCGAACCGGCGGCTTGCTAGGGCCTTTGCCAAACAGGATGCCGTCGTGCTGGTCGCGAAACGCCTCGGCTTCTGCAGCAGTTGGAAACCGGCGACGGATCTGCGAACCGTTCACGGTGCCCGACACCGCCCAAACCGTCCGACCGGTCGGGAGGTTTACGGGCGAGACCTTGAAACCATCGCAGCGCATTGCTGGACGTTGCTGGATATTTAGCAACGAAGCAAATGGAAGAGATTAAAAGGTTCTGGCTTATTTCTTAAGTATTTCTAAGTAAGCCAGATGGGGTGTGATTTCAAATGGTGGAGGTGGCGGGAGTTGAACCCGCGTGCCCCTGGCCTTTGCGCGCCGCGTCTACCGTGTATAGTGCAACTTTAAATTCGCAAAGGCCAAGCCGTCACACGCGCTAAGACCCCCGCTATTCCCCGGATTGAAGTACAGCGCGCAGTCCGCGGACCGCTCCACGCGCTATGCCTGCTGTCGACGTCAGTTCCAGCTAGCAGGTGTCGCTAGACCGACGAGGCTGACATTAAGCAGCCAGGGGCATTTCTTCAGTTTTGCCGTTTATTTTTTTCGCAGGGAGATTTACGAGAGACCCACGACTCTCGACAGGCAGCGTCGCACGCCAACCAAGGGTAGAATCCAGAACACCCCCAAAAAATGGAGACGTACGAAGTACGATTGGATCGGATGCGCTAACCGATCAAAGAACAGGAAGGGTCACAGTGCGCCATCTCGTTTCGGATTGCAAGCGTGGCGCGAGACCAGGCGCGGCGGTAGCGAAGACTACGTCCGCGCACTCGTCGGGCGCTGCGTGGTCTACTGTGGATGAAGATTCAACTCCTTTTCCGTGCGATGGTCTTGAGTGTGGGTGCGTGCGCGGCGCTCGCTGCTGCTGATGGCGCCAAGCGGCTGGGCGTGGATATCCCTGAGTCGCCGCTCCCCACTCCGAGTTCCCCGGGGGCGGCCAGGGGATCGGCCGCAAACACAGGCGCCCGGCCTGCCTCCGCTAGGCCGGCCGAGGCGCTTACTCCCGAGCAAGTCAAGACGCTGCCGCACGCGCAGGTGGAGGCCCGGCTGCCGCAGCTGCACCCGGCCAGCTACTACCTGTACGCGTCGCGGATTTTCAACGAAGGCCGGAAGGACGACGCCGTGGTGTGGTACTACGTCGGCGAGCTACGCTACCGCTTCTTGCTCGCGGCCCGGCCCTCGCTGGAGCGCGAAGAGTCCACGGTTTTTAATTCGATGCACTCCATGGTTGGCGGTATGATCAATCAATATGCTGCGGGCGATCTCGAGCGCTGGATTGGCCAGATCGACGCGGCGCTGGCGTGGGATGAGGCCAATCCCAACGGTTTCACGTCCAAGATTGCCTATCCTGCCGCCTATCGTTCCTCGCGGGCAGGGGGCGACAAGCTGAAGGCTGCGATTAAGAGCGATCCCGAAAAAATCCGTGCGATGCGCGCCCAGCGAGGGCTGGAGACGCGCTAGCTGGGGTGTGCTGCCGGAGAGTGGCCGTGTGCCACTAGTACAGGTTATCGTCGTAATGCCCGGGCCCCACCGTACGCGAGCTCGCTATGTCGTGAGCCCGAGCAGCCCACGCGTGAGCTGGAAATCGGTGAAACCTGCCGCCGTCGCAGCCGCAGGTTTTTCCTGACTCACTGCGGCGGCGAGGGCGGAGGTGAGAAGTGCGGTGTCGCGCGCGACTTCGCCCGTGAGTTGGCCGTCGATGTCGTCGGCAGGGATATGGCCGAGGCGACCGGGCACGGCAAATTGCAGCACTGGGATCAGCGGATGGCCTTGCTGCGCATGGCTGTCGACGATGCCGAGCGCGAGGTGCGCGCCGTTGGCCGCAAAGCCGGTGATATTTTCCACCCAGTGATCGGTTTCGCTGGCGACAATGTGCAAGCCCGGCATCGCGATGGGCTGGCCGTAGGCGAGGGTGGCGTGCAGCGGGCTGTCGCCAAGGAGTGTGGTACGAAAAGCAGGCGCTGCGAGCAGCGGGTCGCTCTCGGCTAGCACCAGGGAGCCTCCGG
This sequence comes from uncultured Opitutus sp., assembly GCA_964480585.1. Classification (GTDB taxonomy): domain Bacteria; phylum Verrucomicrobiota; class Verrucomicrobiia; order Opitutales; family Opitutaceae; genus ER46. The sequence goes on along the minus strand of CAYZPV010000002.1, from coordinate 131,760 downwards.
CCGAGAGCATGCGGCGTGCGATTTCCGCCAAGGCGGCGGCAGTCTCAGGCGGGACCTGTCCGGCGGCGAGGAGTGCGAGAGTGAGCGCGGCAGGATCGCTCGCGGTGTCAGCGGGCGGGAGCTGTGCGAGGCGTTCGGAAAACCATGCGCCGATTTTTGTAATGGCTTTCTCGATACCCCCGTCGAGCTGCACGCTGGCCCAGCCGTAGCGGTCGAGCGGGATTGCGGCCGCCTCGAGTTGGCGGCGCATGGTGTCGTTGGGGATCTTTTCGCAGCCGTGCTCGAGGAGGAGGGCCGCGGCGACATTGGGGTGCGTCAGATAGCCGCGATAGGTGCGCTCGAGGAGGCGGTACATCGTTTCGCCGCCAAAGCCGCAGCCCTCGCTGTGCGTAAAGGCCACGAAGCGGCTGAGGCCATGCTCGCGCGCGAGCGAGGTGGCATTGAGCCGATCGGCGGCGAGACGCGCGATTTGGGTCGAGCACATTGACGTCGGCAAGATGAGCGCCACCCGTTCTGTGGCGGCAGGTGTCGGAGGTCGGTCGCGGCGACTGCCGCTGCCTATGAGCGGCACTCCACTCGGTGCGGCGCGCGCGCGGAGCCCCTCTAGGTGGCTCGTGTCGGTCTGCCGCCAGTTGCGCCAGAGGGAGACTTGCGAGTGGCCGGCGTGCTCGCCTTTGGTCTTTTGGCCCGAGGCGGTGGCGACGAGGAGCTCAAACGCGTCGGCGGCCACCGCGGCAAAGGGCTCGCCATCGAGGTAGCGTCCGGCGTTGATGTCCATCTCGTGGATGAGCAGCTCGTGCCGCCGCGACGTGGTGGTGATCTTGAGCGTGGGCACGAAAGGGAAGTTGGTGATCGAGCCGTTGCCGGTGACGAAGATGATCAGGTTGCACCCCGCGCCGACCTGCCCGGCGATGCCCTCGAGGTCGTTGCCCGGGCCGTTCATGAAAGTGAAGCCCGGCGCCGGGATGTCGCGGATGGGCTGGGCGTAGTCGATCACGGTGTCGAGGCGCGTGCGGGGATCTTTCTTGTGCACGGCGCCGAGCGACTTGAGCGCGATGTTGTAGAGACCGCGGAATTTGTTGCCGGCCGAGGGGTTGCTTTCGGGTGTGAGGCCATGCCAGCGGAGCTTTTCCTTAAATGCCTCGATTTTGCCCGCAAAGGCTTGGGCGGTCGCGTAGTCGCGGACATTCTTAAATAGATAGCTCTCCGCGCCCATCGTCTCGTCGGTCTCGGTGAGCACTCCGCAGCCCCCGTGGCTGATAAGCTCATGCAGCATCGCACCGGCGAGGGGATTGCCGGAGACGCCGGAAAACGCATCGGAGCCGCCGCACTGCACGGCGACGCGCAGCTCGCTCACCGGCTCCGGCGTGCGTGGGAGTGCGGCCGCTCCAGGCAGCCACCCGCGCACGAGACGCTCGCCCTCGGCTAGGCCGGCGGAGAGGCCGCGCCCGAGCGTGAGAAAGGCGTGAGGCACTGCGTCGAGCGGGTAGCCGTGCTCGCGCATGAAGGCCGCGAGCCGGACATTGGTGATGGGCTCCGCCCCATAGTCGACAGCGAGCACGGCTGCGACATTGGGGTGCACCATGAAGCCGCCTAGCGCGCGGAGGACTTCGAGGGTGTTGTTGGGCTCTTCGTTGCCGCCGCCCTCTGTGTGTGCGATGGCTACGATGCCATCGATGCCGGGATGCACTCGCGCGAGCGGTTGGAGTCGGGCGGCCAGCTGGCGCGCAAAGCTCGCGGTGCGTGAGGTCGTGCCGAGGATGACGATGATATTGCGCGTGCCGACACCTCGGGTGCCCGGCCTTCGGTAGCCCAGGAAGGTGCGGTGAAGTCTGGGCGAGGGATACGGATCGGGTGCGGGTACGAAAGTGGCTCGGTCGAGCTGGTACTCGGAAATATGGTCGACGAAGTTGGGGTTCTCGGGGAAGCGCGCGCCGTCCACGCGGCGCACCGCGAGCGCGTCGAGCATCGACTGATTGCTCACATAGTCGCCGGGCGAGATCGGGTTGAGGGCGCGCCCGAAGGGCAGTCCCCACGACAGCAAAAATTCGCCGACGGAGATGGGCTCCACCGCGAAGCGATGGCCTTCCAGGATCGTGTGCGCAAGCCTGCGCGGCCCACCGGGAAACATCAGCACGGTGCCTGCTTCGAGCCGGCGCGTGACGATGGCGACATTGTCGCCCGGGGCAGGCAGGCGTGAGACGGCGTCGAGGGTGAGGGTCGCGGGCGAGGACATTGGGGAGCTAGTCGGGGGCGGCGTGCGGGGACGTGGGCGGCCGTTGGTAATAGTTGTCCCATTCGCCTGCTTCGACCAGCGTGAAGCCGTGTTGCTGGTAAAAGCGATTGGCGCGGCTCTCTTTCAGCGCGCCGACGCGTAGCGTGAGTGCGCGAGCGTCGGCCTCGGCGCAAAGTTCGCGCAGGATCGCGCCCCCGATGCCGCGACCCTGATGGAGCGGGAGCAGGTAGAGATGGTCGAGTTGCCAACCTTCGTGGATGGGACGGGTGGCGTAGAAACCGATGGTTTTTCCCTGCACCAGAATGAGCCGGGTGTGCTCCGGTTGAAACGTGCAGCGCAGGCGCTCCCGGGCACGGGCCGGGTCGAAGCGGCCCACCCGCTCCAGGCTTTCGCGCATCGCTGCGATGCGCAGCTCAGCTAGCGTGTCGAAGTCCTCCCGCGAGGCCGAGACGACGGAAAAGGCGGGGCTGATCGGTGGGCAGGGCATGGAGGCTAGGTGAAGTGTGCAAGCAGCGGCACGTCGGCCGGGGCGAGGTCGTAGCGCGCAAGGTCGGCGGGCCGCGTCCAGGCGAGCGCCACGTGCTCCTGGGGAGTCGGCGCCGTGCTGTCGCTGGCAAGACGGCAGAGGAATGGCATCATCTCTATCCGCACTGTGCCGTAGTCGTGGGTGTAGCGCGGGAGCGCTCGGAGCCCTGTCAGCGTGCAGCCGAGCTCCTCGCGGATTTCGCGGTGGAGCGCATCTTCCGGGGATTCGGCGGGCTCGACCTTGCCGCCGGGAAACTCCCACTTGAGCCCGAGATGCTTGTGCGGGGGGCGTTGGGCGAGCAGCAGAAGGCCGTCGTCGTTTTGAAGGAGCGCACAGACCACGGGTATCGGTGGGCGGGTGGACACGGAGGAGAGGGTGGCGGCTAGCATGGTACGGGCTGTGCGATTCTTGCAACTTTGCGCCGCGAGCTGGGTTTTTCCTGGCATGAAGACATTTCTGAAGGTGCTTTGCCTCGTGGTCCTCGCGATCATCGCGATCAAGCTGCTCCCGGCGACGATCGGCCTCGCTTTCCTTGTGGGCGCGGCGTTGGTCGCGCTCGTCGCCGCTGGCGTCTCCGTGCTGGCGGGCGTTGCGCTCGCGGGGGTTTTCCTCGCGGCGGTGCTGGCGCCGATCTGGGTGCCGCTGGCCCTGGTCGTGGGCCTCATCGCGCTGGTGCGCCGCATGCTGCGCAAGCCTTCGCCCCTCGCCGCGGCGCCGGCTTGAGCTGGGCCAGCCTCCAGACCGCTGAAACCGGGTCGCGACTGCCCGCCTGGGCGATCGCGACCTTTTTGCTGGCCCGAGCGAGCGCGCCGGGTTTGCTCGGCGGGACATGGCGGATACTACCAAGGCGAGCGTGATTGCGGGCATGAGCTTCGTGGGGCGCTCGAGCGGCCAGGTGAAACTGCTTTCTGGCTTCAAAAAGAGCCACCACTCGATCCCCGATGCGGCCAATGCAGTTACCAATGCGTTTCTGGGTAAAATCTGCGCCAGTGAGCTGGGCGAGGAGGCGGAGGCGCTGTTTCAGTCCGTACGCACGGGCTTGGCGTACAAGCGCAAGGATATCGCACTCAGCCTCAGTGCGCCGGTCGCGACGCTTCAGGCCAAGGACTTTTCTGTGGAGATTGTCTACGCTCTCGAGGAGGCAGATCCCAGTCGCTACGGTATCACGACGACCATGCGCGAGCTGCACGATCTCGAGGTCGCCCGCGGCGAGGCCTTCAATGGCATCTTCGCCGGTAAGTTTACCGATCTTTCGTTCTCACTGAAAAAAGGCGCCCGCGTCGAAGCGGTGATCGATGCGATCGAGGCCCTCGATGGCGAGGGCGGCCTCGGGGTGGAGTACCCCTCCGACTGTCGAAATTGCACGATCTCGGTCGAAGGTGTCGACGCGGTCGTGCGCTGCACCGGGGGCGAGATCGAGATGGTCTTCCCCCGCGGCGGCTCGCCAGCGGAGCTGATCGAGGGCTTTCTCGCCGTGCAAGCCGCCTTCCGTATCAGCAAGGGGCTCGCAGGGATGATTGGGTAGGGTGGGGCGGCGGGGTGGAGGATCGTTGGTGCGCGGCGTCTCTTCCGATGTCAGCGGGCATGAAAAAGGGCGGGCCTTGGGCCCGCCCTGAAGAGTGCGCGTGTATCCGTGCTCGGGTTACTTGATCATGTCGGCCACGAAGGCACGCTCTTCGACGAGCTCCTTGTTCGTGGCGGCGATCTTCGCCTTGGCAAAGTCGTCCATCTGGTAGCCTTCGATGACTTCGTAGCTGCCAGGAGTCGTGGTGCGGACGGGCATGCCGGCCCAGACATTGGCGTCGAAGCCGTAGCGGCCCTCGGACTTGACGGCAATGGAGTGCACGGCTCCAGGCGTCACCAGCGAGCGCACATGGTCGACGAGCGCATTCGCAGCCGAGGCGGCCGAGGAGGCGCCGCGCGCGGCGATGATGGCTGCGCCGCGCTTGCCCACCGTCTCGCAGAAGGGGCCTTGGAGCCACGCCGTGTCCGTGATGACGGAGGTCGCTGGCTTGCCGCCGATCGTCGCGTGTGCAAACGAGGGGAACATGGTCGGGCTGTGATTGCCGTAGATGAAGATATCCTTCACCTCGGTGAGATCTACGCCGGCCTTTTTCGCGAGCTGGGTCTGGGCGCGATTCTGGTCGAGGCGCACCATCGCGGTGAAGCGATCCGGCGTGAGGCGCTTGGCCTGTGAGGCTGCGATCATGCAGTTGGTGTTGGCCGGATTGCCGACGACGGCTACGCGGGCATTGTCGGCCGCCACGCGGTCGATGATCTGGCCTTGGCCGATGAAGATCTTGCCGTTGTCCTTGAGGAGGTCTGCGCGCTCCATGCCGGGGCCGCGGGGCTTGGCGCCCACGAGCAGCGACCAATTGGCATCCTTGAAGCCTACCTCGGGATTGTCGGTGAGCACGTAGCCCTTCAGGAGCGGGAATGCGCAGTCATCGAGTTCCATCGCGACGCCCTCGAGGGCCTTCATGGCCTTCTCGACCGGCGCTTCGATGAGCTGCAGGATGACCGGCTGGTCGGAGCCAAACATCGCGCCCGAGGCGATGCGGAAGAGCAGAGCGTAACCGATCTGACCGGCGGCTCCCGTAACGGCGACACGGATGGGGGATTTCATAAAAAGAAGAGGGGAAGGTTTAGCCCACGAAACACCCGAAACACACGAACGAATTTCGGCGGCGGAGAATTTTTAACAGGGCTAAGCAGGCTCAGTAGAAAACAGAAGGCTTTTGCCAAGAGGACAACGAAGGGATCGAAGAGTGGAGCAGGGTACGGTTGCCGCGGACTCGTCGTTTCCTCCGTTATCTCTGTAAAATGTCAGAAGCCTCACTTCGCAAAGCGCGGAGCGAGCGCCGCGTGGATTTCGCGGATCATCGTCTCCGTCGTCGCCCAGTCGATGCAGCCATCGGTGATGGAAACGCCGTACTTGAGCGTCTCCTTGGGTTGGGGGAACGCTTGATTCCCGGCGTGGAGATTGCTCTCGACCATCGCTCCCATGATCGAGGTGTTGCCGGCCGCGATCTGCGCGAGGAGATCGCGCATTACCTCGGGCTGCCGCTCGGGCTGCTTGGAGGAGTTGTCGTGCGAGGCGTCGACCAAAATCGACTTGGGTAGCTTGGCTTTGGCCAGGAGCTCCTCGGTGCGCGCGATGTGCTGAGCTGCGTAGTTGGGGCCTGCCGCGCCGCCTCGAAGGACGATGTGGCAGTCGGGGTTGCCGCGCGTGACGATGGTGGCGGCGTGGCCTTCGAGGCTGATGCCAAGGAAAGTCTGAGGCTGCGAAGCAGCCTTGATCGCATTTACCGCGCTGGTGATGGAGCCATCGGTGCCGTTCTTGAAGCCCAGCGGCATTGAGAGCCCGCTCGCCATCTGGCGGTGCGTCTGCGATTCGGTGGTGCGCGCGCCGATGGCCGACCAGCAGATCAAGTCGGCGATATACTGCGGCGTGATCGGGTCGAGCAACTCGGTCGCCGTGGGCAGGCCGAGATCGAGCACCTCGCGGAGAAACGTGCGCGCCGTGCGAAGGCCGGTGGCGATGTCATGCGACCCGTCGAGATGCGGGTCCATGATCAGGCCCTTCCAGCCGACCGTCGTGCGGGGTTTCTCAAAATACACTCGCATCACGATCATCACTCGGTCCTGCACTTCCCGGGCGAGTTGGGCCAGCTTGGCGGCGTAGTCACGACCCGCCTTCAGGTCGTGGATGGAGCAGGGGCCGACGATCAGGAGGAAGCGCTTCTCGTCCGTAAAAATGAGCCGGTGGATATCGCGGCGGGAGCGGGTCACGAAGTCGGCCTGCGCATCGGTCTTGGGCAGCTCCGCCAGAAGGGCGGCGGGCGACGGGAGCGGGCGGGTTTCGACGACGTTGATGTCGGACGTTTTCTGCATGAGCGGGATGAGAGCGTGAGGGGTCAGCTTGCGAGGTCGGGGCAGGCAGGCGCAAGCCCGGGCTTTGCAGGTGTGCCCTCTATGCCGCGAAAGGCGAGATGCGTGGCCGGGTGCTTCGCAGCGCGAGAGATACGGCTTGCTGGGATACGGTCCACCGGCCTTTCCGAGCCCTATAAAAGAAGTGGCCGGTCGCTTACCCCTAAGCGACCGGCCTTTGCTTTCTTAGTTACCCCAAAACTCCCGCTAGGCGGGAGAAGTGTTAAACTTGATGATGTGAAGAAATACGATTTGATGAGGTTTGGTCAATATCAAGTTTTCAAAATCTACCACTTATTTCTTAACTGTCTTACTAAAGGCATCTTGAGCGCTATCAATTTTTCTACTTCGACGGCAGTTTTCGTGTGGCACCCAGCCGCTTGGCTGCAAATCACCGGCGCCGATGCTGGGGTGTTTCTCCAGGGCCAGTTCACCAACGAGTTACGCGGCATCGTCCCCGGGGGGGCTGTGTACGGGCTATGGCTGACGATCAAGGGTAAGGTGCTGGCCGATAGCTTCGTCGTGCGCGGCGCAGGGGAGAACGAGTACTGGGTCGGCAGCTATTTCTCGCCCGCCGCTACGCTGCGCGACCGCTTGGAAGCCTTTGTCATCGCAGACGATGTCGTGATCGAAGACCGCACCGCCGAGTGGCGCGGCCTGAGCATCGTGGGTGCCGCAGCGGCTGCTTGGCTGGGCAAAGCGCCGACGGGCAGCGTAGCCTTTCCGGGCCGACGCTCGCGCTCTGGCAGTGTGGAATGGTTCGTGCCAGCGGCGCGATGGGACGACGCGCACGCGCGGGTGGCCGGTCTGCTTGAGATCGACGCCGCCGCGCTCGAGCGGCTGAGGATAGAGCAGGGGATTCCTGCGGTGCCTCGTGATCTTGGGCAGGCCGATCTGCCCAATGAGGCAGGGCTGGAGACCGAGGCGATTTCATACACCAAGGGCTGCTATCTGGGGCAAGAGGTGATGGCGCGACTCAAGTCCATGGGCCAGGTGCGCAGACGGCTCGTGCGAGTCGAGGGCGACTCTGGGGCAGGTGCTGTGCCCGCGCCCCTTTTCGTCGGGCCGAAGCAGGCGGGCGAGTTGCGCTCGGCGGTGGCGCGTCCCGGGGGTGGCTGGGTGGGTCTGGCCATGGTTTCACTTTTGGCGGTCGGGTCGGAGCGGGCGCTGAGTTTTGCCGCTGACGGCGCGCGCGAAGTCCGGCTAGTAGACTCCTTAGGATGACCGAACTCGAACAACTCACCCAGCTTTGCGAGCGCCTCGGAGCTCCGGGGCCGCAGGCGGCTACGATGGCGGCGCAGCTGATGAAGCGGGCCGATCAGCTCGCGAGCGAGCGTGGCATTGCGCGCGAGGCGGCGATGCGCGGCCTCCTGGAGGTGGTGGTGAAGGGACGGGCGGGAGAAGTGCCGGCGCAGTTCGCCCCGCCCAAGCCAGAGGCGGGCTCGGAGCCAGCCCAAACGTAAAACGCTGCGCAATATCCGCAGCCTGCCAAATCGGGTTTGCCGCGCCCTTAGCGGTTTCCTTTGCTTGTTCACCTGCGAACCCAACTCTGATGAACAAAGCTGCGCTGGTAGAAGAAGTTCAGAAGCATATGGAACACGGCACCTCCAAGGCGGCGGCCGAGCGCGCCCTCGAGGCTGTCTTGGTCGGCGTGAAGCGCGGGCTGAAGCGCGATAAGGAAGTCTCAATCGTGGGCTTCGGCACCTTTGCCCTGGCCGTACGCCCCGCGCGCAACGGCTACAATCCGCACACCAAGCAGCCGATGAAGATCAAGGCGGTGAAGACCGTGCGCTTCAAGGCGGGGGCCGAGCTTCGCGCGCTGTAAGCGGTCGGCGTCCGCGATGCCGGACGTTTCTGATTCGACCCGCCTGGCCGCGGGTGCCTAGCTCGCGGGCTCGCTTTCATGAAGTCTGCGCTGCTCGAAACCTTTCGCACCACGTACGGGCGTGCGCCCGAGATCATCGCCCGCGCGCCGGGCCGGATCGAATTCATCGGCAACCATACCGACTATAACGGCGGCACCGTGCTCGGCGCGGCCATCGACCGCGGCGTGTGGGTGGCGCTCGCCAAGCGCGACGATGCGACGTGGAGCTTTGCCAGCGGCCAGAAGCCCGGCATCGTGCGCGTGGCGGTGGGCGATCTCGCCAAGCGCGAGGGTGCGGAGTCATGGGTCAACTATCCCCTTGGCGTGCTCGCGGCGCTGGGCTCCTTCTCGCTTAATGCTCCGGCGGGTTTCGACTACCTCGCGGTCTCCGACCTGCCGCTCGGCGCGGGGCTGAGCAGCAGCGCGGCGATAGAGCTGGCCTCGGCCCTCGCGTACACGGCGATGACGGGCCAGCAGCCCGTGCGCGAGACACTCGTGAAGGCAGCGCGTCATGCCGAGAATCACTTCGTCGGCGTGCCCTGCGGCATCCTCGATCAGGGCGTGTCGGGCTTTGGAAAGAGGGATCACCTTGTCTTCATCGATTGCCGCGGCCCGCGCTTCGAGACGGTGCCGCTTCCGGCGGGGGCGCACTTCTGGATCTTCAATACGCACACCAAGCATGCGCTCGTGGATGGGCTTTATGCGGCGCGGCATCGTGAGTGCATGGAGGCGGCCAAGGCGCTGGGCGTGAAGCTGCTCGTCGAGGCTTCGCCGACGCTGCTGGCCGAGAAGGAGCAGGCGCTTTCGCCAGTGGTGGCGAAACGGGCGCGGCATATCATCGAGGAGATCGCGCGCGTCGATGCCACGACGGCGGCGATGCGGGCGGGCGATCTCACGGCGGTGGGAAAGCTGCTCACGGCATCGCATCGCAGCTCGCAGCAGCTCTTTGAAAACAGCACGGTGGAACTCGATTTCCTCGTCGATACGCTGGTGGCGACGCCGCAGGTGTACGGCTCGCGGCTCACAGGCGGCGGCTTTGGCGGCGCGGTGATGGCGCTGACCTCGGGCGCGTTTGGCGAGGCCGAGGCGCGCAGCGTGGCCGATAAATACGCGGCTAAATTCGGCGCGCGGCCCGATATCCTGCACACGCAGACGGGTGACGGTGCGGCACTCCTATGAGCGCGACGGCGCAACTCGTCCGCGCGCGGCGGCTGCTTGGCCAGCTGCAGGCGCACATCCGCGATACGATCGTGGCGGCGCGCAAGCGCGAAGCGTCGAAGTTTGCCCGCATCGCCGGTATCACGGAAGCCGATACAATCTACCACGTCGATAAGTTGAGCGAGGCGGCGATCCTCGCGTGGTTCGAGGAGCATTGGCCCAAGAGCTGGCCGGTGGAGTTGGTGATGGAGGGACTGCCGGATGGCGGCGTGACGACCTTTCCGCGCGGCATGCCGGCGGAGCGGGCGATGTGGACCTGCATCCTCGACCCCATCGATGGCACGCGTGGGCTGATGTACGACAAGCGCGCGGCCTTCATCCTCGCGGGCCTCGCGCCGCGACGGGGCAAACGCCCCCAACTTGGCGATATCGTGGTGGCGGCGATGACGGAGATTCCCACGAGCAAGGCGGACCGTGCCGATCAGCTGAGCGCGATCCGTGGCTCGGGCGTGGTGGCCGAGACGCACGATCTCGCGCGCGGCACGCGCCGCCGCTGGACGCCGCAGCCTTCGCGGGCGAACGGCTTCGAGCACGGCTTTGCGTCGCTCGCGCGCTTCTTTCCCGAGGGCAAGACGCTGCTCGCGCAGGTGGAGGAGTCGCTCTGGCGCGAACTGGGCGTGCTCGGCGAATGCGGAGGCGCGTTGGTCTTCGACGACCAATATATCTCCACAGGCGGGCAGCTCTATGAGTTGATTGTGGGGCATGATCGGATGCTCGGCGATCTGCGGCCGCTCGCTTACGCCAAACTTGGGTTGGTGAATGCTTCGCTCTGTTGTCATCCCTACGATATCTGCACGGCGCTGATCGCGCAGGAAGCGGGTTGTGTGGTAGAGGCGCCTGAGGGCAAGGCGCTGCGCCTGCCGCTCGATACGACGACGTCGGTTTCGTGGATGGGCTATGCGAATCCTGGGCTGGCTCGGATGGTGCGGCCAGCGTTGCGCAGTGTGCTGCGGCAGCATTTCTGAGCCGAGGAGTCCTCGGGCTCTTCGCTACCGGGTCAGAAGATCTCCGCAAACTGCGCGAACCACTCGAGCACCATGGGGCGGAAGGCCAGGAAGTAGAGGCCGCCGGCGATGGCGAGCATGGGGCCGAAGGGGACGTGGGCTCCGAAGCCGAGTTCGGTTTTCTCTCCCTCCGGGGTCTCGCTGGGCGGGGCGATGGCGGCGCGGCGGCCGGTGACTTTCTCGATGAGGAAGGCGATGACAAACCACACGGTGCCCACGACGGCGCCGCCGAAGATCGTGAAGAGCGCGCCCTGCCAGCCGCAGAAAGCACCGATGGCGCCGACGAAGGTGACGTCGCCGAAGCCCATAGCCTCCTTCTTCAAGAGCACTTCGGCGATGAGACCGATCCAGAGCACGACACCCGAGCCGATCAGCAGCCCCTGCAAGGCAGTGAGGCCGCTGCGCATGCCGCCGATGAGCGGGTGATCGCCGCCATAGCCGTGGAGATCCGGCACGAGGCCCGCGAGCAGCACACCGACGACGCCGAGCCCGATGGTGAAGACATCGGGGATGATGAAGTGATCGAGGTCGATAAAGGTCGCGGCGATGAGACAACCGAGGAAGGCGAAACCGCACAAGGCCACCGCCGGCGTGTGCGCGAGCCAGCACCAGAGAAACAACCCCGCCGTGAGCAACTCCACCGCCGGATAGCGGAAGGAGAAGCGGTTGCCGCAGCAGCGTGCCTTGCCACGCAGGAGCAGCCATGAAAGCACCGGGATGTTATCGTACCATGCGATCGGTTGTCCGCAGCCACAGTGCGAACCAGGAGTGACGACTGACTCCTTCTTGGGCAGCCGGTAGATGACGACGTTGAGAAAACTGCCCACGCACGCGCCGAAAACGAATACGAATGACGGAAAAAACCACGGAAAGGCCGTGGAGATTTCGACGTAGTTGAAAAGGGAGGACACGGGGCGGTAGGAGAGGCGACGCGGCAGGGACCGCGTGTTCTTACACTGAAGGCAGTGTAGCGGAGTGGAGGACTCTCCGCAATAGTGAGGCGAGACTTCGTTACTTGGCCGCCATGGCCGCGCGCGCCGCCGCGGCCATCGTGGGGGCGAGGCGCGAGGCAGGGACGCCGCTCCAGATTTCGAGAGCCTTGGCACCTTGGTGGACGAGCATGCTGAGGCCGTTGGCGGTGGGGAGATCGAGCGCTGCCGCGGCTTTGAGCAGGCTGGTTTGCGGCGGGTTGTAGATCATGTCGAAGACGGCAGACGGGCGCGGCAGGGCGGCGAGTGCGATGGGGAGTGGATCGGTGTCTTTGAGGCCGGCGCTGGTGGCGTTGATCACGATGGCACCGGCGGGGAGATCGCGAGGGATTTCGGCGGGCGCGAAGCCGCGCACGGGGATGCCCTGGGCCACGGGGGCGATGGTGGCGAGGAGGGCGTCGAGATTCTCGCGGGTGCGATTGGCGATCCACAGCGAGGCGCAGCGGCGCTGGAGGCATTCGACAGCGGCGCCGCGGGCGGCGCCGCCAGCGCCGAGAAGGACGATGTGTGCGCCGGCGAGATCGAGGCCGAGGTTTTCGCGGACGGCGGTGGCAAGGCCGTAGCCGTCGGTATTGTGGCCGCGCCAGCCGGCGTCGGTGGAGAGCAGCGTGTTGACCGCGCCGACGGGTTGCGCAGCGGGGTCGACGGCGGCGACGCGGTCAAAGGCGATGATCTTGTGCGGTACCGTGAGATTCACGCCGCGAAACTGCTTGGCGCGAAGGACCTCGAGGGCGTGCGGTAGCGTGTCGGGGTGGATCTCGAAGCGGAAGTACTTCCAGTCGGCGAAGCGCGGCTCGGTGCGGGCGAGATCGGCGAGCGCGGCGTTGTGCATCGCCGGGCTGATCGAGTGCTTGATCGGATGGCCGAAGACCGCGAGCGAGGTGCCTGGGCGGGACCAGGCTTCGAGGTCGGCTAGGGTGAGGACGGGATCGGGCGAGGTAGTGGCGCTCAATTTACGAAGTACGATTTACGAACTACGATTGGCGGAGTCAGGCCCTGCGCGCCAATCGTAAATCAAGAATCGTAAAGCGTAATTCCTCAGGAGTTGGCGTGCTTCTCGTACGTGGCCTCGAACTCTTCCACGAACCGGCCAAAGAGCTTGGCGCGCTCGGGCTCGCCGGCGGCGGTGTAGTGATTGACGAGATTGCGGCAGCTGCGGCAGAGGACTTCGCGGATGGGCGTCGGTGCGAGGTCGCTCGTCTTGGGCGTGATATTGTTGGCCTTAAGAAGCGCGAAGATCTCTTCGCCATCGCGGAAGACGCCGCGGTCGAAGGGGTCGATGAAGAAGGGCAGGTCGTCCACGAAGCAGCCGACGATGAAGTGGCCGGGAAGACCGACGGGCTCGAGCTCCAGGCCGATGCGCTCAGCGACGAGGAGGTACACGATGCTGAGCGAGAGCGGGATCCCCGTGCGGCGCTCGAGGACCTGGTCGATGAAGCTATTGCGCGGGTCGGTGTAGTGCTCGACGTTGCCGTGGAAGCCCCACTCGTGGAAGAGCACGCGGTTGAGGATGCGGCACTTTTCGCGGGCGCTGGAGGGCTCGACGATGAGCTCGCCACAGCGCTTGGCAATGGCATCGAGCTGCTGCACGACGGTCGCCGTCTCGAGACGTGGCGAAACGGTGCGGGCGAGGAGGAGCGAGCCGGACTCGAGTTCGTAATTCAGCGATCGGATGAAGCCGCGGAACTCGGCCACAGGATCGGAGAATTGCAGCTCCTGCAGGAAAAACTCCGCGTGGCGGGACAGGATGCGATTGGAGCCACGAGCGACGGACTGGAGGAAGGGCGCGGCAGCGGGCCCGAGTTGGAGGAAGCGAGTGAGAAGGGCTCGCCGTACGGCGGGGCTCGTGTCGTCCAGAAGATTCAGAAACGCTTCACGTTCGCCCGCGCTCAGAGTGTCGATATCCACGGGATTTCAGGGAAGACGCTTTCCCCGATGGCGCAATAGGGAAACTTACCAGCCTGCGTAAAATAGTCGTTGCGCGGTCGAAGCGAAAATCTCTCTGCGTGTCGGACGTAGACGGACAGCGGCGTAGGGCGAGCGTTGAGCGGCGCACGGTTGCTAACGCGCGCCGTAGAGTGCGGTGCCGACACGGACGAGGGTGCTCCCGCAGGTGACAGCGAGCTCGAGATCGCCGGTCATGCCCATCGATAGCTCGGGCAAGGGCTTGCCGAAGCGGGCGGCGAGATCATCGCGGAGCGCGCGAAGATTATTGAAGGTGCGCTTCGCGTGATCCTCCTGCTCGGCCGGCGTGGAGCCGAGAGGGGCGATCGTCATGAGGCCGTCGAGGCGGAGGGATTTTTTCGCGAGGGCAGCTTCAAGGAGCTTGGGCGCGTCGGCGACGTCGGCGCCAAATTTTGCGGGATCGTCGCCGGCGTTGATCTGGAGGAGGATGGGGAGCGTCTTGCCGAGCTCGGCGGCGGCGCGGTCGAGGTGATTGAGGAGCTTTTCGCTGTCGACGCTCTGCACGCGATCGAAGTGCTGGGCGGCCAGCTTGGATTTGTTGGACTGGAGGTGACCGATGAGTTCCCACTGGAGGGCGCGCGACGACGTGGCGACCTGCGGGCGCTTTTCCAGCGCTTCCTGCACACGATTCTCGCCGACGGCGCGCAGGCCGTAGCGCGCGGCGTAGTCGGCAGCGGCAGCGGGGTGCGTCTTGGTCACGGCGAGGAGTTGCACGGTGGCGGGATCGCGACCGGAGATGGCGCAGGCGGCAGCGATGCGAGCGCGGAGAGCGTCGGCCCGGCGGGCAAATTCCTCATAGGCGATAAACATGGTGGAAACGTTGGCGGGAGTGCGCGGATTAAGAAAATCTAATTAAGTGTTTACGGCGAGAGGGGACTTTCTAGTATGACCCCGACAACGCCAGCTTATCATGCAGATCGAAAACTTCAAAATCTTCGCAGATCTGGTCGAGACGAAGAGCTTTTCCAAATCGGCGAAGCTCAACGGCATCACGCAGTCCGCCGTGAGCCAGCAGGCGCGAGCGATGGAGCGCCACTTCAAGGCGTTGCTGATCGACCGCAGTCAGAAGCAGTTTCAACTCACGCGCGAGGGTACGCGGGTGTACGACGCAGCGAAAGAGATGCTGCACACCTACGAAAAGCTGCTCTCCGAATTGCAGGAGATGAAGAAGGTGATCAGCGGCACGATCCGCATCTCGACGATCTACTCGATCGGCCTGCACGAGCTGCCGCCCTTCATCAAAAAATTTCTCCACGATTTTCCGTCGGTCAATGTGCGCGTGGAGTACCGACGCTCCAACCTCGTGTACGAGGATATCCTGCACAACTCGGTGGACTTCGGTCTCGTGGCCTTCCCGGTGAAGCAGAGGCAGATCGAGGTGCTGCCCTTCCGCGACGACCGGCTGGTGCTCATCACGCACCCGCTGCACGCGCTGGCCAAGCGACAGGATCTCGAAGTGAAGGATCTGATGGGCCAGAAGTTCATCGGCTTCGATCCCGACATACCGACACGCAAGGCGGTCGACGTGATCTTCCGGGAGCATAAGCTGGAGATCGAGCCGGTGATGGAATTCGACAACATCGAGACGGTGAAGCGCGCGGTGGAGATCGACCACGGCATCGCCATCGTACCGCAGGCGACGGTGGCGCAGGAGCAAAAGCAGGGCACGCTGGCGGTGCTCCATTTCAAGGGGAAGGAATTCAGTCGCCCGCTCGCCATCCTCCACCGCAAGGGCCGCGTGCTCACGCCGGCGATGAAGAAATTCATCGAGACGCTGGGTCTGGATCTGCCCGAAGTGCGAGAGACTTAAGGCGGAGGAGCGCCGGCGCGCCCAGGCAACCGCGGAACGGCGCCGTTTACTTGGGCGGCGCATTTTCCGCGGAAAGGGCGATTTAGCGCGAAATAGGGCGAATATAGAGGGGGATTTTGCGAGAGAACGTCGTGGCCAAGTGCCCAGGTGATGCGATGCAGACGGCCCGGCCCAGAAAGAGGCGGGCGGTAGGTCACATATGATGCGGTGTGAGCCCCGCATGGGCTTGGCGGGCAGCCACGCGGGCTGAAAACCATCCTTAGAAATCGGGGTGGATAAGCGGGGAACATCCCGAAATAGCGCGGATATAGAGGAGAGTCTCTCGAAAGTCTGGTGCGGCTGCCGAGGGCTATGGCGTGGACAGCCGGGCATGATGCTGGGTAGCAGGCACTGCATGGAGAGGGACGGGAGCGAGGTAGGACCGGTAGACCCCCACGCGGTCGTGAGGGGTACTCCACTACTCTAGCGGTTTTCCACGGCGAAGTCATCCCCCTACCGGGAGAACGTGCTTCGGCCGGGCGGGCCAGCCTAGCGGCTGACTTTACCTACGACGCCGCGGACGCCTTCGGCGATGCGCTGCTCGGTATCGTCGGCCCAGCGGTGAGCCGGCTGGCCATAGACGTACATGGAGGTATTGCCCTCGTAGCCGGAGCGGCCAGGGGCGCGGGGCGGCTTGTCCTCGGAGAGGATGCGAGCCGAAGGGATGTAGGCCATGACGTCGTTGGCATAGCCGGCGACCCACGTCTGCGGGCCAAACTCACCCTTGAAGCGGAGGGCGTAGTCGACGACGACCTCGCCGCCGAGTGCGATCCAGAGTTGCTCGCCGCCGAGGCGCCAGGCCTGGACGGGATAGGGATAGTCGCGAGCGAGCTTCTTGCCGGCCTTGAGGTCGGCGAGCAGGCGGGCGGCCCACTTGGTCTGGGTGTTCTGAGTCTTGCCGTCGGCGGGGACGGCGAGCTTTTCGAGCTCGGGTATCGTAGGCTCGTCGCCATAGCCGAGCGTAATGAATTCGTGAGCGGTCTTGAGGGTGGGGGCGAGTTGCTGGGGATTTTGCAGCAGCACCTCCTCGACAGCGGCGGCGAGCATCTCGCCGTAGCGCTGGGCGAGAAAGACCTCGCGGCGGGGAAGCGGATTCTGATCGGCACCGCAGCCGGAGAAGAAGAGCGCGGTCGCACCGGGGTGATTGCGCTCGATGGCGATCTGCGCGAAGCCCGCGTAATCGCCGGCCCACTGGTAGAAACTAAGCGTGGTATTGTGGCAGGCATAGCCGAAGACGACGGCCTTGAGCGAGCCCTTGGGGTCGGTGACGGTGAGGACGGGCACGCTGTGGTCGGAGGGACCCTTGAGCGCGCCTTCATCGCGGAGCTTGCTCACGGCGGGCTCGGCGTTGTTGCGGCGATTGACGGCGAAGCGTGTGATGCCCTGGCCGGAGGCGAGACGGGCGGGCGCGAGGGCGGCGAAGGCCTGATCGACCGTTTCCGCGATCCTGGCCTCCAACTCGGAGGAGAACTTCTCTATGATCGGCTCCTGCGACCTGGGCATGGCGATGTAGGCATCGTAGAGCGCGCCGGCCAGCACGGGAGTGCAGTGCGAATGCGAGGCGTGCAGCATGATCTGCGAGCGCTCGAGGCCGTGGCGCTGCTTGAGGGTGGCGCACGTGCGATTGTAGATCGACTGGGTGATGCCGAGGAGATCGCTGCTCAGCACGACGGCCCGCGTACCATCGGCAGCTTCGAGGGCGAGCACTTTGATGAAGAGAGGGTGGAGCTTGCCCTCGGCGGGCTTGGTGCGATTGCCGTAGCCGGACATCCAAATCGCGACGGTGGGGGTGATATCGGCGGCGGCGACGCCGGCCTTCCAAGTCGGAGCAGCGGGGGCCGCGACGGCGGCGGAGGCGAATGCAGTCCAGAGGAGCCCGAGGACGAAGAAGCGGAGACGCGGCGCGCGCATGATGCATCCCAATCCGCCCCAGCCGGAGCGGGGCCGCAAGCGCAATCCCGCTTAAGTTACCGGATGGTTACTTCAGTTGGGGAGGCACATTGCCGTAGGGCCAGGGGGGCATCGGCGCTTTGAGCCGCTCGAATTCCGGGGCGGGGCCGGGCTCCAGCTCGCGCGCGAGGGCGATGCTCGCAGCAGCGATCTGGCGGCCGGCGGTGATATCGAGATTGGTATAGAAGGAGAGTCGCGTCTCGTACCCGCCGCCGGTGGCGGCAAAGGCCTCCTCGGTGGGCACGTAGCCGACGCAGCCATTGGCGAGCTGGACAGGGAAGGTGAAGGGAAATGGGGAGCCCTTTTTTATCTCGAGACCGTACTCCACAAAATACTCGGCGGGATTGCCGAGGAAGAGCGCGGGACCGATCTGCAGCGCCTGCACCTCGACCTCGGCGGCAGGCTCCATGGCGAGGAGATGCGTGAGCATGAGGGTCTCGCGGGCGAAGAGCCAGTCGGTGTTGTCGGGTGGGCGCTTGCCGGCGGCGACCGTGGCGCGGGCCTTGGCCACCGTCTCGGGGGCGGGTACGCGGCGCGGGATGCGCCATGTCTTCTGGCGGCTGGCGAGCGTGAGCCCCCGGTCGCCGCGCGGAGTGGAGACAAGAACCTTGGCGGCCTCGGCGCCGACACGCGTGCCGATGAACTGCGCCCACTGCTCGCCGGTGCGGTAAACAAAAGGGCTCTTGCTATCGACCTGCCCGATATCGCCGCAGGGGCCGGCGAAGAACAGCATGGGGGCCTTGCTGCCGAGGCTGCCCTGCACGGCGCGCTCGGTGTAGTAGATCCAGTTGGCCGAAATGCCGCCGGGATTGGTCGTCGCGTGACAGGAGAAGGTGACGATCGAGCCGAGCATGACGCCCCTGGCATCCCATGCGCCGACGACGCCGACCTGCGGGTCGATAGGGCCGGCATAGTCGACTATCTCAGGATTGGAGAGGCCGGGCATGGTCCACGTCTGGCCATTCTTCATGCGCATGCGGCGGTTGAAGGCGGCTTTGTCTTCATGGCCGAAGCCGAAGCTAAGCAGCGCGGGCGCGAGGGCCGTGTGAGCAGCGTGCACGCCCGCGACAATTTCGCGGGTGACGCGCTGGAGGTATCCGGCATGGGCGAGGGAAGACTCCTCGTAGGCAAGTTGGCGAATATCCTCCGGAGCCGTGTCGAACTGGCCGGGCTGCACCATGCCGACGGGGCCGGAAGAGTGCGAGTGAGTAGCGGCGATCATCACGGCGCCGGGGGCGATGCCGGTTTGTTTCTCAATCCCTGCCCGGGCGGCGAGCACAACAGCGCGGGGCACGAAGAGCGCGTCGACCGAGACGAGGGCGAGGGTGTGAGAAGCGTCGGCAAACACGGCGACGCGGACCTTGCAGGGATCGTGCAGGCGGGTATGAAACGCCTTGGCGTAGCCACCGGGGCGCTCCATTCCGAGATCAGGTGTGATGTCGCGCTCGGCGAAGCCGTCGCGGAAGGTGGAATCGGCGGAGAGGGCGGGGGTGGGAGCCGAGAGGCAAAGAAGCGCGAGAAGGAAAGCGAGCGCGGCGAGGTGGCTTTTCCGGGGAGCGGGGACGCGGAAATGCTCTACACATCGGTCCCTGCCCCCAGGGGTGGGACTACGAAAACAAAGCTGGGCGGGGCGGGCCATGCATCGCAGCCTGGCGGTCTTTCGCCCGGGCGAGAACATGAAACGGGCTGAAAATTGCCGCCTCGTGGGCGAGACACCTTAGGGGATCTTCGCGGGCAACGGGTGCAGCTCGATATTGCGGAAGTAGATCTCCGCACCCTCCGACTGGAAGAGCAGCTTGCCCCACGTAAAGGAGCCGTTGCGGCCCTCCAGGACTTTCACGCCGTTGAGGAAGTAATCGACATTGCCCCCAGAGGCGTAGGCCTCGATGAGGTTCCACTCGCCTACGGGCTTCTCGACATCCTTGGGTCCGCGCCAGCCGAGCTGATCTTTCCAGTTTACGTCGCGATGCTGCCAGTTGATGCGGCCCTTGGTGAACTCGGTCAGCACGCCTGCGGGGTCCCAATAGTTCTTGTCGCGCACCTTGGCGAAAAGCACGGGGGCGACGATCTTGTCGGAACCGCGGTCGAAGCCATTGACGAGGATGACATCGCCGGTGCCGCCTTCGATGATCTGGTACTCGACGGAGCGGAGCCACGGGGACTTGAAGTCTTTGGCAGCGCCGCCATCGGGCCCCTGGCAGTGGAGGAGGATGCCGGAGTCGCGCGTCTTGTTGGCGCGAGGCTCCCAGGTGACGAGGCCCCAGCGAAATTCGAGGACGAGCTTGTAGTTGGCGTAGTTGGCGTGGGTGACGAAGCCGCCCCAGTGCTGGCCGCTGGAGCGCACGGCGGGCTGGCCATCCACCTGATCGACGACGGTGAAGACTTTGTCGGGATCGTGGTTTACGCCGAACTTAGGGAGCCAGGTGTAGAAGGCGGTGAGGTCCTTCCTGGACTTGCCGAAGAGCACGATCTTTTCCTTCGGGACGATGGTACCTTCGGGCAGAGACTGGGCCGCGAGAAGAGTGGAACTTGCGAGGGAAAATCCGACCAAAAGGGAGCGGAAAACGGCGGCAAAATTCATATTCTTCATTTTTAGATTGCGAGGCAGATTGCTTCTGGGGAATGTCGTGTTCAAGGATTAATCACATGCGCCGCGTCGTTTCTTTTTTCCTTTCCCTAGGGGTGTTGTCGGGTGGGGTGGCGCGTGCGGCGGATAGCAAGCATCCGGCGTTGAGCCCGGAGGAGTCGCTGAAGCGAATTCAGGTGGAGGCGGGGCTGCGCGTCGAGCTTGTCGCGGCGGAGCCGCTGATCGTCGATCCGGTAGCTTTCGCATTTGAGCCCGACGGGCGGATGTATGTCGCCGAAGGGCGCGCTTATCCGGATCCGGTGGAGGCGGGCACAGGCGAGTCGACACTGGGTCGCATCGCGCTGCTCGCGGACACCGACGGCGATGGGCGCTACGACAAGCGCACGAACTTTGCCGACGGCCTCGGCTATGTGAATGGGATCATGCTCTGGCGCGGGGGCATGTTTGTCACGGCGGCCCCCAATATCCTCTTCCTAAAGGATACGGACGGAGACGGGGTAGCGGATGAAAAGAAGATCGTGCTCACCGGCTTTGAGGCGACCAAGACGGCGCAGCTGCGCGTGAGCCACCCGACGCTCGGGCTCGATGGCAAGGTCTATGTGACAAGCGGACTGAATGGCGGCAAGGTGACCTCGCCGCTGCATCCGGAGCGAGCGGCGGTGTCATTTACGGGCCGCGATGGACGATTCGACCCGGAGACGTTCGTGTTCGAAAATACGGGTGGGCGAGGCCAGTATGGGCTGGCGTTTGACGCGTATGGTCGGAGGTACATCACCTCCAATCGCCATCCGGTGCTCCAAGTGATGCTGGAGCCATGGCATCTTGCGCGGAATCCTAACCTCGCATTCAGCGAGACGACGCAGGAAGTCTCGAAGGTGGAGGCGGAGGCGAAAGTCTTTCCCATCAGCCGATCTACGGTGGCGGCGGACTTTATCCCCGCGCTTATGGGCAAGCCGCATACGGGCACTTTCACCTCGGCGAGCGGGCTGGCGATCTTCGGCGGCACGGCGCTGACGCCCGCGCACGTGGGCAATGTTTTCATCTGCGAGCCGGCGCAGAACCTCGTGCAGCGGCAGGTATTTCGCGCGGAGGGAGCGTCGCTGCGCTCGGACCTGGCCTACGCCGGGAAGGAGTTTCTGGCGTCGAGCGACGTGTGGTTTCGGCCGGTCTTTGCGGGAGCGGGGCCGGATGGCGCGCTGTACATTGCGGATATGAACCGGCGCGAGATCGATCACCCGCGCTATATCCCGGCGGAGTCTCGGGGATTGCTGGATTTCGAAAGCGGTAAGGATCGAGGGAGGATCTATCGCGTGGTGCGCGCCGATGCCCCGAAGAAGCTGCCGCTGCCCAAGATCAAGAACCAAGCCGACGTCGCCGAGATCGTGCCGCAGCTCATGTCGCGCGACGAGTGGTGGCGCGCCTGGGCGCAGCGGCGCTTGATCGAGGTCGGCGGAGGCAAGATGGCGCCGGAGGTCGTGGGGGTGCTGGCGCAGAAGGGCGCGTCGCCGGAGTCGCGCGTGCGGGCGCTGTGGACCCTGCGTGGCCTGGGCGGGCTGTCGCTGGCCACGGTGCAGGCGGCGCTGCGTGACCCGGATGCGCGGGTGCGCGAGCAGGGCGTGCAACTCGCGAGCGAACTGGCGACAAAAGCCCCGGGGCTGAGCGACGGGCTCATCGCGGCGGGGCGCGACGAGGATGCGCGCGTGCGATTCCTCGCGGCGCTCGCGCTCGGCTCGCTCGAGGGCCCGGCGGCCACCGATGCGCTCGCACGGATCGCGGTGCGCGATGGGGAGGATCGTTGGACGCGGGCGGCGGTGCTGAGCGGCATCGGCGCGCGGATGGGAGAATTTCTGCGCGCCCTGCAGGCGCACCGCGGTGAGAATACGAAGGCCTTCGCGGTAATGATGGAGCACCTCGGCCGTGTCTTCGGCGCGGGCGCTCCGCCGGAGGCGTGCAGGGAATTGCTCGCCCAGATGTTTGCGGGCGAGGGCGAACTCGGCTGGCGGGTGGCGACGGTGCTGGGGGTGATCGAGGGTTATCGTGCCCGAGGCGGGAAAACGGGCGCGAACAAAGACCCCTTTGCCGCGCTGCTTGGAGGCCAGGGCCGGAAGGAGCCCGCGGCGAAAAAATTTCTGGAGGCGGCGGTGGCGCGAGCGAGCGAAAGCGCGGCTCCCACGCGCGAGCGGGTGAGCGCGGTCGCGCTGCTCGGCTATACGGACTTCGAGTTTGCGGGCACCAGGCTCGGGGGCCTGCTCGATGCGCGGCAGCCGCCCGAGGTGCAACTCCAGGCGGTGCGCGCGCTGGAGCGGATCGGCGATCCGCGCGGCGGAGCGCTGTTGATCGCGAAAGAAAACTGGGCGCGCTTCACCCCGCAGGTGCGCGAGGCGGCGATCGCGACGCTGACATCGAATCCCGCACTGATCGCGGTGTTGTTTAGCGCCATCAAGGCGGGTGTAGTGGCGCCGGCAGAAATTTCTTCGACGCGCCGCACGCAGCTGCTCAAGCACGCGAATCTCAGCGTGAAGGCGGAAGCCGAGACGTTGTTCAAGGATCTGGAGGGCGGCGATCGCATGGCGGTGTACCGCAGGTATCGCGACGCGCTCAATGCCTCCGCCGACGTGGCGAAGGGCAAGGCCGTCTTTGCCAAGGTCTGCGCCACGTGCCATATGCACCAGGGCGAGGGCGGTAAAGTCGGCCCCGACCTCACGGGCGTGCGCAACCAGCCGGCGGACGCACTGCTGCTCCACATCCTCGTGCCAAACTACGAGGTGTACCCGAGCTACCAAACCCTCGCCGTCACGACGCAGGATGGGCGCTCCGTCTCGGGCTGGCTGG
Organism: uncultured Opitutus sp.; assembly: GCA_964480585.1. Taxonomy (GTDB): domain Bacteria; phylum Verrucomicrobiota; class Verrucomicrobiia; order Opitutales; family Opitutaceae; genus ER46. The sequence continues at coordinate 108,810 of CAYZPV010000002.1, read as the reverse complement.
CGGCCGAGACCGAGAGCAGCCTCACGCTGCGAACGGCCTTTGGCACGGAGGAAAATGTGCTGCGCAAGAACATCGCCTCGCTGACGGCCTCCGGTCTGTCGCTGATGCCGGATGGACTGGAAGCCGCGATGACGCAGGAGGAAGTCTCCGAACTGATCGCCTTTTTGAAGAGTGGCAACTGAGCCCGGATTGCTTCTAGGCTCTGCGGCTCAACTCATGGCAGACCCACTCGACCTCACTTTCGACCGGCCCAAGGTCGTCTACCGCCAGATCAGCGAACAGATCCGCGAGCTGATCGTGAGCGGCAAGCTCGCGCCCGGCACCAAGCTCCCGGCGAGCGCCGACCTCGCGGCCAAGTGGCAGACGCACGCGGCAACGATCCACGCCGCGCTCACGCCGCTGGTGAAGGAGGGTCTGCTCACGCGGCAGCCCAAGATCGGGACCTTTGTGAGCAAGCGACGGGCGCGGCTCAGCGACGTCGGCATCTACTACGACTCCAACATCTGGCTCAACCAGGCTAATGCATTCAAGCGAGCCGTGCACGTGGAACTGGCGCGCCTGCTCGAGGAGGAGCGCGTGAATGTGAAGGTATGGTTTGACCCGCGAGCCGAGAAGCAGCGGGGCAAGGTGTGGAGCGACCTGGCCCGCGCGGTCGACAAACGGCAGGTGCAGGCGATCATCGCGACCGATGTGCCCGAGGACGTGGTGGCATGGCTGCAGGGGCTGCCGGTGCTGACGGCGTACTTCACCCAGGCGCCGGTGCGCAATCGCGTGGACTTGAATTTCGATCAGTTTGCGGAGGAGTCGATCGGGCTGCTCAAGAAACAGGGGTGCCGGTCGGCGGGAGTGATCTCGATCCTCGAGCCGGGCCAGTCCGCATCGGGCCGGACGACGGCGAGCAGCGATTTCTACGCGCATTTCACGGAGGTGTGCGCGGCGCAGGGCATAGAGGTGCGGCCGGAGTGGATACGCACGGCGCACGGCTTTGTGCGCGACGAGTCGCAGGAGGAGTTTGGCTATAAGGAGTTCAAGCAGATCTGGCGGCAGGGGAAGCGGCCCGAGGGGCTGGTGGTCTTTCCCGACACCAGCGTGCCGGGTGTGATCCTCTCCGTGCTCGAGCAGCGCGTAAACGTGCCCGATGACCTCAAGCTCGTCGTGCACAAGCACGCCGAGATCGACTTTCTCTGCCCGCTGCCGATCACGTACCTCTACAGCAGCACGGCGCAGGTGGCGCGCGCTCTCTTCTCACAGATCGAGCGGCAGTTTGCCGGGGAGACGTGCGAGCCGATCGTGATGCCCTTCCATGCCTCGCTGCGCACGCTGCGCGCGAGCGGATGAGGCGGGGCAGCCGGGGGACGCGCACGCCGGGATGTCTTTTTCGTATAAAATGAGCAACGATTCGAAACCGGTGGTGCGCGTGGGAGTGATCGGCGGCGGCCTGATGGGCCGCGAAGTCGCCAATGCCCTCGCGCGGTGGTTTGTACTCGATAACTATCCCGTGCGCGCGGAGCTGGCCGCGGTATGCGATGTGCAGCCGAAGCTGCTGGAGTGGTTCAAGCAGGTGCCAACGGTGCGCCAGCTGACGACGGATTACCACGAGTTGCTGAAGAATCCGGAAGTCGACGTGGTGTATGTGGCGGTGCCGCACCAGCTACATGAAAAAGTGTATCTCGACGTGCTTGCCGCCGGGAAGGACATGTTTGCCGAGAAGCCCTTCGGCATCGATCTGGGGTCGGCGGAGCGGATCGCGGCCGCGGTGAGGAAGAGCGGGCGCTTCGTGCGGGTGAGTTCGGAATTCCCCTTTCTCCCCGGGGCGCAGCGCGCGATGGCCGTGGCGAAGTCCGGCGCGCTGGGCCGCGTGATCGAGGTGCGCGTGGGCTACCTGCACTCGAGCGATCTCGATCCGAAGAAGCCGGTGAACTGGAAGCGGCAGGCGGCCTTCTGCGGCGAGATCGGGGTGCTGGGCGATCTCGGCATGCATGCGCTGCATGTGCCGCTGCGCCTCGGCTGGATGCCCAAGACGGTGTTTGCGCAGCTGCAGCAGATCTACACCGAGCGGCCCGACGGGAAGGGCGGCATCGCGCCAATCGATACGTGGGACAATGCCACGCTCGCCGCGGCGATCGACCTGGACGGGCGCCGCATCCCGATGCGCGTGGAGCTGAAGCGTTTCGCGCCGGGGGAGACCAACACGTGGTACATCGAAGTGCTGGGCACCGATGGCGGAGTGAAGTTCTCCACCAAGACGCCGAAGACGCTGTGGACCTTTCGCCGCGAGAAGGAGCAGATCTGGGACTCGACGGATCTGGGCTTTGCGATGCCCTTCCAGACGATCACGGGAGGCATCTTCGAGCCGGGATTTCCCGATATCCTGCTGCAAATGTGGGCGGCCTTCATGGCGGAGCGTGCGGGCAGGCTAGAGGGGCGCTTCGGGTGCGCGACCGTGGAGGAGGCGGTGGCGACCCAGCGCATCTGGGCGGCAGCGCTCGCCTCGCAGAAGGCGGGCTCCAACGTCGAGGTGGACGCGTGAGCGCGGCGGGCGTCGCACGCTCTGGCGTGATCGCCGGGGGCAACTGGATAGTCGACCACGTGAAGATGATCGACCGCTGGCCCCCGCAGGACGCGCTGGCCAACATCACGGGCCAGCAATCCAGCAATGGAGGCTCGGCGTATAATCTCCTGAAGAATCTGGCGCGCCTCGGGGCGCGTTTTCCCCTCGAGGCCGTGGGCCTCGTGGGAAGCGATGAGGCCGGCCGCTTCATCCGCGATGACTGTGCCAATCATCGCATCGACACGACCAGGCTGAGGGCCTCGCCGACGATACCGACCTCGTACACCGATGTGATGACGGAGCAGGGCACAGGGCGGCGGACCTTTTTCCACTGCCGCGGGGCCAATGCCGAGCTGGGGCCGGAGCATTTCGACTTTGCGACGACGCGAGCGCGGATTTTTCATCTCGGCTACCTGCTGCTGCTGGACCGGCTGGACTCATTCGACGCGGCCGGCGGGGAGACGCTGGCGGCACAGGTGCTGCGCGCGGCAGGGGCCGCCGGGCTCAAGACCTCGGCTGACGTGGTGAGCGAAGCGAGCGATCGCTTTGCAAAAATCGTGCGCCCCGCGCTGCCGCACCTCGATTATCTGTTTGTGAACGAATTCGAGATCGCGCGCGTCACCGGCATTGAGACGGCGCAGGGAGGGCAGATCGACCGCAGGGCGATCGAGCGGGCGGCGCGGCAGTTGATCGCAGATGGGGTGCGAGCGTGGGTCTTCGTGCATTTTCCGGCAGCCGTGCTGGCGTGCGGAGCGAGTGGGGAAATCGTGTGGCAGCCCTCGGTGCAGGTGCCGGCGAACCAGATCGCGGGAGCCGCGGGGGCAGGGGATGCCTTCGCGAGCGGCGTGCTCCATCGGCTGCATGACGGAGCTCCTGTGGCCGAGGCGCTACGCCTCGGGGTCTGTGCCGCAGCCGCATCACTGGGGCATCCCACCTGCTCGGAGGGCGTGCGCGCGGAGGCGGACTGCCTGGCGCTGGGAGCGCGGTGGGGTTATCGTTCTGAATAATAAGAATATTAGATTGACCTGAGCGGTGGCGCTCGCGACTTTGGCGGCATCGCGGGCGCCGCGATTATCCCTATGAAGACGATCCTTCGCATCGGTTGGGTGCTGGCTTTGGGCGTGGCAGCGGCATTGTCCGCAGCGGAGGAGCGAGTTTTTCGCGCGGGCGCGGACCGCACGGATATCACACCGGAACTGGGAGTGCTGATCGTCGGGAGCTTCAGCCCCACGCCAGCGAAGCATGTGCACGATCCGCTCTACGCGCGTTCACTGGTGCTCGACGACGGGACGACCAAGCTGGCGCTGGTGATCGTGGACAATGTCGGGGTGCCGCAGATCGTGTGCGACGAGGCCAAGCGACAAATCGCCGAAAAGACGGGATTGCGGAGGGAGCACGTGCTCATCGCCTCCAATCACAATCACTCGGCCGGGTCTGCGCGGGAGCGCGCCGACTCGAAGGAGGATATCCGCGACGGATTTTCCAAGGAGCAGCCCAAGCTGCCGCGGTACTCGGAAGTGCTCGCGCGCAAGATAGCCGATAGTGTGCAGATCGCGCTAAATCGCCTGGAGCCGGCGCAAATCGGCTGGGGCGCGGGCAGCGATGAGACCCATGTCTTCAACCGCCGCTGGTTTGTGAAATCGGAGGAGCATCGGCGCAATCCGTTTGGCGGGGTCGATCAGGTCCGGATGAACCCGCCATCGAATCCGGCCGAGTTGATCAAGCCAGCGGGTCCCGTCGATCCAGAGATCTCATTTCTATCGGTACGCGCGAAGAATGGGCGGCCGATCGCGGTGCTTGCGAACTACTCGCTGCACTATGTCGGAGGGGTGCCGCTAGCGGTGATCTCGGGCGACTACTTCGGCGTTTTCGATCGGCGGCTGGGAGAGATGCTCGGGGCGAGCGATGGACGGAGCGAGCCGCCGTTTGTCGGCATCATGTCCAACGGCACAAGCGCCAACATCAACAACATCAACTTTCGCCAGCGTGGGCCGGCGATGGCGCCCTACGAGAAGATGGAAAAGGTCGGCTCGGCGGTGGCCGCGGAAGTGTACCGTGCCTATCAATCCATCGAGCACAAGGACTGGGTGAAGCTCGACGTGCGCTATCGCGAACTCGCGCTCACCCCGCGAAAGGCCACCCCCGAGATGGTGGAGTACGCAAAGAAGGTGCTCGCCAAGCCTCCCGCTGAAAAGCCGTACCATGGCAACGAGAAGACCTACGCCCAATGGACTCTCCGCTCGGTCGAGGCGCAGCCGGAGTTGAAGGTGCCGTTGCAGGCCATCCGGATCGGTGATCTCGGCATCGCGGCCACGCCGATCGAAACCTTTGTCGAAGTGGGGTTGGAGATTAAGGAGAAGACGCCCTTCGCCAAGTCGTTTACCATATCGATCGCCAACGGCGCGTACGGCTACATGCCTACGGTCGAGCAGCACAAGCTCGGCGGGTACGAGACCTGGCTAGGCACCAACCGGGTGGAACTCGAGGCGGCGCCGAAAATGGTGACCCATCTCCTCGAGATGCTGCGGGAGATGCGCTGAGGCGCGCTGGGAAGATCCTGCACGATGCGCACCCTGGCCGCCCACCTCAGCCGACGATGCGGGGCAGCGGTACTATCCTTGCTACTGATCGGTAGTGCACTTGCTGCGGAAGGGCTGAGAGTCGGAGCGGGGAGGGTGGAAATCACGCCGGACGTGGCGATGCTCAACTGGAATACGCTCCGCCCTTATGGGGCGGTGCGTGACCCGGTGTTTGCGCGGGCGGTCGTGCTCAGTGACGGTCAAACGAAAATCGCTTTCGTGGGCTGGGACATGCTCGATGCCCGAGAGTTTGCCGTGGCGCGCGTGCGGCGCGCGATCGCCGGCGAGACGGGCATTCCAGAGGCTCACATTATCGTACACGCGACGCACACTCACTCCGGGCCCAAGTCGGAGATGGGTCCCGAGCCGGTGCTGCCCAAGGAGCAGACTAAGTCACGCCCAGCGCAGCAGCACCCGGTTTATCGCGCGTGGGCCGACACGCTGGTTGAAAAATGCGTCGCGCTGGTAAAGCAAGCCGACGCGGCGGCCGCGCCTGCTTCTCTCTGGCTCGGGAGGGCCAGCGTTGGTGAGTGGCTTTTCAACCGGCGCCCGATCAAGCCCGACGGGACAGTGCAGACGATGATGGTGCCCGCGGATCCGTATGCGCTGCCGGGTGGATTGCGCTTCGGCCCGGTGGATCCCACGGCGACCGTGCTTGGCGTGCGGAGTACGGATGGGAAGAATGTAGCGACGTTCTTCCACGTCGCAGCGCACGCGGTCTCGATCTACGGAGCCTATCAAGGCGTTTCCGCCGACTGGCCCGGGGTGGCGATGGAAGCTCTGAGAGCGGAACTCGGCGGCGAGGCGCTTTTTCTCCAAGGCTGCGCGGGCGATATCGTGCCGGCCCGGCGGGGCGTCGACGCCGCGGTCGCGATGGGCCACGGAATCGCGGCCCGTGTGGCCAAAGCAAGCAGGGTCGCGGTGAAGCTACCCGCGGGAGCCCTGCGCACTTGGACGACTACGCTCGAGCTGCCGACGACTGCCGAGGCAGCCGAGACGATGAAGCGAGCCACGTTGTCTGCCGAGGTGCAGATCGTCACCTGCGGCCAACTCGCCCTGGTGACGCTGCCCGGCGAGCCGATGCTGGAGCTCGCCGCCGCGATCCAGGCCGGCTCGCCGTACCCCCAAACGATTGTGCTCGGGTATGCCAACGGCCGCGGTGTCGGGTATGTCGGTCTCCCCGGCGGCAAGGCCAAGGGCGGCTACGAGATGACCGACGTGGGCGCGGGCGCCGACGATGCCGGCCAGCGACTGGTCGAGGCTGCGCTGGCGCTGTTGCGCGAGCATCCGCCCGTTCCCTGACACACTTTCCCCTTCCTCCAGCCTTCTTATGAACTCGCTTCACCGCCGGCTCCGTCCGGTATGGCTCTGCCTGTGCGTGCTTCTCTCGTACAGCGTCGCCTTGGCCGCGGCCGGCACTGTGACCGGTCGCGTCGATCATCCCGCGACCGGTCAGTACCTCAATAATGCTCGTGTGACGGTGGCAGGCACCGATCTCGTGGCGTTTACCGACCAGACCGGCACGTACCACCTTGCCGGTGTGCCGAGCGGGCAGGCGACGCTGCGGGTATTCTATACCGGGATGCCGCCGCGCGATGTCGCGGTGACGGTGCCGGCGAGCGGCACGGTGCGGCAGGATGTGAGTCTCGGCGAAAAACTCGAAGAGGCCGATGGGGTGGTGAAGCTCGGGCGCTTTGTGGTGGCCGCGGAGGAAATGGATGCGGAGGCGATCGCGACCAACGAGCAGCGCTTTTCGCCGAATATCAAGAATGTCGTGGCCGCCTCGTCCTTTGGCGACATCGCGGAGGGCAATGTGGGCGAGTTCATGAAGTATCTGCCGGGAGTGACGGCGGACTTCGCCGATCCCACCATCCTTTCCATCTCCGTGCGCGGCCTCAACAGCCACCTTACCAGCGTCACCTCCGACGGCGCGCAGATGGCCAATGCGCACTACGGTGGTTCTACGCGAGTCTTCCAGTTTGAGCAGGTATCGATCAATAATCTCTCCCGCGTTGAACTGACCAAGGTGCCCACGCCCGCGCAGCCTGCCGATACCCTTGGCGGCACAGTCAACATGGTGAGCAAAAGCGCCTTCGAGCGAAAGACCGCGCAACTGAACTACCGGCTCTACCTCTCCGCCAATCAAGGGGATTTCTCCATCGGGCGCACGCCGCACTCTTTTGAGATGACGAAGCACAGGCTGCAGCCCAACGCGGATTTCAACTACACGATCCCGCTCAACGAAAAACTGGGCTTCGTCGTGTCAGGTCTCTCGTCGAATCAGTTCAACGATGCCTTCGTCTCCGCCAAGGTCTACAATGCGACCGCGGCTGGCACCGGGGCCACCTTTGCTCGGCCCTATTTCCAACAGCACATTCTCCAGGACTCGCCCCGCTACACCAATCGCGATTCGCTGAGCCTCAAGAATGACTGGCGCATCACGCGCGACGGCGTGCTCACGACGACGGCACAGGTAAACAAATTCTGGACCTACTACGGCATGCATCAGCTCACCTCCAACGCCGGCACCGTCGGCACGCCGAGCATCGCGACGGGAGTGCCGCTCACGTGGGGCGATGATTTCACGAATGGCGCGACGGGCCGCGGCGGACTCACGCTCAATCACCAGTTCTTCAACATCCGGGGCAAGACCGAGGCTCTCAACACGCGCTACCGCCACGACAACGGCCGCTGGAAGATCGAGGCCGGCGCGAGCTATTCGCACTCCAACACTGTTTTTCGCGATACCGATGCGGGGCACTTCTTCAGCCTCACGCAGACCCTTGTCGCACCCGTGCGGATCGTATATTCGCAGATCAACAATGAAGCGCCGGGTCGCATGGATGCCTATAACAATGCCGGTCAACCGGTCGACTGGCACGATATCAACAATTACCGCCTCACGGCCGCGGCCTCGTCGCTGCGCGACGTCGGGGACAAGGTCGGCACGGCGGATTTAAGCGTACGGCGGCAGCTCACGTTATTTGCAGTGCCGGTCTCGTTGGAGGCTGGCGGTGCGCACCGCTGGCAGCAGCGCGACACGCGGCGGCAGGAGATAGACTGGACTTACGCCGGCATCGACGGCAACACCGCTACGCCGGAGACGCCCGCGCCCTATACTGCGACCGTGTATGCGAATCGACCGGCGGTCTTCGGCTTCAGTAATATTCCTTGGGCTTCGCCGCACTATGCCTGGCAGGCGTACCAGGCAGACCCGCGTCTCTTTGTGAAGACCCCTGCGCAGATCGTGGCAGAGGAGACCTTCCGCATCGCCAATTCCGAAGTCTTCGATGAAATCGTCAATGCGCTCTACCTCCAAGGAGAGATGCGACTGCTGCGCAATCGCCTCCAACTTCTTACCGGCGTGCGCTACGAGAAGACCGAGGGCAAGGGACGCGGCGCCCTGGTAGAGCCGAGCAATGTGTTCCTGCGCGCAGCCGATGGCAGCTTCGCGCATAATGCGGCGGGCCAGCGCATCCGCCGGCCGGAGGCGGGCGCGGCGGGCTCCCTGCAGGAGCTGCAGCTCACGCGTTTCGAGCGCGCGGCGCGAGCGCAGCGCACGTACGATGGCTACTACCCGAGCGTGCACCTCAATTTCAGTGCGACGGAGAATCTCCTGCTGCGCTTCGCCTACGCGCGCACCTACGGGCGGCCGAATTTCAACCAGATCATCCCCAATGCGACGGTGAATGAGCTGGATGTGGACGAGGCTAGCGATCCGGATGCGATCCCAGGCACGATCAGTCTGCGCAATCCGGGCCTCAAGCCGTGGACGGCCGACAATTTTGACCTTAGCATCGAGTACTATTCACGCTCCGGCGGACTGCTGAGCGTCGGGGTCTTCCGCAAGGATGTGCAGGACTTCTTCGGCTCCTCGGTGCGCATAGCGACCGAGGCCGACCTGGCAGAGCTCGACTTGGATGCGCGTTATCTCGGCTGGCAGCTCACCACACAGCGCAATTTCGGCAAGGCGCGCATGTCGGGCATCGAGCTCAATGTGAAGCACTCGCTCGGTTTCCTCGGCGCCTGGGGCAAACGCTGGGAGCTCTTTGCCAATGGCACCAAGCTCGACCTCGATGCCGATACGCAGCCGAGCTTTGGCAACGTGATCGAAGGTAGTGCCAACTATGGTTTCACCTTCACCCGTCGGCCGGTCTCCGTCATGGCGAAGTGGAATTATCGCGGCCTGACGCGAGGCACACGCATCCCAGGCGTGGGCGCGCTGGACGGCTACCAATGGGACGGAGCTCGGACCACGCTCGACCTTAATGTCGACTGGAGGATCAACGCACGGATCGGTCTTTTCGCCAACGCGCGCAACGCGCTGGGCACCAATCCGGAGGCGTTTCGGTACGGGGGTGAGACACCGGAGTACGCGAAACAATTCCGCGTGCAGGAGCATGGCGGGCAATACTCGTTCGGCGTGAAAGGAAATTTCTGATGACTACCGCGAAGAGCCTTTCCCTGCGTTTCGGGATGAGCTGGGCCGGATGGGCGTGGGCGCTTGCGCTCGTCGTCTCCGCTGTAAACGCCCAGCCTGTGCCCGAGGTTGAGAAAAAGGCCGTTTGGCACGATCTTGCCGCTCTGCCGCTAGAGGGCAAAGGCTGGCCCGATTCCGCCACCAAGCACCGCTATGATCGTCTGCCGGCCAAGGCTGAGGGCGTCGTGCGTGCCCCCGTCTGGGGGCTCTCACACGATTCGGCGGGGATGCGCTATCGTTTCGTGACAGACGCGGCGTTTATTCGCGCGCGGTGGAAAGTGCGTAAAGGCGACCGGCTGGCGCTTTCGCACATGGCGGCGACGGGCGTGAGCGGGGTCGATCTCTACGTGCGCGATGCGGACGAGTGGCACTTCCTGTCCGTAGGCCGGCCCGAAGCGGCGACCAATGAGAAGACGCTGGTGCGCGGCCTGCCCGAGGGCCAGCGCGAGTACCTGCTCTACCTGCCGCTCTACAATGGCATCGAGACCATCGAGATCGGCGTGCCCGAGGGGGCGAGCTTTGCCGCTGCGCCTGCGCGCTACGAGGGGCGCAAGCCCGTGGTCTTTTACGGCACTTCGATCCTTCAGGGCGGCTGCGCGTCGCGCCCTGGCATGGCTTATCCCTCGATCATCGGCCGGGAGCTCGACTGGCCGACGGTGAATCTCGGCTTCAGCGGCAACGGTAAGACCGAGCCCGAGCTGGCGCAGCTTCTCACGGAACTCGATCCCGCGGCCTATGTGCTCGATAGCCTGCCTAACCTGGATGTGGCCCAGGTGAAAGAGCGCGTGGAGCCGTTTATCCGGGTGCTGCGAGCCAAGTATCCTACCCTACCTCTCGTGCTGGTGGAGAATGTCCAGTACACCGACATCGGCTACCTCGAGCCGCGCCGCACAAAAGTGGCCGAAGCCAATACGTTTCTCCGCCAGCTTTTCGCGAAGCTCAAGGCCGGGGGCGACAAACGCCTCTACTACGTCTCAGCGGCTGCGCTGCTCGGCGGCGATGGCGAGGATACCGTGGATGGCACGCATCCCACCGACCTTGGATTCAAACGCATGGCCGAGGGCATTGTGCCCGTCATACGCACGGCTCTCCGCGATGCCGGCCACACCGTGCCCGAGGACGAGGGGTACGTCTCGCTCTTCGATGGCAAGACGCTCGGCGATTGGAAGCTCCACGACGGCATGCCGCCCCTGCACCTCCACGGCAAATGGTGGGCGGAGGAGGGCGAGTTGCGCGGCCGGCAGGATCCCCCTGGCCAGGGGGGGCTCCTTTGGCATGAGGGGCCTTTCACGGACTTTATCCTGAAGCTCCAGGTGCAGCTTTCCTATCCCATGGATAGCGGGGTGTTTCTGCGGGTGGGCCCCGATGGACGGAGTCACCAGATGACGCTCGATTATCGACCGGGCTCGGATGTCGGCGCCATCTTCATCCCTTTCATCGGCCACGCTTACGTCCAGCGTAACCCCGAAGGCGCCAAGCTCGTGCGTAACGATGCGTGGAACGATCTCACCATCCGCATGGAGGGTGAGCCCGCGCGCATCCGGGTATGGATGAATGACCGGCTCATCACGGATTTCCAGCACACGGAAAAGACGACCGCCGGCGTACCCCCGACCGGTGGCATCGCGTTGCAGATCCATCCCGATATCCCCAATAACACCGTCTGGAAGCCAGGCGGCGTGGTGAAGTTCAAAAACATCCGCATCAAGGAGCTGAAAAAATGAGCCTCCGGATCCGCCTCTCCCTTGCGCTGGCTGTGGGTGCTGCCGTAGCGCACATCGCGTCAGCGCAGTCGCTGCGCATCGGCCAGGCGGCGGTGGATATCACCCCGCCGGCCGATATGCCGTTTCACGCGCCGCAACGGCCGCCGTTTACCGTGCCTTCGGCGACGGGCGTGCACGATCCATTGCAGGCCAAGGCGGTGGTGTTCGAGAGCGGCGGCGTCAAAGCCGCCATCGTCGCGTGCGACCTCACGAGCATCCCCATCGCGATGATCGAGGCGGCGCGAGCGCATGTCGCGAAGATCTCCACCGTGCCGCCGGAAAACGTGATGATCACGGCGACGCACACGCACACCGGGCCCAATATCCGCCCGCGCTTTTTTGCGAAGGCTACTCTGGCGCAGAAGAAAGCCGCCGACACGTATCTTCCGCGGCTTCCTCAGATGATGGCCGAGGCCGTCGCGCAGGCGGAGAAAGCGCTGGTGTCGGCACGGCTGCAGGCGACCGTCGGCGAGGTGCCTGGTGTGGCGTTCAACCGCCGGTTCCTGATGAAGGATGGCAGCGTACAATCCAATCCGCACAAGGGGCAGGACGAACTGCTCGTAAATGTCGTCCGCCCCGCGGGCCCGACCGACCCCGCGCTGCCGATGCTTTACGCGGACACGCTCGACGGAAAGCCGCTCGCGACGCTGGTTAATTTCGCGCTGCACCTCGATACGACGGGCGGCCTCGAGTACTCGGCTGATTTTCCGCACCAGATCGCCAAGATTCTCGCCGATGTGAAGGGACCGGAGATGCTGACGCACTTCACCATTGGGGCGGCCGGCAACATCAATCACTACTACCTCCTCGATCCAAAAAAGCCGCGGCGCACCAAAGGCTTTCAGGAGTCTTCTCGGATCGGCACACTCATCGCCGCCGAGATCGTGCGCTCCTACGAGCGGCTGCAGCCCCTCGAGGTGGCGCATATCAAGGTCTCGCGCGAAGTGCTCACGCTCCAAATTCTCGAGGAAAAGGCCGAGGCGCTCGCCAAGCCTTTCCCCGGCAAGTCCGAGTACCACGATGGCGAGATGCTCGTGCGCAAGATCGATGGCAAGTGGACCTTCCAAGGCGAGGTTATGACGATCGCCGTCGGAGACGAACTGGCCTTTGTCGGTCTCCCCGGTGAAATGTTTGTCGAGCTGGGCCTCGCGGTGAAGCAAAACTCCCCGTACCGTTTCACGGTGGTCAATACGCTCGCAAACGGAGCGATCGGCTATGTGGCGAATCGCAAGGCCTACCGTGAGGGCACCTACGGCGCTTCGACGGCGACGACACGCAGCCATCCCGGCACGGGCGAGGCGCTGGTAGATTCCGCCATTCGCCAGCTCATCGTGCACCGCGATATGAAGCCGACGCCGTGAGCCGGGTCTCTCTCTTCAACGTCGCATCCAGTTTATGAATACGCTTCGATTTCGCCTTCTTTTCATTGTTTCCGTTTTGCTTGCGTGCGCGCTGCGCGCCGCCGAGCGGCCCAATATCATTTTCATCCTCGCGGACGACGTGCGCTGGGATGATCTCGGCGCAGCCGGCCACCCTTTCGCCAAGACTCCGCACATCGATCGGATCGCGAAGGAGGGCGCGCTCTTCCGCAATGTCTTCGCCACGACGATCATTTGCTCGCCCAGCCGGGCCAACATCCTCACGGGCCTCCATACGCACTCGCATGGCATCGTCGACAACACCGACCGCAGCCCGCAGAGCCACCAGCTCAAGACCTTTCCGCAGTGGATCCAGCGTGCGGGCTACGAGACGGCCTTCGTCGGCAAATGGCACATGGGCAACGACGACTCGCGCCGCCCCGGCTTCGATCACTGGGTTTGCCTCAAAGGCCAAGGCTCGACCTTCGACCCCGAACTCAACGTCAACGGCCGGCCCGAGGTCGCGAAGGGCTATGTGACGGACATTCTCAACGCGCGTGCCATCGAGTTTGTGAAGGCGAAGCACGCCAAGCCGTACCTGCTCTACTTCTCACACAAGGCCGTGCATCCCGAGACGGTGCAGCGCGCCGATGGCTCTCTTTCCGATCCCACGCTGTCCAATTTCATTCCCGCCGAGCGCCACAAGACGCTCTATGCTGAGGCCAAGGTTACGCGCCGGCCCAACGCGCTCGCCGCGCCGGAGGGCAAGCCCGCTCTCAATCGCAAGATCGAAGGGCTCGAGTCGCTCGGTCCCAAGACGGGCTCCAGCGACGAGGTCATCAAAAATCGCCTCCGCATGCTCGCCGCAGTCGATGAGGGCGTCGGTGAACTCTTCAAGGCGCTCGAATCCACCGGCCAGCTGGATAACACCTTGATCGTCTTCACCAGTGACCATGGTTACTACTATGGTGAGCACGGCCTCAGCGTGGAGCGCAGGCTCGCGTACGAGGAGGGGCTGCGAATTCCGCTCTTTGTCCGCTACCCCAGGCTTGTGAAGGCGGGTACCCGGCGTAATCAGACTGTGCTCACGCTCGACTTCGCGCCTACGCTCGCCGAGATCGCGGGCGCCACGCCGCCCGCCGGCCTGCACGGGAAGTCCTTCACCGGACTGCTCAAGGAAAACGGCCCCGCGCTGCGTGACGCGTTTCTTATCGAGCACTTTTCCGAAAATGTTTTCCCACGTACCCGTGGTCTCGGCTATCAGGCTGTGCGAATGGATGGCTGGAAGTACATTCACTACGTCGATCTGAAAGGCGCCGATGAGCTCTACGATCTGAACCGCGACATGTTTGAAATGCGCAATCTGGCGACCGTGCCTGCGCACGCTGCACAGCTCGCAAAGATGAAAGAGGAGTTGGCGAAGCAGCTCGCGGCCACGGGCGGCACGGCGCGGTAGGCCTAGGCAGCCCGTCCGGAGGGGGCAGGACGGGGCTCCGGCCGTACCTTGCGCCACAAAGAGGGCTACCCAACGCCCGAGCCAGGAGTAGGGCGAAATTCCATCGCGGCGGCGCGGGGAATGCTCTTAGTCTCGCGATGCTTTCCCCCATGAAGACGTTGTTCGTCGGGTTTCTCGCCATGCTAAGTAGTGTGGCGCTGGCGGCGGAGTACGAGGTTTTGATCGTCGGCGGTACGGTCTACGACGGCAGCGGCGTTCCCGGGCGACGGGCCGATGTGGCGCTCGCTGCTGGCCGGATCGCCCGGGTCGGAGCGTTGGCCGATGCGCCAGCCCGTCGCAGGATCGACGCGAGGGGGCTCGCGGTCGCGCCCGGCTTCATCGACCTGCACGCGCATATCGACCCTATCCTCCAACTCCCGGGCTGCGAGAGTGCCGTGCGGCAGGGTATCACCACTTCTCTTGGCGGGCCCGATGGCACAAGCCCCTGGCCCCTTGGTGATTACCTCGCCAACCTCGACAATATCCCCCTCGGGATGAATGTCGCGTACCTCGTAGGGCAGGGGTCGATCCGCCGCGCTGTGCTCAAGCTGGTGGACCGGCCGCCCACGTCTGCGGAACTGGCGACGATGCAGCAAATGGTGGCGCAGGCCATGGATGCTGGCGCCTTTGGTCTGTCGACAGGGCTGAAATACCTCCCAGGCGCTTTCACCAAGACCGACGAGATCGTGGCGCTGGCCCGCGTAGCCGCGGAGAAGGGAGGCTTTTACACCTCGCACCTGCGCGAAGAAGGCGAAGGGCTCATCCCCGCGGTCGAGGAAGCGATTGCGATCGGCCGGCAGGCGGGCATTCCCATCGTGCTCACGCATCACAAAGTGGTCGGCAAGCCCTCGTGGGGCGCCAGCGTGCGCACGTTGGCGCTTGTCGACGAAGCGCGCGCCGCGGGCTTCGATGTAAGCATCGATCAGTATCCCTATGCCGCGAGCAATACGAGCATCTCGATCCTCATCCCCGCCTGGGCGATGGCTGGCGGCCGCGAAGAATTCAAGAGGCGCATGGCCGACCCCGCGCAACGCAGGAAAGCGCACGCGGAGATCGTGCACGCGATCCTGACGGATCGGGGTGCTGGCGATATTGCGCGCGTGCAGTTTGCCACCGTCGCTTGGAAAAGGGATCTCGAGGGCCGCACTCTTCGCGATTGGTGCGTGGAGCGCGGGCTGCCGCCGACAGCGGAGAGTGGCGCCGACCTCGTGATCGAGGCCGAGAGCAACGGCGGCTGCGTCTGCATCTTCCATGCGATGGACGATGCTGATGTGGAGCGGATCATGCGGCACCCGCAGACGATGATCGCTTCCGATGGCCGGCTCGCCAAACTCGGGGTCGAGCAGCCGCACCCGCGCGCGTACGGCACGTTTCCCCGTGTGCTGGCGCGCTACGTGCGCGAGAAAAAGGTGCTCACGCTGGAAGCCGCCATTTTCAAGATGAGCGGCCAGCCCGCTCTCCGCCTGGGGCTCAAGGATCGCGGCCGGGTGTCCGAGGGCATGCGGGCGGATGTGGTGATCTTCGACCCTGCGACGGTGAGAGACGAAGCGACGTTCAAGGATCCGCATCGCTACCCGCAGGGCATACCGTTCGTCTTCGTGAATGGAATCGCCGTGGTCGACGATGGCAGATTTACCGACGCACGTCCCGGCGTGGTGCTGCGGCGGGGCGCTCAAAAGTAGCCCAGCCCGGGAGGGCAGGGATCTCCCGACTGCCGGCCCCCCTTTCGCGCGGGGCTATTCGATCAGTAGGGATCGCGCAGGAGCGGATCGTCGATCGACTTCATCCAGGCCTCGAGCTGGGCGCGGAGATCTTTCTCGATGGCGGCGGTCTCGGCGCTCTTCGCGCCGGTGAGAAGATTTTTGTTTTCGCCGGGGTCTGCTTGCAGGTCGTACAGCTCGTCCATGTTTCGCGCGTGGAAGAAGCGCACGAGCTTGTGACGGTCGGTGCGGATCATCCGCATGTAAGCGAGGGCTCCGTTGTGCAGGTCGTATTGGCCGTAGACGGGGGAGGAGGGGATCTTCATCGCGGCGCCGCGCAGTACGGGCGAGAAATCCAGACCGTGCGCCTTCGCCCCGGCCGGCACGGGCACGCCGAGCGCGCCAAGAAATGTGCGGAAGAAATCGACGTTGCTCACCATGGTGTCGACCTTCCGGCCGGGTGCGATCTGCCCAGGCCACCGCATGAGCAGGGGGATCATCACGGAAGTATCCCACATGTTGGGCCGGGTGGGCCCCGTGATGCCGCCGACGATCCACTGGCCATTGCCCTTGGTCTTCACGTAGTGGCGGCCCTCGTTGTAGCCATGGTCGGAGGTGAAGACGAGGAGCGTGTTTTGCGCGAGGCCCAGCTCATCGAGCGTCTGGAGCAGGCGGCCGACGTTGCGATCCACCGAGGAGATAGAAGCGTAGTAGTTTTTCGTCGCTTGCTTGAGCGACTTGGCATCGAGGCCCGGGAGATCGGGGATCGTCGGATCCAAGTCTTTGTAGTGCGCGCTATCGACTGCCGCGACGGGGCCGTAAGGAAGATGCGGCTCGCGGAAGTGCAGCGAGAGAGCGAAGGGGCGATCCTTGTTGGCCTTAACAAACGCGATGGCGTCGTCGGTAACGACGTCGGCGATGGGCCCCTTGGTCGGCTGATCCTTGCCGTCGATCTCGAGCGTGGCATCCATCGTGCGCCGGCCGCCGTCGCGAAAGCCCATGAAATGATCGAAGCCCTGCTTGGTGGGGTGATACTGGGGGAGATCGCCGAGATGCCACTTGCCGGAGAGGCCGGTGCGGTAGCCGGCTTTTTGCAGCACGGCGGGCCAGGTCAGTGCGTTTAGGCCTACGCCCGCCTTGGCTTCGTCGGGATGGATCCAGTCGGTGATCTTCACCTCGGTGGGGTAGAGGCCGCTCAGGTAGGTGGCGCGGCTGGGGGAGCAGACGGGCGTATTGGTGAAGGCGCGGGTGAAGGTCGCACCCTCGCGCGCGATGCGATCGAGATGCGGCGTGTGTACTTCCTTGTTGTCGTAGGCGCCCACGGCCCAGCGGCCAAGGTCGTCGGTGACGATGGTGACGAGGTTGGGTTTCGAAGCGGCCGGGGCGGAAAGCGCGGCGGCGAGACAGAGACAGGCGAGGAGGGCGTGGCGCATCGGCGGGGTGGTGAGGAGAGCGAGTCTGCGCGGATGCGCCGCCTAAACGCCAGCTCTGAACATTCGGAACAATCGAGCGCCGTGGCACGCGTTTTGCGGAGGCCCGCGTGCGATGGGCGAAAATTCACCAAATGGTTACTTTGCCGTTGACCGCGCCGCGGCCGTTTTTTTCGCTGCTGGGTCGGCGCGCCCCCTTCCGCCGCCGACTCCGCGTCCTTCTTGTCTTATGCTGGCCAGCTTCTGATCTGCCTGTGCGTTTTCTGCTCCCCACTCTACCTCGTAGCTTCCGTCGATCATTGTCGACTGCGGCGGGGCTGGCGGCGATTATCTTGTGCGGTGCGGCGCGGGCCGCTGCGATTCCCGCGGAGCTGGCGCCGTTTTTTGCTCCTCCGGCGGAGTTTGCGGGGAAACTGGATGGTTACTCTTCGCCGCTGAAGTTTTATGATGGCCGCCCGGTACGTTCGCCCGCGGAGTGGCCCGCCCGGCGCAGGGAGATACTCGACTATTGGCACTCGCGTATGGGTGCCTGGCCGGCGCTGCTGGAGCGCCCGAAGCTCGTTTTGGACGAAAAGCAGGATCGCGGCGGTGTGACGCAGTATCGCGTGCAGATCGAGATCGCTCCCGGCGAGATGCGGCACGGTTTTCTTCTCCTTCCGCCCGTGAAGTTTACGGGGCGACGCCCAGCGGTGTTGGTGCCCTTCTATGCGCCGGAGGTCAGCGTCGGCTACGATGGCCCGCGCCCGCTGGAGGGCCAGGCCAAGCGCATGCTCACCACGGGCGAGCGGGGGGTAAATCGGGACTTCGCGCTACAACTTGCGCGCCGGGGCTTCGTTACGCTCTCCATTGGCACCCCGGGCGACGACGCTTACAAACCCTTCATTCCCGCCGGCATAGAGGCTCAGCCATTGAGCTACTATGCCTATATCGCGGCCAACTGTCACACGGCGCTGGCGCAGCGGCCAGAGGTGGATGGCTCGCGCATTGGCGTGATGGGCCACTCCTACGGCGGCAAGTGGTCGATGTTTGCCTCGTGTCTCCACGATAAATTCGCTGCCGCCGTGTGGTCGGATGGCGGCGTGGTCTTCGACGAGATTCGCATCTCCGTGAACTACTGGGAGCCCTGGTACCTCGGCTTGGAGGCAGGCAAGACCCGCAAGCGCGGCCTCATCACGGCCGACAACGGCCGCACCGGCCCCTACAAGAGGATCGTCGAGGAGGGCCATGACCTGCACGAGCTGCATGCGCTGATGGCGCCGCGCCCGTTTCTCGTCTCAGGCGGCTCGGAGGATTTTGTCGCCCGCTGGGTGCCGCTCAATCACGCCATCGCGGTAAATCGCTTCCTCGGCTACGAGAACCGCGTGGCCATGACCAATCGCCCCAAGCATAGCCCCACCCCGGAGTCCAACGAGGCGGCCTTCCGCTTCCTCGAGCATTTTCTGACACCATGAACACAAGCAAACTACACCCGCTCAGCCTGCTCAGGCTCGCCGGGATTTTCCTGGCGATCGTCGCTACAGCGATCGCGCAGACCGCAACCGGCCGCATCGAGGGACGCATCTACAACCCCGCCAAGGGAGAGTACGTCCGCAATGCCGAGATCCGCGTGCAGGGCACCAACATCACCACCTACTCGGAAGAGGGCGGCTACTATGTGCTCACGGCTGCGCCGAGTGGCAACCCGGTGATTGTCGTGACCTTCGCCGGTTACCAGACCGTCACGGCCACCGTGCCTGTCACCGCAGGCGCGACGGCAAACAAGGACTTCGAGATCGTGACTGGGTTTGCCCAGCCCGTCGCGGGCGAGACGCTTAAGATGGAGGCCTTCGTCGTTTCCAACGAGCGCGAGGGCAATGCCAAGGCGATCATGGAGCAGCGCCGCGCCATGAATGTCACGACCTCCGTCGCAGCCGATATCTTCGGTGACGCCACCGAGGGCAATGTGGGCGAATTCCTCAAGTACCTTCCCGGCGTGGACATCGACTATGTCGACGGTGTGGCGCGCAGCCCG
Organism: uncultured Opitutus sp.; assembly: GCA_964480585.1. Classification (GTDB taxonomy): domain Bacteria; phylum Verrucomicrobiota; class Verrucomicrobiia; order Opitutales; family Opitutaceae; genus ER46. Next base: position 89,443 of record CAYZPV010000002.1, on the reverse strand, counting down.
CGCATCGGCGGCCTCGATCCCCAATACGTCGGCGTCACGATGGATGGCGCCGGCCTCGCCAGCGCCGATGCCTTCATGGCGTATGGCAATACGCTCAATGGCAGCGCCGGCACCGCCGCGCGCTCCGTGGGCTTCGAGCAGATGTCGATCACCTCGATCGAGTCTGTCGAAGTCAATCGCACGCTCAATGCCGACATGGATGCCAACTCTCCTGCCGGCACGATTAATATGAAGAGCCGCCGCGCCTTTGATCGCAAGGGACGCCGCACCGACTGGCAGTTCAGCCTCGTCGCCAACTCCGACGCCTTCACCTTCGAAAAGTCCTACGGCCCCAACGACGACAAGCACTACCAGATCCGCCCCAATTTTCAGGTCGATTACTCGGATGTGCTGCTCGATAAGCGCCTCGGCATCCGCCTCGGCTTCAGCCAGTCGAGCGTCGTGCTCCAGCAGCAGTACGTGACGCACACCTACAACAAGACGCCGACGGCTGCCGATAGCCGCCCGATGGTGCTGACCGGCGTCGTTTTCACCGACGGCCCCAAGATGACGGATCGCTTCAATGCGACCTTCACCACCGACTTCAAGGCGACCAAGGATCTCGTGCTCTCCTTCACGGGTATGTATAATACCTTCGAGAATCAGGGGCACACGAAGACATTGACCTTCAATGCTGCCGCCAACGGCACCGCCGCAGCGACGGGTCGCCAAAATGTCGGCGGCGACGGCCTGACGGAGATCCGCACCAACGGACTCGCCAATAACACCTCCCGCACGGTGAATCACGGCGGCGGTAGCGCGATCAAACTTACGACCACGCTCACGCTCACGCCGCGCTTCGAGTACAAGAAGGGCAACCTCCTCCTCGATGGTATCTTCAACTACTCCCGCTCGCTCAACGACTACGAGACGACGCCGCGTGGCACGATCCGGGTGGAGACCTTCAACCCGCTGCAGGTCGACTTTGTCGCGACCCGCTCCGATCCCAACTCCGCCGAGTGGCGCATCGTGCAGACCGGAGGAGCCGATTGGTCCAAGCTCGAAAACTATGTCAATCCCCGCATCAGCGAGGAGGACCGCGGCGCCTTCACGGAGATCTATCAGGGCGCGCTCAATGCGCAGTACAACCTGCCTTTCCGGTTTCCGACCTTCGTGAAGTTTGGCGGCAAGGCCACCGAGGAAAATCGCGAGACCTACAATCGGGTCGCGTATCAGACCTTCAGCTACATCGGGCCCAATGGCGGCCCCACGGGCAACTTCGCCGCGTATCCCTCGCCGCGCGGTTTCAACACCCAGATGGGTCACATCCGCGCGCTGGATGTCGCCAATCTCCCCGTGCTGCCCAATCGCAGCGCGCTGGCCCGGCTCTATCAGTCGAATCCCGAGTGGTTCGTGAATTCGGCCACCGCCGACAACTACTACACCGCCTACATCGCCAACGAGCGTGAGTTTGGCCAGTTCGTGCCGGCGGCTTACGGCCTCGCTAATACGCGCATCGGTAAATTCCGCCTGCAGGGTGGCATGCGCTGGGAGCGTACCGAGACTGAAGTGGTGGACTTCGATCCGCTGACCGCCACCGAGGTACAGCGCGCCGGCTTTGCCATCAACACCTCTACCCGCCGCGCCACGACGGTCGAGGGGCTCCAATATCAGTACTTCACCAAGCCCAAGGTCACCCGCGAGGGCCAGTACGATGATTTCTTCCCGAGCGCCTCGGTCGTCTACTCGATCCGGCCAAACCTCGTCGGTCGCCTCGGCTACTCGCATGCTATCTCCCGTCCGCCGGTCGATGCGCTCGCCGGCGTCTGGAATATCAATGAGCTCGCGATGCTCATCACTGCGCCCAATCCCGAGCTCAAGCCTGAGACGTCCGACAACTATGTGGCGCGCCTCGAATACTATTTTGAGCCCGTCGGCAGCTTCACCGCGATGGTGCAGCAGGTCGAGATCACTGACCAGCGTGTGCAACTCCGCGTCGATGCGTCGGAGACGCCCTACGGCGATGATCCCGAGTATCGTGACTACGACTTCACCACGTGGGTCAATCGTGCGGACCTCTATCGCTATCGCAGCCTGGAGCTCGCGTACAACCAGCAGCTTACCTTCCTGCCGGGGCTGCTCCGCGGCACGAGCGTCAACCTGAGCTACACGCGCAACTACGCCAACAAGTACTTCCCTGGCGTGACGCCGCAGAAGGTTTCGGCCAATCTCGGCTGGGCGTATCGCCGCTTCAATGTCCGCTTCTCGGGACTTTGGATGGATGATACTCCGATCACGACGCTCTTCGGCCGCTATCAGCGTCACAACTTCAAGTTGGATGTCAGCGGTGGCTTCAAGCTCACCAGCCGCACCAGCCTCTTCTTCTCGGGCCGCAATATCCTGAATGACCCCCAGCTCATCATGGAGGGCCAGCCCGTCCTCGGCATCCCCGCCGCGCTCTACCGCTATGGCAACTACGGTGTTTCGTGGACGCTGGGCGTGAAGGGTAATTTCTAAGGGTAGCCGAATCGGCTGCATGACGAGGGCGGGCTGAAAAGCCCGCCCTTTTTCTTGTCCGCATGGCGGCGTCCATCGCGCTGGAAGTTCGGCAAGAGCCTCGGCGTGGGTAACTGCTTGGTGAGAAAACACGCTAGGGTTTCCGTCGCGCGCAGGTTGACGCCCGGCGAAGTTTTCGGCATCTGTTAAGCTGCTTCTCGCCGTTTCCTCCCCCATGAAATTTCCGGCCCTTCTCGTTGCTTGCGCTCTGTCGTCGTCCATCGCTATTGCGGAGGAGCGGATCACGTTCAACGAGCACATCCGGCCGATCCTCGCCGACAATTGTTTCGGCTGCCATGGCACAGATGCCTCGCACCGCAAGGCCAAGCTCCGTCTCGATACCTTCGAGGGGGCGACGGCGGAGAAAAATGGCTTTCGCGCGATCACCCCGGGCGATCTTTCCAAGTCCGAGGCGTGGCAGCGCATTGTGAGTCCGCACGACGATGAAGTGATGCCGCCTCCCGAGTCGCATAAGAAGCCGCTCACCGAGGCCCAGCGTGCGCTCATCAAGAAGTGGATCGAGCAGGGCGCCGAGTATCAGAAGCATTGGGCCTACGAGCCAGTCGCTTCGCCCCCGCCGCCCAAGATCCCCAGCGCTGGCGCGCATCCGATTGATAACTTCGTCGCGGCCAAACTTGCTTCGAAAAACCTCGCGCTCGCGCCCGAGGCGCAGCGCGAGGTGTTGCTCCGCCGCATTACGCTCGATCTCACCGGTCTCCCTCCCACGCCGGAGGAGGTCGATGCTTTTCTCGCGGACAGGTCGCCCGATGCCTACGAGCGCGTGGTCGATCGCCTGCTCGGCTCGGTCCGCTACGGCGAGCACTTCGGCCGCCACTGGCTCGATGCGGTGCGCTACGCGGATACCCACGGGCTGCACTTGGACAACGTCCGCACGATCTGGCCCTACCGCGACTGGGTGGTCCGTGCTTTCAATCGCAACGCGTCCTTTGCCCAGTTCACTATCGATCAGCTCGCCGGCGACATGCTGCCCAATGCGACTATCGAGCAGCGCATCGGCTCGGGTTATAATCGCAACCACCTCTCCACCTCCGAGGGCGGTGCGATCGAGGCCGAGGCCGAGATGCGCAACACCGCCGATCGCGTCGATACCACCGCAGCCGTGTGGATGGGCATGACGGCCAATTGCGCCTCGTGCCACGACCATAAATTCGACCCGCTCTCGCAGAAGGAGTACTACTCCATGGGCGCGATTTTCAAAAGCCTCGCCGATCGCGTGTGGGATGGGAATGTGCGCCTCGCCGGCCCCATCGCCGTCATCGCCGACACCGCCGAAAAACAGCGGCGCATCGACCAGCTTGCCCAACTGATCAAGCCGCTCGAGGCCGCGGTCACCGCGCGCTCCAAGGAGCTCGAGGCCAGCGGCGTCAAGATGCTCAAGGTCGCCAAGACGCCCATCACGTACGATGTCCTGTGGGCCGAGGACTCCGATTTGCCCACGCCCGACAATGTGATGAACCCGCCCACCTATGGCGAGTGGCGCCGCGGTGCGGGCGTGCCCGTGGCGGGCGGCAAGGCCGCCCTTCGCACGGAAGGCGCGGGCGCGCGCGAGATCGCCTTCACCGCCAAGGATGTGAATCTCGCCATCGGCACCGAGGCCACGATCTCCGCTCACGTGCATCTCGACCCGGCAAACCCCCCGCAAGCGATCGGTCTCGAGTTTATCACGGATAAGGCGGGTGCCCGCCGCTTGGTATGGGGCGATGTGCAGGCCTTCGGTCCCGAGATCGCCAAGACGGCCCAGCATATGGGCGCGCTGCCGAAGGCCGGCGAGTACGTGAAGCTCGAAATGCCCGCTTGCGACGCCGAGATGCACAAGGGCGATGCCTACACTGGCATCCGCCTTGTGCAGAGCGGCGGCGCGGCTTGGTGGGATAGCATTGGCGCCGTCTACACCAGCCCTTCCGGCTCCGATGATCCGCTGCTCTCGCAGAGCGCCTGGTCGCGCTCCCTCCGCACCGGGGCTCGGGCCTTTGCCGATGTGCCGCTGCGGCACGACGTCAATTTCCTTGTCGGCCTCTCCAGCACTCAACAAAACGACGAGGAGAAAAAGTGGATCGCGCAGTGGTATCGCGATTACATCTACGCTCCCACGCGCGGCGCGCTCGAGCCGGAGGTCCATGCCGCCCGCCGCCTCATGGCGGAGCAGGTGCACTACGAGGGCACGTATCCCGTCACCCTGATCTCCGGCGAGCGCGCGGAGCCCCTCCCCGCGCACGTGCTCATCCGGGGGCAGTACGACAAGCCGGGTGAAAAGGTCGAGGCGGCGACGCCCGCGTTTCTCCCCAAGCCCAGCCAGAAGGGGAGTCGTCTCACCCGCCTCGAGTTTGCGCAGTGGCTGGTGAGTCCGGAGCATCCTCTCACGTCGCGCGTGACGGTAAATCGCTTCTGGGGCCAGCTCTTCGGCGCCGGCCTGGTGCGCACCCCGGCCGACTTTGGCGTGCAGGGCGAAGCGCCGACTCACCCTGAGCTGCTCGATTGGCTCGCCAGCGACTTCATGCGCCACGGCTGGGATGTGAAGCGCCTCGTGAGGCTCATCGTCACCTCGCGGACCTACAAGCAGGACGCCGCGATCTCGCCCGCGCTGCTCGAGCTCGATCCGGAAAACAAGCTCCTCGCCCGCGGTCCGCGCCTCAGGCTCGATGCCGAGGTGCTGCGCGATCAGGCGCTCGCCGTGAGCGGCCTGCTGGTTGGCAAGGTCGGCGGCGCTCCGGTGAAGCCTTACCAGCCCATCAATATATGGGAGCCAGTGGCTTTTGGCGGGAGCAATACTCAGAAGTACGTGCAGGATCACGGTGAGGCGCTTTATCGCCGCAGCCTGTACACGTTTGCCAAGCGCACCGCGCCCGCGCCTTCGCTCTCGACCTTCGATGCGCCCTCACGGGAAAATTTCTGCATCCTCCGCCAGCGCTCCAATACGCCCCTGCAGGCCCTCGCGCTGATGAATGACGTGCAGCAGTTCGAAGCCGCGCGCGGCTTCGCCGAGCGGCTGCTCCTCCGCACGAGCTCCGAGCCGGAGCGACTGGCCTATGCCTTCCGCAGCGTCACCGCACGCCCGCCCACCGCCCAGGAGGCCGCCATCCTTGCCGATACGCTGGCGGCGCACCGCGCACACTACGCGCAGCACACCGAGGCCGCGAGCCGCGTCATCGCCAACGGCGAATCCAAGCCCAACGCTACGCTCCCCGTGGCGGATTTCGCTGCCTGGACGATGGTGACTAATCTTCTCCTGAACCTCGACGAGACCGTCACGAGAAACTGATCGATCCCACTGTCTGGACCTTTGTGATTTGAACCTTTTCCGCCGATGAATGCCTGTCACGAGTACCTGAATCATCTCTCGCGCCGCCAGTTCTTCGCCGGCGCCGGCCTCGCGATGGGTAGTGTCGCGCTCAGCCTGCTCGCTCCCCGCCTTCAGGCCGCCGCCAGGCGCGACGCGCTCGCTGCGCGGGTGCACCCCGGCTTGCCCTACCTCCCGCACTTCGCGCCCACCGCAAAGCGGATCATCTACCTCCATATGAACGGCGGGCCTTCTCAGCTCGATACGTTCGACTACAAGCCCGGTCTCGCGAAAGAGTTCGATAAGGACCTGCCCGAGTCCATTCGCCAGGGCCAGCGCATCACCACGATGACGAGCGGCCAGACGCGGTTTCCCACCGCCCCCTCGATCTTCAAGTTTGCGCAGCATGGGCAGAGCCGCGCCTGGGTGAGTGAGTTGCTGCCGCACACGGCCAAGCTCGTCGATGATCTCGCCATCGTCCGCTCGGTGCACACCAACGCGATCAATCACGACCCCGCCTGCACGTTCCTGATGACCGGCAGCGAATTGCCCGGCAAAGCCAGCCTCGGTTCCTGGCTCGCCTACGGCCTCGGCAGTGAAAACAACGACCTCCCCGCCTTTGTCGTACTCACCCCGAAATTTTCTCCCAAGGTCGCCGCGCAGGCGCTCTTCACCCGCATGTGGAGCAGCGGCTTTCTGCCCACCACGCACAATGGCGTCGCGCTCCGCGCGCAGGGCGACCCCGTCCTCTTCATCGACAATCCCAACGGCGTCGATGCCACCACGCGCCGCCGCATGCTCGATGCCCTTGGCAAGCTCAACGACCTCAACCATCGCCGCTACGGCGATCCCGAGACGCTCACCCGTATCGCGCAGTACGAGATGGCGTTTCGTATGCAGACGAGCGTCCCCGAGCTTACCGATTTTTCTACTGAGAGCCAGGAGACGCTCGATCTCTACGGCCCCGATGTGAAGGAGCCCGGCTCCTTCGCCGCGAGTTGCCTCCTTGCCCGCCGCCTGGCCGAGCGGGATGTGCGCGTCGTGCAGATCAATCACCGCGGCTGGGACCAGCACGGTACGCTCCCCGAGCATCTTAAGATTCAGTGCAAGGATACTGACCAGGGCTGCTACGCCCTCGTCACCGATCTGAAGCGTCGCGGCCTTCTCAAGGATACGCTTGTCGTCTGGGCCGGCGAGTTTGGCCGCACCGTCTACAGCCAGGGCACGCTCACCAGGACTAATTACGGTCGCGACCATCATCCGCGTTGCTTCACCATCTGGATGGCAGGCGGCGGCGTGAAGGGCGGCCTTGTCTACGGCGAGACCGACGATTTTTCGTACAATATCGTGCGCGATCCTGTCAGCCTGCACGACCTCAATGCCACGATCCTCCACACCCTCGGCATCGACCACTCGAAATTTACCTTCAAATCGCAAGGCCTCGATCAACGCCTCACCGGCGTTGAGCCCGCGAAAGTCGTGAAGGATATCCTAGCCTGAGGTAGGGCGGTTTTTAACCCGCCCTTTCGCATCTTCGGCCGCCGCGAAGGCCTCGCGTCGCCTTCTTCCTTCAGTCCAGCGCGGGTTAAAGCCCGCCCCACCTTGCATCCCATGAAAAAGCTACCCCTCGTTTTCGCTTTGCTCTGCGCGCTCGCCAGCGCGTCGCTCGCCCGCGCCGCCGAAAAGGCCGCCAAGGCCGCTCCCCAGCCCACCCAGACGCTTACCGCCCAGGCCGACCGCAAGGACGCCCTCTACCAGCGAGGCGAGACAGTGACCTTTATCGTGAAACTCGCCGACAAGGGCCAGCCGCTCGATGGTGAGATCGAGTGGGTGCTGACCAAGGATGGTCTGCCCCTGCAGAAGACCGGCACGGCTAAGATCACCGCCGGTGAGGCGCGGGTGACGGGCACGCTCTCCGAGCCGGGTTTCCTCCAACTCCGCGTCACGTACGCTAAAGACAAGACGAAGCTCACCGCCCTCGCCGGCGCGGGTATCGAGCCTTCCGCCATCGCGCCGAGCGCACCCCCGCCCGCGGATTTCGCCGCGTTTTGGGAGGCGAAGAAAAAGCTGGTCGCCGCCGTGCCGCTCCGTCCCACGCTCACGCCCGCCGTGTCAGGCGCAGACGGTGTGGATGCGTTCGACGTCCAGATCCCTGCAGTGGGCGCGCCGGTCTCCGGCTATTTCGCGCGGCCCAAAGGCGCCAAGCCCCGCAGCCTGCCCGCGATTCTTACTGTCCACGGCGCAGGCGTGCGCAGCGCCGTCCTCGCCGGGCCGGTTGGTTGGGCCGGGGAGGGTGTGCTCGCCATGGATATCAATGCCCACGGCCTTCCCAATGGCATGGGAAAGGCCTTTTACGACGCGCTAGCCGCCGGTGAGTTGAAGGATTACCGCACGCGCGGTCGCGAGTCTCGCGACACGATTTATTTCCTCGGGATGTTCCAGCGGTTGGTGCGCGCGATCGATTTTCTCACCGCGCAGCCCGAGTGGGATGGGCGTACTCTCATCGTCTCCGGCTCCAGCCAGGGCGGCTATCAGGCGATCGCCGCCGCCGGCATCGATTCCCGAGTCAGCTACTTTGTTGCCGGCGTGCCCGCCGGTTGCGATCATACGGGCGCACTCGCCGGGCGCATCGCAGGTTGGCCGAAATTCATCCCCACGGGGGACAAGGATACCAAACCCCAGGTCGTCGAGGCCGTGGGCTACTACGACTGCGTGAATTTCGCCCGGCAGGCCAAGGCGCCTGGATTCTTTACCGTGGGTTTCATCGACACGACCTGCCCGCCCACGAGCGTCTACGCGGCCTACAACGCGCTGCCCTCGCAAAAGGAGATCTTCGACGACATCGCCGCCGGCCATATGAATACTCCTGCCGCTGCCGCCGCGATTAAGGCAGCCATCCGCAAGCACATCGCTGCGATGAGCCCCCGGTAGGCGCGCTGCGCGTTTGGGCTGATTGCCGCATAAGTTTTCCACAAACAGGCTGGAGGCCGCGCGTCGCGCCTGTCTACGGTGGCGTCTCCCATACCCTATGCGTTTCCTTACCCTTGGCTTTGTGATGCTGGCGCTCGCCCTTGCGGGCCGCGCCGCGACGACGGAGTACGATCTCGTGGTATACGGCGGCACCTCCGGTGGCGTCGCCACTGCGGTCCAGGCCGCCCGCATGGGCAAGACTGCCGTGCTGGTCGAGCCCACGCAGTTTCTCGGTGGCCTCACGACTGGCGGCCTCGGGGCGACCGATATCGGTAACAAACGTGCCATCGGCGGCATCGCCCGCGAGTTCTACGGGCGCATCTGGCAGCACTACCAAAAGCCCGAGAGCTGGAAGTACCAGAAGCGCGAGGAGTATGTTAACCGCCGCGGCGGCCCCAATAATCCGGATGAGAAGACCATGTGGACCTTCGAGCCCCACGTCGCCACCAAGGTCTACGATGAGATGCTCGCCGAGGTCGCTGGCAAGGTCACGGTCGTGAAGGGCGAGCGCCTCGATCTCGCCAAGGGCGTCGTGATGGATGGCAAGCGCATCGTCCGCATCGTCATGGAGAGCGGCCGTACCTTTGCCGGGAAGATCTTCGTCGATGCCACCTACGAGGGCGACCTCATGGCCAAGGCCAAGGTCAACTACCACGTCGGCCGCGAGGCCAATGCCACCTACGGCGAGACGATCAATGGCGTGCAGGCCCGTCACGCGGTCAGCCATCAGTTTACCAAGAAGGTCGATCCTTATATCAAGCCCGGCGATCCCAAGAGCGGCATCCTCCCCGGCATCGAGCGCGACGGCCCCGGCGTGGAGTTTTCCGGCGATCGCAAGGTCCAGGCCTACAATTTCCGCATGACGACGACCGACGTGCCGGAAAATCGCCGCGCGTGGGAAAAGCCCGAGGGCTACGATCCCCTGTGGTTCGAGCTCCCGCTCCGCAACTTCGAGGCTGGCGATCATCGCGTGCCCTGGAATCCCGTCTGGATGCCCAATCGCAAGACCGATACCAATAACAACTACGCGATCAGCACCGACTTCATCGGCCAGAACTGGGACTATCCCGAGGCCGACTACGCCACGCGCGCCAAGATCTGGAAGGCTCACGAAGTCTGGCAGAAGGGCCTCATGTGGACCCTCGCCAATAGCCCTCGCGTGCCCGAGAAGGTCCGCGCCGAGTTTCAGCGCCTCGGCCTCGCCAAGGATGAGTTCAAGGATAACGATAATTGGCCCCGCCAGCTCTACGTGCGCGAGGCCCGGCGCATGATCAGCGACTACGTGATGACTGAGAAGAACTGCACTCGCGCCGAGGTCGTGCAGGACAGCGTCGGCATGGGCGCGTACAACATGGATTCCCACAACATCCAGCGTTATATCACCCCCGAGGGTTTCGTGCGCAATGAGGGCGACGTGCAGGTGCGCGTCCGCCCCTATCCGATCAGCTACCGCAGCATCCGCCCCCGCGCCGAGGAGTGCACCAATCTCCTCGTGCCGATCTGCCTGAGCGCTTCGCATATCGCCTATGGCTCCATCCGCATGGAGCCTGTCTTCATGGTGCTGGGCCAGAGCTCTGCCACCGCCGCGGTCCATGCCATCGAGCAGGGCACCACGGTGCAGAAGATCGACCAGGCCAAATTCAAGGAGCGCCTCCTCAAGGATGGCCAGGTCCTCGATTTCGAGAGCGAGCCGCTGCCGAGCCGCGTTGTGCTGCCCCGCGAGCGCCTCGAGGGCATCGTCGTCGACGATCACGATGCTCAACGCATCGGCTTCGACCGCAACAGCTCCGCCGCCGCCTCGTATGTGGATTCCGGATACCATCACGACGACAACGACAGCAAGGGCAACCAGACTGCCCGCTTCATCCCGGATCTGCCCAAGGCCGGTCGCTATCAGGTCTTCGTCGCCTCTCCCGCGAATAATAACCGCGCCGATAACGTGCCGGTCATCATTCGCCACGCCGAGGGCGAGACCAAGGTCACGATCAACCAGAGGAAGAAGGGCAAGGTCCGCGATCTTCTCGAGCCCGTCGGCACGTATCGCTTTGAGAAGGGCAAGGCCGGCTATGTCGAGATTTCCAATGCCGGCACCAATGGCTACGTCGTGATCGACGCCGTGCAGTGGGTGGAGGCTAAGTAACCGGTGGCCGCAGCCCGCTCGCGTAGATCCCGCGCCAAGCTGCCACCGGCGATCGTTCGGTGGCTGCTGCTCGTCAATCTCGCCGTCGCCGGCGTCCTCGGCGGCTGGTACCTTGTCCAGCCCCAGACCCGGCAGGCCGAGGTGCGCCGCTTGGTGCAGAACGCCTTCGAGCGGGATAAAAACGTCTCGGCCCTAGATATCGCGTGGGATGTCTGGCAGCTCTACTACGCTGGCAGTGCGAGCGGGAGCATCGCCTCGGGCGACAAGTCGCTCGTTTACGGCGGCGCTCCGCAGGCCGCGGCGGGCGACGTGCGCGTGCTCACCAATCGCGGCTATGTCGTCGGGTACAGCGAGTCTCTCGCCAATCCCCTCTGGGCCGCGTACAAGATGGTCGACCTCCCTAAAATTCCCTCCGCCGGCAAGCGCCCGGAGCGGTTCGAGGTAGATCGTCGCACCGCCGCCCGCATCTCGCCCGATGCATATACCGGGAGTGGCTACGACCGCGGCCACCTCGCGCCCAATTACGCCATCGCCACGCGCTACGGCGCTGCCGCCCAGCGCGAGACCTTCCTCATGTCCAATATCGTGCCCCAGCGCCACTCGCTCAATGCGGGCCTCTGGCGCGAGTTGGAGGAGCGGATTGCGACGAGCTACCCTGCGCGTTACGGCGAGGTCTGGGCTCTCGTCGGCCCCATCTTTCCCGCGCAGCCGAGGATGCTCCGCGATCGTGTGGCGATCCCCGAGGCTTTTTTCCTGATCGTGGTGGATGAAAACGAGGGCGGGCTCCGCACCATGGCGTTTATCATCCCGCAGGAGATTCCCCCCCATGGCGATCCCGCCCGCTTTCTCACTACGATAGAGGAAGTGCAGCGCCGCACCGGCCTGGACTTCCTCCGCGAGCTCGAAGACAGCGCTGAGAAGCAGGTCGAGCAGGCCATGGCCTCGCGGGTGTGGTGAGTTGCAGGCGCCGGTCGATCTCGCTTCTTGCCACCGCGCAGGGCGGCATCGCGCGCTGGCGTCCGCCTTGCTCGCCGGGGGCCCGTGCCGCCCGCGCGGGGGAGCTTCAGTACTTGTTCATTATCCCAAACATCACCCACGTCAGCGCCACGGTGAAAAATGCCATGCCCGCGACACCGTACACAAACGTCACCGGATTTGCCGTCGGCCCAAATGCGAAGTAGGCGAAAAAGGCGTTCACCGGTATCAACACGATGAGGTAGTCGCGCAGACGGCGGTTTTTGCGCTTGGGCGCGGGAGCGATGTCGTTGGCTCCAGAGGCTTTGGCGCGTGCGAGGTTCTCGCGCAGCATGCCGTGCACCTCGTTCTGAGCGCGGGGCTCGTTGTGCTTGCGGAGGAGCGGCCCACTTCCCGGCGCTTGGGCTTGTTTGGCCAGAGCCCGCACGTCGATGGTATCGGGCGAAGCGGGGAGGGGGAGGGTGGTAGGCGCAGAGGTGTCCGGCAGGGCTCGGTCGCTTGGGGGCGGCGCCACGTCGTTGACCCGCTCAAACTCCTTCGGCTTGAGGTTGTAGAACTTCCGTGGCGGGTCGGGGTCGTCGGCCATCTACCCTGGTGTATGGCCCGGCGATCCCGGAAAGTGAATCACGAATGGACCTCGCGCGCGCCGTACCGGGAGGCGCGATGTGCCCCTTGTTCCCTTCGTCGCCGAGCGTCGCTTTGGCCGCCCCCGAGGCGTCACCCGTCACCGAGGTGACACGAAAGAGTCCCAGCGGCGATTTGACGCGCGGCCCGGAAGGGTTGATAAGAGCGACTGTTCCCCGTGGCCGCCCCGTCGCTCTTCCCCCGTGTCGCTCTGCTTTCGTGTGCCCTTGCCTTGGGCGCGTTGAGTGCTCGCGCCGCGCCCCCTTCGGCGGAGACGCAGGCCTTCATCGACGCCCACTGCGCCAAGTGCCACGACGACATCGAGAAGAAGGGCGGGCTCGATCTCACTGCGCTCGATTTCGAGCCCGGCGACCGCAAGAATTTCGCCACGTGGATCAAGGTCCACGACTACGTGAAGCAGGGCGACATGCCCCCGCGCGACAAACCGCGCCCACCCGCCAGCGAGGTCGAGAAATTCACCGCTGCGATGGCCGGCACGCTCGCCACCGCCGAGCGCGCGGCGCTCGCTGCCGAGGGCCGCGCTACCCAGCGCCGGCTCAATCGCTACGAGTATGAGAACGCCGTCCGCGATCTCCTCGGCGCCCCTTGGCTCGAGATCAAGGATGGCCTGCCGGAGGATGGTGAGGCTCACCGCTTCAACAAGGTGGGCGAGGCGCTCGATATCTCCCATATCAATATGGCCCGCTACCTCGCGGTGGCGGAAGACGCGCTGCGCCAGGTGCTCGCTAAGCAGCCAGCCCCTCCCGAGACCAAGGTCACCCGCTACTACGCGCGCGATCAGCGCTCGTTTGCCAACCGGATGATCTACACGGTTTTCAATACAAGCCCGGAGCGCGCCACCTTCCCCGTCCTTGGCACTTCGCCGCAGCCCGATGTCCGCTCCACCAAGGCGCCGATCACGGTCGGCGATGCCGACCCCGCTACGCGGGAGCGCGAGGCGATGGGCGTCGTCGCCAGCTCGTACGAGCCCATCGAGCTGCGCTTTGAAAAATTCAAAGCTCCCACCGCCGGCCGCTACAAGGTGCGCGTCAGCGCATACTCCGTCTGGGTTGGCCCGCGCAAGCCGGTGCCCGGCAAGCCGGATCGCTGGTGGGTCCCCGATTTCGACGATGTCTCTCCCGGCCGCCGGCCCGAGCCGATCACGCTTTACTCGGAGTTGCAGCCGCGCGGGCTGCGCCGGCTTGGCGCTTTCGATGTCGGCACCGAGCCCACCACGGTCGAGCTCGATACTTACCTCCTGCCCGGTGAGACGATCCGGCCCGATTGCGTGCGGTTCTTCCGCTCTCGTCCCTCTGGCTGGCAGAATCCGCTCGCCACCAGGGAAGGTCAGCCGGGCGTTGCGTTTCGCTGGTTAGAGGTCGAGGGCCCGCTGGTCGATCAGTGGCCCAGTGCAGGTCACACGCTCATGTTTGGCGATCTGCCCCTCAAGAAAGGCAAGAAGGGTTTTGAGGTGGTCTCGGCCAATCCGGCGGCGGATGCACCTCGCCTCCTCAAAAACTTTCTCGTCCGCGCGTACCGCCGTCCTGTCGGCGACTCTGAACTCGCCCGGTTTATCCCCGTCGTGGAGCACACGCTGCAGGCGGGCGGCAGCTTTACCGATGCGATGATTGCCGGCTACACGGCCGTGCTGTGCTCACTCGGCTTTATCCGCCTCGAGGAGATGCCTGGCCGGCTCGACGATCACGCGGTGGCCTCGCGCCTCGCCTTTTTCCTCTGGAATACCGCGCCCGATGCCGAGTTGCGCGCAGCTGCCGACCGCGGGGATTTGCGCAGGCCCGAGGTGCTCCGGGCGCAGACCGAGCGGCTGCTCGCCTCGCCCCGCTCACGGCAGTTCACGGATGCTTTTCTCGATTACTGGCTCGATCTGCGCAAGGCGCAGGCGACTTCGCCCGATTCTGCGCTCTACAATGACTACTACCTCGATGATGCGCTTGTGGAGGCGTCGGTCGAGGAGACGCAGCTTTTCTTTGCCGAGCTGCTCCGGGCCGATCTCCCTGCGCGCAATCTCATCCACTCCGATTTCACGATGCTAAATGAGCGGCTCGCCGCGCACTATGGCCTGCCCCCTGTCGAGGGTGCCCGCCTCCGCCGTGTCTCGCTCCCCGCGGGCAGCGTGCGCGGCGGCCTGCTCACGCAGGCCAGCGTGCTCAAGGTCACGGCCAATGGCACCACCACCTCGCCTGTCCTCCGCGGGGCTTGGATCATGGAGCGCATCCTCGGCATGCCGCCGCCTCCCCCTCCGCCGAGCGTCCCCGCTGTCGAGCCCGATATCCGTGGCGCCACCACCATCCGCCAACTCCTCGAAAAGCATCGCGCCGATCCCGGCTGCGCCGGCTGCCACACCAAGATCGACCCTGCCGGCTTCGCTCTCGAGAGCTTCGATGTGATGGGTGGCTTCCGCGATAAGTACCGCGCCATCGCCGAAGGCGTCGCGCCCATCGAGGGCCGCGGCAAGGGCGGGCTCAAATTCACCTTTCACTATGCCCAGCCCGTGGATTCCACCGGCGAGCTGTGGGATGGCCGCAAGTTTTCCGACATTCGCGATTTCAAGCGCCTCCTGCTCGACGATGAGCGCCAGATCGCGCGCAACCTCGCCCAGCAACTCGCCACCTATGCTACTGGCGCGCCCGTCCGCTTCAGCGATCGCCCGGCGATCGAGGCGATTCTCCAGAAGGCGAGCGCCCATCGCTACGGCGTGCGCGCCCTCGTGCACGAGATTGTGCAAAGCGAACTTTTCCTCAATAAGTAAGGTCTTCCCCGCTTTCGTTTACGCCCCTCCGCCATGAAAAACGCCGCCGCCGCCATCCCCTCGTCTCACATCTCCATCCAGCGGGCGCTTTCGCGGCGGCAGTTCCTGCGCGGCGTGGGTGTGGTGATGTCGCTGCCCTTTCTCGACTCGATGCTCTCGCCCTTCGCCCGCGCCGCTGCGACGGGCGATAATGCGCCCGGCGGCAAGCCCCGCCGCATGTTCGCGATCTGCAATAATCTCGGCCTGCTCCCCGAGCAGTTTTTCCCCACCGAAAAGGGTCGCGGCTACAAGCTCTCCCCTTACCTCGAGCACCTGAAGGCGCACCGCGAGGATTTCACCGTTTTCAGCGGCGTCTCGCACCCCGATGTCGATGGCGGCCACCCGGCCGATATCTGCTTCCTCACCGCAGCGCCGCATCCCGGCAGCGGTGGTTTCCGCAATACCATCTCGCTCGATCAATACATCGGCGAGCGCATCGGCCACCAGACGCGGTTTCCTTCCCTCACCCTGGGCGTCAATGTCCAGCAGGGCGTCCGCAGTCTCTCGTGGACGCGCTCCGGCGTGCTCATCCCCTGCGAGGAAAAAGCCTCGGATGTCTTCAAGCGCCTCTTCGTGCAGGGCACGCCTGCCGAGGTCGAGGCGCAGCTCCGCAAGCTCGCGCAGGGCCAGAGCATCCTCGATGCCGTCGGCAGCCAGGCTCGCGACCTCCAGCGCAGCGTCGGCGCGCGCGACCGCGACCGGCTCGATCAGTATTTCACCAGCGTGCGCGAGCTCGAGCAGCGCCTCGAGATCTCCAAGGAGTGGGAGCGCAAGCCCAAGCCCAAGGTCACTGCCAAGATGCCGGTCGATCCCGGCAGCCCCCGCGAGTACATGGACAAGGTGAAGCTCATGTACGACATGGCTCGCCTCGCTTTCGAGACCGACTCCACGCGCTCCATCTCGCTCATGCTCGATAGCGTCAGCTCGCCCGCTCTCGACCTGCACGACGATGTGAAGATCACCGATGGCTATCACAACCTCTCGCACCATGGGCGCTCCGATGCGAAGATCGCCCAGCTCAAGGCCATCGATGAGTGGCACATGAAGCTCCTCAACGGCCTCTTCACCGATCTCAAGAAGGTGCAGGAAGGTGGCGAGACGCTCTTCGACCGCACAATGGTCCTCTACGGCACCAATCTCGGTAATGCCAACACGCACGTGACGACTAATCTGCCGACCCTCTTCGCCGGCGGCGGCTTCCGTCACGGCCAGCACCTCGGCTTCGATACCACGCACAATTACCCGCTGCCCAATCTCTTCGTCTCGATGCTTCAGCGCATGGGCATCGAGTCCGATAAGTTCGCCTCCTCCACCGGCACCATGCGCGGCTTGGAGTTGGCTTAAGGGCAGGGCAAGGGGGGAGAACACGTTCTCCCGGTAGGGGCTAGCGCGCGCCGCCGTTCTCGGCTAGCATGGGCCTATTCCACCTACGCACATAAACTGCCGTGACTGCCAGGTAGGGCGGGGCGTCCCCGCCCAGCCGTCGCCTTGTGCGCGCGCATCGGCCTCGAACTCATCGCACGACCTCTCAGGCCAAAGCCACTCCGCTGTTTTCGCCCAAAATCCTCCTCTATATCCGGGCTATTTCGCACTACTCCCTGCTATTGCGGCAGAAAAATCCGTCGGCAAAATCGGGCTCCATCGGCGCCTTTCCTCTCGCTTGGCCATCACGCCGCCAGCGTTTAGCTGGCGCCTAAACCTACCGCGCAGGCGATCAGCCGAAGCCGCACCCTCAAGGTGCCGCCTTTGGCGGCATCCTTTTAGCGGTTCATCCCCTGCGTGGAAAAGTGCTGCCCGCCGATCCCTGCACGTTTCGCCAGCACCACGAGACCAAGAAAATCTCCCTCTATATCCGCGCTATTCCGCGCTACTCCTGTCCATTTCCGACCGTGCGATAGTCAACCGCTCTAGCCGCTCGGTGGGCCTTGCGGACATCGCCCGGCCGCATCCTTTGCTGCGAGATCGGGCAATCGGCGCCGCCCACTTTTGTCGTTGCGACTCTCCCCGTCCGCCGAGGCAATCGCTCCTTTAGTTGGTCATCATGCCCGTCGCTTCCTGTACCCCGCCACCGCCAGCCCTGCCGCCCGCTCCGGCGGTCTGGTCGCGCGCTCGCGAGCTATGGCTGGGCTTCGCGCTCCTGGTCGCGACGTTTCTCGCCTACCTCCCGGCGATTCCCGGCGAGTTCATCTGGAACGACGCCGACTACGTCACCGCCCCTTCGCTTCGCTCGGCGCACGGCCTGTGGCGCATCTGGTTCGAAGTGGGGGCGACCGAGCAGTATTACCCGCTGCTGCATTCGGCGTTCTGGGTGCAGCACCAGCTCTGGGGCGATTGGGCGGCGGGTTATCACCTCATCAATATCTTCTGGCACGGGCTCGCGGCCTGCCTCCTCGTCGCCGTGCTGGCGCGGCTGGGCATTGCGCCGGCGGCCCGGTGGCTGGCGGCTGGCATCGTCGCGCTGCATCCCGTCTACGTGGAGTCGGTGGCCTGGATCTCCGAGCAGAAAAACACCCTCTCGCTCGTTTTCTACCTCATCGCCGCGCTCCTTTATCTGCGCTTTGCGGCCGATCGGCGCCGTTCGCTCTACTTCGCGGCTACCGGGGTTTTCGTGCTCGCCCTGTTGAGCAAGTCGGTCACCGCCACGCTGCCGCCCGCCTTGCTGGTCGCGCTCTGGTGGCGCCAGGGGCGGCTGGCTTGGGCGCGCGACGTGCGGCCGCTCGTCCCGTGGTTTGCCCTCGGCGCGGCGATGGGCCTCTTCTCCGCGTGGGTCGAGAAGACGCACATCGGCGCGCAGGGCGCCGAGTTTGCGCTCACCTTCGGCCAGCGCTGCCTGCTCGCGGCGCGCATCCCGTGGTTTTATCTCGGCAAGCTCGTCTGGCCCGCCGACCTCGTCTTTATCTACCCACGGTGGAAGGTGGATGTCGGCGACATCGCGCAGTGGTTCTTCGTCGTTGCCACGCTCGGCCTGCTCGCCGGTCTGTGGTGGTGGCGCACGCGCTCCCGGGCGCCCCTCGCGGCAGTCCTGTTCTTCGGCGGGTCGCTGTTTCCCACCTTGGGGTTCTTCAATGTCTACGCGTTTCTCTATTCCTTCGTGGCCGATCACTGGAATTACCTCCCCAGCATCGGCCTCGTCGTTCTGTTCGCGGCTTGGAGTACGCGGGCGCTCGAGCGGGCGCCGCTCGCCGTTCGCGCGGGCGTGCCCCTCGCGCTGCTCGCCGGTCTGGCTGTACTGAGTTTTCAGCAGAGTCGTCAGTACATCGACCTGCGCACATTCTACACCGAGACGGTGCGCCGCAATCCCGAGGCTTGGATGGCGCACAACAACCTCGGCAACCTCCTGCGCGAACGTGGCGAACTCGAGGCCGCCCGGCAGCACCTCGAGGCCGCGCTGCGCGTGCGGCCCGACCTTCTCAAGGCCCATAATAACCTCGCCAATATCCTCCGCGATCTCCGCCGCCCCCAGGAGGCGGTCGCCCACTACCGCCAGGCGCTCGCCCTCGACGAGAAATACTTCGAAGCGCACAATAATCTCGCCAGCCTCCTCCGCACGTTGGGCGACAAGGATGCCGCCTTTCGCCATGGACTACGCGCCATCCAGCTCGATCCGGAAGACGCGGATGCGCGCAATAATCTCGGCATGATCCTCCGCGATTTGAACCGCCCCCGCGAGGCCATCGCCGAGTTTGAGCGCGCCGTGCGGCTGGCCCCCCGCATGGCCCCCGCCCACCTCAATCTCGCGCTCTCGTATTCGCTCGTCGGGGAGGGAGAGCGGGCGTTGCTCCACTACGAGGAAGCGCGGCGTCTCAATCCTGCCATCCCCGCGCTGCCCTCACGCTAGGGTAGGCTACGGAAAAGGTGCGCTTTGCTTTACGATATAAGCTAAAGTTTTCGTGTGGACAGTCCGATTGGGGCGCAGGGGCTTGCGCCGTCATCCAAATGTCACTTGTTTTTTAATAATCATCACCTCCTCCTGACCGGGCGGTGAGCGATCAAACCCTCAACGATTCGTCACTCCTCCTGACCGGGAAGCGTCGATAGCAGACCCAACTACCCTCTAATACCCCTTTGCGTTGCATTTCGCCACTGCCTGCCGGCGTGCGCGGACTGGCTCTGTTTTCCCAAGTAACCTACACCTCCTATGAACCCCCCGATCACACCACGCAAGTGGATGGGTTGGTGCCTGCTCGCCTTTGGCTGGCTCGCTACCGTCCTTTCCCTGCAGGCTCAAGGTACCGGCACCATCCAGGGCCGCGTCTACAATCCCGCCACGCAGCAATACGTCCGCAATGCGGAAGTGAAGCTCGAGGGCACCAATAATGTCGTCGGCACGGAGGGCGATGGCTCGTTCACGCTCAATAACGTGCCCGCCGGCCAGGCCAGGATCACCATCACGTACACCGGTTACAACACCGTCACGGAGACTCTCACCGTCACCGCCGGCCAGACTGCGACGCGCGAGATCAATATCACCAGCACCCAGGCCGGCGATTCCGGCGTGCTGCAGCTCACCGCTTTCACGGTTTCGAGCGAGCGCGAGGGAAATGCCAAGGCCATCCAGGAGCAGCGCCGCAATATGAACATCACCACCTCGGTCGCCTCCGATATCTTCGGCGATGTCACCGATGGCAATGTGGGCGAGTTCCTCAAGTACCTCCCCGGTGTCGACGTCGACTACGTCGAGTCCGAGACCCGTGGCCCCCGCCTCGGCGGCATGGATGCCCAGTACGTCGGCGTCTCTTTCGATGGCGTCCGTCTCGCCTCCGCCGATGCCAATCGCACCGGCGACCTCGGCCGCGCGACGAGCTTCGAGGCCTTCTCGATCAGCTCCATCGAGTCCATCGAGATTCACCGCACGACCAGCTCCGATATGGATGCCGACTCGCCCGCGGGTACCATCAACATGAAGACCCGCAAGGCTTTCGAGCGCAAGGGCCGCCGCATCAGCTACAACTTCAGCCTCAACCTCAACTCCGAGGAGTTCACCCTCAGCAAGACGTACGGGCCCGATGGCAACGAGAGTTACAAGGCCAAGCCCAACTACAACCTCGAGTACTCGGATGTCTTCTTCAACAACCGGCTCGGTATCGTCGCGTCGATCGGCCACGCCGACTCCTTCACGGAGCAGTACCGCCACAATCTTACCTATAATCGCACCCCCACGACCGCCGACCCGCGTCCGATGGTGCTCACCGCCCTCAACTTCAAGGACGGCGCCAAGAACATCAAGAAGGACACGTACTCGGTCACGGCCGATTTCAAGGCCTCGCCGCACCTCGTCCTCTCCACGGTGTTCATCTACAACTACTCCTTGGGCCAGTTCTTCAACCGTGAGCTCACCTTCACTTCGGCAAACAATAATGCCAACGTGAACAACGGTCGCAGCACCGTGGGTGGCGACGGTCTCAACGAAGTGCGCACCACGGCCAACGGCCTCTCCAACGTCGTGCACGCCGGTGGTAATGCGAGCAAGCGCACCCACACCGTCACGTTTGCCCCTCGCTTCGAGTACAAGATCGGCACCTGGACGGTCGAGGGCATCGCGGCGTATTCCCGCTCGTTCAACAACTACGAGGCGCTCGAAGAGGGGCACGCCCGCGTCGAGCAGCTCAACAATCTCCAGAGCCAGTGGGTCGCGACGCGCTCCAATCGCGACCAGTACGAGTGGAAGATCCAGCAGACCGGCGGCCCGGATTGGTTCGACCTCAATAACTACACCAATCCCCGCACCGGCAACGAAGGCCGCTACGCCAGGACCGAGATCTACACCGGCCAGCTCGATGCCCGCTGGGTGACGCCCTTCAAGCTCTTCCCGCTCACCGTCAAGTTTGGCGGCAAGTGGAATGAAGAGGCCCGCGACAATGGCAACGAGACCTCGTACTACACGTGGTCCTACATCGGGCCCGGCGGCAATATCCTCACCGGCTACAACCCGACTACGGGCGCGCCCATCATCACCACCACCGGCACCTGGGCCGGGTACCCTACCCGCAATATGTGGAATACGGGCACCCCCAATATCCTGAGCCTCTACAACTCTGCCGGGGTCTATCAGCCCAACTCGATCCCTCGCGCCGATCCCAACAAGATCGCCGCGCTGCAGCGCGATCACCCCGAGTACTTCGTCAACATCGCGACCGCCGATAACTACTACAACGCCTTCATCGGCCCCAAGCGCGACATCACGCAGACGGTCACCGCCGCCTACGGCATGGCCGATTTGCGCCTCACCTCCAAGCTCTCGGTCCGCACCGGTATCCGCTGGGAGCATACGGAAAACGTCGCGAAGGAGTTCGATCCGCTCACCAATCGCGAAGTCGCCGCCGCTGGCTTCCCGGTGAGCACCGCCGCGCGCCCCACCACCATCGCGGGCTACCAGTACCAGTACGAGAGCCGTCCGAAGATCGAGCGCATGAAGCGCTACGATAACTTCTTCCCGATGATCAGCCTGAAGTACTACATCCTGAAGGATCTGGAGTTTCAGGCTGGCTTCAACAAGGCGATCTCCCGTCCGCCGCCGGACTCCCTCACGGGCGCTTGGCTGATCAACGAGGATGCGCTGCTCATCACCTCGTCGAATCCCTTCCTCTTGCCCGAGTATTCCAAGAACGCCGCCGCGCGCCTCTCGTATTATCTCGGCTCGGCCAGCTCGGTCTCGATCGGCTTTACGCAGAACACGATTCGCAATCTGCGCCAGAATCGCCGCGGCTCCGCCGAGGAGTTTGGCCTCGCCGGTGACCCGGAGTACGCGAGCTACGACTTCCAGGCGCCGTTCAATATCGCGAACCCCGTGCGCTTCCGCAATATGGAGCTCGCCTACAACCAGACGCTGCCCTTCCGCCACGAGCTGCTGCGCTCGATCACGATCAGCAACTCCTACACCCGCAGCTACGCCGACGTGCGCCGCTCCAACTTGCTGCCGCATCGGTTTACCTCGAGCCTCGGCTACGGTTACAAGAACCTCCGCCTCCGCTTCGGTGTGGTGTGGCGCGACGACACGCCCGATGGCTCCGATATCGCGGATATCACGCGTTTCCGCCGTCACGATGCCAAGCTCGACATCAGCGGCGAGTACCGTGTGAACAAGTACCTCTCGGTCTTCTTCTACGGCCGCAATGTCTTCAACGGTGGCCAGACTTGGATGCAGGGCCCCAACGGCTCCGCTCAAGGCGAGGGTGCCGCGGTGCGCGTCTACGAAAACTACGGCGCCAACTGGAATTTTGGCGTCAAGGGTACCTTCTAAGCGGCTCCCTCCCCATCGAGTATCTGCTCTTCGAGCGCCGGCCTGACCGCCGGCGCTTTTTTATTTCGCGCGCCGCATCGTGCATTTTGCCTTGTGAAAAGGAGTCCGCGCATGAATATGCATCAAGCGGCGGATTGACTGACCCCTTCCCGCTGCTGCTGCCCCCCCATACCCCCTTTTAGCTGCTGCTGCGAACGGCGTGCTCTCTTCCCCCGAGGGCGCTGCTGCGTGTGCTTTCTGCCAAGTAACACCTCATCCTCCAGATGAACACCAACCCGATCATACCCTCCTGGCGTATGGCGACTGCGATCGCCCTAGGCTGGATCCTCAGCACGCTCGCTGCCTTTGCGCAGCAAGCCACCGGCACCATCCAGGGCCGCGTCTACAATCCTGCCACGCAGGAATACGTCCGTAACGCCGAAGTGCGGCTCGATGGCACCAATCAAGTCACCTACACGGAGGGCGACGGTACCTTCAGTTTTGCCGGCGTCGCCGCCGGCCAGGCTTCCGTCACCATCAACTATTCCGGGTATAATGTCGTGAAGGATACCTTCACGGTGACTGCCGGGCAGACGGCTTCCCGCGAGTTCAATCTCACGAGTACGGCAGCCGCGCCCCCCGCGGTCGGCAAGGATGGCGTCGTGCAACTCTCCGCCTTCACGGTCTCCACCGAGCGCGAGGGCAATGCCAAGGCGATCATGTCTCAGCGCCGCTCGATGAGTATCACGACCTCGGTCGCCTCCGATATTTTCGGTGATGTCACCGATGGCAATGTGGGCGAGTTCCTCAAGTACCTTCCCGGCGTGGACCTCGACTATGTCGAGTCCGAGGCCCGTGGCCCCCGTCTCGGTGGCATGGATTCGCAGTACGTCGGCGTCTCCTTCGATGGCATGCGCTCCGCGTCGGCCGACGCCAACCGTGGCGGCGGCGCCAATTCGCGTGCCACCAGCTTCGAGGGCTTCTCGATCACCGCCATCGAGTCCATCGAGATCAACCGCACCACCGCGCCCGACTCCGACGCCGACAATCCCGCCGGCACGATCAACATGCGCACGAAGCGTGCCTTCGATCGCAGGGGGCGCAGCATCGTCTACAACACGAGCCTCAACTTCAATGCGGAGGAGTTCACTTGGAAGAAGACTCCCGGGCCTCGCGACGGGCTTTCCTATAAGTGGAAACCCAACTACTCCCTCGACTACGCGGAGTCGTTTTTCAACAACCGCTTCGGCGTGCTCGTCTCGGCCAGCCACGCGCACTCCTACACCGAGCAGTACATCGTGGCGATGGGCTACAATCGCACGCCAAACGCCACCGACCCCCGCCGGATGGTCACGCGCCAGATCGATTTCAAGGATGGCAACAAGACCATCCTCAAGGATGCGATGACCATCACTGCCGACTGGAAGGTCACACCGCAACTCGTCCTCTCGCTCACCGGCATTTACACTTACACCGAGGGTGAGTTTTGGAATCGCAACTTCACCTTCGTGGCCGCCGCCGACAACGCCAACGTGAACAATGGTCGCAACTCGGTCGGTGGCGATGGCATCACGACGGTCATCGCTCGCCGCGAGGGCACGGCCAACACCGCCCAGCTCAACAACGGCGGCGGCTCCTCGGCCAAGCTCACGTACACCCGCACGTTCTCACCTCGCTTCGAGTACAAGAGCGGCCGCTGGGTCGTCGATGGCGCGATGGGCTATTCGCGCTCCGTGAATAACTACGAATCGCTCGAGCGCGGTTTCTCCAGCAGCGAGGGCGGCTCGGTGCCCTCGGGCTTCACTGCCACGCGCCCTCATCCCGATTCGTGGGAGTGGACGATCCGCCAGGATTCCGGCAACGACTGGTTCGACCTGCGCAGCTTCGTCGATACCAACGCCCGCTCCGGCGGCACTCGCGTCAACAACGACAATCGCACCTGGATCACGGAGATCTGGAGCGGCCAGCTCAACGGCCGCTGGGCCGTGCCCTTCATGGAACGCTTCCCGACCTCGCTCAAGTTTGGCGGCAAGTGGCAGGAAGAGTCGCGCAACAATAACATCGTGAGCGACTGGGACATCTTTTCCTACATCGGCCCCGGTGGTAATACCATCCGGCAGAATCCGAACACGGGAGCCTGGGAAAATGCGACGACTGGCAGCTGGGCCAATGTCGGCCCTGAGTTCACTTCTCCCCATCCCTTCGACATGGGTACCACCAATGGGCTGGTCGTGCAGAACATCAACGGCCAGCAGGGCATGATGCCCCGCGTGAGCCGCCAGGCGGTGTCGGATCTCTATCACTCCCGGCCCGATCTCTTCGTGCATACCGGCACGCCGGAGAATTACTACACCGCGTTCTTCGCCAACCCGCGCGACTTCAAGCAGACCATCACCTCCGGCTACGGCCAGGCGACGGTGCGCTTCACCTCCAAGCTCAACATGCTTGCGGGTGTGCGCCTCGAGCAGACCGAGAATGCGGTGAAGGAGTTCGATCCGCTCACCCGGGCGCAAGTGCTCGCGGCCGGCTACACCGTCAATGCCCCCGGCACCGCCGGCGGCCGCGCTCTCACGCTGCCCGGCATGATCTATCAGTACACGACCAATCCCAAGGTCACCCGCACGTCGAAGTACCACAACTACTTCCCGTCCGTGATGTTCAAGTACTACATCACGCCTAACTTCGAATTCCAGATTGGCTACAACAAGGCGATCTCCCGCCCGCCGATCGACAACATCACCGGCCTGTGGGTGATCGACGAGGTGAATCAGCGCGTCACCGCGCCGAATCCCACCTTAAAGCCGGAGTATCACAAGAAGATGCAGTCCCGTCTGGCGTACTATTTCCGCGGGCGCTCGCCGGGCCAGCTCACCTTCGACTTCACCCAGAACAAGGCCACCAACTTCCGCCAGAGCTTCGAATTCTCCGCGGATGAGTTCGGCGTCGATGATCCCGACTTCGCGCCGTACCGCTTTTCGACGCAGGTCAACTCTGCCGACGAGCAGACCTTCAAGTCGATGGATATCGGGTACAATCAGACGCTCGGCTTTCTCCCCAGCGAGTATCTGCGCGGGTTGAATTTCAACTTCGCCTACTCACGGGCCTATGCCGATCGCCGCCGCGCCAATCTCGCGCCGCAGCGCCTTTCCTCGCGCCTCGGCTACAGCTACAAGAAGTTCAACGGCACCGTCGGCATGGTCTGGCGCCCCGAGACTCCGGATAGCACCACGTACGGCCAGTATCAGGGCGAGATCACGCAGTTCGACGTTTCCCTCAATTACCGCCTGCACAAGTACGCTACGCTCTATGTGCAGGTGCGCAATATCACGGGCCGCCCGGTGCTTTGGTACCACACCCCGGCAGGCCTGGTCGAGGGTCAGGACCGCGCGCTCCGCCAACTCCAAGAGTATGGCGCCAATTGGGTCTTCGGCGTCCGCGGCCAATTCTGATCCGGCTACCGGTTAGTTTCTCTGCGCTTGAGAGCGCCGGCCTGGGGGCCGGCGCTCTTTTCTTTTAATTATTACGCGATTTTGGCTCTGCGCGCTTGCCTCGTGCAAAAACGGTCGCACACACTTTGCTTTTCCTGGCGGCCTGACCTCCGCTCCTGCTTCTACCCCCTGACTTACCCGCAAACCTTTGGCTGCGCCCTACCGGCGTGCGCTGTGGGTTTCCCCCATACCCTTATGAATGCTGCGTACCCCCGATCCTTGTTCTGGCGCGCCTTTGGCGTGCTTGTTTGGAGCTGTCTGCTGTCCCTTAGCGCGTTTGGCCAAGCGGCTACCGGTGTCATCCAAGGCCGGGTCTTCAACCCCGCCACCCAGGAGTATATCCGCAATGCGGAGGTGAAGCTCGAGGGCACCAACCAGACGACCTATACGGAGGGCGACGGTACGTTTTCCTTCCGCGAAGTCGTGCCCGGGCAAGCGACGATCGTCGTGACCTACAGCGGCTACACTACCTTCAAGGAAACCTTCACGGTCGCGGCCGGCCAGACCGCGGTGCGCGAGATCAGCCTCACAAGTGGAGCGCAGGTGACCAAGGCGGGCGATGTGATCCAGCTCGCGGCCTTCACCGTCGCCAGCGACCGCGAGGGCAACTCCAAGGCCGTCGCCGATCAGCGCCGCAGCATGGATGTCACCAACACGGTTTCCTCCGATCTCTTCGGCGAAGTGGCGGATGGCAATGTGGGCGAGTTCCTCAAGTACCTCCCTGGTGTCGATCTCGATTACGTCGAGTCCGAGGCGCGCGGGCCTCGCCTGGGTGGCATGGACTCGCAATACGTGGGCGTTTCCTTCGATGGCATGCGCATCGCAAGCGCGGACGCCAATCGTGGCGAGGGCGATGCTTCGCGCGCCACCAGCTTCGAGGGCTTCGCGATCACGAGTGTCGAGTCGATCGAAGTGCGCCTCACGTCGGGTGCAGACTCCGATGGCGACTCGCCGGCAGGCTCGATCAACATGCGCACCAAGCGCGCCTTCGATCGCAAGGGCCGCCTCTTCCAGTACAAATTCTATCTCAACTTCAACGACGAGGAATTCACGATCAACAAGAAGTGGGGCCCTGATGAGAACAGGAACTACAAGTGGAAGCCCAATGTGGAGCTTTCGTATGCCGAGTCGTTCTTCAACCAGCGCTTCGGCGTGCTCGTCGGTGTCAATCGCGCCAATTCGTACACGGAGCAGTATGCCTTCTCGGCTGGCGTGAATCGCTCGCCCACGGCCGCAGACCCTCGCCCGCAGGTCATCCGCTCGCTCAGCTTCAAGGATGGCCCCAAGGAGATCCAGAAGGATACGCTCACCTTCACGGCTGATTGGAAGGCGACGCGCTCGCTCGTCCTCTCGTTCTCGGCGATCTACAACTACACGGAAGGCGAGTTTTGGAATCGAAACTTCGATTTTGTCGCCGCCAACGACAATGCCAACGTGAACAACGGCCGCAGTCGGGCGCTGGGCGATTTCAACACGATTTCAACCCAGCGTACCGCGACCAATACGGTCCCGACGATGAATATCACTGGCGGCAGCTCGTCCAAGCTCACGTACAGCCGCACCTTCTCCCCGCGCTTCGAGTACCGGATGAATCGCCTGACGATCGACGGCGCGCTCTCCTTCTCCAAGGCAGTCAACAATTACGAGGCGCTCGAGCGGGGCTTCGCCGAGAACGAAGCGCTCAACGTGCCTAGCGACTGGATTGCCACCCGCCCACACGACAAGTCGTGGGAGTGGACCGTCCGTCAGGTGGGCGGCAACAACTGGTACAGTCCCGAGAGCTGGGCGGGCGGCACGCGCATCGAAAACTCCGGTCGCGAGTGGAGCACGGAGGTCTGGAGCGGCCAGCTCAACACCCGCTGGGTGGTGCCCTTCATCCGGGAGTTCCCGACGACCCTCAAGTTTGGCGGCAAGTGGAACGAGGAGACGCGCGACCATCGCAATGAAGACTCATGGAGAATCTGGCGCTACGTCGGGCCGGGCGGCGACACCGTCACTTACAATGCCACCACCGGCCAGCCCACGGTGACGGCCAGCGGCAGCTGGAACAACCTGGGCTTCATCGCTCCGCATAACTTCGATACGGGCCGCACGAATAACCTCACCGTGATCAACATCGAGGGCATCAATGGCATGCCGCCTCGCGCGGATCGCAATCGGATGGCGCAGCTCTTCCGTGAGCACCCCGAACTCTTCGCGCATGCCGGCACGGCGGATAATTACTACAACGCCTTCATCACGCCGAAGCGCAAATTCAGCCAGACCATCACGGCGGCCTATACCCAGGCCAACATCCGGGTGGGCCCGCGCACGATCATCGAGGGCGGTGTGCGCTGGGAAAACACGCTCAATGAAGTGACGGAGTTCGACCCGCGTACGCGCGACGAAGTGGTGGCCGCCGGCTTCCCCGTCAATACCTCGGGCCGCGCGACCACCTACGCCGGCATGGACTACCAGTACATGAGCAAGCCGCGCGTGACGCGCGAATCGGAGTACCACAACTTCTTCCCCTCGATCTCGGCGCGCTACAAGATCCTTCCAGATCTCGAGTGGCACACGAGCTTCAGCAAGAGCATCGGTCGTCCGCCGATCGGGCAGATCACGGGCCTGTGGAATATCATCGAGGATGCCGGCGGCACGGTAAACCGCATCGAGGCGCCCAATCCCGATCTGCAGCCCGAACACTGGAAGTCCTATGTCACGCGCCTGGCATACTACTTCGGCTCGCGTGCGCCGGGCCAGCTCACGCTCACGCTTTCCCGCCGCGACGCGAAGAATCTCCGCGAGGAGCGCCGTATCTCGGTCGCCGAGTTCGGCCTGGATGATCCGGAGTACGATGGCTACGAGGTGGAGACCTTCGTCAACAGCGCGGAGCGTCGCCGGCAGCACAACATGAGCTTCAACTACAACCAGACGCTCGGTTTCCTGCCTGATCCGTTCCGCGGCACCAGCGTCGGCGTCACCTACGATCGCACGTACGCCAGCGCCCGCCGCCGTATCACGCCGCATCGTGTCACCACTCGCTTGGGCTACGCTTACAAGAAGTTCAGCGGAAACATCGGCATGGTGTGGCTCGACGACGCGCCCGATGGCGGGCCGGACACCTATGGCCGCTACATGCGGCATCGCACGCAATTCGACTTGGGCCTCAACTGGCGTTACAACCGCAGTCTCACGTTCTATGTGCAGGCGCGTAACTTCACGGGCAAGCCGGTGATCTGGTACGAGACGCCGCGAGGGCTGCCCGAGGGTACCAATCCCTTCCTGCGTGCCTACCAGGAGTACGGCGCCAACTGGGTCTTCGGTGTGCGCGGGCAGTTCTGACGACGCCGGGGTATCGCCAGTATGAAAACAAACAGGGTGGGGGAGCCCCCCGCCCTGTTGTTTCGGTGAGAGCCGGAGCGTGGTCCCGTTTGTTTGATTTACACCCTGGGGCGGGTGCCTACGTTCGCGGCAAATGGCCAAGCCACTTGTCGGAATCATCATGGGCAGCACGTCCGATTGGGACACGATGCAGCACGCCGCCGCGCAGCTCGATGCGCTTGGCGTGCCGTACGAGAAGCGCGTCGTCTCCGCGCACCGCACGCCCAAGCTGATGGTGGAGTATGCCGAGTCGGCTGAGAGCCGGGGGCTCAAGGTCATCATCGCCGGCGCCGGCGGCGCCGCGCACCTGCCGGGCATGACCGCTTCGATGACAAGCCTCCCCGTGCTCGGCGTGCCGGTCGAGTCGCACGCGCTCAAAGGCATGGACTCGCTACTCTCCATCGTGCAGATGCCCGGCGGAGTGCCGGTGGCCACGTTTGCCATCGGCAAGCCTGGCGCGATCAACGCCGCGCTCTTTGCGGCCTCGATCGTCGCGCTCGAAGACGCCGCAGTCCGCGCTTCCTGGAAGAGGTTTCGCGCCGCCCAGACCGAGAAGGTGCTCGGCGCCACGCTGCCCTGATCAGGGGTGGTGGGTGGGATTCTTGATCCTGAGGCAGGCCGCGCCCCCAACGCGGGGCTTGCCGCTCTCAGCTCTAGACTGTCAGATCTCAGCTTTTATCGATGATCTCCCCCGGCAACACTCTCGGCATCCTCGGTGGCGGACAGCTTGGCCGCATGCTCGGCCAGGCGGCGCAGTCGCTCGGCTACCGGGTGCATGTGTACGAGCCCGTAGGGCCATGCCCAGCCGGGGCGGTGGCCAACAGGGAGGTCAATGGCAGCTACGATGAGACGGTGCAGCTCGAGGCCTTTGCCCGCGAGTGCGCGGTGGTGACCTACGAATTTGAGAACATCCCCTCGGCGCCGCTCGAGGCAATCGCGCCGCTCACCGCGCTGCACCCGCGCGCGGACGTGCTGCACACCACTCAGAACCGGCAGCGCGAAAAGGCCTGGCTCAAGAGCAACGGCTTCCCGCACGTGCGCTACGCCGAGGCGCTCGATGGCGAGATCGGCCCGGCGGTGGAGTCGGTGGGCCTGCCGTGCGTGGTGAAGACCGCGGACTTCGGCTACGACGGCAAGGGTCAGATGAAGCTCACCGACGCCGCCGATCTGGAGCGGGCGCGCGCGATTTTCCGAGGCCGCCGTTGCGTGGTGGAGCGCTGGGTGGAGTTTGCGTGCGAAGTGTCGGTGATCGTGGCCCGCTCGAGCGCGGGCGAGGCCCGGGCGTTTCCGGTGGCGGAGAATATCCACACGCACCACATCCTCGATTTTTCCATCGTGCCGGCGCGCATCGATGCCAAGACGGCGCGCGAGGCGGAGACGCTCGCCACGGCGATTGCGGAGAAGCTCGGTGTCGTGGGCTTGCTGGCAGTGGAGATGTTTGTGGCCACAAATGGCGAGGTGCTGGTGAACGAGTTGGCGCCCCGCCCGCACAATAGCGGCCATTGGTCGATGGATGGGTGCGAGACGAGCCAGTTCGAGCAGCATGTGCGCGCCGTCTGCGGGCTGCCGCTGGGGGGCGTCGCGGTGCGGCAGCCTACTGTGATGGTGAATATCCTCGGCGATGCCTGGAAGTGGAACGAAGGGCGAGTGGTCGGCGACCCCACGTGGAGCGCCATCCTCCGCGAACCGCGGGCGCGGCTGCACCTTTATGGCAAGACGGAGCCCCGCCCTGGCCGCAAGATGGGCCATTTCACGGTGTGGGATGCGGATATCGAGACAGCGCTGGCGCGCGCGCGTGCGATCAAGGCCGCGTTGTAGCCGGCGTCGTCGGGACGGCCATCAGGGCTGCGGGCGGCCCAGCACAGCCGCGACGTCTTCCGGCGTATCGAGATCGACGGCGAGCTCTGGCATCTCCACTCCGGCCACCCGCCCAGGGTCGCCGTTGAGCAGGGTGCGAGCGCCTTCCTCGCCGGTGAGCGCGGTGAGCGCGGGAAAGTGCTCGCGCAGGAAAAGCGCAGGCGCGCCGTGCCGGCCCGAGTAGCGCGCGGCCACGATGCTGCGCCCGGAGTCGCGCTGCGCAGCGAGGAGGCGCGCGATCGCCTCGGCGGAGAAGGCGGGCTGATCGCAGAGCGCGATCAACGCGGCATCGAGGTGGCGGGAGAATTGCTGGAGCGTGGCCACGCCGGCGCGGATGGAGGAGGCCATACCTTCGGCCCACGCGGGATTTTCCGTGACGAGCACGGGCATGCGCGCCAGGGCGGGGCGGATTTTCTCGGCGTTGGCGCCGAGCACCACCACCACGGGCCAGGCGGGCGAGGCGAGCGCGGCTTCGGCGGCGCGGGCCACGAGCGGCTGGCCATCAAGGGCGAGCAGCTGCTTGGGCGCGCCCATCCGGCGCGACGCGCCTGCCGCGAGGATCACCGCGCCGAAGCGAAAGGGTGGGGCATCAGGCATGGATGGGTCGGGTGCGTTCGCGCAGGGGGCGGGCGTCGCGGCCGGCGAGCACTGACTGCATCTCCGCGAGGATGGAGAGGGCCACTTGCTCCGGCGAGTCCGCGCCGAGATCGAGGCCCACGGGGGCATGCAGCCGAGCGCGTTGCCCGGGAGTGACGGAGCCTCCGGCCAGCTCGATATCCTTGAGAATTTTCTCCGCGCGTTTCTTAGGGCCCAGCAGGCCGAGATAGGCGAGAGGCCGGGCGATGAGATCGCGCACGATCGGCACATCGTGGATATAGTGATGCGTCATCGCGACGGCGACGGCATCGTGACCGGGAGCGACCGCGGCCACGAGCTGATCGGCGGGCGCCGAGACCAGCGCGTCGACGGCGGGAAAGCGTGCGCCGGTGGCAAAGGCCGGGCGGGGATCGGCGATCGTCACGTGCCAGCCGAGTTCCTTGGCGAGGCTAGCCAGGGGCTGCGCATCGTCGCCCGCACCGAAGATCGCGAGCGCCGTCGGCGGAGCGATCTCCTGCAGCAGCAGCGTGGCACTGGCCTGCTCCTCGGGAGTGGCGAGGCGCGTGCCTTGCGGAGCGGGATCGCCGTGATGCACGGCGAGAGGCGTGACGCGGCGGGCCGCGAAATTTGCCGCGAGCGTATCGACCCAAGCGGGGCGCTCGGGGAGCTTTTCAATCAGTACCCGCACGACACCGTGGCAGCCGAGTCCCACGCCCCAGACGAGATCATTTTCCGAAGTCGTGTCGTAGACCACGGTCTCGGCGCGGCCAGTGGCTGCGACGTGTTTCGCCCGCGCGATCACATCCTCTTCCAGGCAGCCGCCGCTGATGGAGCCTACGCGCCGCCCCTCGCGAGTCACGAGCAGGCGCGCCCCAGGCCTCCGATAGGAGGAGCCCTCGACGCTCACGAGCGTCGCCAGCACGGCGGGCGCCGCGCCAGGCGCTCGCAGGGTGGCGAGGATGGCGGAGAGTTCTTTCATCGTATCGTCACAAAAGCGCGCTCACCTGAGGCAAATGCAAGCGCGAGGAGCAGCAACTCCTGAAATGGCCCCGGGAGCCCCCCTTGGAATTCAGCATTGCCATCTGTTGGGTAAAACTTGTGTCATAACTGTGTCACACAAACGGATGTCGGCTTCAGGCCGGCGTACGGACACCAAAACACAACACACAAACTATGAACAAACCGCTGCAGTCAGCCGCGAGTGCGGCTGCGCGTTACGGTCTACTGGCCTCGTTGAGTCTTGCCACGGTGGCAGCTCAGACGGCCCCCGCTCCCGCTGCCACGTCCAGCACGAGCACCACCAGCACGGAACCGCAGAAGCTCGAGCGCTTCGAGGTGACGGGCTCTCGCATCAAGCGTATCGATGCGGAGACCCCACAACCCGTCGTCCGCCTCACCGACCTCGAGTTCAAGGCCACGGGCTTCTCGACCCTTGGCGATGCGATCCGAGCGATGCCGGCCATCTCCGGCCAGTCGCTGGTCTCCATCGATGGTGGCACGAGCTTCACGCCTGGCGTGAACTCGTTCAACCTCCGTGGTCTCGGCGCCAACAACACCCTGGTGCTGATCAATGGCCGTCGTGCCGCGCCGTTTGCTTCGGCGGGCTTCAACGGTTTCCAGACTGTGTTCGACCTGAACTCGATCCCGACCTCGGCGATCGATTCGCTCGAAGTCCTCAAGGACGGTGCGTCCGCCATCTACGGCTCCGACGCCGTCGCCGGCGTGCTCAACGTCAACTTGAAGAAGAACTACACCGGTCTCTCCACCGAGCTCTCCGTGGGCAATACGCTCAGCACGGACTCGCTGGAAAAGAGCGCCTTCCTCATCATGGGCGCCCAGGCTGGCAAGGTCTCCCTGATCGCCACGGCGGACTACTATCACCGCAATTCGATCTACGGTAAGGATCTTGATTACACCGATGAGTCCAACGGCATTCCTTACGGCGGCGTCGATCAGCGGTCTAGCGCCGGTCCGATCGGCGCGGTACGCGGTCTGACCGACCGAGTCCGTTTCCCGGCTGGCACGGCGTACTTCGCGACGCGCACCAACACTCCCACGGTCGCAGGCGCGACGGCTGGCATCCCCCTGTATAACTTCCAGGAGGAGTCTGGCTTCATGCCCGAGATCGAGTCGATGGGCGTGTACACCCGCGGTTTCTATGAGTTCAATCCGCTCGTCTCGGGCTTTGTCGAGGCCTCTTATCGGCGGTCGCATGTGACCATCGATGCCGCCGCTTCGCCCTACTTCTCCCTCAACGAGATCGGCGACAGCCCGAGTGGTACTGGCGTCATGCCGGCGACCAATCCCTTCAATCCTTTCGGCGAGAATGTCTTGGATTTGCGCTACCGCTTTACCGAGCTGGGCAAGCGCATCCAGGATTCGACGGCTGATACCATCCGCCTGGTCGCAGGCCTGGAAGGCAAGATCGGCAACTCCGACTGGACTTGGGATGCGGCGATCGTGCACTCCAAGAACACGGTAAACCAGCTCTCGCGCAACACGACCTCTGACCGCCTGGTGCAGAATGCGCTGAATGGCGTCGTGATCGAGGGCACTCGCTACTGGCTCAATCCTTTCGGCACCAACCCGAAGCCGCTCCTGGACTACCTCCGCATCACCAATCCCGGCAACGACCTCTTCCAGGTCCGCTCGGCTGACATCAAGGCTTCCGGCCCGGTGTTCACCCTCCCGGCTGGCGACGTCGGTCTGGCCCTCGGCTCCGAAGTCCGCACCGAGCTCTTCGAGAACATCGGCACCCAGCTCAACCGCGACGGTCAGATCGTCGGCGGCAGCACGGGCTCCGACGTACGTGGCGACCGCCGCCTCTACTCGTACTTTGCCGAGTTGAGCGTGCCGATCACCAAGCAGATCGAGGCTCAGCTGGCCGTCCGTCATGAGTCGTACAGCGACTTCGGCGAGACCACCAAGCCCAAGGTCGCGCTGGTCTACAAGCCGATCCCCGAGTTCCTCATCCGTGGTTCGTATGGCGAGTCGTTCCTGGCGCCCAACCTGGCGTTCCTCTACACGACCCAGAGCGTGAGCTTCACTTCGGGCACCCTTCAGGATCCGCTCCGTCCCAACGATCCCCGCGCGCAGATCCGTCAGTTTGGCGGTGGCAATCGCAACCTGCAGCCGGAAGAGACCGAAGTGCACTACGGCGGCATCGTGCTCCAGCCCTTTGCCCGCAAGACTGGCAGCATCTTCCGCGAGCTGTCCTTCGGCGTCGACTACTTCCGCTTCCAGCAGGAGAACCTGATCAACAGCCTTACGGCTGCCCAGATTCTTGGCAACCTCACCGCCTTCGGCGGCTTGGTGGAGCGCAATGCCCCCGCAGCGGGCGAGACCGTCGGCGTCATCAGCGGCGTCCGCACGAGCTTCCAGAACTTGAGCGATGGCGAGTACAAGGGCTACGACTTCAATATCCGCTGGATCCTTCCCCGCAACGAGTGGGGTGAGTTCCGCGGTGAGCTGTCGGCCACCTATGTCGACAACCTCGAATTCACCAGCGCCACGGGCGTGCTCGTGGACTATGACGGCAACTACAGCTTCCCTCACGTGCGCAGCACCGCCACCCTGGCGTGGAAGCGCAAGGACTGGGCTGCGTCGATCTTCGTGCAGCACGTCGGCAGCTATCTCGACAATTTCGCCATCGCCGAGATCAGCGACCAATATGTCGTGAATCCTCAGGTCGCCTACAAGGGCCTGTGGGGCAGCACGATCACGGTCGGCGTCCGCAACGTGTTCGACAAGAACCCGCCGATCGATCTCTCGGACTCGAAGCTCGTCAACGAGAACGTGAACTTCGTCGAGCCGGCCTTCTGGTACGTCCGCTGGTCGAAGGAGTGGTAAACTCCTTCACTCGTCGAGACTCCTAATCGTCGTTTCCCACAACGCGCCTCCGGAAGGGGGCGCGTTTTTTTTTGGGGTGGAGGGGGGGGCTCGGGGGGTGCATGAGGTTTGCCTGAGCAGCGCAGATGTGTCTTGATCGTGGCTCGCCCGTGAAATCAGCCGTCGTCATCCGCCACATATTCGTGTCGCCGGGGCACAATTTCTTCGGGCGCAGCGGTCAGTCGCCGGGCACGCATGGCGCGACGGACCTTGCGGCGGTGGTGTGCCGGATGGGCTTTGGGCTAGAGGGAGACAGGTTCTACGGATACCGGCCGGACTACGCGGGGCAGGTGACATTTTTTGCGTGGGAGGTTTATGAAGCGATCAAGCGCGAACTGGGCGTGCCTGCGCTGCGGCCCGATGCTTTTCGCCGCAATGTGCTGGTCGAGGGTGCGCACCTGAACTCGCTGATCGGCTCGCGCTTCACGTTGGGCGGCATCGAATTCGAGGGTACCGGCGAAGCCCGGCCTTGCGCGTGGATGAATCACGCGGTCGCGCCTGGCGCAGAGGAGTGGCTGCGCGGCCGCGGCGGACTGCGGGCGAAGATACTCACCGATGGCACGCTGCATCGCGGGCCCGCGGATCTTTACGCTGGCGGCCTGCTGGCGTTGGGGTAGAGGCGGTGCTGGAGCGATCAGCGGCTGGCCGGGAGATATGCGTCCAGCCACACCACGCCGCCGGCTTCGTCAGTAAACGCTCCGTCGAGCTGGGCCTCGAAGGCGGCGTCGAGGATGGGCTTGAACTGCGGGCTTGGCTTGAGCCCGCGAGCGATGAGGTGGCGGCCCTGCACGAGGGGCTTGGGCGCGGCGTCTATCAGCGCGAGCGCGTGAGCCTTGGTGACGAGTTCGTCGATGCGGGCGTGGCTTTCGGGCGACTGCTTGGGCGGGCGGCCGTTGGCATCGGCGCGCATCACGAGCGCGAGGTCGTCGATGGTGGCGGGCGCGAGCTTGCGCGCGAGGCGGCGCACGGCGCTATCGGTGAACTCTCCCTGACCGTGGTGGTGCGCAAGATGGTGAACCACCAGCGCGACGACGGGCGCGTCGTACTCTAGAGGCGCGCCGAGGCGGCGCAGGAAAGCCTGCGCGATCGGGCCGCCGGCGGGCTCGTGGCCGGGGCTCACCCAGCGCATCTGGCCGTTTTTCTCGGTATGGGAGGTCGTGCCCGGTTTGCCGAAATCGTGCGCGAGCACGGCCAGCATGAGCACGCGCCGCCGCAGTGTCTCGCTGCTCTGCCAGGCATCGAGCGCGACGAGCGCATCGAGGCAGTGCTGCGTATGGGTAAAGACATCGCCCTCGGGATGCCAGCTCGGGTCCTGTGGTGTCCCGCGGAGTGCGGCCACCTCGGGGAAATGCCGCAGCCACCCCGTCTCCTCCAGCACGGTGAGGCCGCGCGAGGGTTTCAGGGATTTGCCGGCCCATTTTTCCCACTCGCCCCAGACGCGTTCGGTCGCGAGCTCGGAAAACGTATCCGAAATGCTGCGACACAGGGCCGCCGTCTCCGGCGCGAGCGTGAAATCGAAGCGTGCGGCAAGCTGCATGCCGCGCAGCACGCGCAGCGGATCCTCCACAAAGGCCGCACTGGTGTGCCGCAGCACGCGGGCCGCGAGATCGCGCTGCCCGCCATGCGGGTCGACGATCTCGCCGGTGAAGGGATCGAGCGCAATCGCGTTGACCGTAAAGTCGCGCCGCGCCGCAGCCTCCGCGTCGCTGAGCGAGGGATCGGGCTGCACGGCGAAGCCGCGATGGCCGGCGCCGGTCTTGGACTCACGGCGGGGCAGGGAAAAATCGTACTCCTCGCCCGTGGCACGGCTGCGGACCTTGATCACGCCGAAGCTGCGGCCCACGACATCGGTCGAGCCGAATGGAGCGAGGGCGCGGTGCAGTCCCTCGAAGTCGATGCCACCGACCTCGATGTCGAAATCCTTCGGCGCGATGCCCAGCAGCCAGTCGCGGACGCCGCCGCCCACGAGCCGAGGGCGGCCAGCGCGCCGCACCGCCTCAAGCATCGCGCGGAGGTCGTCGGGAAGGTTAGGGAGCGCTGGCATGGTGATCGGGTGGGCCTGCCCGCAAGGGCAGCAGAGAACTTCCGTACCTGCCCTCGCGGGCAGGGCTAGCTAAAATGTCGCACGCGCTCCCATTCTTACGACGCTGCCGGACGTTTCGACAAGGCGGCAACGAGCACGAGCAGCCAGCCTGCGATCAATGCGATGCCCCCGACAGGAGTGATGGGGCCGAGCCAGCGCGGGCCCCCGACCGAGAGCCAGTAGAGCGAGCCGGAAAATAGGAGGGTGCCAAAACACCAGAGTCTCACCGCCCACGGCAGGGCGCGTGATGTCTCGTCGGCGGCGGAGCGCAGCCACGCCGCGACACCGAGCACGGCGATGGTGTGCACGAGGTGGTAGCGCGAGCCGGTTTCCCAGGCCGTCGTCATGCCGCGCTCAATGAGGGTCTGCTTAAGTGCATGGGCGCCAAAAGCTCCCAATGCGACGGCGGTGATCCCCAGGATGCTGGCGGCGGCGAGAGCGAGGGACGCGGACTGGCGGTGGGTGCTCATAGCTGCAATCTTGGGGGGATGGCTGCACACCCCGCAAGCGCACCTGTGTGTGCCCTGGCAGGCAGAAGACTCGCTTTTTGGTGTTGTTATGGGCGCGTTTTGCCCCAGTTAGGGCCGCGCACACGCGTAGTTTGCGCAGATTCGCTTGATGTGAGTAAAAGGGCGTTGACAGGCTCGCGCAGAACCTTAGCTCTTGGCCTCTTTTCGCATGAAAACGTTCCTCGCCAAGAAGGAGACAGTGCAGCCCAAGTGGTATCTGATCGATGCCGCTGGCGTTCCGCTCGGTCGTCTCGCTGTCAAGGCCGCCAATGTCATCCGCGGTCGCAATAAGCCGTCTTACACTCCCTCCGTCGACACCGGCGATTTCGTGGTCGTGATCAATGCGGAAAAGGTCGCCCTCACCGGCAAGAAGGAAGAGCAGAACGAGTACATGTTCTTCTCCGGCTTCGTCGGTGGCGAGAGCTACCGCAAGGTCTCGCTGATGCGCGAGCGCCATCCCGAATTTATCATCGAGCACGCCGTCAAGGGCATGCTGCCGAAGAATCGCATCGCGGCCAAGATGCTGACCAAGCTGCGCGTCTTTTCCGGCGCGACGCACACGCACGAGGCCAACGCCCCGCAAAAGATTTCCGTCTAATCGCTAGAACATGAGCGCTGCTACTCCCGCCAACGTCTTCCTCGGCACCGGCCGCCGCAAAACCTCGACCGCCCGCGTGCGCGTGACCGAGGGCACGGGCAAGCTGACCGTCAACGGTCGCGACTTCGACTCGTATTTCTCCCACGAGAATTTCTCCAAGCAGGCCTACCTGCCGCTCCTCACCGTCAACCTGAAGGACAAGATCGATGTCACGGTCAATGTCTCGGGTGGCGGCGTCGCTGGCCAGGCTGGCGCAGTGGCCCACGGTATCGCTCGCGCTCTCCAGAAGATGAACGCCGAGCTCCGTCCCGCGCTCAAGAAGGCCGGTCACATCAAGCGTGACCCGCGCGAGAAAGAGCGCAAGAAGGCTGGTCAGCCGGGCGCGCGCAAGCGCTTCCAGTTCTCGAAGCGCTAAGCTTCGTCTGTTCACGCAAACAAAACCCTGTTTCCAAAGACGCCGTCCGCTATGCGGGCGGCGTTTTTGTTTTCGGGTTGGCGGATTGGAACGTGGCCTGCTAGCAGAAAAGCCGATGAAAACTTTGTCGGCGCGCCTCTCGCTCCTAGCAATCGGGTTTATGGCTGCGGCGGGCACTGCCCGGGCGCATCCGGGGCATGACGGCCACGAGCTGACATGGGATTTCAGCCATCTCGCCCAGCATCCAGTCGCGACGATCAGTTGCGCGATGGTGGTGGGCGCTGGCGTGGCGGTGCTGGTGCACGCGCTCGGGCTGCGCCGGATGCGCGGTCAGAGTTTGCGCGTATCGGAGCGCAATCGCGGGAAGTAAGCTGCCAGGATCCGGCGCGCATCGCGCAGGGCCTGGCGTAGTAGAATGGAATCGCGGGCGACGAGCTTGAGGCTCCAGCCGCCGCAGCGCAGCGCGCTCACGCCGACCCAAAGGCCTTCGCCATGCAGGGCCTCGAGCGCGGCGCGCCATGGCGCGGAGCCGGTGATATCGGTGGTGGCGAGATCGGGCGCGATGAGGATGGCATTGGCGAAGCAGGCGGTGTCGCCTGAGCCACAGAGCCGCGCGAGCGAGCGGAGGTCTTCGCCGCTCTGGTTGAGCCGCTCGCGCAGGATGAGCTCTCCCGCGGCGCGCACGGAGAGTTCGAGTGAGAGCCTTTGCCACGACCAAGCCTCGCCGTGGCCGACTCTGCCGGGCATGAGTTGGTCGACGAAGTAGAGCGCGCCGCCAGCCTCGACCTCTACGGTCGTGATTTGCCGATAGACGCAGCCGCGGTGCGGCACGAGCGGCTCGGGCGAGACCTCGAGCCAGCCGCCGCTGCGCACAGCGAAATGCTGGCGATTTTCCGCAAAGCCCTCGCGCATCTGGAAAACGCGGCTCGCACTCGGTGTCGTGACGAGCAGCGCGGCCTCGGGGTCGACGGCGATTTCGGACTCCAGGCGGTCGCCGGAGAGGATGCCGGCCGTGGGATTGACCACCTGCACGATGAGCGCGCCGCCATCGGCATCCCAGTAGGGCTTGCTCAGGTGATACGGCGCGCGAAACGACTGCGCCGCGAGGACAGTGCGCCCGTGGTCGCGCCGAGCGGCGCGGAGCGAGAGGTGGCCGGAGAAGGCGGGCATGGAGAGGCGATCAGATCAACAACCGCGAATGAACACGAAGTGACACGAATAAAAAAAGCAGGTCAGCATGGCTGTCATTCGGGTGTATTCGCGTCCGTTCGTGGCTACTTCTTCGCCGTTTGGGCGAAGAGCACCTGCTGCTCGATCCACGCGATCACGGCGTCGAGATTGTGCTCGCGTTTGAGGTCGCAGAAAAGGAAGGGCCGCGCGCCGCGCTGGGCCTTGGCGTCGCGGTCCATCACGCCGAGGTCGGCGCCGACGAGCGGGGCGAGGTCGATTTTGTTGATGATGAGCAGATCGCTGAAGCGGATGGCGGGGCCGCCCTTGCGGGGGATCTTGTCGCCCTCGGCGACATCGATCACGTAGATGAAGGCATCGACCAGCTCAGGGGAAAATGTAGCGGTGAGATTATCGCCGCCGCTCTCGACGAGTGTGAGTTGCAGGCCGGGAGCAAACTTGGCCTCGAGCGCGCGACAGGCCTGCTCATTCATCGTCGTGTCGTCGCGGATCGCGGTGTGCGGGCAGCCGCCTGTCTCCACGCCGGCGATACGCTCAGCGGGGAGCGCGCTATGCTTGATGAGGAACTGCGCGTCTTCGGAGCAGTAGATATCGTTGGTGACGACCGCCATCGAGTAGCGCTCGCGGAGGCGCTGGCAGAGCTTGAGGCAGAGCATGGTCTTGCCGGAGCCGACGGGGCCGCCGATGCCGATTCTAGGAGGACGGGAAGGCATTTTCGATTTAAGACTTACGATTTACGATTTCAGGAAATGAACATGCGCGAATCTGCCGATTCGTGGCGGGCGGCGGCGATATCGAGCCAAGGGTTGAACCAGCCGACCTCTTCAAGCGGGGTTTGCTCGGCAGCGGCGATGAGGGCGGGGGTGCGGGCGAGTGCCTCGGTGAGGAGCGATTGCGCGCCATTCTGG
This sequence comes from uncultured Opitutus sp., assembly GCA_964480585.1. Taxonomy (GTDB): domain Bacteria; phylum Verrucomicrobiota; class Verrucomicrobiia; order Opitutales; family Opitutaceae; genus ER46. Next base: position 47,979 of record CAYZPV010000002.1, on the reverse strand, counting down.
CCGAGGCGGAGGATCTTCATCGCGGCGGCGATGAGCGCAGCAAGGCTGGCGTAGCAGACACCGGCAAGCACGGCGGGCAGTGGCGCGCCGGCGACGTGGCCTTCGAGTGCGGCGGAGACGGCGGCGGAGTGCGGCCAGCGCTCGGCGGCGGCACGGCGGAGAAATTCCTGCGCGAGCGGTGCGGCGTGGAGAGTGGCGACTAACTCGGCGCGCTGGCGGCCTATATTTTCGGAGGCGAGCCGGGCCTCGCGCGCGGTCTTGAGCGCGGAGGAGAGCGTGCAGAGTTCCCGGATACGCGGCCAGTCGGGTGCGGCGAAGGCCCGCCACGCGTGCGCGGCGAGCGGCAACTCGGCGTGGCGCAGCGCCGGCAGAGCGGAAAGGAGGAGAAAATCACGCAGCGTCGTGCGATCATGCACGGCCCCCTCCTGCACCAGCCCCTCGAGGCCGAAGGAGTGCGCGTAGCTGCCCGTGGGATAAAACGAGTCACCTGCCTGCAGCAGGTGGATCAGCCAAGTGGCGTCAGTGCTGGTGGCTGGGACCGAGTTCATGGCTGGGCTGGGTGCCGCGGGCGAAGCGCCCGGGGCGGAAGACGGCGGTTGTCTGTTTGAACGGCACTTTGAGGCGTTCCAGTAATTGGCGCACGGCGGGCTCGTCGGGGGCGAGCAGGCGGGTCGGCTCGGATTGCAATTCCAAGTGGAGATTGCCGACCGCCCAGCCGATGCCGGCGGCGGCGGAGGGCGCGATGTCGAGGGAGATTTCGACGACCGGCTCTTCGGCTTGTACGATTACGTATCGGGCGGCTGCGCTCTGGAAAACAATGTCGCGATGCTTAAGCGGGCGCTCGAGCTCAAAGCCAAACTCGTGGCCGTCGGTGGCCGTGCCGCGCCAGAGGCGCTTGGCCAGCATGATCCTATCGGTAGGGATGGCTACCTCCGGGAGCGAAGGATCGAAATCGGAGAGGGGTTGGCGAACGAGCTGCAACACGATGCGCCCTAGCAAACGGCGGGCCGACCTAGAGGGCAATACAGGTCGCGCCGAGGCTTTCGTGCCTATCCCTGGAAAGCTCCGCGGACGACAGAGGTTTGGGATCGGGTGTTAATACGGGATGTTGTCGCATTGCAGTGCGATGAGCGGGTGCGCTTCCTTGCGTGGATGGAATCGGCCTCACCACGACTCAGCCTGCGCTCGCTGGCCTGCGCGCTGGCGTGGCATGGGGGCTTGTTTGTGACGCTGGTGGCATCGGCCTACGTCGCGATGCGCCTGATTTCGCTGCCGCCGACCAATGTCACGACGATCTGGCTACCGGGGGGCATCGCGCTAGCAGCTTTGCTACGGAGGCCGGGCTGGAGCGCGCTGCCGACGATCTGGCTGGCAAACTGGGCAGTGGTCGCACTCTTCAATAACTACGATTTTCTATCATGGCGGCCTTATAGCTTCCTGATCTGCGCGGTGAATACGCTGGGGCCTACGCTAGCCTGTGTGGTCTGGAGGCGATGGCTGAGGAGCGATCCATTTTCGGATGGGGTGCAGTTTTTGAAATTTACCTTTGGAGTGGCGCTCCTACCGGCTGTGCTGACGGCGTGGGGTGTGATCGCGGTGATTTACATCGCGGGATTTCTCCCCGGCCTAACGGCGCAGCAGTTTTGGATGCGGACGGGGATTATCACCGCCTCGAGCGCGCTGGGCGTGTTTCTGGTGATGCCCGTTTTGTTTGCGCCTTGGCGGTCCGGTTTGGCGCGCGACGACCGTGAGCGAGTCCTGGCCTACCTCGGCACTATCCTGCTCGCCGCCGGGCTGAGCTGGCTAAGCTGGCGGATATCATCGCCGCTGGTGTACCTCTCGATCCCTCTCGCGTTGCTGGCGGCGATCGTGTGCGGCCCCCGTGGGGTCGTGGTGACCGTCTTCATCGTTTCCGTGTACGGCTTGCTGGCCTCGGCGAAAGGTGGCGGGCCATTTGCAGGGCAGGGCACGCAGCAATTTGCCCCGATTTTCGCAATGGCGGTGTTTGCCTTCTGCCTCGGGCTGCCGGGGCAGTTTGCGGGCATCGTGTTTCATCAACTGCGCCGGCACCGTAGTGAACTCGAGTCGCTGGTAGCGGCGCGCACGCGAGCGCTGGCGGAGGCGAAGGAAGTCGCCGAGCAGGCGGACAGGGCTAAGTCGCGTTTCCTCGCCGCAATGAGCCACGAGATCCGCACGCCGCTCAACGGCGTGCTCGGGTTTGCCCGTTTGATGGAGGATACGCGGCTCGACGACCAGCAGCGTGAGTTCATGGGGTCGATCCTTACCAGCGGTGAGCTGCTGTTGGGGCTGCTCAATAATATCCTCGATTTCTCCAAGATCGAGGCCGACGCCGTGGAACTGGAGGCGCAGCCCTTGGATCTTCATCGCACAGTGCAGGAAGCGGTGCGGATGTTTGGCCCGGCGGCGGAGCGGAAGGGGCTGAAACTCACCTGCTCGATCGAGGACGAGGTGCCGGCGAGCGTCGTCGGAGACAGCACGAGGCTCTCCCAGGTGCTAGCCAATCTCATTTCCAACGCCGTGAAATTCACCGCGAGCGGCAGTGTCGCAGTGCGTGTGCGCGCCAAGCGCGGCGGAGGAGATGCCTCGGAGTGCGAGCTGATCTTTGAGGTGCGCGACAGCGGCATCGGTATCGCGGCGGAGCAGATGGGGCGGCTGTTTCGCTCTTTCAGCCAGGCGGATTCTTCGATCACGCGCCGTTATGGCGGGTCGGGACTCGGCCTCGCCATCTCGCGCCGGCTCTGCGATCTGATGGGCGGCTCGTTGGAGGCGACGAGCGAGCCGGGCGCGGGATCGCTGTTTACCGCCCGGATCCCGCTGCCGGTCGCAACGGATGCACCTCCGCTGGCTGAGGCCGCGGCGCCTGTGCTGGCGACGCTCCACCGTGGACTAAAGATCCTCGTCGCGGAGGACAATCCGCTCAATCGGCGGCTGATAGCGGTGATGCTGGAGCGCCTGGGGCATCACCCCACCTTTGCGCACGATGGTCGTGCGGCGGTAGAGCAGATGGCAGCGGGTAACTTCGATCTCGTGCTGATGGATGTGCAAATGCCGGAGATGGATGGGCTCACGGCGACGCAGCGTATCCGCAGCCTGGAATTGGAGCGCGGCGTCGAGCGTGTGCCCATTATCGCGGTGACCGCAGGAGCCACGATCGATGATCGCGAGGCCTGCCTGCGCGCCGGCATGGATGATTATCTCGTGAAGCCGATCCGGCCTGAGCTGTTTTGCGCGGTGCTGGCGCGCGTGGGCGTGCAGGGTACTGCGGCGCGCCCCGAGCGAAACTAAAAGAGGAAGTAGCGCTGCGCCAGAGGCAGCACCTTGGCGGGCTCGCAGGTCAACACGCGACCGTCGGCCTTTACGGTGTAGGTCTCGGGGTCAACCTCGATCTTGGGCATCGCGTCGTTGAGGACCATGTCGCGCTTGCCGACCTTGCGACAGCGCTTCACGGGCTCGAGACGGCGGGCGAGGCCGAGGTCGGCGAGCTTGCCTTTGCGCAGCGAGGCCTCGCTGACGAAGGTGATGTTGGTGCGCGCGAGTGCCTTGCCGGCCGCACCAAACTGCGGGCGGTAGAAGGTGGGCTGCGGCGTGGGGATCGAGGCATTGGGATCGCCCATGTTGGCCCAGGCGATGAAGCCGCCCTTGAGCACGGTCTCGGGCTTTACGCCGAAGAGAGCGGGTTTGAAGATCACCAGGTCGGCGAGTTTGCCGATGCCGATGGAGCCCACGATGTGGCTGATGCCGTGCGCGATCGCGGGATTGATCGTGTACTTGGCGAGGTAGCGCAGCGCACGGAAATTGTCGGCGGCGGGATGGAGTTTCCCCTTGGGATCGGCGAGGCCGCCGAATTGGAGCTTCATCTTGTGCGCAGTCTGCCACGTGCGGAGGATGACCTCGCCGATGCGGCCCATGGCCTGCGAGTCAGAGGACATCATCGAGATCGCGCCCATGTCGTGGAGGCAATCCTCGGCGGCGATCGTCTCCGGGCGGATCCGGCTCTCGGCAAAGGCGACGTCCTCGGGAATCTTCGAGTCGAGGTGATGGCAAACCATCAACATATCGAGATGCTCGTCGATGGTATTTACGGTGAAGGGACGCGTGGGATTGGTCGACGATGGTAGGACATTGGCCTCCCCGCAGACGCGGATGATATCGGGCGCATGGCCGCCGCCCGCGCCCTCGGAGTGGAAGGTGTGGATGGTGCGGCCCTTGAAGGCGTTGATCGTATCGTCGACAAAGCCCGACTCATTGAGCGTGTCGGTGTGGATCGCGACCTGCACATCGAGTTCGTCGGCGACGCCGAGGCACACGTCGATGGCGCCGGGCGTGGTGCCCCAATCCTCGTGGAGCTTGAGGCCGATGGCGCCAGCGACGATCTGCTCACGCAGCGGCGCGGGCGTGCCGCAGTTGCCCTTGCCGAGGAAGCCTAGATTCATTGGGTAGGCCTCGGCGGCCTCGAGCATGCGGTGGATGTTCCACTTGCCCGGCGTGCACGTGGTGGCGAAGGTGCCGTGCGCGGGGCCGGTGCCGCCGCCAAGCATTGTGGTGATGCCGGAGCTGATGGCTTCGTCGATCTGCTGCGGGCAGATGAAATGGATGTGGGTATCGATGCCGCCCGCGGTGACGATGCAGCCCTCGCCGGCGATGACCTCGGTGGCCGCGCCGACGATCATCGCGTTTTTCTTCTTTGTCTTAGGATCGGCAAACGCGGAGCCGATGCCGGACTGGATGCCGGGATTGCCGCCGTGGCCGATGCCGACGATCACGCCATGCTTGATGCCGATGTCGGCCTTGATGACGCCGAGGAGGGGATCGAGGATGAGCGCGTTGGTGATGATGAGGTCGAGCGACTCGGCATCGAGCGCGGTGGGCGACTGGCCCATGCCGTCGCGGATGACCTTGCCGCCGCCAAACTTGATCTCGTTGCCGTAGCCGCCGCCCTCGGCGATGAAGTCGCGCTCGACCTGCACGAAGAGCTCGGTGTCGGCGAGGCGCACGCGATCGCCGACGGTGGGGCCGAACATCTCGGCGTATTGGCGGCGGGAAAGCTTGATGCTCATTTGCGGGTGCGGGACTTGGATTTTGCCTTCGGCGCAGCGCTCGCGCGGCGAGGGGCGTCGAGCTTGCCGTTGATCTTGGCCTGCAGGCCGTACACCTCGCGCAGGCCGGCGAGGGCGACGAGGTTGACGCGCTTGGTGTCGCCGGCCTCGAAGCGGACGGCGGTGCCCGCGGGGATATCGAGCCGGAAGCCGCGCGCGGCGGCGCGATCGAAGCGCAGCGCGTTGTTGGTCTCGAAGAAATGGTAGTGCGAGCCGACTTGGATGGGGCGGTCGCCGGTGTTGGTGACGTCGAGTGTGAGCGTGGCGAGGTCGACGTTGGCCGGGAGCGGTTCGCCTTCGGCGGGGATGATCTGGCCGGGAATCATTTTTTCGAAGAGCGAGGTTAGCGAATGGGATGATGGACAGTGACGAGCTTCGTGCCGTCTGGGAACGTGGCCTCGACCTGCACCTCGTGGATCATGTCGGCGACGCCTTCCATGACGTCACTCAGCTTGAGGATCGTGGTGCCGAAGCTCATGAGCTCGGCGACGGAGCGGCCATCGCGAGCGCCCTCCATAATCTCGTAGGTGATGATGGCGACGGACTCAGGGTAGTTGAGTTTCACGCCTCGCGCCTGGCGGCGGCGTGCGAGATCGGCGGCGACGACGACGAGGAGTTTTTCGCGCTCGCGGGGAGTAAGATGCATAACGGAAAAGAAGCGCTACTCTGCGCTGAGCAGAGCCAATGAAGAAAGCTCAAACCTGCAGGTGCTCTTTGACGACTGCGTCGGTGAGCGTGTCGATGGGACCGGAGATCACGACCACCCCGCGATCCATCGCGTAGAAACGATCCGCGCAGGCGCGGCAGAAATCGACGAACTGCTCGACGAGGAGGATGGCAAGCTTGCCCTCGGCCTTGAGTGTCTTGATCGCGTTTTGCACCTCTTCGCTGGGATTGGGTGCAAAGCCCTCCGTCTTCAGCTTTTTCAGTGTGTCGCCGATCTGCTCGATGATCGACGGCTGGATGCCTTCGGTGGGCTCATCCAGGATGAGTAGCTTGGGATTGGTGAGGAGGGCGCGGCCGATCGCGAGCTGCTGCTGCTGGCCGCCTGAAAGGACGCCACCCTTGCGGGAAAGCATTTCCTTGAGGACAGGAAAGAGCGAGTAGACGCGTTCGAGGCCGGCCTTGGCCGCGGCGCCTTTGCGGCCATGGACGACGAGTCCGATGTGGAGATTTTCCTCCACCGTGAGATGAGGAAAGATGTCGCGGCCCTGAGGCACGTAGCCGATGCCGGCGCGCGCGCGGGCATCCATGGGCAGCGTGTCGATGGGCTGGCCGGCGAGGGTGATCTTGCCGGCGCGGATCGGGAGCACGCCGGTGATGGAGCGAAGCGTGGTGGTCTTGCCCACGCCATTGCGACCCATGAGCGCAACGACCTCGCCAGGGTGGATTTCGAGATCGACGCCACGCAGGATGCGCGAGCCGCCGATGTAGGTTTCAATGCCGGAGACTTGAAGGAGGGGGGTCATCGGGTGCCGTGCTTGCCGCGGCCGAGGTAGACTTCGCGGACCTTCTGGTCGGATTGGACTTCGTCGAATTTACCTTCGCAGAGGACGGTGCCCTGGTGAAGGACAGTCACCTGGCCGTTACGGGCGATCTGTTTTACAAACGCCATGTCGTGCTCGATCACGATGAGACTGTGCTTGCCGGCGAGAGAGAGGAGCAACTCGCCGGTGCGATCGGTCTCGTCATCGGTCATGCCTGCGGCAGGTTCGTCGACCAGGAGGACCTTGGGCTCTTGGGCGAGCAGCATGCCGATCTCGAGCCATTGCTTTTCGCCGTGCGCGAGGAGGCCTGCCTTCCAATCCCGCTTCGCATCGAGGCGTACGGTCTTTAGAATCTCGTCGATGCGATCGCGGTCTCTGGAAGAGAGGCGATGAAACAGGGAGGCGAAGACGCCCCGGGGGCCCTTGAGAGAGAGCACGAGGTTGTCGTAGACTGTGTGCTCGGTGTAGACGGACGGCGTCTGGAATTTGCGCCCGATGCCGAGGCGGTTGATCTCGTACTCGTTGAGTTCGGCGAGATCATGGCTGTTGGCCGGGTCCGTGCCGAAGTCGAGCTTGCCCTTGTCGGGCTTGGCGCGGCCGGTGATGAGATCGAAGAACGTCGACTTGCCCGCGCCGTTGGGACCGATGACGGTGCGCAGTTCACCCTCATAGAGGTAGAAGTTGAGATTTGTGATGGCCTTGAAGCCATCATATGTCTTGGAGACGTCTTCGACGGTGAGGAGCGGATGAGGCATCGGCTTGGTTGGGGGCTAAAGACTGAAGGCTAAAGGGTGCGGCGGTGTGAGTGGCGGGATTTTGCCTTTCAGCCCTTCATATTTTCAGCCTTGGCCAGGGGCGCTTCGGGGTCTGCGGTGCGACGGGTGGAGAATTTGTGCCACGCGGCCTTGAGCCGGGCAGGAATGCTCACGAGGCCGCCGGGAAGGAAGAGCACCACTAGGATAAACAGCACCCCTAGAATGATGAGCCAGAGATCGGGGTAAGCTCGCGTGGCCCAGCTTTTGAGGGCATTGATACTGACGGCGCCGAGGATCGGACCGAGCAGCGTGCCACGGCCGCCGACGGCGACCCACACGACGGCCTCGAGGGACTTGTCGGCTTGCATCTCCCCGGGATTGATGATGCCGACTTGCGGCGTATAGAGGGCGCCGCCGACAGAAGCGATGATCGCGGCGACGACGAAAATGAAGAGCTTGAAGTGCGCCGTGGCGTAGCCGCTGAAGAGCACGCGGTTCTCGCCATCGCGGATCGCCTGCTGCACGAGGCCAAACTTGGTGCGGCTCAACCAGCGGCAGAAAAGGTACGTGAGCAGCACCGTGAAGGCAGTGACGATGTAGAGCCAGCGGCCGGTAGCTGGATCCGCAAGGCTGTATCCCAGGATGAACTTGAAGTCGGTGAAGCCGTTGTTTCCGCCCAGCAGGAGATTATTGCGGAAAAACATGATCGACGCGGCGTACGTGAGAGCCTGCGTGAGGATCGAGAAATAGACGCCCTTGATGCGGGAGCGGAAGGCGAGATAGCCGAAGATGTAGGCAACGATGCCTGGGATGACGAACACCATCGCGATCGCGAAGGAGAAGCTCGAAAACGGCACCCAGAAGGCAGGCAGCCGCTCCCAGCCGAGAAAAACGAGGAAGTCGGGGATGGGCTTTTTGTACTGCCCCAGGTCGCCGATCATCCGCATGAGGTACATGCCGTGCATGTAGCCTCCGAGTGTGAAGAAGAGCGCCTGGCCGAGAGACAGAAGACCTGTGTAGCCCCAGAGGAGATTTACCGACAACGCGAGCAGGGCGTAGCAGAGGTACTTGCCCCAGACGCCAATGGTAAAATTGGAGATCACACCCTGCGAATGAAGCAAGGGTACGACGACGATGAAGAACGCCGCGACGAGCGCGACGGAGAGAAATTCGATACGGCGAACGTGGTGGCTCATCGGCTCAATCCTCCAGGCTGCGGCTGCGGGTGACGAAGAGGCCGGCGGGCTTCCATTGGAGAAAGAGAATGATCCCGCCGAGGACGAGGATCTTGCCGAAGACGGCCGCATCCTGCGCCAAGTTCTGAAGGAAGCCGCCGATGCCTGGCACCCAGGCCAGCCCGGGTGCGATATCAGGTAGGTACTGCTGCAGCACCTGATCGATGCCGCCGATGCCAAAGGCGCTCAGGATCGTGCCTCCGATGCTGCCGACGCCGCCCACGACCACCACCATGAATGAGTCGATGATGTAGCCCTGCCCCAGCGAGGGGCCGACGTTGCCGATCTGGCTGAGAAACGCACCCGCCAGACCCGCGAGGCCAGAGCCGAGGCCGAAGGTGAGCATGTTCACACGCTCGGTGCGCACGCCCATGCAGGAGGCCATCGTGCGATTCTGCATCGAGGCGCGGATGAGCAGGCCGAGAGGCGTCTTGGTCAGCACGAGCCACATGCCGAAGACGATCAGAATCGCGAAGCCGCACACGAAAACGCGGTTCCAGCCGAAGATGATGTCGTTTACCGTCCAGTTGCCGCTCAAGTAGCTCGGGCTGGAGACTTGGACGTTATTCGCGCCAAACATCAGGCGCAGGCACTGCTGCATCACGAGAGATACGCCCCAGGTAGCGAGAAGGCTCTCGAGCGGGCGGCGGTACAGGAAGCGGATGACTGAGCGCTCCAACGCGATGCCCACGAGGGCTGCCGTGATAAAGGCGAGCGGGAGCGAGACGATAAAGTACCACTGGTAAGCTGCGCCTTTGAGGTCGAGGCCGAAGATCGGCAGACTGAGTCCGAAAAAGGGTATCACGATGCCTGCGCCGAAGATGTTCTGCACGACATAGGTGGTGTAGGCTCCGACCGCGATCATCTCGCCGTGCGCCATGTTGATGACGCGCATCAGGCCGAACGTGATCGCAAGTCCTAGCGCTGCGACGAGCAGGATGCTGCCCAGTGAGACACCGCGGAAGAGCGTGCCAAAAAAATCAACCGAGGATCGGTGGCCTTCGACGGCGCGGATGGCGTCTTTGCCCGCCTTGACCACGGCGGTCTTGCCGGCGGCCTCGGCTTCCTTGATCGCGCGATTGATAAAATCGGCGCTGGCGAGCGGCGTGAGCTGTTTGAGCTCGGCAAGAGCAGCGATCTTTACCTCGTCGGACTCCGACTTGAGCTGCGCGATGGCGATAGACTGACGGAGAGCGTCTTTTACGCCTTCGTCGGTCTCTACCTGCAGGCGCGCTTGGAGGGCGGGCAGTTTTTCGACGTCCTGCGCGAGACCGATGGTGTTGATCGCCTTGATGCGCTTGGCGGCTTCGGGTGCGGCGAGATCGGCGAGATCGAGCACGGCCTTCATTGCGCGGCGGAGCGAGGAGGTGTGCTCGACGGCCTTGAGGTCGGCGATGACGAGACGGGCGGGCAAGGCCGCGCCGGTATCCACGCGCGTCGCAGCCTGGGTGCCCGCGTCGTCCCTTTCGCCCGTGAGCTGCACGACGGTCTTCGCGCCATCAGGCGCGGAGGCAATGAAGAGCTGGTCGGTGCGCCAGGCTTCCAGGAGCACGGCGATGGCGGGATCGCCCTGGCCCGCGAGCGAGCCGATGAGGGTGCGCTGCTGGCCCGAGTCTTCCGCGAGCGCGGCGCGAGCGATGATCTGGCGGGGGCTATCGGCGGCGGAGAGCGGTGCGGCGCAGGCGCCGAGTAGCAGGAGTGCCGCGCATAGGGGGCGAATCCATCGAGCAATAAAATTCATCATTAAGGGGCGAGGCATTAGTGCTAGAGGCGTGCCAAACGAAAAAGGGCGGGCGTTTTTTGACGCCCGCCCTTGGGTGATTTTACGAGGAGCACGCAGGAAGCGCGCACCTCAAAAGACGGGCTGCGTGAGCGACGTCTTACTTGAACTTACCCTTCAGCCAGGGCTCGCCGTAGACGTTCTCAAACTTGCTGACGATCTTGAACTGGCCGTCGGCCTTGGTCTCGCCGATGAACACGTTCTTCGTCAGGTGCATGTTCTTCTGCGTGGTGACCTTGCCGCCGGGGCCGTCGAACGAGATGCCGGACTTCCAAGCAGCGCGGACCTTGTCGACTTCGAAAGATCCAGCCTTCTCGACTGCGGCTTTCCAGAGATACACGCCGACGTAGGAGAGCACCATCGGCGAGCAGGTCACACGGCCTTCCTTCACGATACCGGGGACGGTGCTCTTCTTCAGCCAAGCCTGGAAGTCGGCTACGAACTTCTTGTTGGCGGGCGTATCGATCGACTGGAAGTACGTCCAGCAGCCGAGCTGGCCGACGAGCTGCTTGGCGGGAAGGCCACGGAACTCGTCCTCGGAGATGGAGAAGGAAACAACGGGGCAGGTCTCGGCGGTGAGGCCGGCGGCGGCGTACTCCTTGAAGAAGGGCACGTTGGTGTCACCATTGAGGGTCGAGATCACGCAGGCATCGCCGGAGGCGGCGAACTGTTTGATCTCAGCGATGATCTGCTGGTAGTCGGTGTGGCCAAACGGAGTGTACTTGCCGGCCGAGATGATCTTGCCGGAGCCATCCTTGCGGAAGCCACCGCCGATGTTTTCCAGCTTCACGCCCTTCGAGAGAAGGTACTCGAGGAGGACGAGGTTGGTGGTCTGAGGATAGACGTAGTCGGAGCCGAGAAGGTAGAATTTCTTCTTACCCTCCTTGAGGTAGTAGTCGACCGCCGGCGTGGCCTGCTGGTTGACCGCCTCGGCGGTGTAGGCGACATTCTGCGACTCTTCTTCGCCCTCGTATTGCACCGGGTAGAAGAGGAGGCCGTTGTTCTTCTCAAAGACGGGGAGAACGGATTTGCGGGAGACGGAGGTCCAGCAGCCGAAGGTCACGGCCACTTTGTCCTGCTCGAGGAGTTGCTTGGCTTTCTCGGCGAAAAGCGGCCAGTTGGAGGCGCCATCGACGACGACGGGCTCGATCTTCTTGCCGAGCACGCCGCCCTTGGCGTTGATCTCGTCGAAGGTGAAGAGAAGGATGTCGCGCAGCGAGGTCTCGCTGATCGCCATCGTGCCCGAGAGCGAGTGAAGGACGCCGACCTTGACGGTCTCGGCGGCGTGCGCCATCGAGGCGAACGAAGCACCGAGCGCGAACGCGCCGGCGCTGAGGAGTGAGGTGAATTTCTTGGTCATGGCTAGGAGGAGAAGGGTGAGTGAGCGGGCCGGGTGGGCATGGCAGTAGCCACGCGATCCGCGGGAAGTGGGATCAGACTGCTTGAAAAAGCGGGTGAGGGGGGTGAAACCGGAGCGGTAAGCGGGGCACAAGCTCCGGGCTGGAGGGGCAGCGTGGACGCCGCCAGAGAACACGCGAACAACCTGGCAGAAAAAGCGCCGGCTGCTTGTGGCAGCCGGCGCTCGCAAACTTAGAACTTAATCACGCCCTGCACACCGAAGAAGGTGTACTTGCCCCAGCGGTCGCCATCGGCGAAGGAGACTTCGCCGCGGAGCGAGACATTGGGCGAAAGGGTGATCGTCGGAGCGACGGTCCACTTGGTGTCGCTGTCGCCGTTGTCGCCCTCGAAGCCCGAGACGCGGAAGGCGGTGGAGAACTGGTCCGAGAACTTGTAGCTGGCGAAGGCCAGCCAGCCCTTGTCGGAGTCGCCGTTGTTGCCGTTCTGCACATCGAACTCGCCGGCGATCGTGAGCTTGTCGGTCACGTTGTAGCTGGCCCAGAGGTCGAAGATGAAGAGCTTGTCGGTAGCGTTGTGCGTATCCTCGGAGGCGATGCCGGCGAAGATCGTGAGCTTGTCGATGCCCGTGTAGGTCATGACGGCCTCGAAGCCGAGGTCGTCGCTGTACTCACGGTCACCTTCGAAGAAGCCCTTGGCGCCACCAAACACGGAGTCGGTGACGGAGAGGCCGAAGGAGAGGGTCTTGCTCGGAGCCCAGTCGATCTTGGCGCCCGTGTGGTAGGCCGGGATCGCGAAGATGGTGTAGCCGTAGGTCAGCTGCGCCATGTTGATCGGGTCGAAGGCCTCGTAGCCCAGGTAGCTGAGGTACTTGCCGCCCGTGATCTTCACACCCGCGCCCGTATCGTAGGTCACGTAGGCATCGAGGAGACCGGCCTCGTTGGTGGAGCCGGCGGCCGGGAGATAGAGGATCGAGCCGTAGGCGCTGATCGGGCCCGAGGTGCCCAGCAGGCCCAGCTTCACTGCATCGGTCGCGCCGAAGAGCGTGCCGTTCTTGAAATACGTCTCCGTCTTCGAGCCCACATCCGGGTCGGTCGTGGTCCACGAACCAACGGCGTAACCGTTGACCGAGAAATTATCGTTCACTTTGACGTCAGCGAAGGCAGTCACGGAGGCCGCGAGAGAGGCAACCGCTGCGAGTTTCAAACGTGTATTCATTGGGCTTGGAGGGAGGGTTTGTGTAGTGTTCGAAGCTGGCGTGAGCCGACTTCGGCACTGATTTAGCAGCATCCTTGCCAACGCTGGGGTAGGGGTGGGATGTTATGACATGGCGCAGGGCGCTTGGGATACCTCCGGAACGGTCCGGCTAGGTGGGGAAAAAGAAAAAATGAGGTGAAATGTAAGAGAAAAGAGGTTGGGTTTACTATGAAAATGCATGAATGAAGTAACTGAATGGTTCTTTAGAGCATGAAGGGCCCTACATGTATTAAATTCATCGAAGTCATAATTTTGATTAAAAATACCAATGAATAAGCCGTTGTTTTTTGCTTTAGTCGGAGCGTTTCTGGCCGAGCTGCCGTTGGCGCACGCCCAGGTAGTGCCAGCGGCTTCGGCCGCGCCGGAGTGGACGGTGACGCCGTCCGTGGTCTCACAGTATATGTTCAGGGGTGTGCGGCTAAGTGGAGAATCCTTCCAGCCGACCGTCGAAATGACTTACGGCGATCTTACCGCTGGCGTGTGGGCGAGCACCTCGCTGGAGCGGCAGACCTCGGGGGACTCGGATCCGGAGTTCGATTTCTATGGCAGTTATGATGTTAGCTTGGGTGAGGCTTCATCCGTTGCTGTTGGTGCTACTTGGTACACCTATCCGGGCGCCAAGAAGTCGAACGGGCTCTATAAGCACACATTCGAGCCGAGCGTGGCCCTTAATTACACCTTCAGTGGCCTGCGCCTCACACCCAAGGTCTATTACGATCTCATGCTGGAGGGTCCCACGGCAGAGCTGAATGCGGTTTATGCGTTCCCACTCAGTGACTTAGGCACGGAAGTGAACCTTTTAGGCACCATTGGTACTTACAAGTGGGAAAACTCGGTGGAAGATTCGCTGCCCGATACGAAGAGCTGGGGCGACTATTGGTCGGTCGGCGTTTCCATCCCGTTTCAGGTCTCAGCGAAGTCCAAGGTCTCGTTGGGTTGGAGCTACACTCGGGGTGACAACAACTTCAGTAAGCAAGGTGACCTTCCAAAGGAGGAGAACTCCGCCGCCGTGGGCCGCGGCGTAGTGAGTCTGGCTTACTCGTACACCTTCTAAAAACATAGTGATTAAAAGTTTAGCACCTGCCGCCATCCCGGGCGCCAGCCTTGGCGGGAGTGTTTTTAACAGTGCTCGTTGTAACATGTGTGTCACTGCGTGACCACATGGATGAAATCCACTGGATTCTGGCTGAGGTGTAGGCGAGTGTGGGCGACTTATGAAAGTCGGAATCGTTGGCGCGTCCGGTTATTCGGGAGAAGTGCTGGTCAAACTGCTGCTCAATCACCCTAAGGTGACGCTCGCGGCGGTCACATCGCGGTCGCAGGCGGGCAAGCCGCTGGCGTCGGTGATTCCCTCAGTGCGCGGTGCGGACAAAGGCCTGAAATTCACCGACTCCGACCCCGCGGCCTTGGCGGCGAGCGACATCGACCTCTTCTTCCTCGCGCTGCCCCATGGTGCAGCGGCCACGTACGCCAAAGCTCTCGTGGCCGGGGGCAAGCGGGTCATCGACCTGAGCGCCGATTTCCGTATCGCGAAGCTCGAGACCTACCAGAAGTACTACGGAGAGCATCACGCGCCCGATCTGCTGCCGAGCGCGCGCTTCGTGCTGCCGGAGCTCACCAATCCTGCCTGGAAAAACGAGGTGAAGCTCGTGGCCTCGCCTGGCTGCTACCCGACGAGCATCCTCGTGCCGCTCGTCCCCCTGCTCAAGGCCAACGTGATCACACGCGAGCATATCGTGGTAAACTCCTACTCCGGCGTGAGCGGCGCAGGCAAGAAGGCCGAAGAGATGTATCTCTTTGTCGAGCGCGCCGAGAGCATCAAAGCCTACGGCCTCGTGAAACACCGGCACCTCGCCGAGGTCGAGGAGCAGCTCGCGCTGCACACTGGCGCGCCCACTGTCATCCAGTTCAACCCGCACCTCGCGCCGATGCGGCGCGGCATCGCAACGACGATCACCGTGCCCTCAGCGCCCGGCGGCACGATCGAGCAGCTCTACGCCGCATGGCAGCAGGCCTACGCTGGCCGGCCCTTCGTGCAGATCCTCCCGAGCGGAGAGACGCCCGACACCGCGCACGTCGTCGGCACCAACCGCATCGATATGTCCGCCGTGCACGACCCGCGCACCGGCAACTTTGTGATCACCTCCGTCGAGGACAACCTCGTAAAGGGCGCCAGCGGCCAAGCCGTGCAGATCATGAATCTCTGGTGCGGCTTTGAGGAGACGGCGGGCTTGGTGTGATCATTTTTCGGAGTAGCGGAGCACAGCCGCAGCCGCAAGAACTACGGTTCGCCACGCATCGTGGAAGAGCTGCACGAAGTGGGCACGCCCATCACCAAGCGACGTTGTGTGCGGCTTATGAAGGCGCGCGGAATGCGAGGTCGCAAAAAGCATCGCCGCCGGCCCCGCACGACCGACATCCGCCATGCGCATCCGCCGGCCGAAAACCTCCTCGCCACGGCCACGGCGCCGACGGGTCCCAACTAGGCATTGATTGATGACCGACATCACCTACATCGAAACCGGTGAGGGCTGGCTCTATCTCGCGGCCATCCTGGACGTATGGAGCCGGCGCGTCGTCGGCTGGACGTGCGGTCCCACCATGCCTCTGAGCCTGGTCCCCACGGCGCTCGAGGCGGCGTCGCGCCACCGCAAACCCGCGAAAGACCTGCTGCATCACTCCGACCGTGGCGTCCAATATGCCTGCCACGAATACGCCGCGGCGCTGGCTGCCGCCGGTTTGGTTTGCAGCATGAGCCGCCGCGGCAAGTACTACGACGACGCGACGATAGAATCGTTTTGGATCACGTTGAAAACCGAGACCGGCCTTGACGCGGTCGTCCCGGCCAGTCGACGAGCCGCCGAACCTACCGTCTTCGATTACATCGAGAAGTTCTATAACCCAACGAGACGCCACAGCTCGCTCGGATAACGTTCACCTGTGGCCTTAAACTAGCCAACGAAAAACATCATCGAAGTCGCCTAAGTAGACGACCATTTTTTCGAGGCAAGCCCAAGGGTGTACCTAATACCTAACCCCCTAACACATACAACAGCTTTCGCCCACATCTCGTTCCCCCACCACGCTCTTGCGCTCCCGGCACCTTTCCGGCTGTATATCTGCCTCTATGTCCGCCGCTCCGACTCTTATCGCGCTCCTGCACGGTCCCGACCAGCCCGGCCTCGTGGCCCGGGTGTCGGGCTGGATCTTTGCGCGCGGTGGCAATATCCGCCACGCCGACCAGCACCACGACCAAGCCGCGGGTATCTTCTTCCAGCGCGTGGAGTGGACGCCCGTCGGCGCTGCTGGTGTCGCCGAGCGCGACGCTGCGGACTTCAAGGTTTTTGCCGAGTCCCTCGGCATGCAGGTGCGCGTGGCGGTCTCCTCTCAGCGCCAGCGTGTCGCGCTCTTCATCTCCAAGGCCGATCACTGCTTCCACGACCTCGTGCTCCGCTGGAAGGCGGGCGAGTTCAATTGCGACCTCGTCGCCGTCGTGAGCAACCACGCCGACCTCGGCGGCGCCGCGCGCGCCTACGGCCTCGATTTTCACCACATCCCGGTCACCGCCGAGACCAAGGCCGCCGCGGAAGGCGCACAGCTCGCGCTCCTCGCCAAGCTCGGTGTCGAACTCGTCGTCCTCGCCCGCTACATGCAGGTGCTCTCCGCCGACTTCCTCACCAAGTTTGCCCGCCCGGTGATCAACATTCACCACTCCTTCCTTCCCGCCTTCGCCGGCGGCAAGCCGTACCACCAAGCGCACACGCGCGGTGTGAAGCTCATCGGCGCCACCGCCCACTACGCCACCCGCGACCTCGACGAGGGCCCTATCATCCACCAGGATGTCGCCCGCGTAACCCACCGCCACGACGTCGAAGACCTCATTCGCAAAGGCCGCGACCTCGAGAAAATGATTCTCGCTCAGGCCGTCCGCTGGCACCTCGAAAGCCGCGTCCTCGTCTACGGCAACAAGACCGTGGTCTTCGACTAGGCCGCACCTGTGTGAGCCGTCCCGACATCGATCCCTGCAAGATCGTCGTCCTGAGCGGCGCGGGCCTCAGTGCCCCTAGCGGCCTCGCCACCTTCCGCGATGCCGCCGGCCTCTGGGCCCGCTATCGCATTGAAGATGTCGCCACGCCCGAAGCCTGGGCAAAGAATCCCGCCCTCGTCCTCGACTTCTACAACCAGCGCCGCGCCCAAGCCGCCGCCGCCCAGCCCAACGACGGCCACCGCGCCATCGCCGCTCTCGAGCAGCGCTACGATGTCGTAGTCATCACACAAAACGTCGACGACCTCCATGAGCGCGCTGGCTCCTCCCGGATCGTCCACCTCCACGGCGAACTGACGAAAGCGCGCAGCACCCACGACCCTGCTTGCATTCGATCCATCGGTGCCGCCCCCATCCATCTCGGCGACTGCTGCCCCGCCGGCGGCCAGCTCCGGCCGCACATCGTCTGGTTCGGCGAAGAGGTGCATCATTTCGCTGAGGCCGAAGCCGAGGTCGCCACCGCCAGCCGCGTGATCGTCGTCGGCACCTCCCTCACGGTCTTCCCTGCCGCAAGCCTCGTGAAACGCGCCCGCTTCCACGCCAAAAAGGTGCTCGTCGACCTCGACGCCACCGATGCCCCTTTTGGTTTCAGCGTGATCCGCGGCTCAGCCGAAAAAGTGCTGCCCGCGCTGGCCGCTCGGTGGTGGGTTGATTCCGTCGTTTTAAGTCCTTTGACGCTCCTAGATGGTGGCTTGAGCGGCCCAGCCTCGTTGCGTGATCAGCCTCACCTTCACCGCATTTGCGGTGAGAATTCTTGTGATCGCTGGAACTTTAGTGGTGCCTCGAGTGTCGCGGAATGAATCACGCCCCGTTCTCCCCCATGACGACATTTCCTCGCTGCCTGCGCCTCGGCGTCACCCTACCGCTGCTCACCGTCGCCCTTGTGGCACAGACCGCGGCTCCGTCTGATACGGTAGTCGACCGGGCTGTTTCCGAAGAGATTGCTCAGCGTTTTGGCGGCGATCGACGTGCTTTTCTCGAACATCTTCGGCAGCAAAACAAGACGTTGCGCGAGTATCGCGTAGATCTCGCGGCGCGGCTGGAGCCGGCTCCGTCCGCGGCGGAAGTCCACGTGCGTCTGATCGAACTCCGGCGTCGAGACGGCGAGAGCGATGCTGCGCTCAAGGCCCGCGCTGAGCGCACCGTCCATGCGCGGCTGCAAGCAGGCGAGGCTTTTGCCGATCTCGCTCGCGAACTCAGCGAAGCTCGTGCCTCCGCCAGCAAGGGGGGCGACTACGGCTGGCTCAAACGGGAGGATCTGAAAGCGCCGTTTGCAGATAAGATCTTTGCCCTCGCTCCGGGCAAAGCCTCCGAGCCTTTGGTGATGTTCGCCAGTTGCTACGTCTTTTTCATCGAGGAGCGCCGCTAGGGTTGGGGAGATGCGGGAGGGTTGGGAGTGGGGTGGCGGTACTGAAGGCGCTAGGAGTGGGAAGTTTAAGCGATTTAAGAGTGGGGTGGCCCTCCGGCGGATGAGGAGGGGGCGCGATTTCCTGCATTTACAGGGGAGGTGGGATGTGTTCTTCCTTAAGGTTTCCAAAGTCCAAACCCGTCCGCATGACCTCGCCCGTTAATCCTTCCTCCCCCAAGCCCGCCGGTGACGACCGTAATCTCGTGCCGGTCGATCTATCGGCGGCGATGTCATTTGAGGACAAGCTCGAGGCCTTTTGGGAGAAGAACCGCGGACTGATTATCGGCGGCTGCGTGATCGTGGTGATCGCCATCGCCGGCAACGGCCTCTATGGCTACCTGCAGAAGCAGAAGAAGCTCGAAGTGCAAAAGGCTTACGCGGCTGCGACCACGACCGAGCAGCTGAAATCTTTTAGCGCCGCCAATGGCGAGGACCCCCTTGCCGGCGTGGCGCAGATCCGTATCGCCGACGAGGCCTATTCCGCCGGCAAGCACGCCGATGCCATCGCGGCCTATGACAAGGCCATCGCGATTCTCAAAAACGACCCGCTCGCCGCTCGTGCCAAGCTCGGGCGAGCCATTGCCAAGGTGCAATCTGGCAAGGCCGCTGAGGCTACTGCGGAGCTGAGCGCCATCGCCAACGATGCCACCCAGCTCAAGTCCCTCCGGGGCGAGGCCGGCTACCACCTCATGAGCCTCGCTGTCGAGGGCGGCAAAGCCGATGAGGCTACGAAGCTCTCCGAGTTGTTGATGCAGATCGATCCGATGGGTGCTTGGTCGATGCGTGCGATGCAACTCCGCGCCTCGCTCCCGGCCCCCGCCGCCGCTTCCGAGGCGCCTGCCGCAACGCCGGCGGTCACGCTTCCGAAGAAGTAATGACCCATCGCGGCGTCTGAACTGCCTCGACAAACTTCTACTTCCAGCTTTCCTTAGCGTCAGTCCATCCATGAGCCTCCGCGCCATCATTATCGCTGCCATCATTATGATTCGCTCCGAATCAGGGCGGCGGCGCGTGACTGCATAACGAGACCAACAAGTCACTCGATCTTCCAAAGCCCTGAGCGCCTCCGCTCAGGGCTTTTTGTTTTCCCAGATTCCTTCCTGCCTCACTTCCATGTATACACCAAATCAGCCTGTACTCGGCTTTGCCGACGTCATCGCCGCCCGGGAGCGCCTCGCGCACGGGCTTCGTCTGACTCCCTGCGCGATTGCGCCGGCACTCTCCGAACTCGCGGGTATGACCGTGTGGCTCAAGCGGGACGACCTTCAGCGCACCGGCTCGTTCAAGGAACGTGGAGCGCGGCACGCGCTGCTCTGTCTCACGGAGGAGGAGCGCTCCCGTGGCGTCCTCGCCGCGTCCGCCGGCAATCACGCGCTCGGGCTCGCCTACCATGGCGCCCAGCTTGGCGTGCGTGTGACCGTCGTCATGCCCCTCAGCGCACCCGAGGTAAAAATCGTGCGTTGTCGTGGACTCGGTGCGCAGGTGGTGCTCCATGGCGCCAACTTTGACGCGGCACAGGCTCACGCGCTCGCTCTTGCCGCCGCCACGGGCGCGACGCTCGTGCACCCCTTCGACGATCCTCGCGTGATCGCCGGTCAAGGTACGATGGCCCTGGAGTTTTTGGAGCAGGCGGACGCCGTCGATACGGTCGTGGTGCCCGTCGGCGGCGGCGGCTTGCTGGCAGGCGTTGTCACAGCGGTGAAGGGCCTGCGGCCTAACGTGCGCGTGATTGCCGTTGAGCCTGAGGTGGCGGCGGGCTTCGGCGCTTCGTTGCGCGCCGGGAGGCCGACCCTGATATCCCTTGGCCACACGTTGGCCGACGGTTTGGCGGTGGCGCGGGTGGGCGATAAAACCTTTGCCACCGCAGCCGCGCTGGTCGACGCGACCGTCACCGTCACCGAACGTGAACTCGCCCACGCGATCGCCCTGCTGGCGCGCACGAGCGGGGCCGTGGTGGAGGGTGCTGGCGCCGCCGCTCTCGCCGCCGTGCTCGCTGGCAAGGTCATGGCACGCTCCGTGGTGGTACCTGTCTGCGGCCGTAACATCGACGCCCGAGTGCACGAAAGCGTGCTCTCGGCGTGCAGGGGAAGTGACGATGCGCAGGTCGCAGCGTAAGAAAAATTGCTCGGAAATCCAGCCACGCTTGCGCTCGACGTGGGCGAAGGGAGCGTTTTTCGTCGGGGCTTACGATGTCTTTCCTTGATCGTCTCGAACGGATCTTCGGCCGCTTTGCGGTTCACAACCTGGCCCTCTATATCGTGATCGGGCAGGTGGCGGTGGTGCTGGCTACGCTGGCGCAACTCGTCGATCCGACTCGGTTGATCTTCTGGCCGGCTTCACTCTGGGAAGGGGAGTGGTGGCGGATCTGCACCTTTATGTTTTTTGTGCCGTTGCCGAAGTCGCTCTTTGGCTACGTCTTCTTGGTGTTCTTCTGGTCGCTGTTCTACATGATGAGCAACGCTTTGGAGGAGCAATGGGGCGCATTCCGCTTCAACGCGTTTCTCTTCACGAGCTTTGTCCTCACGATCGCGGTATCCTTTCTTACGATCAATTACCCGGTCGCTGTCGCCAATACGTATATCATCGGATCGGTCTTCATGGCGTTTGCGGTGATGAATCCGAACTTCGAGTTGATGCTCTTCGGGCTCCTGCCGGTGAAGGTGAAGTGGCTTGCGCTGGTTTCGCTGGCGCTCGGAGGCTACGAGTTCGTGGTGGGCGGTTTGCCGACCAAGCTGCAGATCGGCGCGGCGGTGGTGGCATTCCTGCTTTTCTTTGCGCGGCATTTCCTCACGGAAGCGAAATATCGCCAGAAGCAGGCGGCGCGGCGCGTGGAGCGGGAAGCCGAGGTGGAGCAACCGCGTCATGTGTGCCATGTCTGTGGCAAGACGGATAAGTCACATCCGCAGCTCGATTTCCGCTACTGTTCGCAATGCGCCGGCGACCAGTGCTACTGCCCAGATCATATCAAGAACCATGCGCACGTCGTAGCGCCTGCCGATGGCAAAAAGGACTGACCCTTTCGCGCCCGCAGCACTCGCCGCGCTGGCGACCCTCGGCGACTGGTTGGCCTTTGCGGAAGCGCTTGGAGAGAGCTCCGACTTGGCGTTTGGCCAGGTGGCGACCAATGCGCACGACGAGATGCTGTACCTGCTGCTGCGCACGCTCGAGCTTCCGCTGGATAGCGACGAGCGCGTGCTCGCGCGAAGGCTCACCGTCGCAGAGCGTGCCAAGGCGGAGCAGATGCTGCGCCGCCGTGTGCTGGAGCGCGTGCCCGCAGCCTATCTGACCCGCGAGGCATGGCTCGGTGAGCACCGTTTCTATGTCGATGAACGGGTGATCATCCCACGCAGTTATTTTCTCGAACTCATCCCGACACTGGCATCTTTCCTCCCTCCTAAGACCCAGGTGAGGCAAGTCGTCGATGTTTGTACGGGCTCGGGCTGCCTTGCTATCCTGCTGGCCCATCAGTTCAAATTTGCCAAGGTCGATGCGTGTGATCTTTCACCCGATGCGATCGAGGTTGCTAGGATCAACGTGCGCGAGCACCAGCTGGAGAGCTGCCTGTCGCTCTATCGCAGCGATGTCTTCGACGCGGTGCCCATGGCGAAGTACGATATCATCCTCAGCAATCCGCCGTACGAGCCGAGCGCGCATGTGGATGGCCAGGCGCCCGAGTTTGCGGCGGAGCCTCGCATGGCGCACGACGGCGGGGCCGATGGGCTCATCATCGTACGCAAACTCCTGCGCCAAGCACGCGACCGGCTATTACCGCATGGCATCGTGGTGATCGAAGTCGGCGGCCTGCACGATGCGATCAATAGAGAATTTCGTGCGCTTAAGCCGCAGTGGCTCCGCACGGAAGACGGATCCAACTGCGTGGTGATGTTTCGCGCCGCGGCTCTCTTTGCGCAATAGACGCGACCGTCGAACTCTGCCCGTAGTAGGATAGGCTGGCATGGCCGGCATTGGCCAAGCCTCGTTTCACCGCCGTCTCCGGCTACGTGTAGCAACGCCTAGCGGCGCAGGAACATGCTGCCGATCTGGAAGGCTAGGAAGCCGTTGCCGAAGTGGCCGATGTAGGTGAGGGCTTCCTGCTGTTCTTGGTAGGTGAGATGACAGGCATAAGCGCCGATTGCGGCGAGTGCCAGGGTAGCCACGCCCAGGATGAGCCGGTGTTTCTCGGTGCGGAGGAAAGTTGCCGAGACGCAGATGGTGAGCGCTAGGCACATGAAGCCTGCGACGAGCGGCCATGGCGCTGCGATGAAGATGCTGGCGATGAAGCAGCCGATGGAGGCAAGGAGTGTGAGGCCAAACCAATTGCTGCCCATGCGCTGATCCGCCGTGAGCACGTAGCGGCCAAAGCGATCGAGCCGCAGCAGCAGGTTGAACATGGGAACAGCGGTCCACGACAGGTAGATGAAGAGGTAGCCGAGGCCGACCAGCACCCAGAAGCCGGGATGGAGATCGGGCAGTCGCTGGACGACGCGGAAAAGGAGCAGCGTGCCGATGACGAAGGCCCACTGAAACTTGGCGCTCTGCCGGCCGATCCACATGAAGTAGGCCAGCATGCCCCGGTAGATGGGATTGCGTGCCTTGAGCGCCTCGAGCAGGCCAGTACGCGCATGATCCAGCTCGGGATCGAGGCGAAGGGCTTCACGGAAGTGCACCTGCGCCGCCTTTGGGTCGTTTTTGTGCAGGCAGTTCCACCCCTGGTTGGAGTGAGACATGGCATTATCCGGCTCACGCTGCAGGGCGAAGTCGACCGTTTGCATCGCCTCGTCCTTGCGACCGAGGCCGATGAGGGCCATGGCGCGCAGGTTGGCGGCCTCGACGTGCTCGGCGTTGATGGCGAGGGCCTGCTCCGCGGCGGCAAGTGCCTCCGACCAGCGGCTGCGAGCGATCTCGATAGCGGCGAGCAGGGAGAAGAAGTCCGCGTCGTGCGGGTCGAGACGCAGCGCTTCCTGGATGGCGACGAAGGCCTTTCGCTGATCCTGCGCCTGGTGTAACACAAAGGCGTGGACGTAGTGAAAGTAGGCGTGGTCGGGCGCGATGCCGACGGCCTCGGTCGCAGCCGCGATGGCGGCGTCGGGTTTGCGCAGGTTGACGCGGCTGAGCGCGAGGATGGCGAGGGCGTTGGGATTGCCGGGCTCGAGAGCGAGCGCGGCGAGGGCCTCGCGCTCGGCATCGGCCGGGCGCGATTGCGCGAGCAGGAGGCGCGCGCGTTCGAGGTGCGCGCTCATTTCGAGATTTTCAGGTACGCGAGGATGTCGTCGTACAGGCCGCTCTGATTGGCGTAGAGAGCGTGGTTGCGCGCGGTCTGGAACCAGTCACGCACGGTGGGCTTGTGGCGCTTGGCCGCCTCGGCGAGATCGCGGCTCGCGACAGGCTGGATCTTGCCCGACTTCATGGCCTCGCGGAGCTTCTCCTCGACGGCGAGATCGACGACGGCTTTGAGGTCGGCGCCGGAAAAGCCTTCGGTCTTCCTGGCCAGGCCGTCGAAATCGATTTCCGCGGTAGGTTTGCCCTTGAGGAGCAGGCGCAGGATGGCCGCGCGGGCGGGTTGGTCGGGCGGAGGCACGAAGAGGATGCGATCGAAGCGGCCCGGCCGGCGAAAGGCGGGGTCGAGGTGCCACGGGGCATTGGTGGCGGCGAGGATGAGGACGCCCTCGTTGGTGGCGGAGACGCCATCAAGCTCGGAGAGAAACTGGTTGATGAGCTGGCGGCCGCCGCTCTTGAGCATGTCGGTGCGGTTGGCGCCGAGGGCATCGACCTCGTCGAAAAAGAGCACGCAGGGCTTGTGTGTGCGGGCCTGCTCGAAGATCGCGTGGAGGTTTTTCTCGCTCTGGCCGATCCACATATCAAGCACGTCGCTGATGCCGATGGCGAGGAAGCCTGCCTTCACCTCGCCCGCGGTGGCGCGGGCGAGGAAAGTCTTGCCGCAGCCGGGAGGGCCGTAGAGCAGGATGCCGCCGCCGGCTTTCTTGCCGTAGGCTTTGAAGAGATCGGGCTGCTGGAGGGGTAGGATGATCTTGATCCGCACTTCCTCCTTCACCGCATCCATCCCGCCGACATCGGCGAAGGTGAGATCTGGGCGCTCGGGCTCGGCGGCGGAGGCGTCGCCTGGGAGGTCGCCACTGGGAAGCGGTTCGCGATCTTCCACACCAAACGAGTCGGCTGGTTCATCGCGTTCGTCCGGGTCGTCGGAAAAGGGCGAGATCGATTCCTCGGCCTGTGGCGGCCGAGGGGCGGGGGCCTTGGGGAGGGTGGGTGCCGGGCGCTTGGGCAGGTAGGGCGCCAGCTCGGCCTCCAGCTCGCTATCGACGAGCGTGGCATCGGCCGCACGGGCGCGAAGGTATTCCTGCGCAGCGAGTCGGGGCTCGCCGGCATGGAGCGCGAGCCGGGCATGGAGGAGCAGGGCTCGCGGCGAGACATCGGGTGCCTTGGCCATCTGCTCCACGATCACGTGGGCTGGCCCATATTTGCCCTGCTGGAAAAACGCGGTGGCGAGGCCCAGTCTGGCCTCCTGATTGCGCGCATCGAGCGCGAGCGCGCGCCTGAAGAGCGTCTCGGCCTCGACGAACCCGCCCTGGCGCAGCACGAGATCGGCTACGTGCGCAAGGAGAGGCGGGTTATTGGGCGCGAGCTTCAGGGCATCGCGCAGCGCTGGCGGTACGAGGGGCGAATCGAGCGCGTCAGACATCGGAGGAGGCTGAGGCAGTGGAGCACGTGGCGCTGCTCATTGGCGGATGAAGCTGCGAGGGCGAGGGCGGGGCAGATTCTATGGGCCCCCGCCGCTCGCCGCTCACTTGGCAGCTTGGTTACTTCTTTTCCTCGGCCTTGCGAGTGGGGAGGCCAGCGGCTGTCCAATCTTTAAGTCCACCGGCGTTCACAGCATCGATGCCTCGCTGTTTGAGCGCGCCGGCGACCGTGCCGGCACGACCGCCAGAGCGGCAGTAGACGATGATCTGCTTGCCCTTGTTTTGCTCGAGAAACTCTTTCCACTTCTTCTGATCGGCGTCGAAGTCGCTCTTGGGTAGCAGCACGGCAGGCTTGGCCACGCCATTTTCGGCGTATTCGGCGGGCTCACGGCAATCGACAAGTACGGCCTTGCCGGATTCCACGAGCTTGGCGGCATCGGCTGCGGAAATTTTGGGAGCGGCATCGGCGGCAAACACGGAGGTCGCCAGCGAGAGGAGGAAGGCGAGGAGGCGGGGCGTTTTCATGGGCGACGGGGAACTGGATATGATCTGGGTAAAGGACGCCCGCCGCAGGGAGCGGCGGGCGGTAGATTGACGCACCCCGCAGGCACGGGGTTGCTCGAAACTCGGGCAACTCGCGACGCTCAGGCGAGCGCTTTGCGGAGGAACTTCACGCCCTTGATCGCGATGTCGTCGCGCTTGGGCTCGATGGTGCGCCAGATGGCGGCGGCGCGGGCGATCACCTTCACATCGGTGGTGAAGGATTCGATGACGACCGGGCCGGTGTAGCGGACGGCCTTGAGGGCCTTTACGATGGGAGCCCAGTCGATGTGGTCGTTGCCGGGCGTGCCACGATCGCTGCCGCAGGCGTGGAAGTGGCCGAGGAGCTTGCCGGCTTTCTTGATGGCTGCGGCGGAGTCCTTCTCCTCGATGTTCATGTGAAAAGTGTCGAGATGCAGCTTTAGCGCGGGCGAACCGACATCCTTGATGAGCTTGAGGCCTTGGTCGCAGGTATTGAGGAAATCGGTCTCGAAGCGATTGAGCGGCTCGACGCAGATCGTCACGCCGCGCTCCTGCGCGTACTTGGCGAGCACCTTGAGGTTTTTCACGACTAGGGCCCACTCCTTTTTCTGCTGCGGAGCGGGCACCGCATCGGCCTTACCGACGACGGAGTAGACGGGGCCGATGATCGAAGGGCAGCCGAGCGCCACCGCCTGATCGACGATGGCTTTGCAGTAGGTCATGGCCGTCTTTTGGTCGGCGGCGGAGCCGCGAAAGTCGCGACCTGGCCCCATGCAGGCGCATACACTATCGATGGTGAGGCCAGCCTTCGCGGCCGCGGCGCGGACCTTGGCGGGATCGATGTGCGAGGGGTCTTCGATCGGGATCTCGATGGAGTCGAAGCCCCAGCGCTTGAAGGTGGGGAAGAGCTTCACGCTCGCGGTCGTGAACGGGGACGTGAAGAGAAACGTATTGATGCCGATTTTATTCATGGGGGCTGAAAGAATCGCCATTCATGGAGGCTCGGCAGGGCCGACTCAAGCCGCATGCGCAGGGCGGAGTCGTTTGTGCGACACGGGAGATTTGCCCTTCTGTCACCCGACGTGGGGAAGATCGCCCGCAATCTCCCGGGAAACACCCGATGGGCGAGGCGCTCGCAAAACGCTAGAGTGCGGAGGCCCGCAGTGCCTACGCTTTCACCCGGCAGGAGGCGAAAAGCGCCGCAGCCCGATCGGCCATCGATCGGAAACCTCAAACCCTCCCCAATGATAACGATTGCGAATCGCCCCTCGCGAAGCCGTGCCCGGCTTCTTTTGTCCGCCGCCTGCCTTGCCCTGCTTTGCGCCGCGCCGCCGGCCCAGGCGTACACCAATCCGATCATCAACAACACCCGCGACATCGATGTGACGCGCTTCGACGGCGCCTACCACATGGTGGAGCCTGCGGGGGGCGAGCAGAACGGCGGCTACTACAAGTATCGCACCTCGACCGATCTCGTGAACTGGTCGTCCGTGACGCAGATACTACAGCGCCCGGCCGGCCATGGCCTGTGGCAGGGGTATCTTTACAAGCACAACGGCACGAATACCTACTATCTCTATTACACGAATATCAATGCCACCAGCGGCCAGACCATCCGGGTGGCGTCCGCGCCCTCGGCCACGGGGCCGTGGACTGACCACGGCCGGCTGATCACGTCGATGGGTGGCATCGATCCGTATCTCTTCCGCGACGACAACAATACGTTCTGGCTGTACTACAAAAACGACGCCGCCGGCGAGAAGAGCATCTGGGTGCAAAAGCTCTCCGATCCCAAGACCAAGACGAGCGGCTACAATGCCAAGAAACTCATCCAGCCGCAGCCCGGTACCTGGGAGGACAACGGCTACGTCTCGGCCGAAGGCCCCTGCATGCGCAAGTACGCGGGCAAGTACTTCCTCCTCTATACCGGCGGGCCTTATGGGCAGTACGACTACGCGATTGGGTATGCTTACAGCAACTCGCCCGACGGCACTTTTACCAAGTATTCCGGTAATCCGATCATGTCCAATGTCGAGAGCCCCAACGTCTACTCGCCTGGGGTGCCCACCGTGGTGCAGGACGGGGGCGGCACCGACTTTGTCGTGTACCGCCAACGCATCACTGCCGAGCGCCAGAGCGACCGCTTCGTCGCGATCGACAAGCTCGCGAAGTCCAACGCGGAGAACAACGTGATCAACGCGGTGGCCACCCGCGGTACAAGCCAGACTGACCCGGTGCCGCTGCCCTAGCTGCCCGATTTTAGCCTGTGAAATTGCGACAGGGCGGGCCAGTGTCGCCCGCCCTGTCCGCCTGAGCGCCGACCGCGTTTTTTAGCTGAATAACCATGCCCCCACCGACCCCTGCGCGCGCCTCATCGCCTTGGAGCTTCATCGGCGTGTCCTGCGTGGCCGTACTCTCATTCGCCTTGGGCTGGATCTGCCGGCCCGAGCGGGATGACGCGGCGCCGGCCCGGCCCCCTGCTATTGCCGAAAGTGGAGGGCCGGTGGTGCCGGCGCATGTGATCGCCGCACCGCCCGGAGGGCTCCCGGCGGCGATCCAGGCCGCGAGGCGGGGCGCCGACCGCGCGACGCAGCTCTATGATTTTGCCCAGCGGCTGCGTGACCTCGCGCCGGCGGAGTACCCTGCGCTCCTGCAGGCGCTGCGGCGCACACGCTCGCCGGAGTTGCCCGAGATGCTGGCCATGCTCTGCAGCGCCTGGGCAGCCCACGATGGGCCCGGGGCGTTTGCGGCGGGTCGCACGCTCGCGGCTGCCGATGGCGAGTATCAGGCCTTGCGAGCCGCGATCACGAGCTGGGCACGGCAGGATCCGGCGGCTGCGCAGCAGGCGCTCACCGCAGCAGGCATGACGGATCTCGCCACCGACGAGCTAGCGGCGTTTGTCGAGGGCTGGGCTGGCCGGGATTTCGCGGCGGCGGAAAAATTTCTCGCCGCTGCGCGCAAGCCTCGCGCAGAGGGCGAAGAGGGTGATGCCGCCGCGGTGCAGGCGGGCTATCTCGCCATCGCCCGCGCGCGGCTCGAGGCCGATCCCGCAGCGGCGTTGCAGTGGTATGCGGGGCTGGATGAGACGATGCGGGCACGGCTGCGGCACCCGATGCTCAACCAGCTCGCGGCCACCGATCCGCAGGCGGCCAATCGCTGGCTGACGGGCGATGCTTCGGCCCAGGTGGAAACCGCCGACCTTGTGCCGCTGATGCGCGGGCTGGAGCTGACGGGCTTCGACCAGCAATTTTCCTGGGCGCAGACGCTCGCCAACGGCGAGACGCGCGAGGCCGCGCTGGCCGCCGTGGTGCGCGAAGGCGCCACGCAGGATCTCCTGCCGCTCGGCGAGTGGCTGGCCGCACGCACCGACGATGCGCGGCTCGCGCCGGCGTTTTCCGCGTATGCGATCCAGGTCACTCACAAGAGCCCGTCCGCCGCGGTGACTTGGGCGCAGAGCCTCGATAATCCCCTCCTCCGCCAGCAGA
This sequence comes from uncultured Opitutus sp., assembly GCA_964480585.1. Lineage (GTDB taxonomy): Bacteria > Verrucomicrobiota > Verrucomicrobiia > Opitutales > Opitutaceae > ER46. The sequence continues at coordinate 18,834 of CAYZPV010000002.1, read as the reverse complement.
CGCTCGAGGCTGTGGCTTCCGTGTGGATGGGCGTGAATATGCGCGAGGCACGCGAGTGGGCGCAGCGCACGCGGCTGGTGGATCTGGATGCGCTGGCGCGGTGAGGCCCGCCTCCTCCGATCATCCGGCCAGCGGCCGGTTGGTGTGCTTGCGCCAGTGGCTGGGTGAGTGGCCGAAGCGGCGTTTGAAGACCCGCGTGAAATCCGCCAGGCTGCGGAATCCGGCTTGGCCCGCGATCGCCTTGAGCGGCGCTCGCGTGCACGTCATGAGCGTCGTGGACACCTCGAGGCGCACGCTGTCGAGGATCGCCTTGGGGCTCTTGCCATAGTGCCGGCGGAAGAGCCGGCGGAGGTGGCTCACGGAGAGCTGCAGCTCGGCGGCGACTTGCTCGAGCCGGGGTCGCTCCTGGATGTGCTCCTTGTACCAGGCGAGAGCGTGCTCGATGCGATCGGCTATCTGGGTATCGAGTGTCGAAAGTGGCTGGGCGGGCTCATGGCGAAAGGCCAGGAGTGTGAGATCGAGGAGCGCGCGCTCGCAGACAAGGGGCGTGAGGGTGGTGGGGCTGCACTGGGCGTCGGCGACGGCGGACGCGATGGCGCGCGCTTCCTCGAGTTCCTCCGCATCGAGCATGAAACTGTGGAATCCGCGGCGGCTCACGAGCTCCTCGAGGAGCGCTGGCACCTGGCTGTAGTTGAAGACGCAGCGCTCGAGGCGGGTGGGCTGGGTCTCCCAGCGCAGGCGCAGGCGGGGCGGTATGACCCAAAAGTTGGCCGCGGGCACGCTGCGCCGCGGATCGTCGTGGAAGACGGGCCGCGCGCGACCGCGAAAGGCGATCCAAATCTCCCAATTGAGGCGGTAGTCGGAGCGGTCGGGGAAACGGCCGTAATCTCGCACCGAGAATGCGAAATAGCGAAGCATGGCGTAGGGTTGCGTACGCGGAGCGATGGGCGAAGACAAGCGCATGCGCTCCGCGCTCTCGTTCACCCGCGCGTGCCGCTGACTCCGAGGAAGGGCGGGGCGCGCCACCACTGACGCGCCCCGCTGGCTTCATCTGTTGGTCCTGACAAAATGGGCGGCTTGCCAAACCAAGCTACCCAAAGTTTCGGAGCCGCATGGGAGCTGCGGCCTACATGTAGCCCCGGCCCGCCAGGCTGTTTTCGCTCCGGGAAGCCTCGGCGGTCGCGAGTCCGGAGTCGTCTGAGGCCAAGGCAAAGGGGTGGGCGCTGCGCGGCGTCTGGCCGGGGAGCGGCGCGCCGGTGGGCGCCGGGATGGCGAGGATCGTCACGCAGCCATGGCCGACGTGGATGCCCGGGAGGTTTTGCTGAAATGCGCCGGCATTGTATGAGCCGCCGCCGCCCGCGTGGGGGCCTGCGAGCGTCCCGCCGCCGCCGCCACTGAAGCCGCCGCCGCCGCCGGAGCCGCAGCCGAGAAAGGCGCCGCCGCCGCCGCCACCGAAGCCGCCCGAGCCCCCGGTGTTGTGAAGATACTGGGCGCCGGCGCCGCCGTGCCAGAGGGTGCCGCCGCCGCAGAGCGTGGGCGTCGAGCCGATGTCGCCGCCGCTCAGCCAGCCGCTGCCGCCGCCGCCGCTGTAGTGGAGATTGTCGAGGTCGGACTCGCCGCCGTGGCCATTGCGGCCGCCGGGGGCAGCCCCGTCGCCGCCGTCGATGGACACGAGGCCGTCGCCGCCCGCGCCGCCACCACCACCGCCCGCCGCGAGGAGAGGCTTTTTCGGGAGCGGAGTCGGGAGGGGACTCTTCCAGATAAATGTGCCGCCGCCGCCCCCGCCTGCGGGCTCGTGCGGGGTGTCGCCGGATGTGCCCTGCTTGCCCACGAGGATGTGCAGCACGTCGTACTGCTCGAGGTAGAAGGTGCCGCGGAGCCGCGCGCCCTTGCCGCCGGGTCCACCGCCCGCACCGCCCTGCGCCCCGGAAGCTTCGAGCAGGTAGTAGCCTGTCTGGGGTACGATGTAGGACTGAAGGGACCCGGTCGCGACGAAGGTAATCGGGGTGGCGGTCATGTGGCTGGAAATGGATGAAGCGAAGGTGCCGGGTGAAACGAAGCGATCCGACATACCTCAAAGCGCGAATCGCGTGAAAAAAGGGACACGCTCGCTCAAAAAAAATCGCCCGGCCTTTTCCGCGAGGAGCGGAGGGCCGGGCGAAGGAGATGGAAACGCGAGCGGAACGAGTTGCCGCCTAGCGGCCTCCGTCTTCGGTTTCGATGTCTGGATCGATCAGGCCGATAAAGCCCGACTGCACGTCCTGCACGAGGATCACGTAGTCGAACACTACCTGGTTAAACTGGTCGAGGCAGTCATCGGTAACGATCATCTGACTGCCGGTGAAATCCCGTTGGAGGATCACCTGTGGGAACTCGATGCGGGAAGTGCTCTCCGTGAGTTGCTGTTGCGGACTCGGCGTGGCCGCCGTGAAAGCGATGCCGATCAGGGTGTAGCGAGGATCGGGCAACTGGTAGGTGAGCTGCACAGAGCCCTGGTAGCCGGACGGGACGACGATCTGGATCGATTCGCCGCCGCCTTTGAACTCGGCCGGTTGGGGGCTCGGCGGGGAGGTGTCCGTCGGTTTTCCAAGAATCGCTGTGATGCAGGGGCTTTCCTGGATAATCCCCGCCATGGGGACGAAGCCGTCGGGAGCGATGGTAATGAGGACGGTAGCGGTATACATGCAGGTTGGTTTCTGAGTTTCAGCTGATTTACTGACGAGGCAGGTCTAGAGTAGACGCTGCCAAAGGATCGACGGGTTGATAGCCACTCTCGCGCAGGCGCTGCTGGAGTGGCTGGGCAAGGGCGGGCTGACCGGTAAGAATGTACGCCTGCGCCAAGGGATCTATCACACGCCATTCTCTTGGCCGGCTCGCGACCTCCGCTGCGAGGATCGCTATTACGCGCTCACGGTGGCGACGGGCGGCTTCCGGCTGGTTGCGCGATGCTTCGACCCGGGCCGCAAGCAAACTGGCTTGGGTCGTATCCCAGAGCATCCAGTTGTCGTTGCGATCCGAGGCGATGAAACTGTCTCCCAGTTCGATCGCGCGCTGCGCTGCGCCCAAGGCATCGCCATTCCCGGTGGCGTACCGCAGTCGCGCTTCGAGGGTCCAGGCGCTGGCGAGGCGGCTCGCCGTGGCGCGATCCGTCGGCTCCGCGGCGAAGAGGGTCTCAAGTTTTTCGCGGGCTTCGGAGATGAAGGGCCCAGCCGCGGCATGATCGTTCCTTGCCAGCGAAAGGCTGGCGCGGTTGAGCCGTGTGTTGAGCGCGGTTCGCAGCCACGGCTTATTGGCGGGGTCGTTGGCGGAGAGTTCATCCAGCAGCACCTGCGCTTGCTCGAACTGCGCGCTCGCCTCGGTGCGACGTCCGGTGATTGCGAGACAGTGAGCCAAAAAAATGTGACTGTCGGCCAGCCGATCTTTCCAGCGTGCGACAGCGGGTTCGCGCGTGCGGAGGTCTCGCAATCGCGCACCCATTTCGCGGTAGTGTTCGATTGCTTCGCTGAACCGGCCCTGAGTCTCCGCGGTCCAGCCCAGCCAAGATGTGACGTCGGCCAACCGATGCTGCAGCGAGGTACTGTCGGGGTCGGCAGCCAGCAATTCTCTGATTGCCACGAGTTCCTCGCGGAAGCCGCGCTCAGCCGCGTCGAGATTGCGGCGTTGGTAGTCGAGGGTTGCGAGGTTGTGCTGGCCGGAGATGAGCTCGCGCTGGGCGCGCGGGGTTTTTCCTTCCAGCGTCACAAGATGGGCGGCGGAGTCGCGGTAGCGTGTGAGCCATTCGGAGGCGAGCGGCAGATTCCCCTGTCGTAGTGCGGCGTAGCCGATCCAATACTCCGCCTGCGCGCGCTCGAAGAGCATGTCGCCATTTTGCGGATGTCTGGCGGCAAGCGCTGCAGCACGCGCGTAAGCGGTGTTGAACGACTCCCGCGCCTCCGCAAAACGCGCCTGCTTGAGCCGCACGTCGCCGATTTGCGTGAGGGCCTTGGCCTGGCGCGTGAGCGCGACATCGCTGAGTTTTTCCGGGTCGAGCGAGGCGATGTAGGCCAGCGCCTGCACTCCGACTGAGTCCAGCAGCTCCAGCTTGCCGAGTTTTTCCAGTTCCTGCCGGAAATTGCCCAGCATGAAGGTCAGCAGCGCCTCGGCCTGCTCGCGCTGGCGCTTGGCCTCCTCGCTCTCGGCCTGAGCGATCCGCTCCGCGCGGGTGGCGCGGATCGCTTGCCGTGTGCTCACGATGGTGCCGAGGATGAGCGCTGCTGCGACGGCGGCGGCGCTGGCGCAGGCGAGCCGGTGGCGCGCCACGAACTTGCGCGCGATGTAGAGCGCGCCGGGGCGGCGCGCCAGGATGGGCTCATTCCGCAGGTGGCGGCGTACATCCTCGGCGAGCTCTACGGCGGCGCCGTAGCGGCGGCTGCGGTCCTTTTCCAAGCAGCGCATCACGATCCAGTCGAGGTCGCCGCGGATGCTGCCGCGGAGCCGGGCTGGCGGGGCCTTGCGGAGCCGCGCTACGGTGGCGAGATCGGCGTCGGCGAGCGTGCCTACGCGAGTGGAGGGCCGCGGCGGATCGACCTCGCGGATGATGCGGCGGATCTCGTCGACGCCAGCGCGCACGAGCGACTTGGTATCGTAGGGCGCGCGGCCGGTGAGGAGCTCGTAGAGGAGGACGCCGAGGGAGTAGATGTCGCTGCGGGTATCGATGTCGAAGTCGCGCAGCTCGGCCTGCTCGGGGCTCATGTATGCCGGCGTGCCGATAAACTGGTCGAAACCGGTGAGCAGGGTTTCTTCGGTGAGGCGCCCCTGCGTGGCCTTGGCGATGCCAAAGTCGATGACCTTGGGCGCGGGTTCGCCGTCGCGTAGCGTGACCAGGATGTTGGAGGGCTTGATGTCGCGATGGATGATGCCCTTCTGATGCGCGTGCTGGAGCGCCACGCACACCCGGGAGAAAAGCTCGAGGCGCGCGCTGAGTCCGAGGCTTTGTTCATCGCAGAACTTCGTAATCGGCACGCCATCGACAAACTCCATCGCAAAATACGGCCGCCCCGAATCCGTCGCGCCCGCATCGAAGACGCGCGCGATATCCGGGTGGTCCATGAGCGCCAGTGCCTGCCGCTCGGCCTCGAAGCGCGCGATGACGCTGCGCGTATCCATGCCGAGCTTGATGATCTTGAGCGCCACTTGGCGGCGCACGGGCTCATGCTGGTCGGCGAGGTAGACGACGCCGCAGCCACCCTCGCCCAGCTTGCGCACAAGCGAGTAGCGGCCGATCCGTGCGCCGATCCGCTCCTCTGGCGGCAGCGCGGGCCGCTCGATGGGCGACTGCTCCATGAAGAGCCCCGCGGCCTCGTAGCCGGCGAGCAGGAGATCGACGCGCTGGCGCAGCTCCGCATCGCCCGCGCAGGCGGCCTCCAGAAATGGCCCGCGCTCTGCAGGCGGGAGCTCGATGGCTTCGGCGAAAATCTCGGCGTCACGATTCATCGGAATCGAGGCGTGGCAGGACGGACGGAGAGGCGGAGGGTCACACGGACGGGACGGAGGAAGGGCTGGACGACGCGCCCGCGGCCGGCGGCAGCCGGACGTGAGGCGGGCCTGAGGAAAAATGGAATTGTTGCACGAAGGAAACGAAATCCTGCGCCCCTCATGCGAAAACCGGGTGACGAAAGGGCCATGGGGCGGGTGTAGCGCGTGCGGAGATGCGGAGATGCCCGTGGCCGGGCTGGGATTGCGGGGTGGTCTGGAGCTGAGAGCCAAGAGTCTAGAGCAGGCAGCCAAATCGTGATCTGGCCCTGCGGTCTCCGGCTGTCCGGCTCTAGACTCTTAGCTATAGGCTCTCCGCTCTCACGTCCCGTTAACTCGCACGCAACCGGTTGACCTCGTTGAAGAGCCACGCGCGGGCATAAGCCCAGTCGCGCTTGGCGGTGCGGGCGGAGGTGCCGAGGACCTCGGCGGCCTCCTCGAGCGTGAGGCCCACGAAATACTTGAGCTTCACGAGCTCGGCCTTGCGGGGATCGTGCGCGGCAAAGGCGCCGAGCGCCTCGTTGATGAGGATGATGTCCTCGCCGGTCGCCTCGCCCGCGAGGTCGAAGCCCGTGGCATCGGCGCTCACCTTGGCGAGATCGCCGCCGTGGCGCACGGCGCGCTTGCGGCGGGCGTTGTCGATGAGGATGCGGCGCATGCTCTCGGCGGCGGCGGCGAAAAAGTGCGCGCGATTGGCCCAGCCCGCCTGCTTGTCGCCGCCGAGCCGCAGCCAGACCTCGTGCACGAGCGCCGTGGGCTGGAGCGTCTGGTCGAGGGTTTCGCGCGCCATCTTGGCCGCGGCGAGCCGGCGCAGCTCGTCGTAGACCAGCGGGAGGAGTTCGTCCGCAGCCTTGGGCTCTCCGCGCTGGATGCGCTCGAGAATCACCGTGATGTCGCCATCCTTCATGAAGCCCCCGCAGCGTAGCGCCCCGCATGCCGGGAGGAAGGGGGAAATTGCAAATCGGGCGCGGAATTATGTCATTGGCGGTGCCGAGGCATCTGGGGCGGGGGAAATGCCCGAGCTTGGCGTAGCGAAATCGGGCGAAAACCTGTCCATATCGCCCCGACTCGTTCGTTGTAGCTGGGACGCCTATGAAACCATCCGAAGATCCGCGGCAACACATGATCCTTTTGCAGTATCCCAGCGATGCGACGTCGCCCACGCCTGAGGAGATGAAGGCGATTATGGCTCGCTTCGGCACTTGGATGGAAGGGCTCTACCGCCAGGGCCGCGTATCGGACACCCACGGTCTGGAGCTCACGGGCAAGATTCTGCGTGGCCCGATCGGAAGCACGACTATCACAGACGGCCCATTTGCCGAAGGGAAAGAGGTCATAGGTGGGTATGTGTTGCTAAATCCCTGCACTCTGGAGGAGGCGGTAGCAGCGGCACGTGCCTGCCCGGGCTTGGATTACTGCATGATACTGGAAGTCCGCCCCGTGAAGGCGCAACCGGGTGACTAGCGCTGGCTGTTTGCCAGTGGTTAGGGCGCGCCGCGCGCTCCCAGCCTACTCCACCCGCAGCGCCTCGATCGGATTGATCCGCGCCGCACGGCGCGCGGGGAGGTAGCTGGCGAGCGCCGCGACGGCGAGGAGGAGCGCAGAGATCGCCACGTACGAGCGCGGATCGGTGGGGCTCAATTCGAAGAGCATCGTCTTCAAATAGCGGCTGACAAATACCGCGCCACCCAGCCCGAGCACTAGCCCGAGCGCTGTTCTCAAAAGCCCCTGGCGCATCACGAGGCTGATGATCTGGCCGGCGGTGGCGCCGATGGCGCCGCGCACGCCGATCTCGCGGGTGCGCTGGGTGACGTCGTAGGCGAGCACGCCGTAGATGCCGAGCGCCGAGAGGAAGAGCGCTACCGCCGCAAAGCCGCCGATGAGGTACAGCATGGAGCGGCGCTCGTGGTGCGAGGTGGCGATGGACTCCTCCATCGTGCCGGTATCGAAGAGCGCGATGGCGGGATCGATGGCGCGGAGCTTTTCGCGCATCAGCGTGATGACCTCTCCTGCGGGCCTTTCGGTGCGCAGGAAGAGCGCGAGGCTGTTCATCCGGTTGTTGAGCAGATGATAAACGAACGGCGCGCCTTCCTTGTACTCGACTCCCCGGTGCGGCACGTGGCGGACGACGCCGACGATCGTGGGCCAGGGCGTTTCGCCGCTCGGGCGGCCGCCAAAGCTGAAGCGCCCCCCGACGGCCGAGCGGCCGGGAAAGTACATCTTGGCGAAGGTCTCGTCGACGACGAAGGCCTGCTTGTTTTGCTCGGCGTCGCCGGCTTGGAGGAAGCGTCCCTCCAGCAGCGTGAGGCGCAGCGTCTTTAGGTAGTCGTCCGACACGATCACACGATGCGAGCCGGGCTGCGGCGAATCAGGCGGGCGCGTATCCTCGGCCAGCGTAAAGGCATTCATCGGCAGGCCGCCGCGGAAGGGCGTGCCGATCGAGAGCGCGGCCGAGGACACGCCGGGGATTTCCTGCATCGCCTGCACGACTCGCTGCTGAAAGCCGCGCGCCGCCTCGTCGGAGCTGCGGTAGGCGAGCGGGATGGCCATGCGCCCCGTGACGACGCCGCGCGGATCGAAGCCCGGGTCGACGGAAAGGGCCTTGATGAAACTGTGCGCCAGCAGCCCCGCCGCGCTGAGCAGCATCGCCGCGATCGCCACCTGGCCGACGATCAGCACACTGCTGATCGTGCGCACGCCCGCGGAGGCCGAGGAGCCGCGCGAGCCATGGATGAGCTTCATCAGATCGGCGCGCAGGATGTGAAAGATGGGCGCGATGCTGATGAAGAGCGCGCTGCCGAGCGAGATCGCGAGCGTGACGCCGAGCACCTGCCCATCGAGCGTGAAGGGCAGGGCGTCGGGCATGAGCTGCGCCCGATAGAGGTTGAAAGCATACGTGAGCCCCGCGGCCAGCGCGATGCCGAGCGCCGTGCCGAGCGTGGTGAGCAGCAGGCTCTCGAGGAGCAGTTGCCGCGCGATCGCGCCACGGCTGGCGCCGAGGGCGAGCCGGGTGGCGAGCTCGGACTGCCGGCCATTGGCCCGCGCGAGCAGGAGATTGGCGACATTGACGCAGCCGATCAGAAGCACGAGCGCCACGCCGCCTTGCAGCATGAGGAGCTTGGTGCGCACCGGCTCGATGCGCTCCAGTTGCACGCTGCCGACTCGGATCTTGTGCCCCGAGCGATCGAGGAAATCCCGGAGCGGCGGCGGCGCTGCATCGTAAAACCGGCGCTCGATCGCCTCGGCCTCGGATAGCGCCTGCGCCACCGAGACCCCAGGTTTCATGCGGGCAAAGAGATTGGGGCTGTTGCCATGGCGGCTGCCGATGCCGCCCGTGGGATTCCACGACATCGGGCGTACGAAGCGGGCGCGCGCGGCGTTGAAGGCCTCGAGCGCGCGCGGGGCGACGCCGATGATGGTGAAGGTCTCGCCGTCGAGCCGCACCGTCTTGCCGAGCACGCCGGGGTCTTCCTGGTAGTGCGACTCCCAAAACGACTGGGTGAGCACGAGCACCTTGTCGGCGGCCGGGAGGTGGTTTTCCGTCGTGAAAAACTGACCGATCAGCGGCTTGAGTCCGAGCACGTCGAAGAGCTCGGCCGTCACGCGCAGGCCGGAAAGCCGCTCGGCGGAGACATCCTCGCCGTACATACCTTGAAACGACGACCACAGTCCGACCTTTTCGTAGGAGGTGGCGTTGTCGCGGTAGTCGATATACTGGGTGAGGTTGCTGGAACCGCGGCCGGCGTTGGCCTTGGGGTAAGTATTGTAGATTTCCACGAGCCGGTCCGGCTGTGGAAAGGGCAGCGGGCGCAGCATGAGTGAGTAGACGGCGGAGAAGATCGCGGTATTGGCGCCGATGCAGAGCGCGAGCGTGAGCAGCGTGATGCACGCAAAGCCCGGGCGCTTGGCGAGCTGGCGCAGGCCATGACGCAGATCGCCGGCGGCGCCGGAAAAGAAACGCACGAGCGCGGACTCGCGGGCAGGGATGGAGGACATGGCGGAAACAGGTGGAGGGTGGAAACGGCGCAGCACGCGGCCAGGCAGTGGCCGTACAGGGAATACCCGGCGGCACGCGGAAAGTTACAAAAAGGATGCCGCTTGCCCCGGGGCGCGGCTGCGGGGAGTTTCGAGAGGCCATGCCGCGCGCCGCCAGCCTCACCAAGGACGACTTCGAACTGCTCGCGCAGTTTCGCTACACGCTGAGAAAGTTTCTCGGCTTCAGCGAACGCGCCGCGCTCGCCCATGGCGTGACGCCCCAACAGTACCAGGCGCTCCTCGCGATCGAGGGCTATCCCAGTAAAAACTGGGTGACCATCGGCGAGCTCGCGGAGCAGATGCAGGTCGCCCACCACAGCGCCGTCGGCCTCGTGGACCGCATGGAGGCTCTCGGCCTCGTCAAGCGCACGCCGGCCAAGGCCGACCGCCGCCGCGTCGAGGTGCGGCTCACGCGCAAGGGCCTCGCTGTGCTCGAAAAACTTTATCGCCTCCACCGGCAGGAGCTCCAGACCGTCGGCCCGCGGATCGCCGGCCTGCTCAAGCGCGCGGCCGATGAGCCGGCGCGTTTCGCCAGCCCGCCCTGTGCGATGCCGGAGATCGCGGATTGAGGGTAGGGGGGAAGTGAGCGCTGAGAGTGCGGGCTGGGAACCCTGGACTACGCCACCCACAGGTAGTCTGCGGCGACGATCGTCAGCGCGCGTTGCCGTCGGCGTGACTCTCAACGCTCGACTTTCAGCTCTCAACTGCCTGGGCGGTCCCCATATATATCGTACTACGATAAAAATGCTCGCCCGCCGCCCGCCTGGTGCTTTGCTCGGCGGTTTTCCGCATGATGCAGCCGTTCCGATTTTCGCAGATCGTCGCCGCCACGCTGGGGGCCGTGGTGGGCGTCTCGGCGCTGGCGTATGCCGCGGCGCAGGGCTCCGGGCTGATGCTGCTGGGATCGTTTGGAGCGTCGGCGCTGCTGCTCTTCGCGCTGCCGGAGGCGCCGCTCTCGCAGCCGCGCAATGTCGTGTGGGGCCACCTTTCGGCGTCGGTGATCGCGCTGGCGTGCCTCGCGCTTTTCGGAGCCCAGTGGTGGGCGATGGGCCTGGCCACCGGCCTGTCGGTGGGCTTCATGATGCTTACGCATACGGTGCACCCGCCCGCGGGGTCCAATGCCATTATCGTTTTCCTTGCCCAGCCGAGCTGGGCCCTCCTCGTTGGCTCTACGCTCGCCGGCACCGTGGCGCTGGTCGTGATCGCCGTGCTGTATCACCGCACCACGCGCCGCCACCGCTACCCGCTCTACTGGCATCGCCTCCCGGCGACAGCGTCTCGCTAGTAGCCCGCCCCTGGGGAGGGGCGGTACGGCTGTCCTCTGACACGTCGATCCCAGCCCCGTGTAGGGCCATATTCAGTAAGCCTACTGCGCCCGCACAAACGGCGCGGCCTCGGCGCGGCATTTCGCTACGCCTGCCTGGAAATCCGCGTTCTTCTTCAGCTCCGCGACAAAGGCTTCCGCGATCTTCCAGCCGCCGACGAGGTCGCTCGGAAAGTGCACGCCGCCGTAGACTCGGCCCCACGCGGCGCGGTGGGCAAAGTCGAAGAGCGCCTCGCGCTTCTCCGGGAAGATCTCCGCCAGCACCCCCGCCTTCGTGAAGAGCGAGGCCGTGTGGCCGCTGGGATATGAATCGTTCCCGGGCTTGCCTACGCAGGGCTGCACGCGCGGGTCGACTACCCACGGGCGCGCCCGGGCAAACATCTTCTTCGAGACTTCGGTGACTTCGTGGCGGTCCTCGTCCACCCGCTTCAGAAATGCGGCCGTTTCCGGCATGTTTTCGCGGGAAAACCACGCGCCCAGCACATCGGCGAAAAGATACGGGTCGTTCTTGTCGATCCGCTTGGCCCACGCCACATGCTCCGGCGTGCGCCACGCCTGCGCCTGCAGCACGGCCTCGAGGTCCGCGCGGCCCGCCAGCGTGCCGGGCTCGGGCGGAGGCGGCAGCACCTTGGCGTGGTCGATGCCGGTCGGTTTGACGAAGTGCGTCGGAAATGGCTTCTTCGCCGCCGGCTTCGCGGGCGCCATCCCGCTCTCCGCGGCAGGTACAGGCGCACTCCAGAGACTGGCCGCGAGAGGCAGGGCGAACAGAAGGCGAAAGGGGATTTTCATCACTGCGGCCCAGCCAAACATCGCGGCGCCCGGAGGCAAGTGGGCGTGATGTGACTATCCATGCGCAAAAAAGGGAGGGCGCCCGGGCGCCCTCCCTCGAAGACACAGCCTGCGGTGCGCCCTTAGCGCAGAGCCTCGACCAGCGCGTTGAGGAAGAGCGACACGCCCGAGCCGATGCCGGTGACGCCCGCAGCGACGAGCGCCGATACGCCGATCAGGATGCCGCAGTAGATCGCGCCGATGGCGGGATTGTTGGCCTTGAACTCGGCCTTCTCATCGATGTTCGCGGTAAGCTTGTCCATCACGCGGAAGACGACCGTGATCGCAAAGCTCGCCACCGAGATCGCCACGAAGAGATTGATCACACCCGCCACCAGTCCGATCACGCCATTGAGCATGCCACCGGCTCCGAGCGTGAGCAGCGAGCGCGTCATCGCATCGATGCCGCCGGAGATCACGCGCGTGTACGAGATCACCACGCCAGCCGCCAGGAGGGCGACAGCGATATTGCGGTTCTTGATTTCGGCCCAGATATCGAGGCCGCCGAGGAGGCGCGAGAGGAGCTGGAGCCCCTTGGTGATCGAGAAGGCCGCCAGGCTCAGGCCGACGACGAGTTGGATGATACCCAGGATGAGGCCGCCGAGCGAGCCGGCGACCGCCCCCCAGCCGCCCGAGGCGGGTTCCGAGGCGCCGGTGGCCGCGTGGGCCACCGAGGCGAGAGCAAGCGCGGCGCAGACCGCGGAGATGCGTTTGAAGGATGTGGTGTTGGTATTCATGGGCGGCAGGGGATTTGGGAAACCCTCCCCCGCCGCGCAAATGGGAAACTCCGCCCGGAAAATCTAAAAAACTTGCCGTGTTCGCGCCCGCTACCCTGCGCGTTGAAAACTTTCGGCCGTTTTGGCAACTCGCAAATTTTTGTGCTTCCCCGGCTTACTTGCCGCCACCAAATCCGGTACGCATGGGCCTGCGGGCTGTAGTCCCTTCCGGGCGTCCGCGCCATGGACGGGAGCGGTGTTTTCTGCGCTACTGGAGGTCCGCCTTCAGCTTTTTCACCTCGCCGATGAGTTGTTTGCGCAGGCGGTGATTGATGACGTACACCGTCGCCCGGCTCATCTCGAGGCTGTCGGCGATCTCTTTCACTCCCTTGCCTTGTACGGCGCTCAGTTCGAAGACTTGGAAATGTTTGGGGTCGGATTTCCGGCGTACCCGGGCCAGTGCGGCATCGAGTACCTGGCGCTCCCATTCGTCCTCCCAGGCGGTTTCCATCGCATCGGCGGCCGGCGAGGTATCGGGTATGCGCTCGATCGTCGAGGTGCGATCGTCGCGCTCATCGTCTCCGCCGGGGGAGGCCCGGCCGCGTTCCGCGCGCTGGCGCTGGCGGGCCTTGTCGGTGATGCGCCAGCGCGTGAGATTGCGGAGCCAGCCTCGAAAGGTGCCGCGATTGGGGTCCGATTCGAAGTCCTGGATGGTTTGCGAGACGCGCGTGAAGACATCCTGCGCGACTTCCTCGGCGTCGGCGCGCGATAGCCCCGAGCGCAGCGCAAAGCCGAAGACCAGGCGCTTGTAGACTGAGTAAAACTCTTCCCAGCTCGCATGATCCTGCGGATTCTGGATGCGGCGCAGCAGGGAGGCGCGGGTGGCTGCGATGGAGTGCAGTTCGGGAGAAGCGTTGGTCATGGGTTTTTACCCCCGTCCGAAACGGCGATGCGGGTGCGATCCTTGCAAAAATAGTGCCGAGCGCGACCGAAAAGCGGCAACTCGTTGAAATATCCGGGTATGGCACCTTGCCGCTGCGCAGGCTGGTCCGTCCCGCAGCGCGGGGATTGCGCGGTTCGATCCCTTGCTTCAAGGTCACACGATGCTGCTTACCCCGGTTTGGCGTCTCTTCCGTATCCCTCGCTCTTCGTTTGGCCTCCTTGTCGTCTGCCTTTTCATCGCACTCGCCCCGCGCGGCTCGGCCGCGGCCGAGATCGTCGACGTCAGGAAGATTTGGGCGGAGGGCGCGCACAATGCCTTTACCGACCTTGTCTGGTGGCAGGATCGCTGGTGGTGCACCTTTCGCGAGGCCGCCGGGCATGTCGGCGGCGACGGCGTCATCCGTGTCCTGGTCTCGCGGGATGGGGTTGCCTGGACTTCGGCGGCGGTCCTATCCGAGGCGGGTGTCGATCTGCGCGATCCTAAGTTTTCCGTGATGCCCGATGGCCGGCTCATGCTCAACTGCGGGGGCTCGATCTACGAAGGCAAAACGCTGAAAGGCCGCCGCTCCCGCGTGATGTTTTCGCAGGATGGCCGCACTTGGACCGCGCCGCTGAAAATCTTGAGCGATGGCGAATGGTGCTGGCGCGTCACGTGGCACGAGGGCACTGCCTACTCGGCCGTCTATCGCTCGACCGGCGCCAACTCCCCTTCCGGCTCCGAGTGGGCCCTCGTCCTCTATCGCAGCAAAGACGGCATAGCTTGGGATCTCGTGAAGGTGATCGAGATGAAGGGCCGGCCCAATGAGACCACCCTGCGCTTCACCTCGGAGGGCGAGATGATCGCACTCGTCCGCCGGGAGGCCGATGGCATGATGGGCTACGTCGGTCGCGCCAAAGCACCCTTTACCGACTGGGTGTGGCAGACGGGCAACTACCGCTTCGGGGGGCAAAACCTTGTTCAGCTTCCCGATGGCCGCTGGATCGTCGGCACCCGCGATTACACCGGGGCCCGGCAGGGCTCCTTCGCCGGCGCGCGCATGCTCCTTGCCGAGCTCGAGGCAGATGGCCGCCTGCGCCCCCTCCTCACTCTCCCAAGTGATGGCGACGGCAGTTACCCTGGGCTCGTGTGGCGCGACGGCTGTCTCGCCGTGAGCTACTACTCCAGTCATGAGGGCAAGACCTCGATCTACTTTGCGCGGGTGAAGCTCTGAGCCCGTGGCTGTCGATGCCCTGCCGGGTAGGTTTTGTGATGTCTGGCTCTTTGGTTCCGACGCTCCCGTTGTCACTCTCGCGAAGCGTGGGCAGGATATGAAGGGAGCGGCTGCGCGCCAGGCGGCTATCGCGCGGACCCCGCGCCGCGCAGGTGGGTGTCAAACCAGTCCGCGAAGAGCCGCCGGTCGCCCGGCACATCCGGCCAGTCGCGCTGGCTGTGGCCCACGCCGGGGCGTACGAGGAGCTTGGCCGTCGCGCCGGCTGCCGTCGCGGCGCGCACGAAGGACTCCGATTGCTGTAGGGGCACGAGTGTGTCGGCATCGCCATGGATGAGCAGCACGGGCGGCTGTTTGGCATGGACGAAGCGGATCGGCGAAAGCTCCCGCCCCAGCTTCCGCCGGCCCTCCGCGGTGGCGGTCTCGGGGCCAAATGCGGGCAGGTAGTCCTTGAGTGTGCCGATTCCTGTGGCCTCCGCGCCCTCCTGGCCGTAGTTGAGAAAGTCGGTGGGCGGATAGAATGCGGCCACCGCCTGCACCGCGCTGCTGGCCCGGTCCACCGGGTCCTTCGCCCCGGGGTTGCCGGGCCCGCCCTGGGTCGCGATCGTGAGCGAGAGGTGTCCGCCGGCGCTGCCGCCCGTGATGCCCAGCGCGTCGGGCTTTACGCCCCACCGTGCGGCGTTGTGCCGGATGAAGCGCACTGCGCGATGGAGGTCCGCGGCGATCTCCGCGATCGTGAATTTCGGCTGCGAGCCGTGCACCACGGCAAAGACGGTGTATCCACGATCTAAGTACACAGCATAGGCTCCTGGGCTGATGCTCTCGTGGGTCGACTTCCAGCCGCCGCTCACCACTGCGATGATGCCATAGCCGTTGGCGCCTGTCTTCGGTTGAAATACGTCCATCGTGAGCGCCACCCCGAGCTTGCGCTGGTAGATCACGTTCTCCGTGCGGGTGAATCCCGCGGCGCCCAGCGCGGGCGAGACAGCGCAGGCAAGGAGGACGATGAGGCGTAGCACCGAGGCAGTGGACTTCATGGGGGTGTGTGGGATCATGCCAGGGTGCAGTCTGTCGTGGCGGGAAACAAGCGCGCTTCGGCGCTTGCGCCGGGCCTCGGCTCACTTGAGCCGCAGCGCCCGTTGGTCTCGCCCGTTTTGGTGGAGGATCACGGCGATGACTTCGCCATTGGCCCCCCGCTCGAAAGAGAGCTGCGCGTCGACGACTTTGTAGAAGAACCTGTCTTTCCCTTCGCCGAAGATCGCGATCTCTGGCTGCCCGGTGAGCTGGGCGAAAAGGCGGTTTTCCTCCTGGCGAAAGGTAAGCGCCAGCCCGGGTGCGAATTCGTAGCGGCCTACATAGGCTTCGAGTGCCTCAGGGGTGGTCGCGATCTCTTTGCGCCCGGCGATTTTTTCTCCGGAGGCCAGGCGGCGCGCGCGTTGCGCGAGGCCGCCTTGGTGCAGTACGAGTGCGGCGATTTCGCGCTGGCCTGGCGTGCGCTCAAAGGCGATTTCCGCCTCCACGCCTTCCACGGTGAAGCGGTCGCCGCGCACGGGCCTGAGCCGCAGCCGGCCCTGGCCGGTGAGTTGCACGAAGAGCTCTTTTCCGCTCGCGGTCACCGCCGCGGTGATTTGAGACGTCAGCGCATAGTTGCCGACAAAGTCTTGCACGGAGTCATCGGCCTTTCGGGCGGAGGCCTGGGCGGGCGCGCGCAGGGGCTCGCCTGTGAGCAGGCTGTAGCCCAGCGGCTCGACGGGCGAGGCGTCGTTGGCGAGGATGATCACGCCGCGTTTCATTTCCGGGTGCAGGCCTACGAAAGCATGGTAGCCTCCCGTCTGGCCATTGTGCCACGCGAGCCGGTGCTGGCCGCGACGTTCCAGCACCCAGCCGAGGCCGCTGTCTCGCGTTCCTTTGTCGTCTTTCAGGCTGCGCTGGAGCGATGCGGCGATCGCGGTGTTTGCGGGCGTATCCAGCAGCCCCAGCGCGGCGCGCGCGAAGCGGCTGAGGTCTTTCGCCGAGGAGATCATGGCGCCAGCCGGGGCATAGGCATCGAAGGTCCACGAGGGCGCGCTCTGGCCGCCTTTGTGGCCCGGGGCGAGCCGCGCCGCGTCGGCCTCGCGCCACGTCCAGGAGGTGTCGGTCAGGCCCATCGGGCCAAGTATCCGCTCTTTCAATACAGTTGGCCAGGGCGCCTTGTTTTTCGCGGCGATGGCTTGGCCGAGGATGGCATAGCCGAAGTTGGAGTACAGCGGCGGTGCGGGCTTGGCCTTGGGCGCGGCCGCGTTGAAATCCTCGATCAGTCTGGCCAGCGTGTGATCGGCGTAGGGGTCGAGCGGGTCTGCGTTGCGCAGCGCTGAAAGCCTGGGCAGCCCTGAAGTGTGCGTCGCCAGTTGCCGGTAGGTGATGCCGCTTTGGCCGAAGGGCTCGCCGACGGGCTCTTCGAGCGTCACCAGGCCTCGTTCCACGGCATCGGCGAGCAGGATCGCGGTGAAAACCTTGGTGACGGAGCCTATCTCGAAGAGCGTATCCGGGCCAATGGGTCTCGGATCGGCGTCCGAGAATTTCCCTGCTTGGTAGAACTCGACCTTATCCCCCGTTGTGAGCGCGACGGCAATGCCTCCGCTGCGGCCAGTCTGCCACGTATCGACCATGCCTTGGGGCTCGGCCGCGAGCGCGGCGCGGGCAAGCGCGACGGCAAACGCGAGAAGTGCGATGCAGTGAAAGGGCTGGAGTGATGTCACGTGCTGAGAACGAACACGCTTTCGAGTAGCCGTGCAAGCGTAGTCGTGGCTGAGTCGCCGACTTGCGGACGTGCCAGCTCCACGAAATCGGTGCTGATTCGCGCGACCTTCTCCTCCGGTGTAAATGCCAAGTGCTGCAGCACTCGGGCTCCGGAGAAATCGATGATGCAGCGCAGCGCTAGGGCGAGTATCGCCAGAGAGAGAGCCGCCCGACATGCCGGGCGAGGTGGAGAGGATGAGCGAAAAAGGAGCGCCGCATTTCAGCCCAGACTACCCACCGATGGCGGAGGGAGGTGCGGAAATTTTCTACGCCGGTCGGCCGTCGCTTATCCTTGGCTTGTAAACCGCCCCGCCGTCGCTTTCAGCCGCGCCGCGATCGCTTCCGTCGCCCGCGCGGTAGCCTCCTCGGTCGTCTTCGGCGGGGTCGGCGAGAGCGCCATCCGCATCACGTCCAGCGCGAGCAGTACTTGATAGCCTGCCCGCGCGTAGGCCTCTTGAAATTCCACTGCTTGGTCGATGCCGCCCAGCGCCGCCTTTTCCCACACCGGCGCGTCGATGATACTCCTATTCGGCAGTCCCGGCTGGGCCCGGTAGAGCTCGTGCGCGTGCTCGACCATCAGCTTGATCACGCGCTTAAGCGCCTCGATCTGGTCTGCCTCGCCGAAGCGCCGCACCGTAAGCGCCACTTTGTCGATGAGGGCCATCCCGGGCGCGACCTCCCCTTGCAGCGCATAGGCCCCGCGGCGGAGGGTCTTTTGAATCGTTTCCATTTTGCGCTTCGTCCGGTCTATCTCCTTGCGGATGGCCTTGTCGGTGGGGGCCGCCTTGAATTGCGCCAGCAACTGGTTGCCGGTAGCCAATAGGGCGGTATGCTCGGCCGTGAGCGTCGCCTGCACC
Organism: uncultured Opitutus sp.; assembly: GCA_964480585.1. Lineage (GTDB taxonomy): Bacteria > Verrucomicrobiota > Verrucomicrobiia > Opitutales > Opitutaceae > ER46. The sequence goes on along the minus strand of CAYZPV010000002.1, from coordinate 635 downwards.
TGCTTGAGCTCGCCATGGCGGCTTTGGGCGTACTCTCCGATGGATCTCACGTAGTCGGTCAGCGCTTCTCCGATGGCGAAGCAGACAAGCATCGCTTGGAAAAGGCTCTGCTGTGCTGTTTCTGTCTGCGCGGTGCGCAGGTGCGCTTGCAGTGCGGCGACACGGGTGTTGAGCGCGGCTTCGGCCTTTTCGATCGGGGTCATGCAGGAAGGTCGCATGATTCAGCCCGGCAGGTTTGCCGGAGGCAATGAAGGTCACGAAGAATCTCTCCCCGCCGGCCCCCGCCGGTTGCACGATTCCCCGGTAGGGGGATGACACGGCGGGGCGCGCGTGATAGAGTGTCCGGGTCGAGGAAATGAATGAGCAATTCTGGCCCCAGATTTATCTTCTCGCGACGCCGCCTCGCATCGTGCCCAGCTTGGCTGCGGGTGCGACTCCTCGCGGAAATCCTCCTCTATATCTGGGCTATTCGGGGATGTTCTGTGGTCGTCTGGCAGAAAAAATGGAGCTCGGGCTCGCCCTCGGCGCTGGGACTCTCCTTGGCAAAGGTTTTTTGACTCGCTCCGTTCTATCCCGCCGCTTTGATTTTCCCTGCGTTTCGCCCCTTGCTGGCCCTTTTTGAGATTGGCTGGGAG
>CAYZPV010000001.1:204927-417638 GCA_964480585.1 uncultured Opitutus sp. | reverse complement strand
GTGGCGCAGGCCGACGCGGAGTTTCGCGACAGCGCGGAAGATATCCTGCGGCTGAAGACGCGCAACAATCGCGGTGAACTCGTGCCGCTAGGGTCTGTCGTGAAGGTGAGCGAGAGCTATGGCCCCGAGCGGGTGATGCGCTACAATGGCTATCCCGCCATCGAGATCAGCGGCGCGCCCGGGCCGGGTTTCAGCTCCGGCCAGGCCGAGGCGATCATGCAGAAGCTCGCCGACGAGCACCTGCCCCCGGGCGTGAAACTCGAGTGGACTGAGCTCACGTACCAGAAGATCCTCGCTGGCAATGCCGGCCTCTGGGTCTACCCGCTGAGCATCCTCCTCGTTTTCCTCGTGCTTGCGGCGCAGTATGAGAGCTTCCGCCTGCCTTTTGCGGTCATCCTGATCGTGCCGATGGCGCTCTTCTCCGCGCTGCTCGGCCTGTGGCTGACGAATGGCGAGAATAACGTCTTCACGCAGATTGGCCTCATCGTGCTTATCGGCCTAGCGGCCAAGAACGCGATCTTGATCGTCGAGTTTGCCGTCAAGCGCCGTGAAGAGGGCGCGAGCATCGTCGATGCCGCGCTCGATGCTGCCCGCCTCCGCTTGCGGCCGATCCTGATGACGAGCATCGCCTTCATCGCCGGCGTCTTCCCGCTAGTGGTGAGCACGGGCGCGGGCTCGGAGATGCGCCGCGCTATGGGTGTAGCAGTCTTTGCCGGCATGATCGGCGTGACGCTCTTCGGTCTCTTCCTCACGCCGGTCTTCTACGTGGTGCTCGAAAAGCTCGGCCTGAAGAAGCCCGCGCCCGCCGCGCCGCCCGCCATCGCGCCGCAGCACGCTTAAGCGCCACGCCATCCCTCCATCAAATCCCGCCCCTCTCGGGGTGGGCAATGGCCCTCCCTTGTCTATGAAAACGCTTCTCCTCTCTCTCCTGACTGCCTCCGCGACGTTTGCCGTCACGCCCGAAGTCCTCACGCCTGCGGCGTTTCGCGACGTGGGCGCGATCGCCTGGAAAACCGGCCAGCCGGCCGACGAAATCGCCCGCGGCGAATGGTGGAAACTCTTCGCCGATCCCGTGCTCGACGATCTCGTAGGCCGGGCGCTCGCGCAGAATCAGGATCTCCGCGCGGCTGCCGCTCGCGTAGAGCAGGCCCGCGCAGCCGCCGGCATCGCGCGCAGCGACTACTGGCCGCAACTCGCGCTGGGCGCTTCGGCCACGCGTGAGCAGACATCCGGCACTGCGGCCAATGTGCCGCCGCACGCGCTAACGACGACGTATCGCGCGCCACTCGTGGCCTCGTGGGAAATCGATCTCTTCGGCCGCGTGCGCAAGCTCGCCGCCAGCGCTCGCGCCGATGCGGAGGCCGCGGCGGCCACGGCGGAGTCGTTTCGCCTCGCGCTGACGAGCGATGTCGCGGCCACGTACTTCACCCTCCGCGCGCTCGACCACGAACTCAGCCTCGTACGCGACAGCCTCGGCCTGCGCACGAGAGCCCGCGAACTCGCGCAAGCCCGCTTCGCCAATGGCGTCGCCGCCGAGCTCGACGTCGTCCGGGCCGATGCTGAGCTAGCCGCGACGGAGGCCGAAACGGCCGCCGTGGCGAATCGCCGCGCTGCGCTGCAGAATGCGCTCGCGGTGCTGCTTGGGCAGGCTGCGCCTGACTTCGCGCTCGAGGCGCGCACGACGGTGACGGTGGCGCTTCCCTCGGTGCCAGCGGGCCTGCCGTCGGCGTTGCTGGAGCGCCGACCCGATATCGCGGCGGCCGAGCGTGGGCTGGCTGCGGCCAATGCGCGAATCGGCGTGGCGAAGGCCGCTTTTTTCCCGGCGATCTCGTTGACGGGCTCCGCCGGCTTCGCGAGCGCGGAGGTAGACGGTCTCTTCAAGGCCGACTCGCGGATCTGGTCCATCGGGCCCTCGATCTACCTGCCAATCTTCCAAGGGGGGCGCAACCGCGCCAATCTGGAGCGCAGCCGCGCGGCGTACGACGAATCGGTAGCGCAGTTTCGCCAGCAGGTGCTGGTCGCATTTCGGGAGGTGCAAGATGCGCTCACCGCGGCGCGGCTGCTCGCCGAGCAGGCTGCCGCGCAGGAGCGGGCACTGGTGGCTGCGCGCCGCGCGGTCACCCTCGTGCAGGCGCGCTACGATGCGGGACTCGTCTCCTTCCTCGAGGTGATCGATGCGCAACGCACCGCGCTCGCGACAGAGCGCGGCTCTGCGCAACTGACGGCGCTGCGGCTCAATGCGGCGGTCGCACTTATAAAAGCCCTGGGCGGCGGCTGGCAGGCCACACCCACCTCCTGATCGCCTTTCCCATTCATGACCTCCACACTCAGCGCACCCGATCTCACGCAACGTCCGCCGCGCAGCCCGCGACTGCGGCTTGGCGGCTATGCCTTTCTCCCGCGCTTGCTCGACAAGGGCCGCGCGGCGCTCGCCGGGAAGCTGGGCGCATACCGCTTCGACGGGCGCGGCATGGACCGGCACTTCTACCACTTCACCGGCCTTACGGTCGATGCGCTCAAGCAGGAACTCACGAAGGGAGGCGGCGATGGCGAAGTGCTCGCCTGGGTGGAGGCCAATGCCTCGAAGCGCCGCGAGCCTGGGGAGATCGCCGCTTGGAGCGACTACATGGAACGTCGAGCGCCTGACAGCGATGCGGAGACCCTCACTGAGTTTGCCGAGAAGGTCCGCGAGTTCACCACCACGCGCGAGGACATCCGCACGTGGTTCGACCTCCTAGATCTCGACGACCACTGCAGCTTCGGCGGCAGGGCCTGATCACGTCCTCCAGTTCAACTTTTCCTCATTATGAAAAACAAGACCATCCTCATCACCGGCGGCACCACGGGCATCGGCCTGGCCACGGCCCAACTCCTCGGCGCCGAAGGCGCGCGTGTCATTGTCACGGGGCGCAATGCCAAAAATCTCGACGCGGCGCGCCAGGTGCTACCGGCCAACGCCGTCGTGCTCGCTTCCGATTCCAGCTCGCTGGCGGCGGCGTAAGCGCTCGGCGGCGAAGTACGCCGGCACGCGGAGCGCCTTGACGGCGTATTTCTCAATGCGGGCATCGCCACCTTTGCGCCGATCGAGGCGCAGACGCCTGAGCAGTACGAGGAGATGTTCAACATCAATGTGCGCGGGCCGTACTTCCAGCTACAGTCGCTGCTGCCGCTGCTGGGCAATCCTGGCTCGGTGGTTTTCACCTCCTCGGTCGTGGCTTCGATCGCGTTTCCCGGCGCGTCGGCGTACTCGGCGACCAAGGCGGCGGTGACGCTGCTCGGCAAGACTCTCGCGGTCGAACTCGCGCCGCGCGGCATCCGGGTAAATGTCATCAGCCCCGGACCGGTGGAGACGCCGATCATGAAGCGCCTCGGGCTGCCGCCGGCGGAGCAAAAGGCCTTCGAGGATTCTCTCGCCGCGCAGACGCTGGTGAAACGCATCGGGCGCTCCGACGAGATCGCGAAACTCGCGCGCTTCCTGCTCTCCGATGACTCGTCCTTTATCGTGGGCGAGGAGGTGATCGCCGATGGCGGCGTGCGCCACACTTGAGCGCGAGGCCTGCCATGCTCCCGCTCATTATGGTGCTGGTCGCGATGGTGATCTTCGTCGCTTGGGACAGCGGCGAGCGTGACCGGCCCTGAAAATTCACTGACTTGCGGAGTGGCGCTTGTCTCCGACTTGTGTTCACTCCGCAGTTCTCCCCTGAAATACCATGATTAAACGCAAAGCTTCCGCCGTCTGGCGCGGCGACCTGAAATCGGGTCGCGGCACGATCTCCACCGATAGCACCGTGCTCAAGAACGCTCAGTACGGATTTGGCACCCGGTTCGAAAACGGCCCGGGTACCAATCCTGAAGAACTCATCGGCGCGGCCCACGCTGGCTGCTACAGCATGGCGCTCTCCGCCGAACTCGGCAAAGCTGGTTTCACGCCCGAGTCGATCTCCACAACGGCGGCTGTAACGCTGGAGAATCATCCGCAGACGAGCTGGACCGTCACCAAGATACACCTCGACACGACGGCGAGCATCCCCGGCATCACGGCCGACAAGTTTGCCGAGATCGCCAATGGCGCCAAGGCGGGTTGCCCGATCTCGCGACTGCTGAAGGCGGCCGAGATCACGCTCGACGCGAAGCTCGCCTGAGACGGCCCAGCAAGGTTCTTAGGAAAAGACAAAAGCGGCGAAGTCACCTTCGCCGCTTTTTTATGGCTATCAACCTGCCATCGCGGGGCGCGCTGCGTACGGCGCGGGGCGATCCACCACAGATCTCCGCGGCATGAGCGCGGCGCACCCCGCAATGACAAGAGAGTATTTTTGGAGCTTTATCCGAAGGGCGGGGAAGTTTTCGGGATCGTTGGCGGGGGCAGCGGCTATGATGGCCGCCAGCAATATAACGAAGCAGAAACGAAAATCGGACAGAAGTTTTGCAGATTTTCGTAACTTTAGGGTTAGGAGGCAGTTGATCTGGCGATACCGCCATGCTGCCTGACCTGCGTCTCTCGCTCCGAGCCCTGCGCAAGACTCCTGGACTTGCCCTGACCGCGATCCTGACTCTAGCCGTGGGGATCGGGGCGACGACGGCAATCTTCAGCACGCTGCGCGCGCTGGTGATTTCGCCGTTTGACTATCCCAAGTCGGAGCAGCTCGTCCATGTGTGGTCGGCCGATTCGTGGTCGCTCTCGCCGGCAGACTACCTGGATATCAAGGCGCAGACCTCCAGTTTCGCCGCTTTTGGCGCATATCAGAGGCAGTCGGTGAACATCGGGCGAGAGAATGCGCAGGGAGCCGTGGCGGTGGCGGGGACCTCGGACGTGCTGCGCGCTTTTGGCGTGCAGCCGGCGCTGGGGCGATTTTTCGAGCCGGAGGATGATATACCGGCGGCGCCGGAGCGCGTGATCCTGAGCCATGCCCTGTGGCAACAGTTTTTTGCGGGAAATCCCCAGGCGCTCGGGCAGACGATGCGCATCAATGGATCGGATTGCACGGTGATAGGTGTAATGCCTGAGGGGTTTGAGTTTGTAAGCCCGTGGGCGCGCACCACCGACGTGCAGCTCTGGCTGCCGCTGTCGCTAGAAAGCCGAAAGACCGCGCGGGACAGCCATTATCTGCTGGGCATAGCGCGTCTCAAGGACGGCATGGCGGTGGAGTCGGCCAACGCGGAGGTGAAAAATCTCGGCCAACGACTGAAGGAACTCCATCCCAACTCCAACACGCACAAACCCCTTCTGGTGCGCTCGCTCTACCACGAGATGACCAGCCACACTCGCTCTCACGTAGGTTTACTCTTCGGTGCGGTGTGCCTCGTTCTTCTGGTGGCGTGTGGCAATGTCGCAAGCATGCTACTGGCGCGCAGTGCACGCCGACAGGGAGAGTTTGGCGTGCGGGTGGCGCTGGGCGCGACGCGGGCGGATCTCGTGCGACTCGCCTTGGCGGAGAGCCTGCTGCTGGCCGCGGCGGGCGCGGCGCTGGGGCTAGCGCTGGCCTATGGCGGCATCGAGGTGATGAAGGCGATCGTGCCCGTATCGCCCTCGCGCCGGGCGGCGATGGTGCTGGATCTGCCAGTGCTGGGCTTTGGCGTCGGCGCGGCGCTAGTGACGGCGCTGTTGGCGGGATTGCCGCCCGCGCTGGCGGCGATGCACACCTCGCTCGCAGGGGTGATGCGGGCCGATGCCCGCGGACAAGTGGGCTCAAAGCAGCGGCATCGCATGCTGCGCACGCTGATCATTGCGCAGGTGGCGGTGGCGTTTATGCTCGCCAATGGCGCGGTGCTCTTCTCCAGAGCCTACTTGAGGCTGCTCGAGGATAATCGCTCGATATCGGCCGAAGCCGTGCTTTCAGCGCAAGTGAGCTTGAATGGCCCGCGCTACCGCGAAAACGCCGACCGTGTGCGCTACTGGTATCAACTCGTGGAGCGCCTACAGTCGCTGCCCGGGGTCACTCAGGTGGGCATCACCTCCAAACTGCCGCTAGAGGGTGGGAGCAATACCAGCGCATTGATCAATGACCAAGTGTATGACCCGAAGGCGGAGCGCATTTTCGTGGAGCGATCTTCGGTGACCGAGGGCTACTTTGCTGCGATGGGTTTGAAGCTCATCAAAGGACGCAACCTTACGGCAGAGGATCGCCGAGGCGACATCCGTGGGGTTGTGGTCAACCGCGAACTCGTCCGCCAAGCGTGGCCAGACAAGGAACCACTGGGCGAGATCATGCGAGCCAATCAACCGGCAAAGCCGTGGTATGTGGTGCGTGTGGTAGGAATCGTGGATGACGTTAAGCAGCACGGGGCCGACCGTCCGGTGAAGCCCGAGATGTACACGACGCCAGAGGGGCATTGGGGGAACTCGGTAAATATCATCATCCGCGCCGCGGTGCCTGTGGCGCAGATCGTGCCACTGCTACGCGCCGAGGTCGCGGCGCTCGATGGCGAACTGCCGCTGCGCCAGATCCGCACGATGAGCGAGGTGGTAGCCACGGCGACCCAGGGGCAGCGGGCGATCGCCGGGCTGGTAAATTTCTTCATGGTCGTCGCTCTCGGGCTCGTGGCCGTGGGCCTGTATGGCACGCTCTCGTACCACGTGCAGCAGCGCACGCGGGAGATCGGCGTGCGCGTCGCGCTCGGTGCCATGAAGGGCGATATCGCGCGGCTGGTCTTCAGCCAGGGCGGCCGCTGGGTCGGCATCGGCCTCGTGCTTGGGCTGGCGGGTAGCGTGGGACTGTCATTTGCCCTCAAGTCGCTCGTGTATCGAATGGAGGGCCTGGCGGTGCCGCCGCTCGCGTTGGCGGCGGCGGCAGTGGCCACGGCTGCCTTGATCGCGTGCTGGTTACCCGCCCGCCGCGCCGCGCGGCTGGACCCGCTGGAAGCGCTGCGCGCGGATTGAGGGGAGTCGGCGGTAGCCTGGTGGCCGGACCGACCATGGCGATGTCGGAGGTGTTTAGGATTGTCTCCCGCCCTTCAGGGGGTGGTCTACTTGCGCGCGGCGGCCTGCTTGAGTGTGAGGAGATCCTTCATCACGCCCGCGAGGTCGGCTGAGCGATTGACGCCGCCGAAGGCGTCGTGGACTTGGCGGTAGAGCGCGTAGAGTAGGTCGTACGTTTTGCGATTGGCGGAGATGGGCCGGTAGCTCTTGGGGCGAACGCGCGTCATCGCCTTTTGTGCGGCGGGGAAGCTCTGGTGCGCACCGGAGAGCACGGCGGCGCCGACGGCTGCGCCGAGTGCGCAGGCTTGCGAGGAGGCCGAGACCTGCATGGTGCAGCCGGTGATGTCGGCGTAGATCTGCATCAGCATCGGGTTTTTTTCCGCGATGCCACCAGCGCAGACGATGCGGTCGACAGGCACCCCGTAGTCTTTGATCCGTTCCAGGATGGAGCGCGCGCCGAATGCGGTCGCCTCGATGAGGGCGCGGTAGATCTCGGCCTTGGTGGTGTAGAGCGTCTGGCCGAGGAGCACGCCGGTGAGGAGCGGGTCGCCAAGGATGCAGCGGTTGCCATTGTTCCAATCAAGGGCGAGCAGGCCGGACTGGCCGGGCTTCTGCCGCGCCGCCTCAGTGGTGAGCGCGGCATGAAGCGCGCCGTCGCCTCCGCAGACGACTTCGACCCACCACTTGAAGATATCGCCCACGGCGGACTGGCCCGCCTCGATGCCGTAAAAGCCAGGGAGGATCGCGCCCTTGACGATGCCGGAGATGCCGGGGATGTCGCGCACGGTTTTTTCGAGCGAAACGACGCCGCAATCGCAGGTGGAGGTGCCGATGACCTTGACGAGCACTCCCTCGGCGACACCGCACCCGATCGCGCCGTAGTGCACATCCATCTCGCCGATCGCGATGGGGATGCCGGCGGGGAGGCCGAGTTTTTTTGCCCATTCGTCGCCCAGCGTGCCGGCGGGCACGGTGGCATCGTGGGCTTTTTCGTAGAGCCGGTCGCGGAGATCGGCGAGCTTGGGATCGAGGAGAGTGAGGAAATCCTTGTCGGGCAGCCCGCCCCAATCATCGGCGTAGAGCGCCTTGTGCCCGGCCATGCAGACGCCGCGGACGATGCCGGCGGGGAGCTTCACGCCAGCCAGCACGGAGGGAATCCAGTCTGCGAGCTCCACCCACGAGTGCGCGGCGGCAAAGACATCCGGCGCGACATTGAGGCAGTGCCAGAGCTTGGCCCAGAACCACTCGGAGGAGTAGGCATTGCCGCACTTGGCGATGTAGTGGGGACGATGCTGCGCGGCGAGGGCGGTGATACGCTTCGCCTCCTGCACGCTCGTGTGGTCCTTCCATAGCCAGCACTGAGCATGGAGATTCTTCTTGAATTTGGCGCTGAAAGCGAGGGGACGATTGTCGGCATCGACCGGGATGGGGCTGGAGCCAGTGGTATCGACGCCGATGCCGACGATCTTGGCGGCGGAGAAACCGGGCTTTTTCTTCGCGGCGGCGAGCGCGCTGCGGACGGCCTTTTCCAGCCCGACGAGATAGTCGCCTGGATGCTGGCGGGCGAGGTGGTGATCGCGCGAATCGAGCAGGATGCCTTGGTGACCGCTCGGGTAATTGACAGTGGCGGAGCCGAACTCCTTGCCGTCCTTGCAGCGGACGATGAGCGCGCGGACAGAATTGGTGCCGTAATCGAGGCCGAGAGTGAACATAAGGGGAGGGTGGCCGAGTGAGCCGGGAAGATGACGCGGCTTCAAGTCTGCAAAATCGATTTAGCTTGGTTTATGGTTCGCAAGAGCGAACGCGAGTTGACGCGCGCGAAACGCTCAGCTTTTGGGAACGCTCGATCACCGTCGTGCCCAGCGGGACAGCAACGGAGGTGGCGCTTCCCATGACGCTGTGCTCCCCTATGCTGGGCCCTAACCCAATCGGGATCGCATTGGTCACCATGTACGAAGTTTTCTGAGGCACGACATGAGATTGTAACGTGAGTGCGCTCGCATCGGAAGGGGCGAAGGCCTTTAAAGGCCCGCAATGCAACGGGCTTTTTGGTTGAGTGTCTCGATGAGTGTTGGGCTGGCCGCAGGCGGCTGCGGCGTGGCGATCCCGCCGACGCCGGCGGGAGTGCCGGTGGCGACAATCAAGCCGCGCTTTGTGACGGAGGTGGTGCGCTTCGATACCGACGACCCGGCGATCTGGATCGACCGGGCGGACCCGGCGAAGAGCCTAGTCGTGGGGACCGACAAGGAGACGGACGGGGCGCTGTATGCTTTCGATCTCACGGGAAAGATCATCCCGGAAAAGACGGTGCGCGGGCTAGCGCGGCCGAATAATGTGGATATCGCGTACGGGCTGAAGCTTGGCGACAAGGCGGTGGATATCGCGGTAGTGACCGAGCGCGAGAAGCAGCGGCTGCGGATCTTTGCGCTGCCCTCGATGGAGAGCATCGACAAAGGCGACCTCGCGATCTTCCCGGCCGACGCGGCTCGCGCACCGATGGGTGTGGCGCTGTACACGCGGCCGAGGGACGGCGCGATGTTTGCGATTGTCGGCGGAAAGTCGGGGCCGGCGCAGGGCTATCTCGGGCAGTACCGGCTGGAGGACGACGGAGCGGGAAAGGTAAAGATGACGCTGGTGCGGCAGTTTGGCGCGTACAGCGGGAAGAAAGAGATCGAGTCCATCGCCGTCGACAACGAGCTGGGGTACGTGTACTACTCCGACGAAGGCGTGGGCGTGCGAAAATATGCGGCCGATCCCGAGAGTGCGGACGCGGGGCGCGAGCTAGCGCTCTTTGCAACGACGGGCTTTGCCGCCGACCACGAGGGCATCTCGATTTACAAGACGGGGGCGCAGACGGGCTACGTGCTGGTGTCGGACCAGGGGGCGAATCGCTTCTGGATCTACCGCCGCGAGGGCGCGCCGGGTAAGCCGCACGAGCACTCGCCGGTGAAAATCATGCAGGCCGCTACGCTCGAAAGCGATGGCAGCGACGTGACGGCAATGGCGCTGCCGGGGTTTCCGCGCGGTCTCTTTGTGGCAATGTCGACGGACAAAACATTCCACTACTATGCTTGGGAAGACATTGCAGGAACGGAGCTGAAGTGACGGTCAGGGGGGCGGCTACGCACGCACGCTCACCTGATCAAAAAAGTGTGGCCGATGGTGCTCAGCTGGCCGCTGATGCGGCGAAGGACATTGAAGGTATCTAGGAAGCGAGTACTCGCGACGAGTGCAGGCTGGGGGGTGGCGCCAATACGCTCATAGTGCTTTTTCTGCGCCGCGATGCTCCACTCTTTGAGCTGCTCTCCGTCGTCGAGAAACTGCCGGGCGAGATCGCGGTCGCGCGTGGCAAGCACGGTGATGGCCAGCTCGAAGCGCCGCAGGACGCGCCGGTAGAGCTCCTCAAGGGCTGCGCGATCCTCTGGCGCTAGTTCGACGCCCTCCCGGGCATGCTCCACGACTGAGCCGCAGAGGGACTTGTCGATCACGTCGGCGACGGCTTCCAACTGACTGGAAAAGTGGAGAAGACCAAACTGGAGCTGCTGATCGGCCGGGGTGAGGGTGTCGGCCGGGATGAGGCTGAGGTAAGCCTTGATATTGGCGTTGAGCTCGTCGATGCGGTCGTCCTGCCGCTGCACACTCAGCGCGAGCGTGCGATCTTGCCCGGCGTGGGCGCGCCAGGCGCCCTCGAGCATCGCTTTGACGCCATCGGCGAGCCGGAGAGTTTCACGGGTGGCATTGGCCAGGGCAAAGACAGGCGTCTTCAATGCGGCGGGATCGAGATGGGTAGCGGGCGAGATTCCAGCCGATTCGACGCCGGCCTCAGGTTTCACGGCTCGCTCCATGATGTGACCGAGCGGGCGTGCGAGGAGGAGGCCGAGGAGGGTGACGGCGATGTTAAAGCCGGTGTGAAAATTTGCGCCCTGCTGCAGGAGGTCACTCGACAGAGTGGCAAGCCAGTCGCCGAGCCGAGGCAGGAGGGGGAGGGCGAGCGCTACGACGATGCCCTTGAGCACCAAATTCGCTGCGGCGAGCCGACGGCCCTCCCACGACGAATAGCCGGCGAGGAGCGAGGTGAGGCCGATGCCAAGATTGGTACCCAATATGGTCGCGAGTGCGAGGGCTTCGCCGGAGGCATGCGCTCCGCCGACGGCAAAGGCCAAGCCGATGACCGCGGTGGAGCTCTGCATCGCTACCGTAAGGGTGGCGGCAAAAAGGACGACGAGCCCCGGATAATGCATGAGCACTTCGAGCACGGTGACGAAGTCGGGATTGGCCGCGACGATCTTGGCCGCGGTCGAGGTGATCTCCATCGCAAGGAAGATAAAGCCCAGTCCGAGGACTGACTGGCCGGCGCCACGAATGCTCTCCCGCTTGAAACCGAGAAAGGCGATCAGGCCGACTACAATAAACAGGGAATAGTACTCGAAAATCCGCAGCGCGATCAGCTGCACGGTAAGCGTGATCCCCAGATTGGCCCCTAGGAGGAAGCCCAGCACGGAGTCGGTGCCGAGCTTGCCTGCGCGCAGGAGTTGCAGGGCGACGAGGGTCTGGCCTGTGGACGACGGGGCCACCGTGCCAAAGACCAGGCCCGCCAGCGCCGCCTGCCATGGACGGTGCGCACGCTCGCCGACCCAGGTGTAAAATTGTTGCCCGAAGATGCGCTCCAGCCCCTTGCGGAGATAGCGGATGCCAAAAAGAATCAACGCCACACCGGCGGCGATATTCAGGAGCGTCATGTCGGGAGCTTGCGAGCGTATGCGCAAAGACTTGTTCCGCAATGCCTCAAACGGCCGGAGTGCGCGGATGCGCCTTCGACTTTGGCTGGCGCCGCAGGCTATGAGAGACGCTGCAGCGAGTCACAAATTTAACTTCATCACAGAAAGTTGGGAAATCGCTGTTGACAACGCCTCTCCGTTCGTGAGCTTTTGCGCCTCTTCTCTGACGGCTTCCTAGCTCAATGGTAGAGCAGCTGACTCTTAATCAGTAGGTTCGGGGTTCGAGTCCCCGGGGAGCCACCAAGTGGCACACGCTTCTGGTTTTTTCCCAGTCAAACATGGCAGGCGCAGCGTCAACTTCGCCGGCGTAGCTCAATGGTAGAGCACCTGTTTTGTAAACAGGCGGTTGCGGGTTCGAATCCCATCGCCGGCTCCACTTTTGGCTCAGCCCGCGCGATATTCAACGCACGCCGCCCTCAGACTTTTGCCCGATGGTGTAATGGTAGCACGAACGACTCTGACTCGTTCTGTCTAGGTTCGAGTCCTAGTCGGGCAGCCATTCGATGCGCAGTGCGATGCGCTGATTGCCGATGGCCTGCGGAAATATACTGGAATGACATGACTGCACCAATCGCCGAAGCATGGCGAAGGGCGCTGAGCAAGGGCCAACGGCCGCGTTGACGGATGTTTGCTTGCGATGTCCCGGGAAGGCCTTATGAGCTTTGGTCCTACGAGGGCTACCGCGAGTAGCGTATTACTGGCGGGTAAATATGACATCACGGACTCGGCCGGCCTCCAAGGTGAAGGAGGTGGGAGCGCCTTGGGCGTCACGGGTGAAGCGGAGCCGGAGGGAGCCTGCGGCCAACGTATCCGGGCCGCTGGCTAAGAGGTCGGCCTTGGGCCGGCCTTTGCGTTCCAATACCAGCCTGCCACCGATATCGGCCACGATGCGGTAGTCGGTGGCGAGCTCGGGGCTGTGGTAGGTACCCGCTAGACGAGCCGCATCCGCAGCTGGGAGGATAGTGGTTTCCGAGGCTGGCGCTGACTTGGCAGCCTTTTTCGCGGCTGGGGCCGGGGCTTGGCGTTTGGCCGGGGCGGCGGTCTCGGCTTTGGCGAGATCGGGGGCGAGGCAGACATTGGCGACCGCGCGCGCTAGTTCCCCGGGTGTCATCGTGCCAAGGTTGGTGAAGCATACGACGGAAAAACGCTTTTCCGGCAGGCGTAGCGCATGGGCGCGGAAGCCTCCATACGCGCCGGCGTGCTCGACAACTTTCAGCCCGCGGTAGCTGCCGATCTGAAGGCCGAAAGCGTAGGTGATTGGCGAGCCGTCGTTGAGCGAGCCTGGGATCTGTAACATGGAAACGAAGTCGAGGCCGCCGACTGTGGGGTTATAGAAATTCCGGTCCCAAGCCAGGAAGTCGCGGACGGTCATGAAAACCCCGCCGGCACCGACGACGTCGAAGTTAGGATTGCTGACGCGGTAGCCGCCACCGGGTGCCACGGCGTAGCCCTCGGCGCGGCGGGCGATGGGTTGTTTGTGATTGTCGCGATATTGCGCGGTCGCCATGCCGAGGGGGTTGAAAAACTCTGCGGCGGCAAAGTCGCGCAGCGATTTACCGGTAACGCGCTGCACAACCAGGGAGAGGAGAAAGTAACCAGAATTCGAGTACAGGTACTCGCCTCCGGTGGGGAAGTTGAGGCCCTTTTGCCGGCGGATGAGCGCCAGTACGTCGGCATCCCCGAAGGAGGCGTTGACGTTCTCCCCGGCGAGATCACGGAGGCCTAGATAGTCGCGCAGGCCGCTGGTGTGGAGGATGCAATGGCGGAGGGTGATTGGCGCGCCGTAGTCGGGCAGCTCGGGCACATAGTTGCGCACATCGTCATCCAGCGAGAGCTGTTTGCGCTGGTGCAGGAGCGCGATGGAGGCAGCGGTAAACTGCTTGGAGACGGAGCCGATGTAGAAGACCGTGTCGGGCGTGATTGGCCTCTTTTCCGCCAGACTGGCCATGCCGTAGCCCTTTTCGTACACTATCTTGCCGTCTTGGATGATGGCGAGCGCGAGGCCGGGGGACGTTGGATTGTCCCACTGCGCGAAGATCGCGTCGACGGCGCGGGTATCGATCGCGCTACGGGCGAGCGTGGCCAGCGTGGCGAGAAGTAAGAGCCTGCAGACGGCGATCCATCCGCCGCTCGCACGGCGGGTGAGGCTGGGAGCGGCGGGGTCGATCATCGTTTGGCGGCGTCTTCAGCGGTTGAGAGTTGTAGCGCGTTGAAGAGGAGCTTGAAGGTGCCCTGCGTCTGTGCCCGAAAGGCTACCTCGCTGCCCATCAAGTGAAGCCTGCCCGCGCCGACTGGGGCGCTGACGATGGCCACTCGATCCTTGAGCACGCTCTGGCCCCAAGCCCAGCCGCTCCGCAGCGGCCTCTCGCTATCGTACCACGCGATGGCCTTGATGCCTGCTGCGGCCGCGCCATCGGCGAGGACGAAGGCGGGGCTGCGGTCGAAGTAGACATCGGCGCGCTCGCTCATCCCCCACGCGATGGGCTGGGTGTTGTCGAACCTGGCTTCGAGCACGCTGCCGGGGATGTAGAATTTGTCGTCTGGTAGATTGCGCAGGCGGCGGCCTTCTCCGCGCTCAGTAAGCGCGCTTTGGATTGGCAGCGACAGTTGATAGGCGAGGCTGGTGGAGGAGCCGATGGCGACGACGGTGCCGCCCGCTTGGAGAAATTCTTTCAGCGCGGGGATGGATTTATCCGGCGTGATCCGGCCCATCTGGTTTTCGTACTCCGGCGGCAGGTTGCGGGGGCGGCTCGAGGGCGGCGGGCGCGTGCCTTGCGCGGGGATAGCGCCGCCGACGAAGACGATGGCGTCGTACTTTGCGCGGAGGTTGCCGGCGTCGATCTCCGGGGCGAAGATGACGTCGAAGTTAAACTCGAACTGCTCGAAGACCCAGCGCGTCCAGCCCGAAGGCATCGAGCCGCCGTAGCGATCCCACAGGGCGACGCGTACGGGCGCGAGCTTGAGTAGATCGGCAGGCGCGGGGGCAGCGGTGACGGGGCGGACATCGAGGCCGAGTTGCGCGGCGGATTTTTCAAGGATAGCGCGGGCCTCGCCGCGGCTGGGCACATAGATGGCCCCCACTCCGAAATCAGGAGAGGCGGTCTTTACCCGATAGGCCTCCGCTCCGGCCTTGAGCAGGCGATTGACCAGGATGAAGCCGTCATTCTGTCGTGGGGAAACGAGGTGTCCCGCGGGTGCGCCTCCAGTGGGAAGGCGCGTGGGCGGTGGGGCGAGGAGCTGGCCGTACGGTAGGCGCTCGAACGGGCCGTCAAATGCCTCGAGCACGCGGTCGAACTTGACGCCCATCTGGAAGGCTAGCGTCCAGCCTGCGGTGTCGTAGGGCCGATTCGGCGGGCCGCCTTCGTATTTGAAATCATTAGGGTGATCCTGCGGCTCGAACATATCGAGCACGTGCGGGCGAAACGCCTGGGCACATTTTACAATGTAGGAGCCGGCTGGATACGTCTTGCCAGAGACGGTAAACTGCGCGGTGGCCCGGTGAAGCACGATGCCGTTTTTGACGAGGGTGTTAAGAAACTTGATCGCCGTCGGGAAGTCGCCCTGCTCCGGCGAAATGATGAAGCCGCGCGGGTCGCGCCACTCGGGCTTGCGCCACAGCTCCCAGTGGCGGTCGGTAAGCCGGGCCGAGCCGGCCGGCGGTGGGCCGTCGCCGCCTGCGTCGGGTGCGTCGCCGGCATCGGCGGGCCGCGATTCGGAGACGGTGGCCTTGGCGACCTCCTCGAGGCGCGAGGGGCGGGCCGTCCAGCTATCGCGGTTGCCGCGATCGATGGAGTTTTTGCCCATCAGGTAGATATTATGCAGCAGGATCTCGCGGTGGCGCGAGGCGTAGTCTAGGATCGCACGATTGGCGGAAAGCGAGTACTCGATCGACTGGCGATAATGCCAGCGCTGGGGTGCGATGGGCGAGGTCAGGTCATTGGAGGGGAGCTGACGGCGCGCGATGAATGGAATCTGCATTGGCGTGGGGTTGCCGATGATCTCCGTCAGCAGGCCGATCATGTTGTGGAAATACGTGGTCGTGCGCAGGCCGCCGTTCCACCACGTCGAGTAATTGGCGCCGCTGCGCGAGGTGGCTCCTGGTTTTCCCTCTTGGAGAAAGCGGCTTTGAATCTGGTTGCCCATCGTCTCAACGCCGACGACGACGAGCGGATCGAAGTTGTAGTTGAAGGGATCGCGGAAAGGCGGGACAAACATCACGGTGCCTGCCGGGCCGGATTGGTGGTGATTGTAGACCACCTGTGGAAACCACTCGAGGTAGAGCTGCCGGTTGATGTTGGTGCTCTCCTTCATCGCGGCCATGTAGAAGTCTCGATTGTTATCGTGACCGATATATTTCTGGTAGAGCCGCGGCACGCCGTTAAGCGAGCGCTTGGTGGGATCGGGCTCGCGCATGTACCAATTGGCGACGAGTTCCTGACCGTCGGGATTGGCGTGGACGCAAAGGACGATCGTATCGCGCAGGATGCGCAGCATCTCGGGATCGTTGGCGCTGGCGAGCGTCCACACGGTCTCGATCAACTGGTGGGATCCCACGGTCTCGGTGGCGTGCAGGCCGCCGTCGATCCACACGATGGCCTTGCCTTCAGCGGAGAGTTGCCTGGCCTGCTCGGGCGAGATGCCCTCAGCACGGGCGAGCTTCTGGGCGATCTCCTTGTAGCGGTCGAGGGATTTCAGGTTTTCGGGGGCGGAGGCGATGACCATCCACTGCGTGCGGCCCTCCTCGGTGCTGCCCATGTCGACGAGGCGGAGGCGATCGCTCTCACCCGCGAGCTTTTTGAAATAGGTCTCGGTCTGGGTGTAATTGGCGAGTTGGTAATCGTCGCCAATGGCAAAGCCGAAATGCTCCTTGGGCGAGGTAAGCTTGGCGGCGAAGGTGGCCGCAGCTGAACAGGCAAAGGCGACGAAGAGGGAGAGGGTGGCGAATTTCATCGTGTAAAACAAAACGCCGCCGCGCGACGATATCGCGAAGCGGCGTCGAAGCGACAATGAGCCTTACACCTCAGGCCGCAGCCGACGAGACAGATTGTGCACGGAGACTACTCTGGGGATTTTGCCAGGCCGGCACGGCAAGCTCCGTCATGAGCCGCACACCGGGCTTGGCGGCCAAGAGACGCGGAACGATGTTGATGAGGGAGGCCACGGTGGCATCGTCACCCGCCACGCCACCGTTGAGCACGAGGTTGAGATCGGGGCGGCCCTTGATGACGATGGCGTCGTGCGGCAGCGGGGCCTCGAGATACATCTGGAGGTCGAGCTTGATCTTCGTTTCGCCACCGACGAGGCCGAGGCACTTCTGATGGATGCCGACGCTCTGGCCGGGAGCGACGTCGAAAAACTTGGTGACGACGCGGCTCGACGCGACAACCGGCTCGCAGGTCTCGCGGATCTCATCCAGCTTCCAGCCCATGGCGTGAGCGAGTAGCGCGACCGACTGCTGGAAACCAGCGTGGCCGGCTTTGCCGGCGGCGAACTTGGCCCGGAAATCATCAGGATTCTGGCCGCTGCCGATCTTGGCCTGCAGAGGCTGGCGGCGGGTGGACGCATTGACCACGCGCTCCACGTAGATGGACTTTACCTCGCGGCTTACGCCGGTGAGGCAGATGGGAAGAATATCCATCACGAAACCTGGATTGACACCCGTGCCTGCGATGCGCGCGCCGCTCTTCCGGCAAAGTTCATCATACTCGGCGGCGAGGCCGGGCGTCTTGAGCGCCGGGAAGATGAGTTCCTCGCACGTCGAGGCGACGCTTACGCCAGCGGCGAGGGCGGGCTTCATCTGGGCGAAGGACGCGGCCGCGCTAGAGCCGGCGGTATGCAGGACCACATCCGGCTTGCCGATCGCGGCAAAGAGAGCCTCAAGCGACGAGTAGACCTTGGCCTGCGCCAAGGCCGAGACGCCCGTGAGCTCAGCAAGCGTCTTGCCGACCTTGGCGGGATCGATGTCGACGCCGCCGACGACTTCGAGCCACGATTGTTCCGCGGCGAGCTTGATGGACTCGATGCCGATGGGGCCGAGGCCGAACTGGATGACTTTGACGGTGTTCATGTGCAGGGAGGCGAGTGCCTTTGCACGTGTGATGCCAAATAGTCCCTTGCCGGTGATAGAGGTCGAGACCGTGCAACCGCGATATAAAATGAGGCCAATTTGGCAACGGGGCGTGGATTTTTAGGCAACAAAGAGGTGCCTTCCGCCCGCTAGCGAAATTGCTTTGGGTCGAGTGCCTGCCGACGCACGAGGCGAAAGTAGTGTGAGCGATCTAAGCCTGCACGCCGGGCTGCCTCGGCCATGTTGCCTCGCGCCTGCTTGAGCGTTTCTCGTAGATAGGCCTTCTCGAAGGCATCTCGTGCGGTGGCGTAGTCACCTTGGAGAAGGGCGTCGGGGGTGTTGAGAGCGACGCCGCCGGTGTCGCGGACGATGCGCTCCGGCAGGTCGGAGACCTCGATGGTGGGCCGGTCGTGGAGGACGGCAAAGCGCTCCATGAGGTGTTCGAGTTCCCGCACGTTGCCCGGCCAGTTGTAGTGCTGCATCCTGCGCAGCGCCTCTTCCGAAATGTGGCGAGGCATCTCACGTGGGCCGCGGAAGCGGCGCAGGAAATGTTCGGCGAGCAAGGGGATATCCCCAGAGCGGCGACGCAAAGGGGGGAGCGTGAGCGTGATGACGTGGAGCCGGTAAAAGAGGTCGGCGCGGAAGCGGCCGGCCTCGACTTCCTTTTGCAGATCGCGATTGGTGGCGGCGATCACGCGGGCATTGGACTGGAGCGTGGCGCTGCCGCCGACGCGATTGAAGCGGCCACTCTGGAGAACCCGCAGGAGCTTCGACTGCACGGTGAAGCTCATCTCGCCGATCTCATCGAGGAAAAGCGTGCTGTCGTGAGCCTCCTCAAAGCGACCCGTGCGGCGCTCGGTGGCACCGGTAAAGGCACCGCGCTCGTGGCCGAAGAGTTCGCTCTCGAGCAGGTTTTCCGGGATGGCGGCGCAGTTGATCTCGACGAGGGGCTTTTGTCGGCGCGGGCTGCTCTCGTGGATCGCCTGTGCGACCAATTGCTTGCCGGTGCCGGTCTCGCCGAGGATTAGCACCCGGCTGTCGCTCTTGGCGACGGTGCTGACTGTTTCAAAGACCGCCCGCATGGCGGGGTCTTCCGAAATCATCAGGGTGGCATGAGCGGCCTCACCGACGATGGCGGGGCTTTGCTGGGCGGCAAATATCTTTTCGAGCCGGGCGCGGAGCTCCTCGGCCTTCACCGGCTTCTCGATATAGTCGGAGCAACCGAGGCGCATGGCCTCGATGGGTGTCTTCTCGTTGCCGTAGCCTGTGATCATCACGATCGGCAAAGTGCTGCCCTGGCCGCGGGCTCGGCGGATAACTTCGAAGCCGCCGAGCTCGCGCATCATCAGCGTGGTGATGAAAAGATCGGGCTCCTCGGCCTTGATCCGGCGGAGTGCGCGGATAGGGCTGGAGCAGATTGTGACCTGGCGGCAGTGATCCTTCAGACAGGCGCGGATCTCCTGGCAGAAGGCCGCGTTGTCATCGACCATCAGGATGTGTTTCTGGGCAAGCAGGGGAGACTCGCTCATGGGCTGGGAGACGGAATGACAACGATTGTTGCCCCGGAGACAACGCTGGACTTGGCCGTCCTCGGGGTGGCGGCTCGCTGCTGGGCCAGAGCGGTGGTAAAGCGATGGCATAACACCTGCGAAGCGATTCTCATGCCCCTCATGTATTTTCGTGGCTTCCGATGCGTTTGGCTCGCGCTCGCTGCGGCGGCGCTGACGCTTTCCACTTCCGTTTGCGCGGCTGTGGGCGAAGGAAAAAACGGGATCGTCTCATCGACGCACCCGCTCGCGACTGAGATCGGTGTGAATGTCCTGAAAAGTGGAGGTAACGCCGTCGATGCCGCAGTCGCAGTCGGCCTCGCACTGGGCGTAGTCGATGGCCATAATTCCGGGATCGGGGGCGGCGCCTTCATGCTTATACGGCGCCCCAACGGTGAATTCATCGCGCTGGATGGACGGGAAATGGCGCCGGCAAGCGCGAGCCGCGATATGTACCTGCGCAACGGAAAAGCCGATACGTCTCTCAGCCAGACCGGGGTGATGGCGAGCGGAGTGCCCGGCGCACTGGCGACGTACGGCCTGGCCGTACGCACCTACGGTAAGAAATCGATGGGCGAGCTGATCGCGCCCTCGGCAAAGATCGCCGAGGATGGTTTTCCGATCAACGCGGTGTACGCGCGCAAGTTGCGCGCTGCGGCGGAGAATTTGCGGAAGTTTGAATCATCTCGCGCGGTTTTCTTTCACGCCGACGGTCGACCCCTCGCCGAGGGGGATATTTTAAAACAACCGGACCTCGGCCGAAGCTACCGCACGATCGGCCGAGACGGAGTGGACTGGTTCTACCGCGGAGCTTACGCCAAGACGGTTGAAACCTGGATGAAACAAAATGGCGGTACGCTTACCGCTGCGGATTTTCGCGGGTACATCGTCAAGCGCCGCACTCCCATCCGCTCTACCTACCGGGGCTACACGCTCGTGGGCCTGGGGCCACCCAGCTCAGGCGGGGTGCATGTGGCACAGATCCTGAATATCCTGGAGAACTTCGACCTCCGGAAACTCGACGGTGGCGGCGAGCGACAGCATGTGATCGCTGAGGCGATGAAGCTCGCCTTTGCCGATCGCGCACACTGGCTGGGCGACCCCGATTTTGTGAATGTGCCGCGCGGCCTGCTCGATAAAGGCTATGCCAAGGCATTTGCGGCGCGCATCGATCTCGCCAGGGCCATCGACGTCGGCGGACATGGGACTCCGCCTGACTCAGATCCTCGATTCTTCGAAAAACACACGACCCACTTCTCGGTGGCGGATGCGGAGGGAAACTGGGTGGCCTGCACGCAGACGATCAACACGGCTTTTGGCTCCAAGGTGATCGTGCCTGGCACGGGCATACTCCTCAACAACGAGATGGATGACTTTTCAATCGAGCCAGGTGTGCCCAATCACTTCAAGCTGGTGGGCGCAGAGGCTAATGCGATCGCCCCGGGCAAGCGACCGCTATCCTCCATGAGCCCGACTATTGTGCTGAAGGATGGGCAGCCTGTATTGGCGTTGGGTGCGGCAGGTGGGCCGACCATCATCACCCAGGTCGTCCTAAACCTGGTGGCGATCCTCGACCTCGGGATGGCGTTGGATTCGGCGCTAGCGCAACCACGTATACATCAGCAGTGGAAACCAAACGAGGTGCGCATCGAGAAGGCGCTGCCTGCCGAGGTGCGCGCGGAGCTGATGCGGCGTGGGCATATGTTATCCGAAGAGGGTACTTATGGGGTCTCACACATCGTGGGCCGGGCCTCAGACGGCAGGGGCTTTGTCGGCGCGGCCGATCCTCGTGCAGGCGGTACTGCGGCGGGGTGGTAAGGAAGCTTGGTCTTTCCAGCACTATGTCTACCGCGACCACTCGAACCCCTGTCTACGCCGATGTCATCGATGCCGGGAAGCGCATTTGCGGGCAGGCGATCACGACGCCTCTCCTGGAATCGGAGGCGCTCAACCGCCTGACGGGTGGAAGGCTTTTGTGCAAGGCCGAGACGCTGCAGCTCACGGGCTCCTATAAATTCCGCGGAGCCTACAACAGACTCTCGCGCCTCGATGCAAAGGCGCGGGAGCGCGGGGTGGTGGCGTTTTCGACGGGGAATTTTGGTCAGGGCGTGGCGACCGCAGCTCGGATGCTGGGCATCCCGGCTATCATCATCGTGCCGAAGGATGCCCCGGCCGTGAAGGTAAACAACGCTCGTGCCCAAGGAGCCGAAGTGCGCTTCTACGATCGGGCGATCAAGAATCATCGCGAAGATATGGCGCGCGAACTCGCGGCCGAGCGTGGTCTCACCATAGTCCCGCCGGGTGACGATGCCGAGGTGATCGCCGGCTACGGCACGAGCGGCCTGGAACTCGAGGAGCAGTACTCCGGGCGGATCGACTCGGTGCTAGGCCCATGCGGCGGCGGCGGATTGATGGCCGGTGTTTCGCTCGTGTTTCAGGCGAGGCGGCCAGCAACGAAGCTCTTCACCGTCGAGCCCGATGGCTTTGACGACACGGCACGCTCACTCGCAGCGGGCACACGCCTCGGCAACGCGCCCGAGGCCAGGTCGATCTGCGACGCCATCCTCACTCCGATGCCGGCTGAGCTGCCCTTTGGCGTGCTGCGCCAGACGATCGAGCGAGGGCTGGCAGTACCGGATGCCGCGGTGCGTACGGCGATGGCGCAGGCGTTTCTGCATCTAAAAATCGTGCTGGAGCCAGCGGGTGCCATCGCCCTTGCCGCTGCGCTGTCGGGCGTCTACGACTGTCGGGGTAAAACGGTGGCGATCATCTGCTCCGGGGGAAGCGTGGATCGCGCCGTTTTTGCTGAAGCACTCGAGTCATTGCCTTCCTCCTAGGCCTCTGCGCAGGCTACTCCCGCTTTCTTACCTCCCTCTATGACGCTGTCTCCTTGGTTGGTCCTGCTGCTTGCGGTGCCGGTACTGCTGCTCGGTGAGTGGTGTGTGCGGCAGTGGAGGCCGCTTCGGCGCTTCAACATACCAGCGCCTGTGGTTGGGGGCCTCCTCGTGTGCGTCGTCGTGCTGCTGATCAATCTCAGCGGCATCGGCAAGCTATCCTTGGGCAGCAGGGTAAACGAAGGCTGGTGGACCTGGATCGTCTGCGCAGAGCCGGAGTGGTCCGCCCGCCCGATGCGGGCGATCAACACGCTCTTCATGGTGGGCTTTTTCGTCTGCGTGGGACTTAATGCGACTTGGGGCGTGATTCGCAAGGGAGGGGTGCAACTGCTGCTCTTCTGGCTCATCGCGACTATCCTAGCCGGGCTGCAGAATCTCGTCGGGGCTGGCTTGAGCGTGGCGATGGGGGAGTCTCCGCTGCTGGGTGTGATGTGCGGTAGTGTGACACTGAGCGGCGGGCACTCTACGGCCCAGGCGTTTGCCGAGCCGTTTGCGCAAGCTGGCTTGCAGGGGGCGGCAGTCATCGGCGTCGCAGCCGCTACCTTTGGATTGGTCGCCGGCTCGTTGTTGGGCGGTCCTGTGGCGACACGATTGATCGAGAAGCATAGTTTGCGGTCGCCATGGAGCGGGAATGGCGCAGGTAGTGCCGGGGCGGATACGGCAAAGGCTGCTCTCGAGGAGCCAGGATTTTTTTCCTTGCTGAGGGCGCTCGGCCGCGAGCGTGGACGCCTGATTGCTCCGATTGTCGTCGTGCTCATCTGCGTAAAGGGCGGCGCGTGGCTCGCCTATCTTTTCCAGCAGGCCGGTGTGACGGCGCCAGTTTCCATGTGCGGTATGCTGGTGGGGCTCGTCCTGCGTAATGTACACGATCTGCTTGGCCTCAATTGGCTGGAGAGCGACGTGATCGATGCGCTCGGCGCGGTGCTGCTCTCGATCTTCCTGACGATTACGATGGCTGGACTCAATCTGGTGGAGCTTGCCGCCACGGCGGGCCCGATGGCGGTGATTCTCCTTGTTCAAGTGGTGCTGATGGGTGCTTTTGCCCTATTGGTTACGTTTCGGACGATGGGTCGCGACTTCGATGCCGCCGTCATGGCGGCGGGGCACTGCGGATTTGGGCTGGGGGCGACCTCCAACGCGGTGGCGACCATGCTCACGGTAGTACAACGCTATGGGCCAGCGAGGCGTGCGTTTCTCATTGTGCCGCCCGCAGGGGGTGTGTTGATCGACATCACCAACATCACGATGGTGCCTGTGATCCTGAATTGGCTTAGTTGAGAGCTCGGCCGGTTAGTGGAGCCCTTGCAGTTCAATCGAGTGAGCGAACGAAATCCGCAAACTTTGCGAGGCCGCGCGCGATCGTATCGTCGGAGCACGCATAGGAGAGTCGGATGTGTCGCGTGGACCCAAATGCAGTGCCTGGGATCACCGCGACGCCGGCCTCCTGAAGAAGCAACAGCGCGAGTTGGTCGACGGTGCCGATCGGCGCGCCGCGGAACTTTTTCGTGAGCAGGCCGCTGACCTCCGGGAAAACGTAGAAGGCGCCGGGCGGAGGCGGGCAAGTGACGCCGGGCATGGCCTGAAGCGCGGCGACCATGGCCTTGCGACGGCGGTCGAAGGCTGCGCGCATTTCTACGACGCAAGTCTGGTCGCCAACGACCGCGGCAAGGGCGGCGTCCTGACAGAAGGCCGTGGGATTGGAAGTCTGATGGCTCTGCAGCGTGTCGATGGCTGCCGCAATGGGCTTGGCGGCGACGGACCAGCCGATGCGCCACCCAGTCATCGCGTAGGCCTTGGAAACACCATTTACGAGGACGGCGCGCTCGCGGAGGCGAGGCTCGACTTCGAGCACTGACCAACACTTCGCCCCGTCGTAGACGAGTTGATCGTAGATCTCGTCGGAGAGGACGACGACTTCGGGATGCTTGAGCAGAACATCGGCGAGCGCGCGGGCTTCTTCGCGCGAGAGGATTTGGCCCGTGGGATTTGATGGATAGCAGAGCATCACCACGCGGGTGTGCGGTGTGATGGCGCGCTCTAGCTGTTCGGGCGTGAGCTTGAAATCGCAGCTTGCGGTATCGATCTCCACCGGTGTCGCGCCGAGGAGATTGATCATGTCGGGGTAGGAGACCCAGTACGGTGCGGTGTAGATCACTTCGTCGCCAGGCTCGCATGTGACGAACAGCGCGTTGAAGATCGCGGGCTTCGCGCCGGTGGCGATTACGACCTGGTCAAAAGACACATCCCATCCGATGCGGCTGCGCACAGATGCGGCGACTGCATCGCGCAACGGCTTGATACCCGAGGATGGCGTGTACTTGGTGTGCCCCGCCTGCATGCCGGCGATGCCCGCAGCCTGGATGTGGGTGGGCGTGGCGAAGTCGGGCTCGCCGGAGCCAAAGATGTAGACCTCCTTGCCGGCGGCTGCGAGTGCTTTGGCTTGGGAGGTGAGCGCCATCGTGACGGATGGCTGCACGCGTTTCATGCGATCGACGATTCTCATGCGGGAATAGCTAGCGGTTCGCTGGGGTTAGCAGCAGTTGCTCCATCATCGAATCGGCTGCGGCGGCGGCCACCGAGCGCAGGAGAGGTCGCCCGGTGTTGTCGCCGACTTCGTAGGTGATGGCGGGCACGCCGAAGGTGCGATGCGCCCAATTGTGTGAGGTGGTGGCGGTGGGTGTGCGCGAGGCGGAGCGCTTCAACTCGTAGGTCGGCGCACGGAGCTTTATGCCCTCTACCCACGCCTTGGTGAAGCCGGCGGGATTTGTGACGACGTCGTCCGGTTGGGTGTAGAGATCGTCGATGTAGTTGGAGTGAAAGTCTAGGTGCAGCACCTGCCGGTAGCGGGCCCGGGCGGCCAGGATGGCATCGCGGACGGCGCGCGTCTCTGGCTGTGCAAAGATGCCCCAGTCGCGATTGGTATCGACGCCATTGAGATTGTGCCGCCAGTGGCCCAAGGCGACGCCGTCGGGATTGATAAGCGGCACAACGAGGAGGGCGAAACGGCTCCGAAATTCCCGAGCGCGCGGCGTATCGGCGAGCACCGATTCGATGAAGGTCATGAGTGCCAGCGAGCCGGTGACTTCCGGCGGGTGCTGTCGGCTTAGTACGACGACGAGGCCGGGCTTGGTCACAGCCGAGGAGTCTATCACCAGTTGCTGGATGGGCCGGCCGCCGACGGAGCGGCCGATCTCGGTGCGGGCGACGAAGGGAAGTCGCTCCAGCGAGCGGGTCCAGGCATCAAGCGTCTCGTTCGAGATGATTTCCTGCGCAGCGACCCAGAGCGGCTCGGGGCCGACGTCGAGTCGCAGCGTGCCTTCGTCGGGTTTTGGACCATGGGTGTAGGCCTCAGGGGACAAGGCAATCCAGTTGAGACCATCGACACTTATCTTGGGAACGTAGCGCAGGCGCGTGCCTTCACAGTTGAGGCGGATGGTGACCTTGCTCGGCTGCTCTGCC
Organism: uncultured Opitutus sp.; assembly: GCA_964480585.1. Taxonomy (GTDB): domain Bacteria; phylum Verrucomicrobiota; class Verrucomicrobiia; order Opitutales; family Opitutaceae; genus ER46. The sequence goes on along the minus strand of CAYZPV010000001.1, from coordinate 391,977 downwards.
CGGATGCGAAAGGCGAACCAGGGGCTCTGGTTGATCGGGCGATTTTCCGGACTCGTGACGAGCAGATAGTATAAGGGGCTTTCTCGCGTGCAGGCACTCAGGCGCGCGGCTTCGAAATCGGAGTCGAGCACCACGCCGTCTTCGGCAAATGTCCACGTCTTGCGTAGCGCCGGCGCCACCTCTGTGACAGGTGGGCCCGCGGCTGACTGGGCAGCCGGAGCGATTGAGGCGATACGGGTGAAAGCAACGAGGACGAGCGTTCTCGCGAGTAGACTCATGACGCGATGTCGAGTGGGCGACTCAGATCGACCTCGCCGAAAGTGGCGCGCAGGAGGCGTGCGAGTTGTTCTGTCGTGCCAGCATCGATCGAACCGCCGGGGTGGCGCACGCGATTGCTGGCGAGCAAACCTCGACGGCGGAGAATCTCCTTACGAATCGCGACGCCTGGCTGCTGCTCAAAGACGAGCAAGGGCAGGTATCTTGTGTAGAGTTGAAACGCGGTCTCCGTCTTGCCGGTGCGCAGGGAATGTATGATCGCGAGCAGTACCTCGGGGAAAGCGAAGCCGGTATTGAAGCCATCCGAGCCGCGCTCGAGGTCGAAGAAGCCGTAGAGCCCGCCGAGGCCGGTGAGGATCGTCGCGGTACGGCCGCCGGCCATGCCGGTCTTGAGCGCCGCGATCTTTTGCGGGCTAGGCAACGACTCAGCCTTGATTGAGACGATGGTGGGGATCTCCCGCACGAGCTTCAGGATGAGATCGCCGGTCATGTGGAGCCCCGTGATCGCTGGGTGATCTTGCAGGACGATAGGCGCGCTGCAGCCTGCGGCGATACGCTGGAAGTAGTCGACGACGACCTTGTCGCTCGGCGTGGGCTGGGCAGAGGCGGTGATCATGACCGCTGTGGCGCCGAGTGCGATGGCCTGGCGACTGTGTTCGATCGTGGCGGCGGTGCCAGTGTGGCTGGTGCCAACGATCACGGGGAGGCTCCCTGCGGCGGAGACGGCCGCGCGGATAACCTGCTCCCGGTCGGCATCGGTGAGCCGATTGGACTCGCCGAGAAGACCGAGGATGGTGATGCCGTCGACGCCGACGGCGGCGTTGAACCGGATCAGGCGGGTGAGTGACTCGAGATCGAGCGATTCGTCGTCGTGAAACGGGGTGGCGAGGATCGGGATGACGCCGGTGTAGTGGAACGAAGCAGGCATGGTAGAACTAGGCGCGGGCTGGACTGGACCGCGTGGAGAACGGGGACAGAGGGGAGGGTTAGTAAGCCTTCACCATGCCGCCATCTACTAGGATGGTCTGGCCGGTGACGTAGGAATTGGCCGGCGAGCCGAGGAAGACGGCGAGTCGGGCATATTCGTCGGGCGTGCCATAGCGGCCGAGAGGGATCGTCTTGAAGGCATCGGCGCGGACCTGGTCGATGTTCAGGCCGGTCTTCGAGGCGCGCATGGTATCCAGCTGAGTGATACGATCGGTCTGCACACGGCCGGGGCCGATGACGTTGGCGAGGATGCCATCCTTCCCAAGCTCGCCGGAGAGCGTCTTGGTGAGGCCGAGCACGCCCGTGCGAAACGTGTTGGAGAGAATGAGGTTATCAAGCGGGCTTTTCACCGATGAGGAGGTGAAATTGACGATGCGACCTCCACCGCCCTTGCGCATGTGCGGGAGCACGGCGCGTGTGGTGCGGATGTAGCTGAGCAGGTTGAGCTCAAAGGCGTTCTGCCACGCCGCGTCGTCAAATTGGTCGAAGGTGCCGGCTGGCGGGCCGCCGCTATTATTCACGAGCGCGAAGACGCCGCCAAACGCCGCCACAGTCGCGGAGACGAGCCGATCGATATCGGCGGCTTTGGTGACGTCGACGACGGTGTACGCAGGAGTGCGCCCGGTGGCAGCCTTGATCTGTTCGGCAGAGCGCTGAAGCTCCGCTTCGCGGCGGGCGCAGAGCATCACGTTGGCGCCTTCGCGGGCGAATTCGAGCGCAGTCGCCTTGCCAAGGCCGCCACTGGAGGCGCAGACGATCACGGGTTTATCGGTGAGACCTAGATTCATTTTTTTGGGAAATGGGGTCTGGCATCTGGGGGTCTAAGGAGACTAGGTCGATTGGCGTTTGAGATCGATGACGGGGTTGCGCAGCGGCTCGAAGCCCTCGATGCGGCACTCGAGAGTGTCGCCGTGCGCCAAGGGCACAGCCTGGGGTGTACCGGTGGAGAGGATGTCGCCGGGCAGCCAGGGCATCACGCGTGAGTGGAAGGAAACGAGGTAGGGTGGTGGGAACGTCATGTTGGAGACGACGTTTTCCGCGTGCACACGGCCATTGATGACGGTGGAGACCTTGAGCTTGAGCACATCGCCGACCTCATCCGGAGTGAGCATTACGGGGCCGAAGCTGAAGAAGGTGTCGAAGCTCTTCGAGCGGGTGAGGTAGCGCGTGTTCTTGCGCAGGATATCCTCGGCGGTCATGTCGAGGATCGTGGTGAAGCCGGCTACGACGCTGAGCCAATCGCTTTCCGGCACATCCTTGCACTCGCGGCCCATGATCACGCCGAGCTCGGCCTCGCCTGTTGTCTTTTCAGACTGGCGAGGGATCGTGATCGCATCCCCAGGGCCGACGATGGTTGTGTCGGGCTTCATGAAGCTCGCGGGCTCCTCATTGGGTGCCTTCTCCGCGAGATCAGCGGCATGGGCGACATAGTTGAGTCCGATGCCCCAGATCTTGCGGGGACGACGATAGAGCGGGGCGAAGCTCGCTGCCTGAGGGGCGATCATTTCGCTGCCGAGTTCGGCACAACGTTCGCGCCCGCCCGTGCGATACCAAGCGTTGAGCTCGTCGAGTTCGCCGGAGGCGATCAGCGAAAGCAGCTCGGTATGCCAGTGGCGCTGGAATCGGCGATTGACGATCTCGAGCGGGAGGAGCCCCCCGGGAAGGACGAGCGCGGCTTGTTCGGTGCCGTTGCGACGGAGGGTGGCGAGTTTCATGCAGGCGAGCGGGTTGAGACAAAAGGGTTGCTTGGGGTATTGCAGCCGTGATGCCAATCGAGTGTTGCTCGCCGAGGTGGGAGGGCGAGCATGGAGCGCATGGGGCCGCAAAGGGCCACCTGTGGAAGATACAGCTACGCGTGTAGACATGGAGTCAACAAACCCAGCTCGCGGCTTTGAGTTTGCGGAGGACGAGTTGGCGGGCATGGTGCAAGAACCCATGAAGGTCCCCAGGCTTCCCACCCATAGCCGACACTGGCGCTGGGTGGCGGCGTTGTTCCTGTTGAGTGCGTCGGCCATGGTGTTCGCGCAGTTTCGGGGAGGTGGTGGGAGGGGACCGCGCATACCTGAAAATGTGAGAACGGCTCGGGAGATACCCACTCGAAGCACAGATACTCCCCTGTGGGAAAATCCGCGGGCCTTCGCGCAGGACGTGTTTACGTTTACCCGCCTCCGCTACGGGCAGGATGGCTACCGAGGCGGGGGAGCGGGAGGCGGAAGCTGGGCGACTGATCTGCCCGATGCGGATTTAAATCTCTCCTTTCGCTTGCAGCAGATGACCTCCCTAAAGGTCGATCCGCTGGCTCGCATCCTCCGCGCCGACGATGCAGAACTTGCGAAGTATCCCTTCCTGCTGGCTGCGGCCGCAGGAGCGATGGACCTCAGGGAGACGGAGATCGAGGGCTTGAGGCGGTACCTGCTCAATGGGGGTTTTCTGCTGATCACGGATTTCTGGGGAGATCGAGAGTGGAGGCACTTCGAAGCGACCATGAAACGTACATTGCCGGAGCACAGCTTTGTGGAAATGTCGCTGGATCACCCGCTCTACACCTGCCTCTTTCCAATCCGCAGAAAGAACCAGGTGCCGCGCATCGACATCGGCGTGCGTCATCTCGAGACCGGATCTCCCACCTGGGAGCGTGGGGAGGATGGCCGAGAGGTCCATCACCGGGCGATTTTCGATGCGCGGGGGCGTCTGATGGTGCTCGCACTGCACAACAGCGATGACAGCGACGGCTGGGAGCGTGAGGGCGAGAGCGCCGAGTATTTCAAGACTTACTCCGAAGGCATGGCGTACCCCTTCGCCATCAACATCCTCTTCTACGTCATGACGCATTGAACCAGCGTGCCGCCGCTCGCCTTCGTGAGCTTGCACCTAAAACGTTTTAGCGCCTTGCTGCGTCACCCCCTCCTAAGATGCCCCTCCGACTTTTCGCCTTTGCGCTGCTTTGGACTCTCTCGTCCCTGTGCGTAAGTGCGGCCGCGCGGACCAACGTCATCTTCATCCTTGCCGACGACATGGCGCCGGGTGACATCGCGGCACTCAATAGCGGGCTCACACGGACGCCAGCCATAGATTCGCTGAAAAAGACCGGAGTGTGGTTCGACGCCGCGTATTCGGCCTCTGCCGTCTGCGCGCCCGCCCGGGCTGCGCTTTTGACTGGGCGATATCCGCATCGCACCGGCGTCGTGAGTCTCGAGATGAATACCGAGTTGGAGCTGACCCGGCTCAAGCTCGACGAGGTCACCATCGCCGATGCCTTCAGCGCTAGCGGCTACAAGACGGGTTTGATCGGGAAGTGGCACACCGGCTCCGGCCCGGAGTATCACCCGATGAAGCGCGGCTTCGCCGAGTTCGAGGGCTTCTTCGGCTCCGACAAGATGACCTTCTGGCAATATACGATGGATGTGCAGGGCGTGCGCAGTGAGGTGAAGGACAAGTATCTTACCGACGATCTCTCTGAGCGCGCGGTAAACTTCGTGCGACGGCACGCCAAGGAGCCGTTCTTCCTTTTTCTCGCGCACTACGCGCCGCATCGGCCGCTCAACGCGCCAGCGGAGGCGGTGAAGGCTTATCAGGAGCGCGGATTCGATGAAAAAACGGCTACGATCTATGCGATGATCGAGATCATGGATCGCGGCATCGGCGAACTGGTAGCCGAGCTCGACCGGCTGCAGCTACGCGAAAACACGCTCATCATCTTCTCCAGCGACAATGGCCCCGACCCGATCCCCGGCACTCGCTTCAACCTCGGCCTGCGCGGCACCAAATACGAAATCCACGAAGGCGGCCTGCGCGTGCCGCTGATCTTTAACTGGCCCGCGCGCTACGCGGCAGGCCAGCGGGGCGCACTAGTGCATTTTACCGATATGTTTCCCACACTTGTCGAAGTTTGCGGACTGACCGTGCCGGCCAAAGCACGACCGCGCGACGGTGTGAGCATTGTGCCCGTGCTCGATGGCAGCGTAACTGAGGTGAAGCCCCGCCGCTTCTGGCAGTGGAATCGCAAAGAGCCGAACTACACCCACAATGCCGCATTGCGCGATGGCCCTTGGAAGCTCGTGAAGCCCTACGTCACTCGCAACGTGCCGAAAAGCGACTCGACCGATGCTCCCTCACTTTATCGAATCGACCGCGATCCCGGCGAGACGACAGATATCGCACAGCAGCAACCCGAGCGCTACGCGCGGATGCGCGCCGAGCTCGACGCCATCTCGGTCGAGGTAGAGCGCGAGCGTAAGCGGAGATAGCCTGTCCCAGAGTGCGCGGCCTAGATCGCTTGTATCCCAGCCACGGCATTTCCCGCAGGCTGGCGATCGCTAGGTGCGCGCCGACCCACGAAAAGATGAGCGCCGAGCGGCTGCTTATGGGGCTGGGTCGCCTCGATGGTCGTCTTCACAAGTTGCTCCGCCTCGTCTTCTCCGTGTGCGTACACAAGGAATGTGCGGCTAGCGAAAGGCCCGAGCTCCGCACCGCTACTCACGGCCACGTCCCAGGCGACGAGACCGGCGGTGGGCTTGCCCGCTTGCAGAAAGACGGAGAGCGCCCCAGTGAAGAACGCGAGAGGCGGTGCGGCCTTTTCCGCCGGTGTGCGGCTCGTATCGATACCGGCGAGGGCATGCTGCCGCGCGGCGGCGAAGTCTTTACGGTGGAGCGCCAGGCGGGCGAGGCCGAGCTCCGCTGCCGGATAGAAGCCCGAAGCGAGAGCCTCGCGATAGTAGGCTTCGGCTTCCGTATCGCGCCGGGCCGTCTCGTACAAACCGGCTATTTCCACCGCTTGATCTCCAGGCAGGCCTTTTTGGCGGAGCTGCGCGAGCCAGCGATCGGCTGTCTCCAAGTCGCGCTGCAGGAGCGAAAGGCGGATCCAGGCCTTGGCTAGGTCAGGCTCGTTCTCCGCGAGCGTGCGGTGCTCCCTAAGTCTTTCTTCGGCTTCGCGTGGGTAGCCGGCGGAGATCAGGAGGTTGATGAGTAGGCAGAGGATCTTCGGCTGGCCAGGGGATGCAGCGAGGGCGCCGCGGGCCTGAGCGATGGCGGACTGTAGTTTGCTGCGCTCCGTTTGGCAACGGGAGAGCAGCATGGCCACGGTGGGGTGCAGCACGCCTTCGCGCTGGAGTGCGAGCAGCATGGCCTCGGCCGCCGCCCAGTCGCCTAGAAGGTAGAGTGTCCACCCGCAGCCCCACAGTGCCGATCGACCGCGCGGGCCCGTGGCCTTGGCGGAGAGATGTACGAAGCGTGAGGCTTGGTCGTCGAGGCCGAGTGCCGCTGAGGCGATCGCGCCGATGAGGAGGGGTTCCGTGGCCTTTCCGTTGATATCCTGCCATAGCCGGATCGCAGCGTAGGCGCGGAGGTAGTCGCAGCGACTCAACGCTTCAGTGGCGCAGGTGCGCAAGCGTGCGACGGCCTCTTTCCGACGACCAGCGGTGAGCGGACGGAGTTCCGCTTCCAAGGTATTCTCGCGCTCAGCCCTAGTCTTAGGATCGTCCGTGGCGGTGGATAGTATGGCGAAGTCAGGGATGGGGATATCGACCTTGAGCCGGCGGTAGCCATGGAGCACGAGCGTCGTGCCGCCGCCTACCATGCCCAAGGAAACCAACGCCGAAATAAAATCGAACTCATCGAGAATGAAGATGACGCAGATGGTTCCGATGAAACCTAGGAGCGCCGCAATGAGGCCCAGCATCTGGCGCTTGGAAAAATTGGCGGTCCGGCGAATGCGGCCGAGCCACTTCAGCCGCTCGCGGCTCTCGCGAGCCTCTTCATGCAGCATCACGCGCTGGATCTCCTCGACGAGGCGCCGCGCCAGTGAATCGGGGTCGGCGAGAAGCTGGATTGCTGGCTGGCTCGGTGGGGCTGCGGAAACGTCCGGAGGCAGGGCGGCCAACCGATCACGCAACGAGGGATGTGTCGAATAGTGATCGGTCGCCTCCTCGGCTCGCTCAGAGGGCGCAGCGCTGGACGCGGCATGCAATTCTTCGGTGAGCCAGGCGCTAAAGCCATTGCCGCGCTGGAGCTGGACGACGCGCTCGCTCCAGACGATACGGGAAGTCTTGGCGACAAGCGGTTCGAGTTTGATCAGTGCTGAGCGCAGGGGAGCGGAGCCGCAGATGGCGGCCGCGCCCAAGTCGGCCTCAAACTCATCCTGCCGCGAGTACGCTGCGACGAGGCGCACGCACAATCGAGCGTATGCATCAGCTCCGCCAAGCAGCCACTCCCCGAGATGAAACGTCTCCTTCGCGGCGCGATAAGCACCCACGAGATTGGCAAGCTCCGAGGTCAGCTTGGTGGCGCGAGCCACTCCGCCATTGAGGAGATGCTTCAGGCCTCGGCGTACGAACTTGGCGTGGGCCATTTCGTGGGCCAGCACCGCCTCGATCTCGCGTTCGGTGAGGCCGGCGATCAGATCGTAGCCGAGGCCAAGGGTTGTTGCATCGGCGCCGCGTCGCACACCACGCAGGCGCACCCATGCACCTGCGTTCATCTCGACCAATACGGTCTTGGGTGGAGGCACCCGCATGCGGCGGGAGAGGTCGTCGAGAAAGGCAAATAGCCTCGGGGCCTCCCCCGGTCGCAGCGGCACCTGAAAATCGCTGCCTGATCGAAGCCAAGCGCTTCTCATCACCAGCATCAACAACCGCAGATGTCTCTGGATGAATGGCGTGACTATGCCGATGGCGCCGAACCTTGCCGCAGCGAGCGCCACGACGGCCTCAAACGCGAGTAGGACAAGCAGGATAGTAACAAGGAGCAGGGCGCCGAGGTAGAAAAACGTGATGGCGAGAGCGGCACAGGCGATCATCGCGAACTTGGCTCCCCCTTGCATTGGCTTTTCGGCGAGAGCCGATGGCAGAGTGTGGGCGTTCATCGACAAGTCCGGAGCTGGAGACGGAGGCATCGGCAGTAGCTACTGGCCGCAATCCCCGCTGACATCAAGGGATTTGCTACCTGAGTACGTGTAGTGCTATGCCGATTGCGCGACCGTGGTTCACGCTTGTCGCCTTGGGCCTGATGCAGGATCAGATGTCGAGGGTAAGTTGGTCGCCGTGCTCCACGATTTCATGGCTCAAGGGGAAACGAAGCGGAGCGTTGCGCTGCCGCGCGATCAGGCGAGCGAGCGAGGGGTTGTGATGGCGGGCGATGGATTCGGGTGATGCTTCATTGAGGATGTGTCGCTCGCAGCCAAGTCGGTCGAGGAGGTGTGCGTGCTGCCGGCGAATGGCCTCGGTGTCGCGTCGCGTGCCGGCCAGACCAGCGAGAAGTTCAGAGAGAGGGAGGAGCTGACGGGTGGAGGCTGCCGTAGGCGGAGCGTGGGTGGTGGTACGCGTGGCGAGAGCGGATGCCCGCGCACGGACGCCCGGCGTGAGCAGCGCACCACACTTGGGGCAGTCATTGCGTTGAGTGCCTGGGTAGGAGATGGAGCATCCGGCGCAGCCGCACCAGTGGACGCTTACATGCTCAGGAGGGAGCTTTACGAAGCCGATCACTCGATCGGATGCCGGTTCGCGGATCGCCTCCATGAGAGAGCGATATGTCAGCGCAACATCGAGCAGAGTATATTCTCGGCCGATGTTTTCGAGGGAGTGCGCATCCCCGCAGGCTACGAGCCCGTGAGAATCGAGCGACGAGATTCTCCGGCACATCTCAGGCGTAGCAGGCAGGCCCATCTCGACAGCGAGGAGGTGTGAGGTGAGGTCGCCGAAAAGATAGTAGAGCGCATCCTTGCCGCTGATGCTGCCGAGCGCGGAATGGTAGGGCGTCAGGAGATGCGCCGGCGTAAGTTCCGCGCCGTCGCCGTGGAGCAGGACGATTTCCAGCAGCTGGCGCGACGTGAGCCGGAGCGAGGGGCGGCCCTTCCGGAGGTTGCCGTATTTCGCTACTCTGCCGGCAAAGCGGCGGGCGCTGGAAAGCGATCGGAAGAAGAGCAAATGGTGGATGCCGTGCTCGTGCGGCGTGCCGGGCGGGACGCACGAGACCTCCGTGCCGAGCACGAAGTGCAGCGAGCGGTGCAGGCGCTCGGGTATGCGGCTCAGGCACGCGCGGCTAAAATCAGGATGGGGAATGAGCAGACCGGAGCCGTTTTCGATGAAGTTGACTTCAATCTGCGTCAGCCACTCAGGCTGCAGGCAATCGCCGGTCGACATCAGGTCCAGGCCCTTATTGCAGGCGGCGGGCAGGATATTATCCCACGTCATGTGCTTGGAGACGTGCGCGGAATGGTGGGAGTGCGTGTGGAGATCGACGGCGAGAGCGCGGCCAGGCGTGGCCGGAATGCGGGTGACGCCAATAGCAGGTGGCGAGTCGAGCAGGGCCTGGACAGACATAGGCTTAGTGAAAATCGTGGGAAGTCTGCGTGGGCAGCTCCGCTTCGCGAAAAGGCTCGATGATCTCAGCCTTCACATGCGTGACGTTGGAAACTTTTTGCAGCGGACCGGTGATGCGGAGCGCGGGCTCCTGCGTGATGGTGAGCCGGAGTCGCTCGAAGAGCGAAGGGATGACGACGGCATTGGCGATGCCGGTCTCATCCTCGAGGCTGATGAAGACAAAGCCCTTGGCGGTGCCCGGGCGCTGGCGGCAGATGACGGAGCCGGCGATGGTGACGCGCGTGCCATCGTCCACGGCTTTGAGCTCATTGGCGGGTGTAATCCCCGTGAGGCGCGGGCGGAGAAGTGCCATCGGATGCTCGCCAGTGGTGAGCCCAAGGCCGGTGAAATCGGCCTGCAACTCCTCGGAGCGCGACATGGCAAAGAGGGGCGATGCCCCGCCGTCCTCGTTGGGCCAGGCATTGGCGTAGTGCTTGAGCAACGCCTCGGAATCGGACCACGCGGCCTCCACCTGCCAGAGCGCCGAGCGTCGATCGGAGGTGAACACTGCGAAGGCCCCCACCGCGGCGAGAGCACGGCGCTCGGTGGCGTTGAAATCGGTTCGCCGGAGGAAATCTTCGAGCGAGGCGAAGGGCCCGTGTGCGGCGCGCTCCGCGATCATCGCCGCGATGGATTTTTCATGCATGCCGCGCACATAGCGCAGGCCGATGCGGATGACCTTGTCACCCTCGACGGTACAGCGCCATTCGGAGTGTTGCACACAGGCGGGGTGCGCGGTGAGGTCGTGGCGCCTGCCGTCCTGCAGCAGCGTCGCGGGCGAGTAGAAGCCCATCGGTTGGTTGTTGAGCAGACTGGCGTAGAACTCGGCGGTGCGGTGGATCTTCAGCCAGGTGCTCGCATAAGCCAGCATTGCAAAACCGATGGCATGTGACTCGGGAAAGCCGTAGGCGGAGAACGACGTGGTAGCGGTGACGACCTTCTGGATGACGATGTCGTTGTAGCCTTCACGACGGAGATTCTCCTTCAGCTTTGCCATGGATTTGGGAAGGCGGGCGGGGTCTTTCTCGAATCCCATGGCGCGGCGGAGCTCCTCGGCCTCGGCTCCGGAAAATTTAGCGAGCTTGATTGCAAGCTGGAGCATCTGTTCCTGAAAGAGGATGACGCCCTTGGTCCGCTCCAGGATGGGCTTTACGATGTGCTCCACGCTTGGGTCGATGTATTCTTCGACTTCTTTTTTATCGCGGCGCCGGATCAATGGATGCACCAGATTGCCTGTGATCGGACCGGGACGGACAATAGCGACCTGCATCGCGAGATCGTATAAGTCCTTGGGTAAAAAGCGCGGCAGCGTCGCCATCTGCGCGCGGCTTTCGATTTGGAAAACGCCAATCGTATCCGCTGCGCGGATGCGCTCAAAAGTGAGCGGGTCATCGCGCGGGATGTCGTTGATATCATTGATGTAGCTGCCGTGCCTGGAGCAGAGTTCGATGGATTCTTGCATGACCGCCATCATGCCGAGACCGAGGAAGTCGATCTTTACGATGCCGAGGTTTTCGCAGTCGTCTTTGTCCCACTGACACACGCTGCGATCTGGCATCGTGGCAGGCTCGAGCGGCACGACTTTGTCGAGCTGGCCGGCGCAGATCACCATGCCCCCGGAGTGCTGGCCGAGGTGGCGCGGCAGGGTGTGGACATGGTGCCGGAGCCGTACCATCGCTTCCGCACGCGGATGCTGTTCCGAGATGCCGGAGAGCTTGAGTTGCTCCTTGAGCTCGAGCGTCTGAGGGAAGTCACCGTTGGCGTAGAGGCTGGAAAAGCGATCCATGGCATCTTCGCCAAAGCCGAGGACCTTGCCCATTTCGCGAATGGTGCTGCGTCCACGGTACGCAATCACATTGGCAGTCATGGCAGCGCCGCGTCGGCCGTAGCGCGTGTAAACCTCTTGGATGACCTTCTCGCGACGCTCGCCGCTGGGAAAATCGAGATCGATGTCTGGCCAGGAGGGATTGCCATCGGATCCGAGGCGGCCATCGGTGAGGAATCGATCAAAAAGCAGACGGTTCTTGATCGGGTCGACGGCGGTGATGCCGAGCACATAGCAGACTGCGCTGTTGGCTGCGCTACCGCGACCCTGCACGAGGATATTGTTGTTTCGTGCCCACCGGCAGATATCCGCCACGATCAGAAAATAGCCGGAAAACTCTAGCTTGGCGATGAGCTTGAGCTCGGTATCCAGCTGCGTTTTCCACTCGCGATTCAGGTTGGGCACTTTGGCGAGCGCGGCTGAATACGTGGAGCGCCAAAGATGTTCGTCCATGCTGACGCCGGGGGGCGTCGGAGCGGAGGGGAATTTGTAACCGAGGTTTCTAAGCGTGAAGTCCAGTCGCGCGTCGAGACGGAGCGTGTTGGCGATAGCCTCGGTGAGATCGCTGAAAAGATCGTCCATCTCGACCGACGACTTTACGTGACGCTCATGGTTTATCTCCAGACGCCGGCCAGCGGCGTCGAGCGTGGTGTGCTGGCGGAGGCAGGTAAAAACATCCGCCACGATGCGGTGCGCTGGGATGGCGTAATTGACGCCGCCAGTCGCGAGCAGCGGGAGCCGCTGCGCGGCGGCAAGATCGCGGAGAAAAGCGATCTCGCGCTCCTCTCCGCGGAGGCGATGACGCTGCAATTCGACAAAGAGCCGAGCACGGTCTGGATCGGGATCGGCGCCGAAGATTTCGGTGAGGCGGGCGAGAGCAGCTGCTGCAGCGGCGGAGCCTTGGGTGCGCCAGGCAGTGCGGACCGGGCCCTCTTCGTCGCCGGTGAGTGCGATGAGGCCTTCGCTATGGCGGGCGAGCTCGGCCCAGGTGGCGAAGCACGGGCGCTTGCGATCGCGGGGGTCGGGAGCGTGCTTGTCCGGGTGGGCCGTGCCACCACGCCCGAGGCGAGCTATGACGTGATGTGGCCGTTCGGTGAGCTTTGTTTCGGTGATGAGCTGACAGAGATTCTGATAGCCGAGCTGCGAGGCGGCGAGCAGTGGTACGACTGTGCCGTCCTCCATCGTGATCTCCGCTCCGACGCGTGGGCGGAGATCGAAATTGTTTCCCTTGGCGACGCTGAAAAAGCGAGGCGCGCCGTAGACGCCATCGCGATCGAGCAATGCCATCGACGGCAGTTCAAGCTCCAGTCCTGCGCGTGCGAGATCTTCGGGAATCGAGCCTCCGCGCAGAAAACTGAAGGCGCTGCGGGCATGCAGCTCGGCATAGGTGGAGGTTGCTTTATTTTTCGGGCGCGGTCGCGTTGGACAGGTGATGGGCTTGGGCGGCTCGGGGACGGCGGGAACGCCCAGCGCCCAGCGACCGACAATGATATGCTCGGCGCGCCCCACACGGCTCTGGATCAGCACAACCTCGGTGGCAGTCCATTTGATCGGCGGCACGGGATGCGCTTCGATGCAGGCGTGATCCCAAAAAAGCGTGAGGTGCGGCGAAAATCTGGAGCGGATATTATGACCGGCCTCCTGGTTGCGCAGAGTGATGCCAAAGGCGCGATGAAAGGCGTGCAGGGGTTCGAGCTTGGCGGTCTCGCAGAGCACGAACGGTTTCTTCCGTGGCGATTGCGTGGCAAAAGTCTTCCCTTGATCGAAGACGACCTCGAACGGTGCGGTGTCCGCAGCGGCCGAAGCTGCGGCCTGGCGCGCGGCCGTGAGCCTGCTTTCGGATAACGTATCGCCCTCGCCGAGCGCGTGCAGACTTACGTGGAGATTCTGCGGCTTGATGCGATAGCCGTGCAGGCCATGGCGGGCGGCAAGGTCATCTTGGCATCGTACGACCTCCTCGCATGCCACAGCGGAGGGCTGCAGGGCGAAGAACCAGCGGTCCTTTCGTGGAGTGGCGTCTGGCTCAGTCATACTCTCCCTCGATGAACCAGCCGCCCTCAGTGCGGAGGAGCCGGTAGAGGCCTCCTTCGGTAAGCGCGATATCCCACTCGATACGCGACCAGACGCGGTCGTGCTGCCACCAGTCACCGCTACTGGGGTAGGGTGTGCTTTGCCGGGTGATGTCGCCGCGGATGTGCTCCGTCCATACATAGGTTGGCCGGCCATCGGTAAACTCGATGCGCGCGGGCAGGGGTGGTCGAAAACGGCGGAGCGGGGCGCCGAGCGGCGGATGTATCGGCGGCTCGGCAGGCGCCGGCACGGCGTGGTGGGGCGGGATGAGCTTTACGGCATCGGGGCGATGCGTGTCTTCGAGTTGCGGTGTGCCGAGTCGGTCTGAGCCGGTAAGCGCGGCGATGCGTGCGAGCGTCTCGGCAAAGCCCTGGGGATCGCGCAGTCCGATCTCGAACAACCCCTGCTGGCGTACGAGTGGGCGGGCTGGCGTGAGGCGCAGCTCCAGCGAGACGATGGCCGAGGCGGTTTGGACACTCTCGAGGTGCGTGTGCAGCGTGCGGAAGAGGATCTCCGTATCGGCGGTAGGCTGAGGGAGGCGAAAACTGCGGGCATAGTGGGGCTCATCTTCGAGTCGGAGCGAGAGGTGGAGCTCAGCGGCGACATGCTGGCTGGCTTGCAACTCGAGCGAGAGCCGGTCGAGAAAGCGGCGCAGGATGAAGAGCAGCGGCTCAAGCGTCTCGACGGCGTCCTCAAACTCCATCGTGGCGCAAAAGCTTTGGGGCAGTGCCACAGGTCGCAGTGGGCGATCCGAGCCGCCGCTGGCGCGTTGCCAGAGCTCCAGTCCCGCGGCGCCGAAGCGGCGCACGATTTCGTCGCGCGGCAGCGCCGTGAGCTGGCCCAAGGTGCGGAGTCCCCAGGCGTGAAGTACGGAGGCGAGTTCAGGGGATGGATCGGCGGCGGCGAGCGGAAGGGGCGCGAGGAAACTAAGGGCATCGGTGACGCGTACGAGCGGCGTAGGGCTGTGAGTGTCGCTGGGCTCACCGGCGGCGCGCGCGGCGTAGAGCGCAAGGAGCGGTGTCGCCGCCAGGCCTGCAGTGGCGGGCAGCCCGAGGGTGGTGAGGTGCACCACAGCGGCCCGAAGTTCGGCGGGTAGTTGCGTGGCGGCGCGCCCTCTGACATCAAGCGTGCAGACTCCGGGCGCAGTATCTTCGATCGAGGGCGAGAGAGTAAACGCGAGCGCGTGCAGGGCAGCGCGCGCCTCGACCTCGGCATCGGTATGCGGCGCGCGAATGAGCAGTCCGGGGCAGCGAGCGACTGCTTGCGGAGCCGTCATGCCCAGCTCCACGCCGGCGGCGCGCGCGGAGGGCGTGGTTGCTAGGACAATGGATTTTTTGCTGCTATTGGCAAATAGCGCTGCAGGTTGGCTGGTCGTATCCGACTCGGTGCGCAGCACCGCGTACAGCGCAAAGTCGGCGATGTGCAGCACGGCAAACATGCGTCTCGGATCCCGATCGGAAGCAGACTCAGCCCGTGGCACTGACTTGCAGGCGCTGACGCTGCAGCGCAGGGGCGAGCGCGGCGACGAGCCCAGGGCGCTCCTGGCCCAGCGAAGCAAAGCCGGGCGACGTGTTTAGCAGAAAGCGGACTTGTGCACTCGGCACCGTGGGGCGTGGAGTGGTGACCACGAGTGCGAGGTCCGTAGGCTCCACGATGCGTTGGAAGCGATACCACTGCGTGCTGGAAATGCGGCGCAGGTCCGCCTCGGGCGCTCGACGTAGATCGAGGATGACGAGCGAGAGATTGGCATCGCGTGCGAGCAGGTCGGCGGCCTGCAGGGCGGGGGGCGTGCCACTGCAGCGGATCCAGAGAAGATGGGCGAGGCCATCGGTAGAAAACGACGCTGGATCGAAGCTGTCGTGACTGTCGACGAGAGCGACACGTTGGCGTGTCTGTCGCGTGACCGCAAGGAGCTGGCCTACGAGCAGATGGCCGCCGCTGCTCGGTGCGGCGCAGACAAGCTCGGTCACTGCGGCGATCGGTATGCCGCCCGTCGCGTTATCGAGCATGGGCACACCAGTGCGTAGCGTACGCGACGGCACGCGGTGCGTGTTGGTGAGCCTGTCGCCCAACTCATGGCGGAGCTGGGCTGCGGTTTTGCGACCTGGGATGGGCACAGATGCGAGGCGGTGAGGTCGCGCAGACGGCGCGGAGAAAGTGCAGAGTGAGCCGACGCAGAGAGGGCAGTGGCCTCATGATTTGAGGGGGCAGGCCGGACGACCGCTGCATCCCCATCCTCATACCAGATTTCGTCGCGCGATAGCGTAGTTCCGATTTCCTAAGTACTCAGCTGATGGAGGTGCGGTGCTCTCACCGCGTGGGTTTACGCACATAGGTTAGCTATGACTCGTGCGCTGGAGGCACCGCACCTCGCTCAGGCAGCTAAACTCAGTCGACAGTGACGCGCGGACTCTGGCGCAGCGGCTCCCATACACGGAGCACGGAATCGCGGCGGAAAATGCTCACAAGCCCGGAGGTGTAGAGATCGCGGAGCGTGCCGCGACGATCAGGCTGCGCAGCGAACGAGACGCGATTACGGCGAAAGGTGGAGACGGAGATGCGGGAGAGTCGAGCGGTCATGGTGGTGTGATGGGTAAGCAGTAGCTGCGGCCCGGCGAACATGCCGGGCATGAAGAGTGATTTGGGCAAAGCCCGAGGCAGGGGAGCGTGGGCGCTCCCGATAGTTGCGCACGCAGAAGCGCGGCCTACGATGAGATACGACTAATTAACGTGAGTGCGGAGCAGGCCGATCATCACGCCCTGGATGACGAGCTCCTGGGCAGGCAGCAGGTCAGGGTAGCGCGGATTTTCTGCACGGAGGAACGGGCGCCCGCGTTGCACGAGGAAGCGCTTCAGGGTCGACTCGCCGTCGATGAGGGCGGCGACGATATCCTGGGGGCGCGGCTCGCGGGGCGTGAGAAAGACGGTATCGCCTTCGACGATGCTGGCATCGATCATCGAATCGCCGCGGACGCGCAGGGCAAAGACCTTGCTGTCGGGCCGGATGCGCAGGGTGGCGGTATCGATCGAAACAAAGCTGTCGGCTTCCTGTTGGGCATCGACGGGCAGGCCAGCGGGGATGACACCGAAGATGGGGATCTCAATCAGCGAACCCTCACGAGGGTGAGTCGAGGGCAGGAGGCCGCGGGCCTTGCCATCGAGCCGGCGCAGCGCGCCCTTGGCGGTGAGGGCATCGACATGGCGCTTGATGCCAAACGGGCTCGCGAGACCGAAGTGCGCTTGGATCTCGCGGAGCGACGGCGCCACGCCATGCTCACGATGGTGCGCATTGATGAAATCGAGGACCTGTTGCTGACGATCTGTGAGGGGCTCGCTCATTTAGTGTTCATGTGAACACTTTTTTGGCGCAATGCAATCCCTCAGATTGGAAATCTTTGCTTCCAACTCTTCGTTATCTGCGGCCATCCGTTCGAGCGAGGGGGTGTCAGAAGCACGAAAAAGCCCGCCATTGCCGGCGGGCTCGAAAAAGAAAAAGCGAATCTCGGTCGCCCCTCAGGCAAACGCCTTGGGTATCTCGGACTCGATCTCCACGGCGTGGGGGTGATTGCGCTTCACGCGCTTCATCTGGTGGCGGCGCTGCAGCATGCGGTCGAGCTTGTCGATCAGCATGGATACCGCCTTGTGACACTCGTCGGCTTTGACGGTGGCATTCATGTCCGGGCCATAGATATGGATATGGCCCTTCGCCTCGAACTGGACTCCGGTCGCCAAGCGGCGATCGCAAGCCAGTTCCACGCGGATGCGCACGATGCGCTCCTCGTGTCGGAACAGTCGCTCGGCTTTCTCTTTGACGAACGTCTTGAGCGACGGCGTCAGTTCGAGGTGGATGCCAGAGACGATTAGTTCGTGGTTGTTTTGGCTGTTCATGTTTCTGCGTGTTGTTTCGGGTGAGGCAAAGCCGAGACGCAACCCGGCCTTGCTAAGAAAAATTCGGCTGTCTTTGTCGCTCGACGTCGTGACCTCGCTACGCGAAGCGCTCCAACCATACTCGGCCGTCGTCCTGACGGGCGGATCTTCCGGTATTGGAAAATCATTCATTGAGCTTGGCCACAGGCTGATGCCATCGCTGCGGTTTTGCAACCTCTCCCGCACATCTCCTCCGGAAAATATTTTTCCTAATGGGCGGGAGTTTCTGAAACATTTCCCCTGCGACCTTTCCGATGCGGCGGCGGTCGAGCGAGTCGCCCGGGAGGTCGAAGCCTTCCTGACTCGTGAAGTGCCGGCGGGAAAGATCCTGCTCATCAACAATAGTGGTATCGGCGCATTTGGCGCGTTTCACGAGGCCGAATTGTTGCACGAGCTACGTATGATCGACCTCAATGTGCGCGCAGTCGTGCAACTTACGGGGCTCCTCCTGCCCCTCCTTTTCGCCCGCGGCGGTGCTATCGTAAATATTGCCTCGGTTGTCGCCTACCAACCTACGGCCTATGCAGCGACTTACGGAGCGACCAAGGCCTTTGTGCTCAACTGGACGGTGGCCCTAAATGAGGAACTGCGCGGCTCGCCGGTGCATGCGCTCGCTGTGTGCCCGGGGACGACGCGCACGGAGTTTTTCGAGCGTGCCGGCGTCGGCGGCAGCGAGGCCGCGCGTTTTGCTATGACGAGCGAGTCGGTTGTCGAGTCAGCGCTTTACGCGCTGGCGGCTGGCCAGGCCGAAGTGGTGCCGGGCTGGAAGAATAGGGTGATGACATTCTTCGGCGCCCGCATCACCAAGGCGCTTGGCGCGCGGCTGAGCGCCAAGGCTCTTGCCGGCCGCGCAAGCCCCTCCCCACGAGCGAAAGGCGGCTTGTGACGACCGCCACCTCCGAAGGCGGTCCCGCTCCCGAGTCGCCCATGGGAGACGATAATTTTTCCCTGCGCGCCTGCGCCTGGCCACGACGACCCAAGACCCAAGGGAAAGTGCGGATGATCGCGCCCGAGGAGGTGCCGGGCTGGATCGTCTACGAAGATGAGCGCCTGTTGGTCGTCAATAAACCCGGCGACGTCGTCTGCCACCCGTCCAAGGCTGGCCCGTGGTCGAGCCTCGTCGGCGCGTTGCGCGAGCACACGGGGCTGCCGACGGTGCATCTGGTTTTCCGGCTCGATCGCGAGACGAGCGGCGTCGTCGTGCTTGCCAAGGATGCCAAGATGGCGAGTCGCCTCCAGGTCGCGATGATGGAGCGCAAGGTCGGCAAAGCGTACCTTGCGATTATGACGGGCAATTTGCCCGGCCCGATAACGGTCAACCAGCCGCTCGGCGATGACGTGCGGAGCCCCGTGTTCATCAAATCGACGGTCGTCGGCCCCGACGAGGGCGGGCAAAATGCCATCACGCACTTCACGCCGGTGGCTCGCGGCGGGGGCTTCACGCTTGCTCGCATTGTGACCGAGACAGGTCGCAAGCATCAGATCCGCGCGCACGCGCAGTGGCTGGGCCACTGGCTCGTGGGCGACAAGATATACGGGCCCGATTCGCGGCTCTACCTCGACTTCATCGATCACGGCTACACGGATGCGATGGCGACGCAGCTCTTCCTGCCGAGACAGGCGCTGCACTGTGCCGAGATCGATCTGCGGCCCGCTCGGATGGAGCATGTGTTTACCGCGCCCTTGGCGGCGGACATGCGGGAGTTTTGCCAGGCGCGGGGCATGATGGAAAATGCCTGAAAAATCCTCCTGCGTGCACGCTCGACATGAGCGCTCGGGGCGAGCATTCAGCTCCGCATGTCCTACCCCAAACTGCTCCGACGGAGTATTGTCGGTTTTGTCCTGAGCATCGCCGCCCTGCGCGCGGCCGAGTACGATGTGGTGATCTATGGTGGCACCAGTGCCGCCGTCACCGCTGCCGTCCAGGTGAAGAAGATGGGCAAGAGCGTGATTGTCGTCAGCCCCGATAAGCATCTCGGCGGCCTCTCCTCGGGCGGTCTCGGCTGGACTGATACTGGCAATAAGGCCGTGATCGGCGGTTTGGCGCGCGACTTCTACCACCGCGTTTGGAAGCACTACGATACGCCCGCCGCGTGGCGCCAGCAGAAGAAGGAGGCCTACGGCAACAAGGGGCAGGGGACACCCGCGATCGACGGTACGCAGCGCACGATGTGGATCTTCGAGCCGCATGTGGCGGAAAGGGTCTTCGAGGACATGATTCGTGAGCACGGCATCGAAGTGCGGCGCGATGAGTGGCTCGATCGTGCCAAGGGCGTTAAGAAGTCGGGTGCCCGCATCGTTTCCATCACCACGCTCAGCGGTAAGACTTATGCCGGAAAGATGTTCCTCGATGTCACCTACGAGGGCGACTTGATGGCGGCGGCCAAGGTCGATTACCACGTCGGGCGCGAGGCCAGGAGTGTCTACGGTGAGGACTGGAACGGTGTGCAGACTGGCGTGCTTCACCACCGCCATCATTTCGGTTATCTCAAGGAGAAGATCAGCCCTTACGTCATCCCTGGCGATCCGAAGAGCGGAGTGCTGCCTCGCATCAGCACCGAGCACCCCGGCGTGTACGGCGAGGGCGATAAGAAAGTGCAGGCCTACTGCTTCCGCATGTGCCTCACGGATGACCCCTCCAACCGCATCCCCTTTGCCAAGCCCGAGGGCTACGATCCCAAGCAGTATGAACTGCTCGCCCGCATCTATCAAGCAGGCTGGACGGAGACCTTCGGCAAGTTCGATCCCATCCCCAATCACAAGACCGATACCAATAACCACGGCCCCTTCAGCACCGACAATATCGGGATGAACTACGACTACCCCGAGGCCAGCTACGAGCGCCGCCGCGAGATCATCAAGGAGCACGAGCTTTATCAGAAGGGCTGGCTCTACTTCATTACGACCGATCCGCGTGTGCCCGCCGATGTGCGCGAGAAGATGAGCAAGTGGGGCCTGCCGAAGGATGAGTTTAAGGATAACGGCGGCTGGCCGCACCAGATCTATGTCCGCGAGGCCCGCCGGATGACCGGCCTCTATGTCATGACGGAAAACGAACTTCTGAAAAAGCGCCCCACGCCCGACTCCGTCGGCATGGGCAGCTACACGATCGATTCGCACAATGTGCAGCGCTACATCACGCCTGAGGGCTACGTCCAGAATGAGGGCGATATCGGCGTGCCGACCAAGGGGCCCTACGAGATAGCCTACGGCTCGCTCGTGCCCAAGCGCGGGCAGGCGGATAATCTCCTGGTGCCGGTATGTGTCTCGAGTTCGCACATCGCTTTTGGCTCCATCCGCATGGAGCCGGTCTTCATGATCCTTGGCCAGTCAGCCGCCACCGCCGCCGCCATGGCTATCGATGCGCGGATTGCCGTGCAGGATGTGCCCTACGCCAAGCTCCAGGCCCGCTTGCTCGCCGATGGCCAGATACTTACCTACGCAGCTCCGGCCCCGGAGAAAAAGGAAAAGAAATGATCCCGCTCGCACGCTTCCTCGTCATATCGCTTGTCCTGATGCTACGCGCACCCGGGCAGGCAGCGGAGCCGCAGCGGCCCAATATCATCTTCATCCTCGCAGACGACTTGGGATATGGCGACGTGGGTGCTTATGGTCAGAAGCTGATCCGCACCCCGCGCATCGACCAGCTCGCGCGTGAGGGCATGCGTTTCACGCAGTTCTATTCGGGTGCGCCCTCGTGCGCGCCGTCGCGTTGCGTGCTTATGACGGGCAAGCACACGGGCCACGCCCGCATCCGCGCAAACTCCGACAAGTCGCTGCTGCCGGAGGACGCGGTGTTCACCCAGGTGCTCAAGGCGTCCGGCTACGCCACGGGTGTGGTGGGCAAGTGGGGCCTGGGTCTCGATCGTTCGCCCGGAGCGCCATGGTTGAAGGGGGTCGATGAGTTTTTTGGTTATCTCAACCAGACTCATGCGCACACCCACTATCCCGATTACCTTTGGAAAAACGACCGCAAGATCGATATCCCTGAAAATCGCGACGGAGCCCGCAAAGTCTACTCGCACGATCTCTTTGCCGGTGAGGCGCTGGATTTCATCCGCCGGCACAAGGACCAGCCGTTTTTCCTCTACGGCGCTTTTACGCTTCCGCACGCGGAAGTGGCGGTGCCCGATGACTCGCTCGCCGAGTATCGCGGCAAATGGCCCGAGCCCAAGCCCTTTGCCGGCGCGAAAACCTACAAGGCGCAAAAGGAGCCGCGCGCGGTCCGCGCCGCGATGATCACGCGCTTCGATCGCGATGTCGGTCGCATCATGGATCTGCTCGATGAATTGAAGATCGCCGATCGCACCCTGGTGATTTTCACGAGCGACAATGGCCCCATCACTGCAGGGGGGCAGGACCCCGAGTTCTTCAATAGCAATGGGCCGCTGCGCGATCTTAAATTCACGCTCTACGAGGGCGGCATCCGCGTGCCCTTCATCGCGCGCTGGAAAGGTAAGATCGCGGCGGGCCAAGACTCGCCGCACCTGGGCGATTTCGCCGATATGTTTCCCACCTTCGCCGAGCTCGCGGGCGCGAAAGCGCCTGGCGGGGTCGATGGTGTCTCGATCGTGCCGACGCTGCTCGGCCGGCCGGCCAATCAGCAGGCCCGGCGCGAGTATCTTTACTGGGAGGCCGCGCCGCAGCAAGCCGTGCGCATGGGCGACTGGAAGCTCGTTCGCGCCGCACCAGAGAAAGCACCCGAGCTCTACAATCTGGCCGACGACATCGGTGAAACGAAGAATGTCGCCGCCGCCCAGCCCGAGGTGGCGCGGCGATTGGAGTCGCTGCTCCAGACCGCGCGTGTGGAATCGGAGGATTTCCCGCTGGAGAAGAAGGAGCGCAAAAAGAACAAAAAGTAGTCCCCGTCACTCATCATGAACCCCTTCCGGATCGTCCGACTGCTCACCGTGGGTGTGCTCTTCGCTTCGCTGTCCACAGCGGGCCGGCAGCCCAATATCGTTTACATCCTCGCCGACGACCTCGGCTGGACGGACCTCGCTTGCCAAGGCTCCAAATACTACGAGACGCCCAATATCGACCGCCTCGCTTCGCAGGGTGTGCGCATGCTGCGCTACTACAACTCGCAGAACTGCGCGCCCACCCGTGCTGCATTGATGAGCGGCCAGTACGCCCCGCGCACCGGCATCTACTCCGTCGGCACGCTCGAGCGCGGCATGGCCCGAGAGCGGGCCATGCACGTGCCGGCGATCGCGACCAATCTCTCGCTCGACAAGCATATCCTCCCGCAGGCGATCAAGTCGGCCGGCTACGTCACGGGCATGTTTGGCAAATGGCACCTTGGCCGGGATGGGGACTATCATCCGAGCAAGCGCGGCTTCGACGAGGCCCTTGTGTCCGATAGCGGCCATTTCGATTTCAAGACTGTCCCGCCTGCGACGTATCCAAAAGGGCAATACTTTGCCGACTTCGTCACCGATCGCGCGGTGGACTTCATCACGCGGCACAAGGACAAGCCGTTCTTCCTTTATATTCCGCACTTTGCCGTCCACACGCCCATCCAGGCCAAGGCGGAGTACGTGGCTGCTTGGGAAAAGAAACCGGCCAGGGGCACGCACTGGCATCCCACGTATGCCGCCATGGTGCAGAGCGTCGACGAAAGCGTCGGCCGCGTGGTGGCAAAGCTGGCGGAGCTCGGCCTCGCCAAGGATACGATCGTCATCTTCTCCTCCGACAATGGTGGCGTCGGCGGCTACCAGAGCACTGAAGCGCCCTCCGAGAAAAAGGGTTTTACGGACAATGCTCCGCTCCGCGGTGGCAAGGGCACGCTCTACGAAGGCGGCATCCGGGTGCCTTTCATTGTGAGCTGGCCTGGCACGATCCCGGCCGGCGCCTCGAGCGACGTGCCTGTGGCGCACGTCGACGTGTATCCCACCTTCGCCGAACTCGCCGGGGCCAAACTCGCCGCCGGCGCCACGCTGGATGGCGTGAGTTTCGCCTCTGTCCTGAAAAATCCCCGCACCACCCTGAAGCGCGAGGCGATCTACTGGCATTTCCCCGGTTATTTGGAGTCCTATGTGCATACTCAGGGCTTCCGCACCACTCCGGTCGGTGCTATTCACATGGGCGACTACAAGCTCCTCGAGTTCTTCGAAGATGGCAAAACGGAGCTCTACAATCTGCGCGAAGACATCAGTGAGCAGCGCGACTTGTCCCGGCAAATGCCTGATCGAGTGGCCGAGATGAAGCAGAAGCTCGCCGCTTGGCGCACGGCCGTGAAAGCGGAGATGCCTGCGCTAAAGACTCCCGCCGAGCGGGCCGCCGACGCGGCGCGCAAGGATGATGCGCGGCAGGGCGCCAACAAGAAAAAGAAGAAATCCGCCGACGCTGAGCCCTGAGCCGCAGTCGGTGAGAACGTCCACTGCCTCCGCTAGACAGGTTTCAGGCGGATAAACGCCACGCGGGTCGGGCGGTAGGTCGGAGGCCGGGCTTTGTTCGTAGGTGCCAAGTAAGCGCGTTTTTTTTCGCATCGAGGCGTGCCCGTTCCAGATCCACGCGGGATTTCCCTTGGACTGCTCGATTTTGCGCGAAATTTTGTGGAGCAAAGAGCTGCAGCCCGCACACTCAGGGCTGCCTATGCCAAAATCTCCGTTAGCCGGCCTCACCATGCTCGTGCTCGAGGATGATCTTCTCCTCCGCAAGCGGCTCGTCGGTTTTTTGGAGAAGGAGGGCGCTGAGGTTACCGCGGTGAATACGGTCAACGGCGCTCGTCAGGCGCTCGATGGGCTTACGTTCGACGCGGCCGTGATCGATGTGAACCTACCCGATGGCCGTGGCACCGATCTGCTGCGCGATAAGGTCTTTGCTCCTACCACCACCGTGGTGGTGATGACGGCCGAAGGCGGCGTCGCCGGGGCGGTCGAGGCGGTGCGCGCTGGTGCGGCGGATTATCTCGTAAAGCCTTTCGACCTCGATGAGCTGCCGCTGCGCTTCGCTTCGGCGCGCAAGTCTCGGCAGTCGAAGCGAGCCGATGAGTTTAAGCGCGGTCAGGAAAACGAACTCGTTTTCGGCGAAAGCATGGCGGGGGTGCGCGAGCAACTGGCCAAGATTGTCGCCGCCGATCGCCGGCTCAATGGCCACCTGCCCCCTGTGCTGATCGAGGGTGAGACCGGCACCGGCAAGACGGCGATTGCGCGCTGGATTCACCGCAATGGCCCGCGGGCCGACGAGCCTCTTGTCGAACTCAACTGCTCGGCGCTCCCTGAGGCTCTCGCGGAGGCAGAGCTGTTCGGCCACGAGCGCGGCGCTTTCACCGATGCCAAGGCCGCGCGCATTGGCCTCATGGAAGCTGCGGATGGCGGCACGCTCTTCCTCGATGAACTCCCGAGCCTGGCGCTCGGGCTTCAGGCCAAGCTCCTCACCGCGATCGAAGATCACATGCTACGCCGCGTCGGCGCCTCGCGTCCGGTGCCGGTGGATGCCCGCATCGTGGCGGCGACCAATCTTGACCTCCCTGCGCTGGTGCGCGAGGGCCGCTTCCGCGAAGACTTGCTGCATCGCCTCGATCTCTTTCGGGTGCGCCTGCCCCCGCTGCGCGAGCGCGGTAAGGATATTATCGTGCTCGCAGAGGAGTTTCTCGCGCGCGTCAGCAAGCGCTACGGCCTCAAGGCCCAGCCGATTCCCGCCGAGGGCCGTGCGCGGCTCATCGCGCATCGGTGGCCTGGCAACGTTCGCGAGCTGGGCCACGAGATCGAGCGCGCGGTTGTCTTCGGTGGCGATAAGGGTCTGCTGTTTGCGCATCTCGGCGGTGGCCCCGAAGCCGCTGGCGCTGGCGCAAGTTGGATGCGGGCAGACTTCGTCTTTCCGGAAAACGGCTTCTCGATGGAGTCGGCGATCGACGAGATGGTCGAGCGCGCGGTGCAGCAGGCCAATGGCAATGTCTCCGCTGCCGCAAGGCTGTTGGGCGTCTCTCGCGATGTCGTCCGCTATCGCCTTAAGGGCAAGGGGGAGAGCACAGATAAAGTTGGGGAATAGTCCACGCTCTGGAAGCTGTTTGGGAGCTATTCCCCGCAAATTGTCCTCGGCTGACTTTGCCAAAATCGGATCATTAAATGCTGATATATAGTGAGTTAACTGATTAATGGACTTTTGGCACGGTAGGTGCAAAAAGAATGGCTCCACTCAATGAACCGCTTTCCGCAATTCCGACTCCTCTCCCTCGCGCTCATCGCGCTGGGCGCGAGCGTGTGTGCTGCGCAAGGCGCGGACGCGAAATCGGCCGCTGCCGCGGCCAAGTCTGAAGCCAAGTCTGAGGCCAGTCGGGCCAGGTCGGGCGTCAGCATCGATAGCTTGCGCAAACAATTGAGCGAGCAGCGCGACACGCTTGTCGCCGAGCACGAGGCTCTGGCAAAGCAGCTCAAGAATGCCACCGAAGCGCAGAAGAAAGACATCAAGGCCAAGATGGAGGCCCGCATGAAGGAGTTTACCGAGCGCCAGGCCTCGCTGCACAAACAGTTGCGCGATGAGCAGCGCCGCCAGCGCACCGAAGGTGGCAGGTAATACTTGAATTTCAGTGTAGCTTGATTTTACGGCGTAATGTCAGTCACAGAGGGCGGTCGCTTCACGGCGACCGCCCTGTTTTTTATTCCTGCGAGAGATTTTCAGAACCTGTCTTGTGTGGCCGCGTCTAATAGGTCAGCTTCTCGGATTCCCACTGCCAGTTGTTAATGCCCCAGAAACGTCTCCCCTTCCTACTCGCTTCTACTGCCCTCGTGGCGGGAGCGCACGCTGCGGAGACCGGTAAGCTGGATAAGGAACTCGAGTTGATGCTTGCCGCCTTGCCGGCTTGGAGCATTTCGACCTCGCTCGATGCCGCCTACGGTTACCGCGATAACCTCCTTCTGAGTACGTTGGATGCGGAGGGCAGCGCCTTCGCGCGCGGCGTTGCGGAGTTGATGCTCCTCAGGGTGCCGACCGGGGAGCTCGATTATTCCTTTTTTATCCAAGGTCAGCGCACGCGTTTTTTTGGGGGGCAGACGGTCGATCACGAGGCTAGTGCTTGGGCGCAGAGCGACGTGGGTTACCGATTTTCGGATTCGCTGCGGCTGGGACTTCCGGTCATAGGATACTACACGGATCGCGTTTTCGATATCACCGCGATTGAGACTAATCGAGAAATCGCCGAGCTTGCTGTGCGCGGTGCGATTGTCTCGCCGGTCGTGCGTTGGAAGTTTCTTCCGTCCTGGTGGATCGAGGCGCAGGGCTCGGGCGAGCGCAAACGCTACCGGGATGGTGGCAACGATAGCACGGTGGGTGAGGGTGCCGTACGACTCGGCTGGATACGAGGGGAGCGCTTCGAGGCGCGGTTGGCCGGTATCAGGCGCTGGCGCGAGTATGAGAACCGTGTGCAGAAAAGCGCGGTGGGTCGCGATGTCCCCAGCACTGCCTCCTACAACTCCATGCTGAAGATTTCAGAGCAGGAGCTCCAGGCGCGCGCGGATATCGGATGGGATCGGGCGAATCGCTGGCGCACGACGACGACCCTGAGCCTATTGCACTATCGCGACAATGGGCGGGCGGGCTACTACAACTATCGCGAGCAGCGCGTCGATCACGAGCTGGAGTGGACGGGTGGTCCGTGGCTGGTGCGGATCGGCGGTGCGGCGAGCCGCCAGGATTTCGCCGTGCGCGCCGTCGACGACGATGTTCCCGGCGATAGGCCCAAGCGGCTGCGCGATGAATTCTCGGCTTCGCTGCACCTTGAGCGCACCCTCTCCCCGCGCTGGACGGCACTGGCCTCTTATAGCTGGGAACGCACTCGCTCCAACGACTTCTTCGCATCCTACCGGGTCAACGAAGGCTTGCTTGGCCTGCGCTGGAGCTGGGACAAGTGAGGCGCCCACTCTCATGCCCGTTCCCGTCGTCTCGCCGATTTCCAGGCGCTCCACGTACGTCGGCGTCATCGCGCTGACGGTGCTGGTGTTTGGCGGGGTGGTCGCCGCTGTCTCCCTGCAACTGCGCGGCGGCCTTTGGGCTCAGACGCTCCGCCGCGAGGCGGACTTGCTCAGTGCTGTGGCTTCTATGCAGCTCAGTCTGAGTGCCGAGCAAATGGGCGAAGAGGCTGTGGCCGAGGTGCCCGGTGCGCTGCTGGTGGCAGCGATGAGAGCGGCGACTCGGTTGGATGGCGTCCTGGGTGTGCGCGTCTTTGATTCGGATCTCCGGCACAGCGCCTCCGATGGAGTGTTGGGCTCCGCGCCGGAGCCGGGCTCGGCAGACAGGGCACGGCTCCTGGCTGGTGAGCCGATCGTGCGCCTTCACCGCCACTGGCTAGACGAGGTTGATTTTGTGCTGCCCCCTCCGGACGACGCGCCAGTTGTCGAAGCCTGGGTGCCGCTGCGGCGCGCGCGTGCTGGGCGTGTGCTGGGTGCGGCGCAGTTCTGGCTCGCTGGCGATGCCGTCCGCGCGGAGCTCTTGGCGCATGATCGCCGTCTCTGGATACAGGCGGCGATAGCATGGGCCGCCGGCTCGCTCGTCATTGGTCTCGCCCTTGGCTGGGCCTTTCGGCGGCTCGCTGTCGCCAATCACGCGTTGGAGGCCCGCAGCGAGGATCTCCTGCGCGCCAACCGCGAGCTTGTACTGGCCGCCAAGACATCCGCCCTGGGCACCGTGACGGCGCACCTGATGCACGAGTTGAAAACGCCTATCGCCGGTCTCGAGGGCCTCGTGGCCGCGCAAGCCGAGTCCGCCCGGCAGGGCGATGGCGGCGAGTTGGCCGCCGCCTCGGAGCTCACGCGCCGCCTCCGCACCATGGTCAATGACGTGGTGGGCGTCCTGCGCGATGAGCAGCACAGCGCGGTCTTCGAGCTCACGTGCGCGGACATTGCCGAGCTCGTCACGGCCAAAGTGCGGCAGGATGCGGCTGCTCGCTCCGTCTCTTTCGAGGCTGTCGGCTCCCCCTCCGTCAGCATCTCCGGTCGCCGTGCAAACCTGGCCATTCTCGTCCTGCGCAACCTCGTGCAAAATGCTCTCGAAGCCACTCCTTCGCACGGGCGCGTGCGGCTCTCCGGTCAGGCTGGCCCAGCGGGCGAGGTCGAGTTCCAAGTCGAGGATGGCGGGCCGGGATTGGCGCCCTCGGTCCGTGAGCGACTTTTCCAACCCTGTGCCAGCACGAAGGTCGGAGGCAGCGGGCTGGGTCTTGCCCTCAGCTATCGACTCGCCCAGCAGGCCGGGGGGCGCTTGGAATTGGTACGCAGCGACACGCATGGTACCTGCTTCCGTCTTGTGTTGAGCCCGGAGCCGTGATTCCTGCGCAGTCTGCAAAAATCCCGTACAGTCGAGCTGTCGAAGCCTTGGCGCGGCCTGTTTTTCGTCGTCGGGGTCTTGCTCGCTTTGTCCGCGGCGGCGCCAGCTCTAGCCCAAGGGGCTAATATCGGGACTGAGCGCTGGCGCCTTACCTTGTTTGGCTGGGTCGACTTTTCCTCTCCGTCCCTCAGCCTCGATGGTAGCTCCATCTACGTCGGGATGTATCGCGATGGGGGTGGCGGCCGCCTCGAAGCCATCGCTCCCACGCAGGGCACAAAGTGGCGCGCGGATTTCTCGGAAGGCATCGAGGCTTCTCCCGCTGTGGGGCCCGACGGTACCGTCTACATCGGATGTCTCAATCGTTTCATGTATGCGTTTTACCCCAATCTCCCGTTCAGCGCGTCCTTTCGGGAGCGATTGAAGTGGAGTTTTGAGACGAGTGGGCCGATCAGCGGCTCGGCCGCTTTCAGCGCCGATGGATCCACGATCTATTTCGGCAGTGAGGACGGCTACGTCTACGCCGTGGATACCAGCACGGGTGCGATGCGCTGGCGCACCCAGACTGGCGGCGAGATATTCGCCTCACCGGTCGTCGGCGCAGACGGCGCCATTTACATCGGCTCCCTCGACGGTAAATTCTACGCGCTCAACCCCTCTGATGGCTCCTTCAAGTGGCCCCCCAAGCAGACGGGCAGCTCGATCTACGGATCGGCTGCGATCGGTCGGGATGGCACCCTCTACTTCGGCTCGCACGATCAATACGTTTACGCCATCTCGCCCGACGGGGTCACCCTCTGGGAATACTTTACCAATGGCCAGATCGATGTCTCTCCGGCCCTCGGTGCCGATGGCACTGTCTACGTGCTGTCGGCCGACAGAAATTTCTACGCGCTCGATCCCAGTCCCACCGCTGAGAATCGCCGCAAGTGGGCCACCCCCATGGGCGTCACCTCGGCCTC
This sequence comes from uncultured Opitutus sp., assembly GCA_964480585.1. GTDB lineage: Bacteria > Verrucomicrobiota > Verrucomicrobiia > Opitutales > Opitutaceae > ER46. The sequence goes on along the minus strand of CAYZPV010000001.1, from coordinate 362,317 downwards.
CTCGCCGGTCGTCCGCTCCGACGGCGTTATCATCTTCGGTGCTGATGACAATCAAGTCCATGGTCTCCGTCCCGACGGCACCAAGCTCTCCACCTTTAATCTCGGGATACAGGAGCCCGGCGATGCCATCACCGCCTCGCCGCTTCTGACGCCCGATGGAGCGATCTACATCGCCTCCATTAACGGCACTTTCCTCCGGCTCGATACCAATGGCGCGCCTCTCTCGTCTGTGTCGAGTTGGCCTGCCTTTCAGCGCACGCCGCAGCGCTCCGGTTACGCGCCGTCTGCCAGCACGGAAGGGCGCTTGATCAATCTCTCCACTCGCGCCCGAGTCGCCGCCGGGGTGGATCCCACCCTCATCGTCGGTTTCGTCGTGCAAGCTGCCCAGTCTCGCCTCCACCTCGTGCGGGCCATCGGGCCCACCCTCCAGGAATTCGGCGTGAGTGGCTTCATGCCCAATCCCAGGCTGCAGGCCTTCACCTCCAACGGTTCCACCTACGTGCCGATCGCCAATGGCGCCAATGATGACTGGACGCCCACCTCACCCGACGGGTTCTCCATCGAGGAGACGACGCGCCAGGTCGGCGGTTTTCCTCTGCCGCAAGGCAGCCGCGACGCAGTCCTGCTCCCCGTGCTTCGCGGCGGCCTCTATACGGCCCATGCCAAGAGTGCCGATGGCGCGGGCGGCGTGGTGCTCGTCGAAGTCTACGATGCCAAGGTGCCCGAGGCGCCCGCGCGACTCATCAACCTCTCCACTCGCACCCACGTCGGTGTCGGCGAAGACGAGTTGATCGCTGGCTTCGTCGTCGATGGTGCAGGCCCTACTCAGCTCCTCGTGCGTGCGGTCGGGCCCGGCCTCCAGGCTTTCGGCGTGTCGGGCGTCCTCACACAGCCCGTGCTATCGCTCCGCTCCAAGTTTGGCGATCTCCTCCAGCGCAACCAAGGCTGGACCAGCGGTAACAACGCCGTCGACCTCCGCTCTGCCGCGGGTTTGGTTGGGGCCTTTCCCATCGACTCTGCCGATTGCGCGATGGTCGTCACCCTGGCCCCGGGCCAATATACCGCCCAAGTTGGCGGGGTGGGGGGCCTTACCGGGGAAGCGTTGGTCGAGATCTACGTCCTTCCCTGAGGGTTTTACCTCTGTTGGGGAAATTCCCCAAAACCGCCCGTGTTAAACCGTCATCACCTTCGGGAAACTGCTTGCCACCGCCCTCCGGCGGCGTGGACACTGCTAGCCGACTTTCGACTGCGCATCACGCCTCAATCGTAACCACGCGGGTTTACATCCGCTTTTCTGGAAATGGACGACAACGCTCCCAAGGTGAATCCGCCCGCGGATTTCAACAAACTCGACCTGAGCCAATTGCAGGGTTTCAGCTTCGGCACGCAATGGACTCAGGAAAAACCGTCGGCCCCTGGCCGGCGCGATCACGATGGGGGAGAGCGTCCGCGCCGCGATAGCGGCGGACCTAGCCGCGATCGTCGCTCCGCTTTCCGCCGTCCCGCAGGTGGCGGCGGCGATGCCGCTCCCGCAAACCGGGAAGACGGCAACCGCGGTGGCCAGGGCGGTCAGGAGCGCCGCGAATTTTCCGGCGACCGCGGCCCCCGTCGCGAGGGCGGCGGTGGTGGTGGCGGTTTCCGGGGCGGCCCCGGTGGCCCTCGCCGCGAGGGTGGCTATGGTGGCGAGCGCGGCGGTCAAGGTGACCGTGGCCCGCGTCAAGGTTATGGTCAGGGTGGCGGCTTCCAAGGCCGCGGCCAGGTTGATCGCGGCCCTTACGAGAGCCCATACTACACCGCCACGTTTTATCCGGAGGATACCAGCTTCAACACGCTGGTGCAGACTATCCGCAAATCGTGCCGCACCGTCGAGCTCTTCGAGATCGCTCGCACCGTCGTGGCGAAAAACGATCGCTTCGTCGTCGTCGTCGCGCACAAGGCTCCCGAGCCTTCCCGCCAGCCTGCGCCCGCGGCCGAGCCCGCGGCCAAGCCCGCCAAACAGGTTTTCTACATCTCCGTGCCGGATGGCCTTCCGTTCGAGAGCGATGAGGCTGCGGTCTCCCACGTTCTGAGCCGCCATCTCGATAAGTTCTTCGATACTGCCGAGGTCGAGGTCGATCCCCCCAAGGGCAACTTCCAGGTGATAAACAAGTGCGGCATCACGGGCGAGTTGCTCGGGCCCCCGAATTATCACCGTTACAATCAGATCGTGCAGCAGCACTACGCGGCCAAGATCGGTTCGCGGATGGCCTTCGAAGCTTTCCGCAGCCGCATCGAGACGGTGCGCGACCCCGAGGTCGTAAACCAGTGGCTCGCTAAGATGAAAAAGACCACGCGCTATACGTGGAAGCTCGATGCCAAGCCCGCCGCGCCTGCGGCCGCTGCCCCGGCTGCCGAGGCTCCCGCGGAAGGCGCGCCCGCCGACGCCGCCCCGGCGGCTCCTGCCGAGCAGCCCGCTGCTCCCTCCACCGTGCCGACCTTCGACGCGCTTGAGGATGCCCGCATGCACTTGCTCACCCACGCCCGCGAGAAGGTCGTGCGCACCACGGAGAACGGTCGTTTCCACGGCAAGGTTCTCGATACGTTGCCCCCGGGCGAGATCCGTCGGGCCGTCGAGGGCGCGCTCGAGCGCCAGCGCCGCTTCCCGCTTGATACGGCCAATGCTCTCCGTGGCCGCCTCCGTCGCGAGCACTTCACCATCTTCAAGAAGGGTTCCAAGGGCGTTTCCTACGTCTGCGCTGTGAAGCGGAAATTCCGCGTCCCTGGCCAGACCTTCTCCGATTCGATCGGGGCGCTCATCTCCTTCATCGAGGCCAATCCCATGGTGCGCGCCAGCGAGCTTCAGGCGAAGTTCCTCGGTATCGCCCCGGTTGTTGCCCCCGCCGCGGCGCCGGCTCCCGAGGCCGCTGCCGCTTCCGAAGGCGCTGCGGCTCCTGCACCCGCCCCGGAGGCCGAGGCGCCCAAGCCCGAGGCACAGCTCACCATCGATGAACGCGCCAAGATCTCCCGCATGCAGGGCGATTTGGTGTGGCTCGTCCGCGAAGGCTACGTCACCGAGTTTATCGACGGTCGCCTCTTCGCTCCGCCCCCGATGGTGGAGGCCCGCAAGAAGGAGATCGAGAGCGAGGAGCACGATCCGGAAAACTTCCCGGAAGTGCCCGCCACGCCTGCTCCCGCTGCGGCCGCTCCTGAGGCAGCCCCGAGCGTCAGCGAGACGCCCGAGGCGCCCGCCGCCCCGGAGGATGCTCCTCCCGCCGAGGAGAAAAAGGCCGAGTAATCTTCGCCACCAAGCCGCCGGTTTCTCCGGCGGCTTTTTTGCGCCCTCCTGGGCGTATGTGCGGCGGCGCGCTTAGCGGAGGCGTACCGTGTGCCGCTCGTCGGGGAGGATGCCGAGTTCGAGGTGGAGTGTGCCGGGCGGCAGCCAGTCTGCGATCTTCTCGGGCCATTCCACGGCCATGCACCACGGCGAGATCAAAAAATCCGCCAGCAGCAGATCCTCCACCTGCTGTGCACTCTCCAGGCGGTACGCATCGAGATGGAGCAGATTGATCGGCCCGCGATGCAGCGTGAAGATAGTGAACGTCGGGCTCGTCACCGCGTCGCGGATACCGAGTCCTGCCGCGAGCCCTTGGATGAAGGTCGTCTTCCCTACGCCGAGATCGCCGTGGAGGGCGAGCGTGGTGTCGGGTGGGAGCGCGGCGGCAAATTCCGCCGCCGTCGCGCGCGATTCCTCGGGCGATGCGGTCACGACACCCTTGCGCAAGCGCTCGAAGATGCCGCTCATCGCGTGGCGCGCAGGTGCTCGTACCCGCGATACGTGGCGAGATCGATGCTGCCCGCAGGGAGCGAGCGTGGCGTCGCAAAACGTCCGATCTGTGTCAGCGGTGTGCGTGGGAAGGCGCGCCTCCAGGCCTGGCCAAAGCGGTCGACATCCGTCCCCGCCGCGAGGGCAAATACGAGTTCGTAGTCCTCGCCATCGGTCAGCGCCGCGCGCACGTCGCAGCCCTCTCGGCAGGGTATGGCTAGGGCATCGAGCGCTGGCACGGTGCCGCGCGGTGTGAGTGCGTGCAGATCCTTGGCGAGCCCATCGCTGATATCCATCATCGCGCGCACTTCGCCGCGGCGAGCCAGCCATGCGCCCTCTTTCAACCGAGGGGTAAAACGATAGTGGTGCCCGCTGGCCAGGCTTCCGCCCAGCACGCCCGTGACAAAGATCAGGTCGCCGCTTCGCGCGCCCGTGCGCGTCACGACGCGCGGCCCCGTGGCCTCCCCCAGCAGCGTGAGACTAGCCGCTAGCGCGTCGGGGTCGCCCTCTGAAATATCTCCGCCGACGATGGGCACACGGTAGGCCCGTGCCTGGGCTGCCAGGCTCCGATAAAACGGCTCCAGCCAGTCGAGCCGCGTACGCGGTGAAAGAGTGAGCGCAAGCACCGCTGCGGTCGGCCGTCCGCCCATCGCGGCGAGGTCGGAGAGATTGCGCTTGAGGAGCTTCTCGCCCGCTGCGCGCGGTGGCATCGTGTCGTTGAAATGCCGCGGATAAATCACGGGGTCGACCGTGATGAGTTGCGGCCCGCGCGAAGCCGGCAGCACCGCGCAATCATCCCCGATGCCGAAGGGTGCCTTCGGCGAGGTCGAGCCCAGCCACCGGCGGATGGCCGCGATCAGCTTTTCCTCGCCGAGCGAGGCGACTGAGTCGGCGTTGCGTTCGGTGAAGGGGTGCACGCGTCAGTTTTTTCCCGTGCCGCCGAGCACGCTTAGCGAGGCCGTGAGATTGAAGAGTGCATGAGCCACGATCACTGTGCCGATCCGCCCCGTGTAGCGATAGGCGAGGGAGAAGACGATCGCCAGTACCACCAGCGGGGCGAGACTGTTGAGCCCCGTCAGCGTCTTCCAATTCACATGCAGCATGGCAAAGAAAAGGGAGGGCAGCAGCAGCGCCAGGACGTGGCTTACCCGGGCCTGCAGGAAGCGGTAGATCCCTGCGCGAAAGATCAGCTCCTCAACCACTGGTGCGATAAGGACCGCCATGGAGACGAGCAGCGCCACAACCCAGGGAGATTCCGCATTCTTGAACATGCCGACGAGGTCCTGCCCCTCGATCGGCAGCCCCACCGAAGTGAGGAATAGGCTCCAGATCACCATCGTAGCCCGCACGATCGGCAGCAAAATCAGGAAGGTGATCACGCCAGATGCCAGCACGCCGAATTGATCGGTGGGAGCGACCGGCGTGAGGGGTGGGAGGCCTTCTTCCCGCTCCATTTTTTTCAGCCGCGCGGAAAAGATCAGATAGCCGCTGAGCGCGCCGATTTGCGTCGCGGCGCCTCGCGCGATGTTGCCGATGGCGCCCTTGAATGCGTCGCCTCGTGTGCCGAGATCGGCGATGAGCCCGGCCGCCAGCATGCCCGCGAAGATCAATGCCAGAAGAACAAAAAACTCCGAAACCGGTATCTCCCACCGTGGCAGACGCGGAGCTTTCAGCCGGGCTCGAAATGTCGGATCGATCGACAGATAAACCAGCAGGATCGCGCCGGCTATAAGCTGGTAGTATTGGACGACGGCGGCGGTCACACCGGGGCGGGGGGCCGGCGGCTGCAACCGCCGGCACGACGAAAATCAACCGACGATCTTCCCGTCGGCAAAGACGATCTTGCCGCCGACGATCGTGGTCTTCACCCGTCCGGTCAGCGTCTGGCCCGACCAGGGGGAGTTGCTCGATTTGCTGAAGCCCTTCTTGGCATCGTAGTGCCACTTCTCCTCAGGGTCGAAGAGGCAGATATCGGCCGCCACGCCATTGGCCAGCGTGCCGCCCTCCAGCTTGAAGAGCTCGGCGGGCTTGCGCGTCATCAGATCGACGACGTACGGGAGCTTGAACTTGTTTTGCCGCACAAGGATTTCGAGCGAGATCGGCAGCGCGGTCTCCAGGCCGAGGATGCCATTGGGCGCGAAGTCGAATTCCTTGTCCTTCTCGTAGTCCGTGTGCGGCGCGTGGTCGGTCGCGATGATGTCGAGCGTGCCGTCGCGCAGGCCCTCGATGAGCGCCTTGCGGTCCTCTTCGGTGCGCAGCGGCGGGTTCATCTTGAAGTGCGTGTCGTAGGTCGAGAGCGCCTCGTCGGTCAGCGCGATGTGGTGCGGCGTGGCCTCGCCGCTCACGCGCGCCCCGCGTTGCTTGGCGCGCCGCAGGATATCTACCGAGAACTTCGAGGAGACATGCTGCATGTGGATATGCGCGCCGGTATACTCCGAGAGGATCACGTTGCGCGCGACGATCAGGTCTTCGGCGGCATTGGGCCATCCGCGCAGCCCCAGTCGGGTGGAGACTACGCCCTCGTTCATCACCGCACCCACCGTCATCGAGTGATCCTGGCAGTGATCCATCACCGGCAGGTCAAACATCTTGGCGTACTCGACTGCCCGGCGCATCAGATCGTTGGACTGCACGCAGTCGCCGTCGTCCGTGATTGCCACCACGCCTGCCCGCTTCAGCGAGCCGATCGGTGCCAGTGCCTGGCCTTTCATGCCGACGGTGATGCACCCGGTCGGATAGACGCGGATCACCGCATCGCGGGCGATCACGTCCTTCATCAGCTGGATCGTGCCCGCATTGTCCGCTACGGGCGAGGTATTCGGCATGCAGATGACTGTCGTAAAGCCGCCTGCCGCGCCTGCGCGGGAGCCCGTGCCGATCGTCTCCTTGTGCCCTTGGCCAGGTTCGCGGAAGTGCACATGCACGTCGATCAGGCCGGGGCACGCGATCTGCCCTTCGGCGTCGATCACTTTGGCGCGCTTCTTCGCCGTGGCGGAGAGCGAGTCGACGATCTTGCCGTCGGAGACGAAGAGATCGCCCCTGGCGTCGCGCTTGGCGGCGGGGTCGATGACTCGGGCATTTTTAATCCAGAGAGCAGACATGGCGCGGGAGTTATTCAGCGGTCGTCACGAGCTCGGGCTGACCGCCGGAGCATAGATAGAGTACGGCCATGCGCACGGCGATGCCATTGGTCACTTGGTCGAGGATCACGCTGCGGTCGCCGTCGGCGAGTTCGCTGTCGATTTCGACTCCGCGATTGATCGGGCCGGGGTGCATGATGATCGCCTTCGGGTTGAGCCACGAGGCACGCGTCTTGTTGAGGCCAAACATGCTCGTGTACTCGCCAAGCGAGGGAAAGAGGCTGGCCGCCTGCCGCTCGTGCTGTATCCGCAGCAGCATCACGACCTCGGCGTCGGCCAGGGCCGATTTCAGATCGTGCGAGACGCTGACACCCATCGTGGTGAAGTGCTGCGGCACCAGCGTGGAGGGGCCGACAAGCGTTACATCCGCCCCCAGTTTGGTGAGCGCATGGATGTTCGAGCGCGCCACGCGGCTGAAGAGGATATCACCGAGGATTACGACCTTGCGCCCTTTGAGTGAGCCGAGGCGCTCCTTCATCGTAAAGGTATCGAGCAGCCCCTGCGTCGGGTGCTCGTGCGCTCCGTCCCCTGCGTTGATCACCGGGATGTTGAGGATCTTCGAGAGGTACAGCGGCGAGCCGGCCGCGGCATGGCGGATGATAAGCATGTCAGCCTGCAGGGCCTCGATGTTTTGTGCCGTGTCGCGGAGCGTCTCCCCCTTGGTCGTGCTGCTGCTGGAGCCCTCCAGCGAGATCACGTCGGCGCTCAGCCGCTTGGCCGCCATGTCAAAGGCCATGCGCGTGCGCGTGCTTGGCTCCAGGAAAAGATTCACGATCGTCTTTCCCCGCAGGGCGGGTACCTTGCGCACGCTGCGCTTCAGCGTGCGCTTGAAGGCGACGGCGGTGGAGTGGATTTGCTCGATCTCTGCGAGGGAGAGTTCCTCGATGGTGAGCAGGTGGCGGCGGTTCCAGGGCACGGCGGCGGGATTTGAGAGTTGCGACTTAAGATTTCTTTCCGGGCTGGATTTGGATCAAATCTCGCTCCGGCTTGGCTTGATCGAGATTGACGACGACTTTTTCGGTCTCCTTCGGCGCGAGCGTGATTCCCGTATAGTCGGCGGCGAAAGGGAGTCGTCGGCCCCCTCGGTCCACGAGGATCGCCAGCTCCACCTTGGCCGGCCTGCCGTGGTCGAAAATCTCGTCGAGCGCCGCTTTCATCGTTCGGCCCGAGAAGAGCACATCATCCACGAGGATGATGTCCGCTCCCTGCACATCGAAGGGGATGTGAGTGGGCGCAAACTCCTTGGGGATCGGGTGCCGGCCAATGTCGTCGCGGTGAAAGGAGATATCCACGGTGCCCACCCTTACGGCGAGCCTCGGATCGCGCCTTGCCAGCGAGGCGGCGAGCCGCCTCGTCAGCTCCACGCCCCCATTGGCGATGCCGAGGAGCCGCACCGAGCTGCTCTTGCGGTAGCGGTTGGAAATAGCTTCGGCGAGCCGCTCGATCGCGGAGTGTATTTCGGAGGCGCCGATGGTCTGATGTTTAGCCACGAGGTGCGGTTGTGGCGGTCGGCGGAGGGGCGGTAAAGCGGGAAATCGCGCCACCCCTCCGGCCGGGGCAAATCATAGGTTTTTGGCGAAAAATTCCTCGAGTTTTCGATAAAAGCCCACCCGCGTCCCCTCGCTCTGGAATCCGTGGCCCTCGTCCTTGGATTCGATGGCCTCGTAGGGCTTCTTATGCTTCTTGAGTTCCGCCTCCAGTCGGCGCCAATGCTCGATCTTCACTCGTGGGTCGTTGAGCCCGTACACGTGGAGCGAGGGCACCCGGATCCGCTCGACGTGGTTTACCGGCGAGCGCTCCGCTAGCTTCGTCGAGTCGAGTGCAATCCAAGTCTCGTAAAAACGCTGCATCAGGCGGCCTTCATCCGCATTCCAACTGGTGAGGTAGCGCAGATCGGAGACGCCCACGTAGTTTACGCCGCACTTGAAGAGCTCGGGCGTGTACGTGAGGGCAGCCAGCGCCGCATACCCTCCATAGCTCGCGCCGTACACCGCCACCCGGCTCGGATCGGCGATCTTCTGCTCGATTGCCCACTTCACCGCATCGGTGAGGTCGTCCTGCATCTTTCCGCCCCACTCGCCGCGGCCTGCCTCGTGATGGCGCCTGCCGAGCCCGCCCGATCCCCGGTAGTTCACCTGCAGCACGGCGTAGCCCCGATTTGCGAGGAACTGCACCTCCTGGTTAAATCCCCAGTCGTCGCGGATGCCGTAGGGTCCGCCATGCGGATGCAGGATGAGGGGCACCGGGCCCGTCGCACCTGCCGGTCGGGTGAGATACCCAGGTATCTTCATGCCGTCGCGCGCGGTGAAGGAGATCGGCTCCATCGGCTGCATCTGCGCCGGATCGATGTCAGGTAGGACAGGGGAGAGCAGCGCCATCTTCCCGGCGCGCAGGTCGAGCACGTAGTACGCCCCCGGATCCCGGTCGGACCAGGCTCGGACCAGGTGTACCTTGTTGTCCAGCGAGGAGGAGACGATGGTGTTCTGCGTGTCCGGCAGCGTATTCTTGAGCTTTGCGCCCAGCGCGGCAAACTCGGCGTCGATCCAGTGCGTCGCGGGCTTGTCTCGATTCGTTACCACGCCGATCAGGCGCAGATCCGTGTCATCGAAATACATCGAGTCGATCGGGTCCTTGCTGGTGAAGATCGGCTCGCTCAGTACCTTGCTCGCCAAGTCGTAGGTCCGGATGCTCGTCGCGCCTTCCCCGTCTTCGGTCACGGAGACGTAGAGTTTATTCTCGTCGGCGGTGAATCGGATCGGCTCCCATGGGGCTTTCTCGGTCTCCCCATACGAATGGATCACGGTCCACTTGTCGTTTTGCTGTTGGCGGTGCTCGAGCTCGTTCCGTCGGCCGCGCATGCGGAGCTGGATCCGCAGCGCCCCTTTGGCATCCACGATCCATTCGGTCGTGGTCCCGTCGATCGGTTCGAGCATCTTCCTGCTCCCGTTGCGTACATTGAGCGCATACACGCCGTAGTCCGGGTTGTCGATGGCCGCCTTCTTATTGCGCCCTGCGTTGGCCTTGGCCCCCACGATTACCACCGTCTCGGGGTCCTTCAATACGAGGTCGACGATGCCCGCGTCGTTGTTGGCTACAAAGTCGCTTTTGCGCGATTCCGAGAGGCGTTGCACTTTTCTCGTCTTTAGATCGAGCGAGCCATACATCATCGACTCGTTGCCGCCGACGTCGCCGGCGAAGATCAGCAGATCGTCGTTCTTCCACGCCACCACGTCGATCTCCTCTTTGGGGTCGTGCACCACCACCTCCAGTTTCTCGGTGGCGACATCGTAGAGCACCACGCTCATGCGCGTTTTTACCGGAGCGAGAAAGGCTACGCGCTTCCCGTCGGGAGATAGCGACGCGCCTCGGATTGCCGCCTGCGCGAAGAAGTGCTCGATCGGCACTTTGCTTGCGGGTGCGGCTTTGGTGGGAGCGGGGGCGGCCGATGCAGTGGCGGCAGCCGTGACCAGAAGGGCGCACGCAAGCGTGCGGCGAACAGCAAGGAGCATGGCGTTCGTAGTGGTTGTTGTGGTGCCCCGACGATGGCTGGCCTCGGCATCGACCGCAAGAGCCTGTGCATTTTCCTAAAAATCCCCTTGCTGTTTTAACCGTACTAGTACAAGTAGTACAGCATGCTTCCCTTCTCCGTCGAGCTCAAGCCCGGTCTGCCGGTGACGGAGCAGATCCTGTTCGCGGTGAAGAAGGCTGTGGTCGCCGGGCAGTTGCGCCCCGGCGATCGGTTTCCCTCGGTGCGCGTGCTCAGCCAGGAATTGCGCATCAACCCCAACACCGCGCACAAGGTCGTCGCCACCCTGGTAAATGAGGGCGTGCTCATCACGACTCCTGCCGTGGGCAGCGTCGTCGCCGAGCGCGAGCAGGGTGGGCGCAAGGAGAAGATGGAGCTGCTCGGCACGGAGGTGGAGCGGCTCGTCGTCGAGGCCAAGAAACTCGGCCTCGAGATCGACGACGTGCAGGCCGCCGTCGCCGCCCATTGGAAGAAACTCACCGGCAGGTAAGTCAGCCCAAGTCCCAAAATTCCCCATGAACATCATCGAATTGGAGCGGATGACGCGGCGCTACGGTCGCACAGAAGCCGTGCACGAACTCACGCTCGCGGTGCCCGCCGGCAGCGTCTTTGCCCTCCTCGGGCCCAATGGCGCGGGCAAGACCACCACCCTCAAGGTGCTCATGAATCTCCTCCAGCCTACCACCGGCGTCGCGCGTGTGCTTGGCGTCGATTCCCGTAAGCTCCGCGAGCGCGAACTGGCCCAGATCGGCTACGTCTCGGAAAACCAGCAACTGCCGCTGTGGATGACCGTGCGGCAGCTCCTGGACTACTGCCGTCCCTTCTATCCGACGTGGGATCGCTCGCTCGAGGCGACCCTCCTGAAGCAGTTTGCCCTCCCCGAGAGTCGCAAGCTCTCGCAGCTCTCCCGCGGCATGCTCATGAAGGCCTCGCTGCTTTCCTCGCTCGCGTACCGACCCAGGCTCCTCGTGCTCGACGAGCCTTTCAGCGGCCTTGATCCGCTCGTGCGCGACGAATTCATCCGCGGCGTGCTGGAGGTCTCCGCGCTCGGCGAGTGGACCGTTCTGGTCTCCTCGCACGATATCGACGAGGTCGAGCGCCTCTGCGACCACGTCGCGATGCTGGAGGCAGGCCGCCTCCGGCTCACCGAGCCTACGGAGTCGCTCCAAGGCCGCTTCCGCCGCGTGGTCGTCACCGGCGCAGTCCCTCCGGGGGCGCCAGCCGGCCGGCCCGAATGGCTGGAGTGGGAGACGTCGGGCACACTCACGCGCTTTATTGAAACAGCGTACGCTGGCGAAGCCACCGAGCGGTTGTGGCGCGAGCGCTTGGGCGACATCTCGCTGACTGCGCAGCCGTTGACGCTGCGGGAGATCTTCATGGTTCTGTCGCGTGCCGGACGGAGCACCCCGACCCTCCAGGAGACGATCGCGTGAACCTGCTCCTGCACATCGTCGCAAAGGACGTGCGGAGGATGTGGCTGCCGACCGCGCTATGGCTGGGCTTTGTCGCAGGCGCTGCGCTCTATTTCGCGCTGCTCCCGGGAATCGATCCGCTCGGGTACGATGCTTGGCTGAGGATGGCCCAGGCCTTCGCCCTTGTCGTGGGTAGCGCGCAGTTCTTCGTTGGCTTCGTGCTCACTGGAGTGCTCGTGCTCGAGGATCCCGTGATCGGCGCGGATGCCTTCTGGCCTACGCGGCCGATCTCTGGAGCGCTCCTGCTTGGAGCCAAGGTGCTGGCCTCGCTGCTGCTCTTCGTGGTCGCGCCCGCGCTGGTGCTGCTGCCGGCTTGGGGCGTCGCGGGGTTTTCGGTCGGCGAGATGGCATGGGCCGCACTGGAGGCCATGTTCAAGCACGCATATGTGACGGCCTTTGCCTTGGCGATGGGTGGTCTTGCTGCTACTCTGGCGCAGTTCCTCTTTGGTGGGCTCGCGGTCGCTGCGTTCTACTTCGCCGCGAGTGTTGGGCCTGCATGGACTTATCCTCGTGACGTCGGGGTGCAACAAGCTCGAGCTTTCCTGGTGCAAGCGATGTTGTTGCCTGCGTTTGTGGGCTTGGCCGTGCAGCAATATCGCTCCCGCCGTAGGGGGCATGGCTGGATCTTCGTGGGTTGCCTTTTGACTGTGACGGCGCTTGTCCGAAGTTTTTGGCCGCTGGGCTTCGGCTGGTTGTCCGCGGAGGGACCTGCTTGGCGGGATGATACTGGCAGGCAGCAGGTGATTTCAGAGTGGGCGAGCAAGCACGCAGCTTCGCCCGCCGGTGGCGTGCCCGAGGTTCGAATACGCGAGGGGGCAATATTCTCGTTGGGTTCCAGCAGGGTAAAGATCCTCCACATCGTACGCGGATCAGACGGCTCTCCTTCGTCGCTGGTGCTAGAGGAGCGCGATGCTTGGCTAGGGCAATTTGAGGGGTGGGCGATTCCTCGACAGAGTTTGAAGTCGGCAATTCGCGCCGATCGCTACTTCCTGCGCACGGGTGGCGCGGCCCACTTGCAAGAGCATCGGCAGGGCCAGCGGGTCGTGCACTCGTCCCTGTCGGTCGGAATGAGTTGGGTTACGCTGCCGCCGCGTACATCGGATGCGGCGCTCCACGAAATGGTTTTAGGCCGGCTTCGCTATGAAAGGAAATGATATGAAACTGATCCTGCATATCGTGAAGAAAGACCTGCTGCGGCTGCGGCTTTGGCTGCTGCTTTGGTTAGGTGTGCTCCTGCTCCCTATCGTGCTCGCGGTGCTCGTGGCGCAGCATGGCGATCTTCCTACAGGGTGGCGGTATGTCCAGCAGGTCAACGCGTGGCTGTTGGTCGTGCAGATCGTCTTCGCTTATTTGCTGGTGGTTTTCCTCGTGCAGGAGGATCCCGTCGTAGGCACCCGGCAATTTTGGGCTACTCGACCTGTGCGCGGGGGGACGCTGTTGTTTGCGAAGATACTCGCCGGCCTCGCGGCTCTTTGGGGTGGTGCGCTCGTCGTCGGCCTGCCATGGTGGTGGTGGTGCGGCTGGGGTGTGGGCGAAATGGTTCGCGCAGCCTTCGATCACGGTCTGCTCGCGTTAGCCATCGGCACGCCCGCTTTGCTCATCGGCGCGTTGACCGGCACTCTGGCCCGCGCTCTCCTTTGGTCGCCCGCTTTGCTCGCGGTTTTGCTTATGTGGGGCGTGCCGCTCCTCGCTGGCGCATGGGGTTCGAATGCGGCCTCAGGTTTTATCATGCGCACGACGGTGGCGATGGCGACTACCTGGCTTTTACTATGGATCGCGCTGGCTGGTTTGTATCGCTCGTGGTGGAGTCGTAGAAGCTTCTTCGCCTGGGGTGTACTCGCGCTCGGGCTGTGGCTGGCCAGCGCGTGGCTGCCGGTCGAGGCTATGCTCTTCTCCGGCCCTCGCGAAGTGCATCCGCAAGCGGCTGCCGCCGTGAGTGTGCAGTTCGACTCTGCGAGGGTCATTCCGCATCCCCAGGGTTCTCGCGTGATCGAACCTTTCGCAGAGGTGCGTCTCGGGTATCATCTGCATGGCGGAAGCTCTACGGAAAAAGGAGGCCACATCTCCGCAGGATTGGGTTCGGAAAGTATCTGGAGATGGGGCACCCAGACGCTACGGCGAGAGGGCTGGATGAGCGGGTGGAGTAATCGCTACGGCAAGCCTGAGGGGTACGCTTGGATAAAGCCCGATGCGGAGACCCAAGCTTGGCGCGAAGCTGAGCGCAAAAGAGTGCGAGCCGCAGCTCCCAAATTCCCCAAAAGGAGTTCCTTGCCTTCATCGCCACCGCAAGATGATGCCGTGACGTTTCAGACCTCCCACTCTGTGCCATTATCTTTTGCCAGCAAAATGATGCTGGAGCCATCGCAGTTGGAGTCACGAGTCTGGCTCACCTTATCCAAGCCTGTCCTGCTCACCGAAGTGCCGCTGTTGGCTGGCGTCGCCAAGCGCGGACAAGCTCAACGTACCTATCTTCGCGAGGTTTCATGGTCTACCGAAGGACCGAGACACCACGCTACGATTGTATTGGCCGATTACCTTCCGCTGTCGTGGTCTGCGTTGCTGCTGCGCAATTCGGTTCAGCGAAGCTCTCTCCATGTCCGCCGCGAGGCTGGGTACATGCTGCTCAACGCGGAGACGAAAGAGGCGACGCTGGTCTCTCGTGACTGGTCACATTCCCTGTATGTACATGGTGTCGATGTTGCCGTACGGCGTACAAACGTGGTTTTCGATCGGCTCCGGCGTGGTGATTCGTTCGTTGACCGCCCGGGTTGGAAGGCTCACGCCTCGCTGGCCTATGTGGAGATCAAGCCGATATCGGTTTTCTACCGCGACCTTAAGGTTCAGAATTTTATGGCTAATGGCCACAATATCCCAGTCGACGCCGCGGGGAAAAAGTGACAAAAGGGCGTATGAACAAACTCGGCTTCAGCTTCGGCTTGGTTGCGCTGCTGGGTGGCGGTGCGGCAGTGTGCCTGCTGCATCTCGATAATCGGCAGCTCCGTCGTGAAATGACGTTGCTGCGGTCCGAACTTCAGTCACCGCCTGTGCTCGGATCCAACGCCCCTAGCCGCAGCGAGACAGTGGCAAGCGTACCCGTCCCCTTGGGCAATCCACAGGCCGAAGACATTGCCGCCCTCCGCAAGGAGCTGGCCGCCCTGCGCGCCAGCACGCAGGAGATCGCCAAGTTTGCCCAGATGGCTCAAGCCGCCCAGGCGGCCAAGCAGCTCGAAAAGTCCTCGGAGTCCGTGGCCAGTAAGATCGTGCCTGTCGGCCAGTTGGTTAACAAGGGCCGCAATACACCCGAAGCCGCCACCGAGACCGCGCTCTGGGCCGCTACGGGTGGCGATGTGGAGGCCCTCGCAAGCTCGCTCACGTTCAACGCCGAGGGTCGCGCCCGTGCTGATCAATGGTTTGCGTCGCTCTCGCCTGAAGTGCGGCAGCAATACGGTTCTGCCGAAAAAGTGATTGCCCTGCTCATCGCCCGCGATGCCGCCAACCTTACCGGCATGCAGGTGATCGGCCAGAAGGAACTCACGGCCAACGATACCGCCGTCCGCATCCGCTTCGCCTCGGAGGGCAATACCAAGGACGACAATCTCGTGATGCACCGCATGAGCGACGGCTGGCGCATGCTGCTCAACGACAAAGCGGTCGACTCGATGGCGAAAAAGCTCGCCGCCAGGCGCTGAGCCCTCGGCTGCTGTCGAAACTCCCGGTAAGGGGATGACGGGCACGCCCGTTTAGGTTACTATGCGGTGCATTCCCAGGGCTCACCTGTGGCCGCACACTCACACCCACCGCAAATCGCCATGAAAGAGAGACTGCACGCATACCCGCTCGCCGCGCCGCCGGCCGCTCGATCGAGCATCCCGCGGGGCTGCTGCCTCATAGCCCACGCCTGCCCGCCCCCGCGAGCCTTGGGCCCGAGGAGCCTCCTCTATTTCCGGGCTATTTTGCGTTAAGTCGCGGCAAATCGGGCAGATTTTCGTGGGGCACTTGTTCACCGGTTGGCGATAAAAACGAAAAGCCCCCGGCACCGTGAGGCACCGGGGGCTCGCTTCAGTATTTCGACCGTCGCTGGCTGACGAGGCGGGCGAAAAGTGTTGTGGGACTGGGGTTAGGGGACCTCGTAGATTTCGACCAGCGCTTCGCCGGAGGTCGTGCCCGATCCCGCCGAGATCTGCATCGTGTAGCTGCCCGGATCGAGCAGCACCAAGGTGGAGGCATCGGCCGAGTTGCCGTTGAGGGCAAACGCGCCCACGAACTCGCGCGCCTGGAGCATCTCGGTCACAAAGTCCGCCGACGACCAGTCGTTGTTCTCCATCACCACGCGCTGGTTGCTGTCGAAGATCTCCAGCTTCGGATCGGCGATCGTGCCCGTCACGCCGAATTCCGCCAGCTGCGGACCGATGCCGCGGGTCAGGAGCGTGCGCTTGCCCGTGCCTGCGATATTAAGGCCGAGGATGAGCGTCGCATCGCCCGTGCCGGTTGCTCCACGCACCGAGACATTGGCAAACTTGCTGCCACCCGAGACGTTGCCGAGATCGTAGACCTCGAACAGCACCACGCCGCCCTCGCTCGTATTGCTCATCACATGGATCGAGTAGCTCTTGCCGGCATCGAATTCGAAGACGCCCGCAGCATCCTTGCTGTTCGCGGGCAGGCTGAAGGCACCGACCGCGCTGAACGCCGAGGCGATGCTGGCCGACCAGTCGTTGTTCTCCGCGATCTTGGTGTTGCCATCATAGACTTCGAACTTCGGATCGGCCATCGTGCCGTTCACGCCGAAGGCGCCGAGGCCTGGGCCGATCGCGCGGATGAGCACCCGCTTCTTGCCCGTGCCTGCGATGACGAAGGCGGGGATCACGCGGTCCGAGCCGTTGATCGAGATGCGGCCCGAGAGATTGCTCAGGCGCGAAGCGTTGGGATCGATCGTGACGACAGCCGGCGTGCTGGTGACCGTCGAGCCGCCGCCCGTGATTCGCACCGTGTACGTGCCCGCATCGGTGGAGTCGGCATTCTGGCGGAGCAGGATCGAGTTGGTGCCGCCAGCCGAGGCCGGGATGATCACGCCGTTGCGCAACCACTGGTAGGTGAGGCCGTTACCCACGGCGGAGGCCGCCAGCGCAAAGGTGCCGCCGGGCGAGACCGTCTTGTCGAAGGGCTGGAGCACGATCTGCGGGGCATTGGCCGTGGCAGGCACCGTCAGCGTGCCCGCGGTGAACGTCTGCGTACCCGCCTGGCCCGTCACTCGTACCGTATACGTGCCGGCCGCCGCAGCCGTGACGGTGTTAAGGACATACGGATTCGAGGTTGCACCGCTGATCGCGGAGCCGTTGAGGAACCACTGGAAGGTGAAAGGCCCCGTGCCCGAGACCGGGATCGGCAGCACGAAGCGGCCTCCCAGCACGACATTCACCGACGGCGCGCGGAAGGTCGCCGGGATCGAGGGTGCGACCGACGCGGTGCCTGCCGCCACGGCCGTGCCATTGGTCCCTGCGAAGGAGAAGCTGCCGCCCCACGAACCCCACGAACTGGTGGTGACGCCGTTGCGCGTGCTGGCCGGGTAGGACGACTGGCCGGGGAGGATCGTGACGGTGACGCTCTTGGTCTCGCCAACCGCGACGACGCCCGCATGGACGGCTGCGCGAGCGACGGTGGAGTCATCCGTGTAGACGTCGGTGCCCCAGACGGCGCCGGAGGACGAGCCGGTGACGATCAGCTCGAAAGACTGGCCGACGCGGCTGCGATACCCGGTGAGGCTGATCGGCGCGGCGATGGACGTCGGGGCGATGGCGGCGGCGGTATTCGCGCCGGTTGCGGCGCTGCCGACGGTGCCGCCGGTATTCAAGGTCGCGATCTCGGCCGCGGTCAGCGCGCGGTTGTAGATCTTGATCTCGTCGAGGTCGCCCGTGAAGAGATCGAGGCCATTGTCGGAGCCGGCGACGGAGAGCATCGCGGTCGCGAAGGTGCCGAGCGCACGGCGATTGCTCGTCGTGTTGGAGAGATTACCGTTGATGTAGATGCGAGCCTCGGAGCCGGTGTGGACGAGGGCCACGTGCGTCCAGGTCGAGGAACTCGTCGGTACGGCGCCGGCGGCCGAGGCCGAGGGCGGATAGGAGCCGTTGCCATCCTGCAGCGAGAGGACTCGGCGGGCGTTGTTGCTGGCGCCCTCCAGGTAGAGGCCGTAGAACTGGGAAGAGCTGCCGCCGGGGCCGATGGCGACCAGGCGCGGGTTGTAGAGGCCGGGCCCCGTGGGGCGTACGAAAAGCGAGATCGTCGCGGCCGTCGTGGAGAAGGAGCTGTTCACCAGCGTGCGAAGGCGGACGTTGGCCGTGCGGAGCGCGCCGGCGCCGAAGCGGCCATCGATGCGGGAAACCTGGCCGAGTGCCGTCAGGTTAAATCCACGGCCGGTGTCGTCG
Organism: uncultured Opitutus sp.; assembly: GCA_964480585.1. Classification (GTDB taxonomy): domain Bacteria; phylum Verrucomicrobiota; class Verrucomicrobiia; order Opitutales; family Opitutaceae; genus ER46. Next base: position 343,955 of record CAYZPV010000001.1, on the reverse strand, counting down.
CGCAGGGGATTGGAAGCATCGTTGAAGGAGTAGTAGGCGAGCAGGTCGCCGCCGGTGGTGCCGCCACCGCCGGTGCCACCGCCACCCGTACCGCCGCCGCCGGTCCCGCCGCCGCCGCCCGTGCCTCCACCGCCGCCGCCAGCGGCGGGCGTGAAGCCTGTGCTGGGATTGATGCGATACGACGAAGTATTGTTGCTCGGAGCCGAAGGCGCCCCGTAGTCGGAGCTGAGTTGATTATTGGCGATCGTGGCGCTGCGGATGTTGAGCAAGGTGAGCGACGTGCCGCCATTGATCGTCACCGCGCCGGTCGCGCTCACGGTGCCGGTCAGTGCGCCCGCGTTGAGGTTGAAGGAGCCGTCGGCGCCCACCACTGCGAGGTACACGCCAAAGGGACTCTCGATCGTGGTCACCCCCGGTACGCTCACGCGGGTGTTGAGAGTGCCGACATAATTACCGGCGAATTGAGCCTGAGCCCGGGCGAGGCCAGTGAGGAGAAGAGCAGCGGCGACGAAAAGGCCGATGCGACGAAGACAGGACATGCGGGGAGTAGTTTTCATAACTGAAGCCCTCGTCAGAAACCGCCTGACGAGACCCTCTGATCATATCCGCCCGCGCGGAAACGAGCGATACGCATACCTGCGTACGCATGAGACTATTTCCACGCGGCGCGTGGCGAGTTCAGGGAGCCTCGTAAACTTCCACCAACGCGATGCCGCTCGCTCCGTTTACTCCGGAGACTTGGGCGGTGTACGCGCCCGGCACGAGCGAGACCAGCAGCGCGGCGTCGCGGCTGCCGGAGGGAAGGGCAAAGGCTCCGACTTGGGAAAACACCGCGCCTACCACGCTGCTGCGCCACTGGTCGTTCTCATCGAGCTTGTTGGCGCCGCGGTAGAGCTCGAGTTGCGGGTCGGCGAGCGCGCCGGCGACGCCGAGAGCGGTGAGAGTGGGCCCAATGGCTCGAATGAGTACGGTGCGGGGTGTGTTGCCGGAAATGGCAAAGCCCGCGATCAGCACGTCCTCTCCCGCGCCGGCCTGGCTGCGGGCGGAAAGATTGACGAGACGCGCGCCGGAGCCCGGCGAGGTATCATAGACCTCGGCCAAGGCGATGCCGGAGCCGCTCGCGCCGACGACCTGCGCGGTGTAGCTTCCAGGCTGGAGCGTGCGGGCGAGCGCCGAGTCGCGCGAGCCGGCGGGCAAGGCAAACGCGCCCACCGAGGAGTAGAGCGTGAGCGTGTTTGCGGGATCGGAGCCCCAGTCGTCGTTTTGTGCAACGACTGTGGAGCCGGAAAGCAGCTGGAGCCGGGGATCGGCCAGCGTGCCGGCGACGCCGAAGCCGCCGAGCGTGGGGCCGACCGCGCGAAGCAGCAAGGGTTTGCCGGGCGAGCCAGCGATGAAGAAGCCCACGATCAACGTGCGCTCGCCCGCCCCGGCGAGCGTGCGCACGGAGAGATTGACGAGGCGAGATTCCACGGGAGCGGCGCCAGCGGCCCGCACCGCCACCGCGCTGGGGGAACTGCGTGCCACGCCTCCGGCGCTCGTGACCACGAGAGTGTAGTTGCCGGTTGTGTCCAGCGTGACGGAAGTCAGACGGAGCGCCGCCGACGTCGCGCCGGGGATCGCGACACCGTCCTTGAACCACTGATAGGTGAACGGGCCGGTGCCAGTCACAAGCGGAGCGAGTTCGACGGAATCGCCCGCAACAATCGCCTGAGGTGGAGGCGAAAGAGCGATAACGGGCGCCTCGATCACTGCCCGGCCGGTGCGACGGGCGTTGTGGCGATACTGGGGCCAGGGGCCGGCTGCAGGTGCGCCGATATCGAAGGCGTAGAGACCGCCATCGTTGCTGCCGACGTAGAGCGTATTTCCAGCGATGGCCGGCGAGGAGCGTATGATCGCGCCGGTGGACCAGGTGCGGCGGAGGGTGCCATCGGCGTTGAGCGCATACAGGAGCCCATCATAGCAGCCGATGTAGATGACGCCATTGGCGTCGACTGCCGGCGACGAGGCACGGACTTCACCACCGAGCCGGTAAGTCCAGCGTGCCTGGCCGGTGGCGGCGTTCACGGCATGCAGCACGCCGTCGTAGCCGGCGAAGTAGACTGTAGCGCCGTCGGGGCTGAGCGCCGGCGACGAACTTGTGCCGAGCCGGGCGCCGGAGTAGATCCAGCGCTGCGCGCCCTGAGGGGTGAGCGAATAGAGTCGGCCGGAGACCAGCGTGCCGAAGTAGAGATTGCCGGAGCCGTCGATCGCGGTGGCGGTGTAGACGGGGTTATCGGTGCGAAACGACCACTTGACCGAGCCATCTGCCGGGTTGAAAGCGTAGAGGCGGTGTGCGGCGGCCGCGGTCGCGGTCGCGCCCGGCTCGTCGGAGCCAAGGTAGACGGTGCCATCCGGCGCGATGGTGGGAGAGGCGTAAGAGAGCCCGGGCACAGAGGCGGACCATTTGAGCTGGCCGCCAGCCGCCCCGCGATCCGTGTAAGCGAGCAGACGCCCTTCGGAGGTGTGGAGGTAGATCGTGCCGTCCTCGGCCAAGGCGATGGCATTATTGGCGTTGGTGGTCGCGAGGGTGCCGGCGGCGATTTCCCACCGGAGGGCGCCGGTGGCGCTGTCGACGGCCATCACTTTACCGGCCACCACGGTCGTGCCTGAGAGCGACGGGCCGGTGCCGATATACAAGGTGCCGTCTGGTGACAGGGCAGCGGAGGAAGTATCCTGCTGAGCCTCGTTCAGGTCGAGGGCGGGCCAGCGGCGTGTGCCCGTGGCGTTGAAGGCATGGAAGTAGCCGTCGGTGCTGCCTGCATATACGGCCCCATCGGGGCCGACGGTCGGCGCGTTGGTGAAGGAACTGAGCGCGCGGCCCTGCCAGAGCGAGTCGTTAAGGATGAGCGTGAGAGGTGCGTTGGGGGGTGGGGTGGCCGCCGTGCCGCGGCCGTCGGCCTGGATGTAGTAGGTCACACCCGCGGTGGCATCGACGGCGACGACTGCGGCGGTGGGGAGGTAGCCGGCCGAGCCGCCCGCCTCACCATCGGCGTTGTCGCTCGACGCTACGAGGTTGAGGGAGGCGAGGCTGGAGCCCGTGTAAATGGCGAGGAGCGGATCGAAGCCGTCGCTGGAGAGGGAAAACTGAAACCGGTCGCTGCTCGGAGCTGTCCAGCGATACCAGAGCGACTTGCCGCCAATGGAGCCGCGGATGCGCGGCTCGCCGGCCTCGAGGGTGGCCTGGGCATTGGCCGACTGAATAACAGCCGTGCGACCCTCGATCACCAGGGCGGACGCAAAGTTGTCGTTGGGCGGGATGGCGCCGATATCCAGGAGGGTGAGGCCGGCCGCGGAGCCTTTGCCACCGACGACGATCTGGTAAGTCACGCCGGCCTGAGCCGTAAATTCAAGGCGCGAGGTGACCTTGCCTGGCTCGTTGTCGTTGGCGGCGACAGGCGTGAGCGCGGCGAGGTCCGTGCCACTGAAGACGCCGAGGAGGGTGTCGTAGCTGCTGCCGTCGCTCGAGACGCGCACTACGCTGGTAGTGCGGGGTTGCCACTCCCACCACAGGGTGGCGCCGGCGGCGAGGCCGGTGAGCGTGGGCTCGGCCTCGGAGGTCGCGCCTGTATTTACCGTCCGGATACTCAGGTTTTCGCCGCTCACGCGGGCGCGCTCGGAAAAGTTGTCGTTGAAGGGGCGGTTGTCGGTGGAGGCGAGCGCGCGGGCGAGATTGAGCCGGCCGCCGGTTAGAACTTTGCCGGCAAAGGCGGGGCCGCGGTCCACGCTGCGGAGCAGGCGGTTGATGAGCTGGCGGTAAGTATCGGAGGGAAACTGCGCTTTCAGCAGGGCGAGCGCGCCAGCGACATGCGGGGCGGCCATCGAGGTACCGGAAGCGAGCCGATAGGGCTCTGCCGAGGTGTGCCAGGTCGAGTAGATTTCGACTCCGGGGGCGAAGAGCTCGACGGAGCCGGAGCCGTAGTTGGTGGAGACCGGGAGGTCGTCGCGATTGGTGGACATACCGACGGCCACGACGTTCTCCAACCGATGATTGGACGGGTAGTGGGCGAGGAGGTCGGTGTTGACGCCGTCGTTGCCGGCGGCGGCGACGAAGATTATACCGGCATCGCGCGCGCGCACGACGGCATCGCGCTGAGCCTGGTCGTAAGTCGTGACCTGACCGACATCGCCCCAACTCGCGTTGATGATATGAGCGCCGTGGCGGATGGCGTAGTCGATGCACTCGATGCCATCGGATGTCGCGCCGTAGCCGTCGGAGCGGAGGAATTTGAGCGGCATGATCTGCACTTTCCATGCGACGCCGGAGATGCCCTCGCCATTATTGCCGACCGCGCCGACGATGCCAGCGACGTGGGTGCCGTGACCCTGGTCGTCTTCGGGGTTGCCGTTGTTGCGGTAGGCGTCGATGCCGTAGACGTCGTCCACATAGCCGTTGCGATCGTCGTCGATGCCGTTGTTGGGGATTTCCCTGGGGTTGCGCCAGAGGTTGGCGGCCAGATCGGGGTGGCTGAGCCGGATGCCGGAGTCGATGACGGCGACGATCACACTGGAGGCATCGGTGCGCACATCCCAGGCTGTGCGCGCACCGATATCGGCGCCAACAAGGCCGTTGTTGTTGCCATCATTGGCGAGCGGCCATTGGCGGGAAAAATTGGGATCGTTGGGCGTGGCGTGCATGCGGACGACGTAGTCGCGCTGCACATACTCGTAGCGGCCGGTGGCCTGGAGCCGAGCGATGGCTTGATCTGCGCTCTCGCCGGGGGCGATCTCGAGCGCTCGGAGACCGCCAAAGCGATCCCAGCGACGCCGCAATCTGCGGCCCTCGCGCTGCTCCCCCGCCTCGGCGGTAGCGAGAAACTCAGCGCGAGGCTTGGCGAGGATGAGGGTATCGCGGTAGCCTTGGCGGAGCTCCTTGGGCGTGATTTCCCCGCTCGGTGAACGCGTATCGGCGTGAGCGGGGAGAACGAGCAGGCTGGCGATTGCCACCAGAAAGGTGGAAATGAGGCGGGACGGCACGGGATTCAACGGGGGCTGAGAATAGATGGGTGGCGACGGGAGACAAGTGGCTCGCGGCAGGGCGCCGAGAAACCGCGATGGATGCGAGCGATGGGCAGGATTTCCACCGCTACGACTTTGCCCAGCGGGCCCGCGCATGGCGGGGAGGCGCACCCTCACTTGAGCAGCTTGCGATCGGCGAGAAACTCGACGAAGCGCTCCGGCCAAGCTCCGGAGGGAGACTTGTTGGTATCGCGCAGGCCGAAGCCATGGCCTGCACCCGCGTAGATGTGGAGATCGGCTGGCACACCGGCTTTTTTGAACAGCAGGTAGACGCTGGCCAGACCCTCGGAGATATCCTGGCGATCATTGAACCCCGCGGCGAGAAAGACGGGCGGCGCGCCCTTCTCGGGTTTGATCTGGCTGGATTTGCCGGGGTAGATGAGAGCTTGAAAATCCGGTCGCGCGCTCTCGCGATCGACGGGGTCCGCCGCGGAGGCCTCGCCCGAGGCGGCCCGCATGGCGGCGAGAAAGGCGATCTCTCCGCCGGCGGAAAAACCGAGGATGCCGACGCGCTGTGGATCGATGCCCCATTCCTTGGCGCGGCTGCGGACCAAGCGGAGCGCGCGCTGCCCATCGGCGAGCCCGTGCACATCCCATTGATAAGGGGACTGGCCCTCGGGAAACGCCGCGTCTTTACCGAGCCGGTGCTTGAGCACGAAGGCCGCGATACCGCGCTGCATCAGCCACTCGCCGACATTGTAACCCTCGTGCCGCATAACGAGCTGCCGATGGCCACCTCCGGGGACCACGATCACCGCAGTGCCCGTGGCTTTTTCCCTCGGTGGAAGGTAGAGAGTGAGGGTGGGATTGTGGACGTTGGAGACGTTGTCGCCCTTGACCATCTCAGGCTCGGCTTTGCGAGCTTCCGAGCCGGGTGCGCCGGCAGGCCAAAGTGGGATAACGGGCTGCGATGGCGCACCGGCGCCGAAAGCAGACACGGCCAGAACGAGACCAAGGGCGGGGAGGGAGCAGAGCTTCATCGGGGTAGCCGATGTTGTGCGCGTCCGCAGGTTCCACCGCAAGACGGGTTTGTCCGCCCGTGCACGTTCCTCTTCAAGTGACCGGGGCGATGGGAGGGCGCTTCGGCGCTTCCGCCGGCGCGGCGGGCAGCGGGAGAGGTGTCTGACGGGCGAGCCGATGCGCCTGGGCCTGCCGGGCAAGCAGATCAGTCGACGCCATGAGCAGGCTCAAAGCGAGCGGCACACGACGGAGGGCAGGCAAGGAGTTGCGCGGGCGGGGGTTCATGCGCGGCCGAGGCGAAAGACGCCCAAGACCCCGCTTGCGTTCAGGTTTTCTTCGAGGATTTGGCGATCTCCACCGCATAAACATGCGTAATCGCGCGACCGCGGTCATCGCGTGAGCTGTGGAAATTGCCGCTGAAGATGATCCACTTCCCGTCTGGCGTGAAAGTGAGGTTGGGCTCCACGCCCCGCGTCTTGTCGTAATCGTGATGCGACATGTCCACGAGCCGCTCAGCCTTAAGCATCCCGGTCTCGATCAATTCTCGACCTGGCTCGCGCGGCGAGTTGCCGCGGACCGGCACTGGGCGGAAGAGATAGATCCACTGACCTTGCGCCGGTGGCTGGATGATCTCGCCGTCGGGGGCGCGAGCCGCGACACTACCGGGGTAGCCGCCGTCGCCAGCGAAGAGTTTTCCATCGGGTGAGATATTGTAGTGTACCGACCACTCGCTCCGCTCGAGATGGTACCAGGTACGCTTGCCGGTCGCGATCTCGTAGCCGGCGAGCCAGAAGACCGTGCTGCGAGGAGTCTGGAGATCGTACCAAACGGTCTTGCCATCGTGGCTGAAGAATTCGTGGCCCCAAATCTCCATGTTCATCGTGCGCTGGTGAATCGACCTGGCGGGCTGGCCATCGGCGCGGATGATCCAGGTGCGCTCGTTGAAGTGCCACGGGCCCTCGTGGCAAAAGAGGATCTGCAACGGATCTGTGGGCGAGCACTGGAGATGATTGGTCCAGTCGTTTTCTCGATGGATGGTACGCATCGCGCCGGTTTTGATGTCGACGACGAAGATCTGCTTGGGGGTGCCTGCCGCCCAGTTGGCTTCGAGATTGCCGCCCATGCCATTGGCTGGCGGGGTGCGAGGGATAGTCTTGCCTGCGGGATCGGGAGCGATGCCGACGAGCAGCGTCTCATCGCAATTCACGGCAAACTGACGGCCGCGTCCGCCCGGCGGCGGCAGTTGGACGACTTGCCGCTCCGCCTTGGTGTCCAGATGGATGGCGACGATGGCATCACCGCGAAAAACGTAAGCCTCCCGCGTGCGCCAAGCGGTGGCGAAGGCGCGGGTATTGGGCGCGACGAGGTCGATCTTGGGGCGCTTGGTCGGAGAGGTATCGGCGAGTGCCGTGAGATCGACAGTGGCGAGCGCACCGGGTGCATTGCCGCTGCCTCGCGTGTGAACGATGATCTTGTCGCCCTCCGGAGTGTAACTGCGTTGGTGAAAATACAGGCTGGAGGCACCTTCGTCGGGCGAGAGTCGGATGATCCGGTAACCAGTCTGCGGATCGATCCAATCCACCGGGAGCGGTTCGACGGCCAAGAGGGGTGAGAGCGCCCCGATGGCGGTCAGTAGCACGGAAAGCGACAGGGCAGGGCGTAGGGGAGGCATAGGTGGGGTAATGTGAGCCTGACGTAGGTAAGCCGCCGTGGATGGCTTGTCTTCGTGCGGACAGTGGGATAAGTGCTAGGCGATGGTGGGCAGGCGGCCGCAGGGGCCGGTACGCGGCCTGCCGACCTTGCCGTGCGTTTCCGTGCAGGACTGGTCGCTCTTAGACTGGGCCGCGCGGCAGGTGCCCGGAGTCGACGATACCCTGCACCATCGTCTCGACGTACTGCCAGAGTGCGTGCGAGCCCTCGCCGATGTGCCGGTTGCGCGCGACGACACGATCTTGCGTCACGCCGTGTTTAGCCCAGCCCATGCCTTGCGCGCGGCAGTTGAGCAGCACCGGCTGGAAGCGATCGACTGCGGTGGCGAATTTCGCCTCCGGTGTTTCCTTGGCCTCAAACTCATCCCATAGCGCGCGAAATTCGCCTGCCTGATCCGTCGGGAGCAGCCCGAAGATCCGCTCGGCGGCGACGACTTCTCTCTCGTGTTGGTTGGCCATCGCGGCCGTATCGTAGGCGAACGTGTCGCCCGCATCGATCTCCACGAGATCGTGGACGATGAGCATCTTGAGCACGCGAAGGACATCCAGCTTGGCCCCGGCATTGGCGTGCTCCGCAAGCACGATGACGCAAAGGCAAAGATGCCAGGAGTGCTCAGCGTCGTTCTCGGGCCGCCTACTCTGAATATTAAAAGTCTGCCGGAAGATATCCTTCAACCGATCGCACTCGACGATGAATTCGACCTGACGGGCGAGACGTTGGAGAGCGGAAGGGGAAAGCGAGATAGGGCCCACAACCTCACGAAAGACACGAACGCCGAGCGGGCAATGCTGGAGGTGGCGGTGTGACTGGAACGCCGGGCCGTGCGAAACGGCCGCGGAGCGTCACTTCAGCGCGGCGGCTACCACGGGCTGCCAGACTTCATAGCCAGCGGGACTGAGGTGGAGCATATCCTTCACGAACAACTCGGGGCGGGGCTCGCCCTTTTCATTGAGCATGGGATCCCATATATCGGCGAAGCGAAGGCGGGAATCCTTGGCGCACTCGGCGGCGATGAGGGCGTTGGTCTTGATGCCGAGGTCCTTGATGTTCCAGCGGGAAGGGCTGGGCTTGACGGCGATGTAGACGATACGGGTCTTGGGTAGTGCGGCATGGATCTTGGCGACGAAGGCCTTGAAATCCGCCAAGACTTTTTCCGGGGTCTTGCCGGCCTTGAGATCGTTGTCGCCGGCGTATACGACAACGGTGCGCGGGGCGTAAGGGATGACGATGCGATCGACGTAGTAAACGCTATCGTAGAGCTCGGAGCCGCCGAAACCGCGATTGATGACTTTGTGCCCGGCGAAGTCCTTTTCGAGCGTGGTCCATTTCACGATGGAGGAGCTGCCGACGAAGACCACGGCATCGCGGGGAGGCGGGTTGGTCTTGTCTGCGGTGGTGAACTTGTCGATCGCAGCAGCCCATTTTTCAGGAGCGGCGGAAGCGAAAGGTGCGAGCGCGAGAGCGAGGAGGGCTAGGAGCAAGCGGGGCATAAGGCGGTAAAACGAAGCGGAGGAGCGCGGGAAAATAAAGAACTTTGCGAGTGGCGACCAACGCTGCTGTGACCTTGCCAACGTGTCATAACGGGACAACTTCGCGACCATGCGAATCATCTTCCCGGTGTTTCTGTCGCTGGCCGGCCTCGCGGTCGCCCAAACCTACCCGATGAAATATCCTTCCGCAGTGCGTGGCGATCAGGTCGATGTCTATCATGGCCAGAAAGTCGCCGATCCCTACCGCTGGCTCGAAGAGCTGGACTCACCCCAGACCAAGGCCTGGGTAGAGGCGCAAAATGCGCTGACCTTTGACTTCCTAAAGTCGCTCCCACAGCGAGAGGCTTTCCGGGCGCGGCTCACGACGCTCTGGAATTTTCCGCGGGCCAGCGTGCCGATGAAGGAAGGCGGACGGTACTTTTTTACGCGCAACAGCGGCCTGCAAAACCAGGCGATCCTGTACGTCAAAGACAGGCTCGGCGCGGAGGCGAGAGTGCTGCTCGATCCCAACACGCTTGCCAGCGATGGCACCGTGGCGCTGACCACGGTGCGGCCTTCGCACGATGGCAAGCTGATCGCGTATGGCACGGCCGCCGCGGGCTCCGACTGGAACGAATTTCGCGTCCGCAATGTGGACACAGGCAAGGACACGGACGATGTGGTGAAGTGGGTGAAGTTCTCTTCGCTTTCGTGGACGAAGGACGGGAAGGGCTTTTTCTACTCGCGCTACCCGGCGCCGGGAGTCGATGCCGGCACGGGCAAGACCTTCAGCAAGCTGGAAAACCAGCGGCTCTACTACCATCGCCTCGGGACCCCGCAGAGTGAGGATCGCCTGATCCACGAAATCTCGACCGAGCCGAAGTGGTTTGTGCGCGGCGGAGTCACCGAGGATGGCCGGTTTGTAGTGATCACGATCAATCGAGGCTCCTCCTCCGAGAGCCTGCAGAGCTATGTCGACCTGGTGGATGGCAAAGCGCCCAAGCTGGATGCGCCGGTGAAGCCGCTGATCGCCGACTGGATCGGCGAGCACTCGGTGATCGGCAACGATGGCGACGTCTTCTACGTGCTGACGACGAAGGACGCTCCGCGTAAACGCATCGTCGCGATCGACCTCAAGAACCCCGCGGTGGAACAGTGGAAGACCCTCGTGCCCGAATCGAAGGAAGTGATCGACTCCGTCGATATCATCGGAGGCCGCTTTGTCGTAAACACCATGAAAGATGCCGCGAGCCGGCTCGCGGTGTATGCCAAGGACGGCAAACCCCTGGGTGAGATCGCGCTGCCAGGCATCGGCTCGGTGTCGAGCGTAAGCGGCCGCGAGGATGAGAACGAGTTTTTCTATAATTTCGTGTCCTTCGCGCAGCCGACGACCAACTACCGGCATGATGTGGCGACCAACCGAGGCGAGATCTTCGAGGCGCCCAAGGTCGCGTTTACGCCGGGCGACTACGAGACGAAGCAGATCTTCTACAAATCCAAAGATGGCACACGGGTGCCGATGTTCATCACGCATCGAAAGGGCCTGAAGCTCGATGGCAGCGCCCCCACGGTGCTGTATGGCTATGGCGGCTTCGACGTATCGCTGACGCCGTCGTTCTCAGTGACCATGCTCGCGTGGATGGAGGCGGGAGGCGTGTATGCGCTGCCCAATATCCGGGGCGGCGGCGAGTACGGGCGTGACTGGCACCATGCGGGGATCAAGGAGAAGAAGCAGAACGTCTTCGATGACTTCATCGCCGCCGGAGAGTGGCTGATCGAGAACAAATACACGACATCGAGTAAGCTCGTGCTCAGCGGCGGCTCAAATGGGGGATTGCTCGTCGCTGCGGTGGCGAATCAGCGGCCCGATCTTGCGCGCGTGGCCTGGCCGGCGGTCGGCGTAATGGATATGCTGCGCTTCCACAAATTCACGGTGGGCTATGCTTGGACGAGCGACTATGGCTCGAGCGACGAGGCGGCGGGCTTCAACTATCTGTCGGCCTATTCGCCGATCCATAACGTGAAGACGGGTGCGAAGTATCCGGCCGTGCTCGTCACCACAGCGGATCATGACGACCGCGTGCACCCCGGCCACTCCTTCAAGTACGCGGCTGCCATGCAGGCGGCGGTGGCGCAGGACGCAGCGTCGCTCCGCGAGCGACCGGTGATGATCCGCATCGAAACCAAGGCGGGCCATGGCGCTGGAAAGCCGACCTCCAAGCAGATCGAGGAAGCTGCCGACAAGCTGGCCTTTGCAGCGCACTTTGTCGGGATGAAAGGGCCACCAGCCCCGGCAGCCTCGGCGCCGGTGGCGAAGTGATGGGCCACCGGGAAGTATGTAGGCTTGCGCCCAGGCTGCGGCCCGGCCAGCCTGCCTCTCCATGAGGGCTCATCGCCGCCTAGCCTTGCTCGTCTGCGGCGCCTGCCTGCTGGCGGCATCCGGCTGCGCGCATCTATTGACCGATCCCGGTTATCCATCGGGCGGCTCCGATGCGCACTTCAAGGGCCACGTACAGCGAGTCGAGCGAGAGAACCGCGAATACGATCGCGCGCTCCGGGAGATAGCGAAGTAGGCGAGCTAGCGGCCTCTCTTGCTCTCCTGCACATAGATCACGGCCGCTTCGGCGCGGCGGGAGACGTGCAGTTTCTCAAACACGGTGGAAAGGTAGTTCTTCACCGTTTTTTCGCTCAGATTGAGCCGTGTGGCGACTTCCTTGTTGGTGCAGCCCTCGGCGATCGAGGCGAGCACGCGCTTCTCCTGTGGCGACAGTGAGGCAAAGGCATCACGACTACCGCCGCCGCCGCTTTTCATCAGCTGCAACACCCGGGCGGTGACGGCGGGGTCGAGGATGGACTTCCCAGCGGCAACATCGCGAATGGCGCCGATGAGGCCCTGGCCATCGACCTCCTTCAAAAGATAGCCGTGGGCACCGGCGCGGATGGCCTCGTCGACGATGGTATCATCGAGCACGGAGGTGAGGATGAGGATGCGAGACTCGGGGCTGCGTTGGAGAATGAGGCGGCATGCCTCCACGCCATTGCCATCGGGAAGGCGGATATCGAGAAGGACGACCGGTGGCTGAAGGCGCCCGCAGGTCTCGACTGCGCCGGCGACGCTGGCAGCCTCGGCGAGCACATCGAGATCGGGCTCGGTACCGAGTAGGGCGCGCAAACCCATCCGTACGACCTGGCTGTCGTCGACGAGAACGATTCCGATCCGTGGTGCGGTGCTCATACTGCAGCAGGTTGCAGAATGGGGAAAGTGGCAACCACGCGCGTGCCATGCCCCGGCTGGCTCTCGATGCGGAGCTGGGCGCCAATACCCGCGGCGCGGGCGGAGAGATTGGCCAGACCGTGCCCACCTGTGCGGCGCGCGGCAGGATCGAAGCCCCGGCCATCATCCTGGACGAGAAAGCAGATCTCCCGGTCACTCGTGTGCATGCGCACGGTGACGACGGAGGCGGCGCCGTGGCGAAGCGCATTGCTCACCGCTTCGCGGGCGATCTGGAGCACCTGCACGCTTTGATCGGGAGATAGCTGCGCGGCGGTATCGGTATCGATCTTGAAATCGAAGCGGGTGGCGCGGTCTCCGCGCAGTTCGGCGAGTTGTGCTTCGAGGGCCTGGGCGAAGCCGGCGCGGCGAAGGTTTTCGGGGGCAAGGCCGGTGATGTAGGCGCGCACGTCGCGGATCGTGTCATTGATGGCGGATCGCGTGCGCTCCAAGCGCCGGCTGGCCTCCGCGGGATCGCTGTGGAGGAGGGCGCGCACGGACTCGACGGTGAGGCCGACGGCGTAGAGGGACTGGATGATCCCATCGTGGAGATCGCGACCGAGGCGGATCTTCTCCTCCAGGGACTGCGCGAGCAGGCGCTGCTTCAGCTGGGCATCCTCCTCGGCGCGGCGGCGCACATCGCGCTCGCGGGTAAGCTCGGCACCCTGCGCTGCGGATGTCTGCGCGAGCCGGGTAAGCGCCGACAGATCGCTACGCGGGCCGCTGAAGGGCGCCTGGGTTGCGGTGGGAGCCGGGCTGCGCGCGAGAGTGAAGACGAGCACGACGCAGAGGCCGCAGGCGATGATCGCGAGGAAGAGCGCAGTACGCTGCGCCAAGGGAGCGGCCCGGAGTGGCTGGGATACGGAGACCAGGGGGGCAGGCGAGGCCGGATCCGCCGGAGTGGAGCGAACAGGTACTCCGGCCTCGGCGCGCACTCGTGACCATGCGGGCACGGCAAGGATGGCAAGCAGCGCCGCGAGCACGACGAGCAAAGCCATGGCGAGGAGGCGCGGGAGCGGGAGCATGGTCGGCGGAGCCGCAGAATGCCGGAGCCAGGCAGGTAGCGTCAAACCTTGCTGCGCTGGCGGTGGCTCCGTGCAGCGAGATTCAGGAGCTATTCACAACGCCACAGCCGGGCGCTTTTGGAGGGAAACGCTGCGGCTGCAAAACTTTCGACATTTGGCGCGGGCTGAGTTTGATTGGTGGGCTCGACATGAAGTCCTTCTACATCACGACCGCCATCGACTATGTGAATGGTTCGCCGCACCTTGGGCACGCTTACGAAAAGGTGCTGACGGACGTCATTGCCCGATTCCGGCGGCAGATGGGTGACAAGGTCTATTTCCTCACGGGCAGCGACGAGCACGGCCAGAAGGTACAGGCAAGCGCCCGCAAGAGCGGAGTAGAGCCGCAGGCGTACGTGGATGAGACGGTAAAGAGCTTCAAAGCGCTCTATGACCGCCTCGATGTATCCTACGATCAGTTTATCCGCACGACGGACGCGCAGCACAAGAAAGTCGTCCGCGACATCCTGCAAAAACTCTACGACAAGGGCGAAATCTACCTCGCGGAGTACCGCGGCTTCTACAGCACGCGGCAGGAGCAGTTTTTGCAGGAGAAGGATCGCAATCCCGATGGCTCGTGGCCGGAGATTTTTGGCGAGGTCACGGAGATCGTGGAGAAAAACTACTTCTTCAAACTGCGCCAGTATCAGGAGTGGTTGATCGACTACCTGAAGACGCACGAGGATTTCATCTTCCCGAAGTACCGCCAGAAACAGGTGCTGGAGTTTCTCAAGGAGCCGCTCAACGACCTGTGCATCTCGCGGCCCAAGGAGCGCCTGGAGTGGGGTATCTCGCTACCCTTTGACGAGAACTACGTGACGTATGTGTGGTTCGACGCGCTGCTGAACTACTATTCGGCCGTGGCCGACAAGAATCTCTGGCCGGCGGACTACAATGTCATCGGCAAGGATATCCTCGTGCCGCCGCACGCGGTGTACTGGCCGATCATGCTGAAGGCCTGCGGACTGCCGCCGCCGAAGTCGCTGCTCGTGCACGGTTGGTGGCTGCAGAGTGGTGCCAAGATGTCGAAGAGCACCGGCGAGGCCGTAAGCCCGCTGTCGCTGGTCGATACCTTCGGCGTGGATGCCTTCCGCTATTTCCTGATCCGCGAGATGAATGTCGGGCAGGATAGCGAATTCACGCAGGAGCAGTTTCTCGTGCGCTACAACAGCGAGTTGGCCAACAACCTTGGCAATCTCGTCAATCGAACGCTCAACATGACTGGACGCTTCACCGGTGGCGTGCTGCCAGCGGCCGAGGTGGAGGAAGATCTGGAGCGCGAACTCAAGGACGTGTGGGCCAAGACCGGGCCGGAAATCGTGAGCCTGAGCGAGGGCTTTCAGTTTCACACGGCGCTGGAGCGGACGATGACCTTCCTGACGGCGACCAACAGCTACATCGACAAGCGAGCGCCGTGGAAACTAGGCAAATCCACCGAAGCGAAGGACCAGGCGCTGCTGCGCACGACGCTCGCGACGATCGCCGAGGCCGCGAGGCTCGCGGTGGCCGCGATGCAGCACGTGACGCCCTCGACAACCCGGAAGATCAGCGAAGCGCTCGGCTACACCCCTGGCGCGGAGTGGCGCGCTGAGCTGGCGTGGGGCACGAAGCTGAACGGCGCGAAAGTCGCCCCCTCGTTGGTGCTTTTCCCGCGGCCGGAAAAGCCGGGCGCGGAAAAAACGGCGAAGGCTGAAAAGCCGGCGAAACAAGGCTGACCCCCCACCGGTGATTGCCCTCCGTCCTCCGCGGTCCTCCCTAGTGAAGATCGGCGGAGGTGAGGAGCCCGCGGACGATTTCGTGCCAGCATGACCATCCTCCCCATACATCCTGCGGAAAACGCTTCGCCGGATGCGTTGCGCGCGTTTCTCGGCGAGTGCCGCGCGGCGGCCCGGCGGGATGGACGCGCCAAGCTGGTGAGCATCTCGCTCGCCGTGGACGCGCTCGATCCGCTCGCTGTCCTGGAGTCGATCTTCGAGCCCGGCGAGCCGCACTTCTATGCGGAGCGGCCGGCGAGCGAGACGGCGATCGCGGGGGCGGAGATCGCATTGGCGCGCGAGGCTGGAGGGCCACGACGGTTTGCGGAGATACAAACCTGGATCGACGACGTGCTGGCCCACACCATCGCGGTCGGCGATGTGACGGCGCCGTTTGGAGGGCCGCATTTTTTCGCCAGCTTTGCGTTTCACGACAAGGTGGAGGCGGGCGAGCCATTTCCGGCGGCGTACGCATTCGTGCCTCGCTGGCAGGTGGCGCTGGCCGGCAGCACGACGACAGCGGTGGCCAATCTCCTCGTGACACCCGATATCGACCTCACGGCGTTGACGGAGCGTGTCTGGCGGGCGCATGCGAAGTTTCGTGGATTTGGTTTCGACGCGGCGACAGAGGAGCCGGGCGGAGGGGATGAGCGCGGGCGTGGTGAATTTCAGACGACAGAAGCAGGCGACTACCGGGGAGCGGTGGCGCGTGCCTTGCAGCGGATCGAGGCCGGCGAGTTCGAAAAGATCGTGCTCGCGCGCGCACTGGACCTGGTGGCACCGACGGCGCTGCATCCGCTGGTGATGCTCAACGGGCTGAGGCAGCGATTTCCGGAGTGTTATGCATTTTCATTCGCACAGGGGAGGGGGCCGAGCTTCATCGGGGCGAGTCCCGAGCGGTTGGTGCGCGTGAGCCAGGGCGTGCTCGAGACCGAGGCTCTGGCGGGCTCCATCCGCCGCGGCGCCACCGCCAGCGAGGATGCCGCGCTGGCGGGGGCGCTCGTGCGCAGCGAGAAGGATCGGCGCGAGCACCAGCAAGTCGTCGATGATATCGTGGCACGCTTGGCGCCGCTCGGCATCGGGCTGCAAGCGCCGGCGCAGCCGAGTCTCCGGCGGCTCGCCAATGTGCAGCATCTGCACACACCCGTCAGCGGCGCGCTGCCGGCAGCGGTGCGGCTGCTCGACGTGGTCGGCGCCATGCACCCGACGCCGGCGGTCGGTGGAGCGCCGCGCGTGGCTGCGGTGGCGCGGATCCGCGAGCTCGAGGGCTTTCCCCGCGGACTTTATGCGGGGGCGCTTGGCTGGGTAAATGCGCGGGGCGGCGGCGAGTTTTTCGTGGGTATCCGCTCGGCGCTCGTGGAGGGAGCGACGGCGCGCGTGTACGCAGGGGCGGGGATAGTGGCGGGCTCGACGCCGGAAAAGGAGTTTGCCGAGACGGAATTGAAGTTCAAGGCCATGCGCGATGCCCTGATCCCGTGACGCCATGCGTGACCTATGGGCACTTCTACTTGTCTGGCTCCTGGCACATGGCGCGTGGGGTATGCGAGCGGCGCAGCCGGTGGCGGAGGCGCCAGCGCACCCGCTGGTGTGGGATGAGATGGAGAAGGCCTACGAGGCCAAGCCGGGGGAAGAGGTGGCGGAGTTTTCTTTCGCAGTGCGCAATCGCTCGGACAAGCCCGTGAGCATCACCGAACTGAGGCCTTCCTGCGGGTGCACCGTGCCGGATATGCCGGCCTCGCCGTGGGTGATCGCTCCAGGAAAGGAGAGCACGTTTCGCGCGACCCTCGATTTTGCGGGGAAAGACGGCGTGGTCTCAAAAACCATCGAGGCCATCTCCGCCGCAGGCCCGCAGACCTTGCGGGTAACCGTCACCATCCCTGATACCGAAGAATCGCGGCGCATGCGCAATCAGCGCGCCGCTGCGGTCGACCGGCAGGCGGTGTTTCGCGGCACCTGCGCGGCGTGCCATGTCGCACCAAGCGTGGGCAAGCAGGGTGCGGAGCTCTTCAAGGCCTCCTGCGGGATCTGTCACACAGCCGAACATCGCGCGAGCATGGTGCCGGATCTCTCCGTGGCGAAGCAGGTGCGCGACGAATCCTTTTGGCGCAAGTGGATCACCGAGGGCCGCGTGGGCTCGCTGATGCCCGCCTTTGGCGAAGAGCATGGAGGCCCTTTAACGACCCAACAAATCGACTCGCTCGTCGACTACGTAACGAAGCATTTTCCCAACAAGCCGGAAGCCGCAAAATAACCCGCACATGCAGAGCCCCACCATCGATCTCCGCAACGTCAATACGCTCTGGGCGAGCGTGCTCGTGGAAACGCTGTCGCGCGCCGGGGTCACCCGCGCCGTGATCTCACCTGGTTCTCGCTCGACGCCGCTTACGCTGGCGTTTGCGGCGCATCGCGAGATAGAGTCGATCCCCGTGCTGGATGAGCGCACGGCGGCTTTCTTTGCGCTGGGCCTAGCGAAGCTGCGGCAGCAGCCCGTGGCGTTGGTTTGCACCAGCGGCACCGCGGCGGCCAATTATTTTCCCGCGATCATCGAGGCGAGTGAGAGCGGGGTGCCCCTGCTCGTGCTCACGGCTGATCGTCCGCCGGAGCTGCGCGCTTGTGCCTCGGGCCAGACGGTGGATCAGCTCAAGCTGTACGGTGGTTACGTGACGTTCTTCCATGAACTGGGCATGCCGGCGCCGAGCCTCGTGGCGCTGCGGTACTTGCGCCAGATGGTACTGCATGCGCTGGGGCGCACGCGGCTGCCCTTCGCCGGGCCGGTGCATATCAATGTGCCGTTCCGCGATCCGCTGCCGCCCATTCCCAATCCTGCGGTGGAGACAGCGCTCAAGGGGACGGACTGGGTGCGGTTTTTTTCCCATATCGAGGCGGGCCAGCCGCAGCTCACGACGACTATCGAGCCGATGCTCCGGCCGGATGTGCACGGCGTCATCGTGGTTGGCCCGAGCGCGACACCGAGCGTCGACGATTTTGTGGTGGCGGTCGGAGAAATCTCGCGTCGGCTAGGCTGGCCGGTGCTGACGGATGGGCTCTCGCCTTTGCGCAATCACACCGACACGGTGCTGCATGTCATTACCGCTTATGATGCGGTGCTGCGCAATCCTGCGGTCGCCGAGCGACTGAAGCCCGAGGTAGTGCTATGCATCGGCGACTGGCCGACGAGCAAGGTGCTCCGCTCATGGGTGCAGAAGAGCGAGGCCGATATCTGGCTGGTAAGCTCCCGACCGGGCGATCGCGACGCGCTGCATGGCCGCACGCGACAGCTCACGATCGACCTGGCGGCGCTCTCCACGCTGCTGCCTGAAGCGCTGGATGAAAACGGATACAGCAAAATGTGGCTGCGCTACGACGAGCGAGCGCGGGCGGCGCTCGATGCCAAGCTCGAGGCGGAGACCGGCCTCTTTGAAGGCAAAGCCTCCTGGCTGCTCGCCAAGCACTTGCCTGAATACACTCCACTCTGCGTCGCCAACTCGATGCCGGTGCGCGATGTGGAGTATTTTTGGCCGCCCAATGCCCGGCGCGTGCAGCCGCATGTCAATCGCGGCGCCAATGGCATCGACGGCACGCTATCGACGGCGCTAGGCGTGGCCCACGCCTCGGGGCAGCCCACCGTGCTTTTGACCGGGGATCTCGCGCTCCTGCACGACACCAATGGTTTCCTCCTAAGGCCAAAGTTCAGCGGTTCTCTTACAATCATCCTCATCAACAATCGCGGTGGTGGCATATTCGAGCATCTGCCGGTGGCGCAGTACGATCCGCCGTTTGAGGATTTCTTTGCCACGCCGCAGGAAGCCGACTTCGAGCGACTCTGCGCCGCGTACGAGGTGGAGCATATCAGCGTCTACAACTGGGAGCACTTCATCGACTCGGTGAGCAATCTCCCGGCGCATGGCATCCGCGTGCTCGAACTCAAAACGGACCGCAAGCGCGATGCAGCGCTGCGCAAGGCGATGCTCGCCGAAGTGGCTAATGAGGCCGAGACGAGCGCCTAGCGCTGGGCCTTAATGTTTTCTTAACGCTTTCGCGCCTGCTCTTAATTAGGCGCGGAGCGGCTGCCGGGGTACACTGCCGGCATGCAAGACATCCTGTTTGCGCTCGCGGCGGTCGCCTTCTTTGCGCTCTGCGCCGCCTACGTGCGCTTCTGCGACCGGCTGCGCTGAGCGGTCGTACGCCATCCTTATCGCCATGGAAACCATCGTTATCGGTCTCATCGCGCTTGGCTGCCTCGTGTACCTCATGGTGGCCGTGCTGCGTCCGGAAAAATTCTAACCAACCATGAACGAAATGTATGCCTGGGTGCAGCTCGCGCTCTTTGTCGGCGCACTGCTGCTCCTCACCAAGCCGCTCGGCCTCTATCTCGTGCAGGTACTGGATCCCAAGGGACGCACCTGGCTCGACATGGTGATCGGCCCCTTGGAGCGGATGACCTACCGCGTATTAGGTGTCGACGCCGCTCGCGAATACGACTGGCGTCGCTATGCGCTGGCCTTGCTGGTGTTCAGCGTTGTCGGATTCGTCTTCACGTATGCCGTGCTGCGACTGCAGCATCTCCTGCCCCTCAATCCGCAGGGTCTCGGGGCGCTGGATCCGGACCTCGCCTTCAACACTGCGGCGAGTTTCACCACCAACACCAACTGGCAGAGCTATGGCGGCGAGTCGACGCTGAGTTACTTCTCCCAAATGGTGGGGCTGACGCTGCATAACTTCACCTCGGCAGCGGCAGGCATCGCGGTGGCGGCGGCGCTCGTGCGTGGCATCGCTCGGCAGAGCGCGCAGACGGTGGGTAATTTTTGGACTGATATCGTGCGCGTATCGTACTACCTGCTACTTCCGCTCTGCCTCGTGTTTGCGGCATTTCTCGTTTCGCAGGGCGTGATCCAGAACTTCCGCGCGTACGACGCCGTCAAGACACTTGAGTCCGGCGTCACGCAGACGATAGCGCAAGGGCCGGTGGCATCGCAGGTCGCGATCAAGATGCTCGGCACAAATGGCGGCGGGTTCTTCAATGCCAATGCCGCGCATCCGTTTGAGAATCCGACGCCGCTTTCGAACTTCGTGCAGATGCTCTCGATTTTCGCGATCCCGAGCGCGCTGACTTACTTCCTTGGCCGCATGGTGAAGAACCAGCGCCACGGCTGGGCGATTTGGAGCGCGATGTTTACGCTGTTCATCGCGGGCGTGCTGGTGGCGTGGCGTTTCGAGGCGGCGGGCAATCCACTGCACCATAGTCTCGGCCTCGTCGCCGCCGATGGAAACATGGAGGGCAAGGAAGCGCGCTTTGGCATCTTCAACTCGGCGCTTTTTGCCACGATCACGACCGCCGCCTCGTGCGGGGCCGTGAATGCGATGCATGATTCCTTCACGCCCATCGGCGGGCTGGTACCGCTCTTCAATATGCAGACGGGCGAGGTGATATTCGGCGGGGTCGGCGCAGGTCTCTACGGCATGCTCATCTTTGTCGTGCTCGCGGTCTTCATCGCCGGCCTGATGGTGGGTCGCACGCCGGAGTACCTAGGCAAGAAGATCGAGGCTTACGATGTGAAGCTCGTGATGGTGGCTGTGATCGCGCTCGCGGCTGCACTGCTGGGCTTGACTGCCTGGGCGGTTTCTGCGGAGTGGGGGTTCGCAGGGCTAAGTAACGCAGGGCCTCATGGCTTCAGCGAAATCCTGTACGCCTATAGCTCGGCGGTGGGCAACAACGGCTCGGCCTTCGCTGGTCTGACGGCCAATCCGTCGAACGGTGACGCACACTATAACGCCACGCTCGGCCTGGCGATGTTGATCGGTCGCTTCTGCGTGATCGTGCCGATCCTCGCCCTGGCAGGCAGCCTTGCCGGGAAGAAACGGCTGCCGGCCAGCGCCGGCACGTTTCAGACCCATGGCGCGACTTTTGTAGTGCTGCTGATCGGCACCGTGGTGCTGGTCGGCGCGCTGACCTTCCTCCCGGCGTTGGCGATGGGCCCCGTCGTCGAGCACTTCCTGATGCACAGCGGCAACCTCTTCTGAGACCATGGACAACAAAGCCATTTCAATCTTCGATCGCACGATCATGGCGCAGGCCGTGGGCGAAGCGTTCAAGAAGCTCGATCCGCGGGCGCAGCTGCGAAATCCCGTGATGTTCGTCACTCTGATAGGGTCATTCCTGGCCTTTGAGCAGCTTTTCACTGCGAAGGAGTCGTTTGGCTTCGTGCTGCAGATCGCACTGTGGCTGCTCTTCACGGTGGTGTTTGCCAACTTCGCCGAAGCCATCGCCGAAGGGCGCGGCAAGGCGCAGGCTCGGGCGCTCCGCGCATCCCGCCAGAAGCTTTCGGCGAAACGTCGCGAGCGTGATGGGACGTTTGTGTCCGTCGATGCGGCGCTGCTGCAGCGTGGCGATGTCGTTTCGGTTTCCGCCCGCGAGGTCATCCCTGGTGATGGCGAAGTCATCGAGGGCGCGGCGTCGGTCGATGAATCGGCCATCACGGGAGAGTCCGCCCCCGTAATCCGTGAAGCCGGTGGCGACCGCAGCGCCGTGACCGGTGGCACCCTGGTGCTTTCGGATCACTTGCTCGTGCGCATCACGAGCAACGCTGGAGAGGGTTTCCTCGACCACATGATAGGGCTCGTCGAGGGTGCAAAGCGGCAAAAGACCCCCAACGAGCTCGCGCTCACAATCCTGCTCTCGGCGCTCACGGTTATATTCCTGCTGGTGATCGTGACACTGAAACCGTTTGGCGCGTACTCGCAGGTGGCTTTTTCCATCACTGCGCTCATCGCGCTGCTGGTGTGCCTGATTCCGACGACCATCGGCGGGCTGCTGAGTGCCATCGGCATCGCGGGCATGGATCGCCTGCTGCAGCGCAACGTGCTAGCGATGTCGGGTCGCGCGGTCGAAGCGGCGGGCGATATCGATGTGCTGCTGCTCGACAAGACCGGCACGATCACGCTGGGAAATCGCCAAGCGGCGGATTTCGTGCCCGCGCCGGGGATATCGCAGGAACGTCTCGCAGAGGCTGCCCAACTCGCTTCGCTCGCCGATGAGACGCCCGAAGGCCGCAGCATCGTGGTGCTCGCCAAGGAAAAATTCAACCTGCGTGGCCGCGAGTTGGCCACCGCGCACACGGTGGTGCCTTTTACGGCTCAGACCCGCATGAGCGGCATCGATATCGCTGCGCAGGGAGGCCAGTCGGCGCGCAGCCTGCGCAAAGGCGCGGCGGAGAGCGTGGCGAAGTGGGTGGAGGCGCAGGGCGGGAATTTCCCGGCCGAGGTGCGTACGGCAGTCGACGACATCGCGCGCAAAGGCGGGACTCCGCTCGTCGTTGCCGAAGGGCGGCAGGTGCTAGGGGTGATCTATCTGAAGGATGTCGTCAAAGGTGGCATCAAGGAGCGCTTCGCCCAGCTCCGCACGATGGGCATCCGCACCGTGATGATCACGGGCGACAATCCGCTGACCGCCGCCGCCATCGCCGCCGAGGCGGGCGTGGACGATTTCCTCGCGCAGGCGACACCCGAGATGAAGCTGGCGCGCATCCGCGAAGAGCAGGCGGAGGGGCATCTCGTAGCCATGACGGGGGACGGCACCAACGACGCGCCTGCGCTCGCGCAGGCCGATGTAGGTGTGGCGATGAATACCGGCACGCAGGCCGCCAAGGAGGCGGGCAACATGGTCGACCTCGATAGCAATCCCACCAAGCTGATCGAAATCGTGGAGATCGGGAAACAGCTCCTCATCACCCGTGGCGCGTTGACGACCTTCTCCATTGCGAACGACATTGCGAAGTACTTCGCGATCATCCCGGCGTTGCTCGTGGGGGCGTTTCCGGCGATCGCTCCGCTCAATGTCATGGGCCTCGGCTCGCCGCTGAGCGCGATCCTGAGCGCGGTAATTTTCAATGCGCTCGTGATCATCGCGTTGATCCCGCTCGCACTGCGGGGCGTGGCCTACCGACCGATCGGTGCGGCGGCGATGCTGCGGCGCAACCTGCTGCTCTACGGCGTCGGCGGCATCCTCGTGCCCTTCGCCGGTATCAAACTGATCGATCTCGCGATAAACGCGCTCCACCTCGTCTGAATCGCTCTCTCGTCATGAAAACACTCTTCGCGGAGATCAAAACATCCGTTGGCGCTACACTCATTCTCGTGGGCGTGCTTTGCGGCCTCTATCCCTTTGCGGTCTGGGTATTGGGCAGCGTGCTCTTCCCCGACAAGGCCAAGGGCAGCCTCGTCGCCGATGCCTCCGGCGTGGTGCGCGGTTCGGCTCTGCTGGGACAGCCGTTTGCGGGCGAACACTATTTCCACTCGCGGCCTTCGTCGGCGGGTGCGGGCTACGATGCGGCAAACTCGTCCGGATCGAACCTCGGGCCCACGAGCCAAAAGCTCGCCGATACGCTGAAGGTCGATATCGACGTCTATCGCAAGCGCAATGGGCTCGCACCCGATGTCGCTGTACCGGCCGATGCCGTGACGCGCTCCGCGAGCGGGCTGGATCCGCATATCAGCCGGGCCAATGCCGAACTGCAGGCGGCCCGCGTAGCCAAGGCACGCAATCTGCCGGTCGAGCGCGTGCGGAAGCTGATCTATAAGAATACCGACGAACGTGCCTTGGGGCTTTTGGGCGAGCCGGGTGTCAATGTGCTCCGTCTCAATCTGGCACTCGACCAAGCCGCTACGGTAGCTGGACAATGAGCCCGACGCCGCGTGATCTCCGCAATGCCGTACTCGTGGCCATCGTGGTCACGGCGGTGGTGACGCTGGCGCTCGTCGACCCTTCGTGCCGACGCAGGCAGGATGTGCCGGTGGGCGGACCGAGCCGGTCTATCGCGCCGCCGTAGAGGAGCCGTACGCGGCTTGCGCGCACCTCGGTCTCAAGGCAGTATCGACTCTCATGTCCACTTCGCGACCCGATCCCGATGCGCTGCTCGCTTCGCTGCGACGAGATGAGGCGCGGGCGGCTCGCGGAGGGCTGAAGGTTTTTTTCGGGATGTGTCCGGGGGTCGGCAAAACCTATGCGATGCTGCGGGCCGCTCAGCAGGAGCTGCTTGATCGCGGGGATGTGCTGGTCGGTGTGGTCGAGACGCATGGGCGCCGCGAGACCGAGGCACTGCTCGCTGGGCTGCCGGTGCTGCCGCGTCGGCAGGTCACTCATAGCGGGATCACGCTGACAGAGTTCGATCTCGAGGCCGCCCTGCAACGCAGGCCGCGATTGATCCTCGTTGACGAGCTGGCGCATACGAATGCCCCGGGTTCGCGGCATCCGAAACGTCATCAGGACGTGGCGGAGTTGCTAGAAGCTGGCATCGATGTCTACACCACACTGAATGTGCAGCATGTCGAGAGCCGCGCCGACGCCGTGCGGCAGATCACCGGCGCGCCGGTACACGAGACGGTGCCGGACTCGGTGTTGGAGTTGGCCACGGAGATCGAGTTGGTGGACCTCACGCCCGAGGCGCTCCGCGAGCGACTCGCCGAAGGAAAAGTATACGTAGCAGAGCGTGCCACGAAAGCGGCGGCGAATTTTTTTCAAACCACGCATCTGACGGCGCTGCGCGAGCTGTCTTTGCGGTTCGTGGCGGAGCGGGTGGATCGCAGCTTGCGAGAGCTGCGCTCAGCCAGCGTGCCGACGACGGTTTGGCGCTCGGGTGAGCGGTTGCTAGTAGCCGTCGGACCGAGTCCCTCGTCGACCCAGTTGGTGCGCTGGACTCGCCGGATGGCAGCAGCCCAGGGCGCGGCGTGGCTGGCGGTGAGCGTCGAGGCGGCGAGGCCGCTGACAGCTGAGGCGCGGCGCCGGGTGGATCAGAACCTCGCACTTGCGCGCGAGCTAGGCGCGGAGGTGACGGTGACGCAGGATGAGGATGTGGCGCAGGCCCTGGTGCGCGTGGCGCTCCAGAATAACGCGACGCAGATCGTCGTCGGCAAATCCCGCACACCGCGGCTGCTCGACTGGGTGCGCGGAGGCAGCTTGGTGGATCGCCTGCTCAGGCAGAGTGGCTCGATCGATATCTACGTGGTGCCAGCCGAACGTTCTTCGGGAAAAGCAGGGGCAGGCCGGGATTGGGAGCCGCTCGACGGCTCGCCGCTACGAGAGTACGGGGAGGCGATGGGTGTGCTGGCAGGCGTGACGGCGCTCGGTTGGGTGGCTGGCCGCTATGTCGGTTATGTGCCGGTCGGATTGCTCTATCTTCTGGCGACGATCGCGCTCAGTCTGAGGGTGGGCCGGTGGCCGGTGCTGATGGCGGGCGTGGCGAGCGCTCTCCTCTGGAACCTGCTCTTCATTCCGCCGATCTTCACGCTGGGTATCGCGAAGTTTGAAGATGGCATGATGTTTGCCACCTATTTTGCAGTAGCACTTATTGCTGGTCAGCTCACGGCGCGTATCAGAGCGCAGGAACGGCACGAGCGCTGGCGTGAAGAGCGGGCGACGGCGCTCTTTCGCCTGACGGAGGCTCTGAGCGCGGCGAGATCGCTCGACGAAGGAGCCTTTGCGGCGCTACGGCAGGCGGATGAGCTTTTCCAAGCCAGGAGCGCGCTGTTGCTGGGGGACATCGTGGAGGGCGCTCTCATACCGCATTTTGCAGGGTCATTTACCCTCAGCGAAAGAGAGCGGGGGGTGGCTGAATGGGCCTGGCGTAATCGCAAGAAGGCCGGGAAGCATACGGACACACTTCCGCTGGCAGAGGGCTTTCACGTGCCGCTCGTCCGTGAAGATCGAGCGCTGGGCGTGCTGGTCTTGCGTCCGCAAATGGAGCTTACCCTGGCACAGCGGGATCTCGCGGAGAGCTTCGCCACGCAGCTGGCATTGATGGTCGAAAGCGAGCAATTGCGCGCCGCGGGCGAACGCGAAAAACTCTTGGCCGAGTCGGAGAAGCTGCATCGTACGCTGCTCGATGCCGTGTCGCACGAGTTGAAGACGCCACTCGCTGTGCTCCACGGCGCAGCGGAGAGCCTGCGGCTCGCGGACGAAAAGATGCGGGTGCAACTGGTGGATGAGATCTCAACCGCGACCCGGCGGCTGCACCGACTGGTGGACAATCTGCTCGATCAGACCCGGCTCGAATCTGGTGCGCTCCAACCAAGATTGGATTGGTGCGACGCGCACGATCTGGCGAATGCGGCGATCGACAGCGTAGGGGTTTCACTGGCGGCGCACGCGATGGAAACGGCGATCCCTGCCGACATGCCGCTCTTCCGAGCCGATTTTGCCCTCATGGAGCAGGCGCTCGCGAATCTGCTGCTCAACGCCGCCAACCATACCCCTCCGAATACGCCCATATTTTTTACGGCAGGCGTAGACCACGCCAAGCAGCGAGTCTACTTCACCGTCGCGGATCGGGGGCCCGGTTTGCCGCCGGACTTCAATGACCGCCTATTCAAAAAATTTCAGCGCGGCGATGCAGCACGAGCAGGCGGGCTTGGCCTCGGGCTTTCGATCATCCGTGGATTCGTCGCGGCGCAGGGCGGCGAGGTCGTAGCCGGCGACAATCCGGGTGGCGGCGCGGTCTTCACCCTGTATCTTCCGTACACACCTCATGGCGCTGTGCCCACCGAATGAACGAGCAAAAGGAAATCCTGGTCGTCGATGACGAAGTGCAGATCCGCCGCCTGCTACGGCTGACGCTGGAGGCGGCAGGCTACGCCGTGCGGGAGGCGGAGAACGGTCGGCTGGGTCTGGATGCAGTGGTGCAGCGTGCACCCGACGCCATCGTGCTCGACCTGGGCTTGCCGGATCTGAGCGGACTCGCCGTGCTGCGGCAGCTGCGGGAGTGGTCGCGCGTGCCTGTGCTGGTGCTGACGGTACTAGCCACCGAGAGCGACAAGGTCGCCGCGCTGGACGCCGGGGCCGACGATTATCTCACAAAGCCCTTTGGCTCGGCCGAGCTCGCTGCCCGCTTACGCGCGATCCTGCGTCGCGCGCCGGTGGAGGCCGAATTGGCGGCAGTGACTTTCGGTGGGGTCGGATTGGATTTTACTTCGCGCCGTGTGCTCAGACACGGAGTCGAGGTGAAGCTTACGCCGAAGGAGTATGCACTGCTCCGACTCCTTGTACTACACCGCGGCAAGGTGCTCACCCACCAGCACATACTCCGGGAGCTGTGGGGGCCCAAGTCCGAAGAGAATACACACTATCTGAGAGTGCACATGACCCATCTGCGACAGAAATTGGAAGACGAGCCCCATCGGCCGCGCCATCTCAAGACGGAATCAGGCATCGGATATCGCTTCGTCGAGGACTAGCGGGACGAAGCCTCGGCCCTCAACTTTCCCAGACCGTCTTCACGTTTACGAAAGAGCGGGCACCCCATTGGGCGAGTTCTCGCCCGTAGCCGCTGTCTTTCACGCCGCCGAAAGGGAGCTCAGGCGAGGAACGTACAAAGTCGTTGATGAAGACGGCACCAGACTCGAGCTTGCGGGCGAGCTTGCGGGCGCGCGCTCGATTGCGGGTGAAGATGGCTGCGCCTAGTCCGTAGGTGGAAGCGTTGGCGACCGCGATGGCTTCGGCGGCATCGCGCACTGCGATCACTGCGGCAACGGGGCCAAAGAGCTCCTCCTCGTAAGCCGGCATGCCTGGGCGCACGCCGGAAAGCACCGTAGGCTGGTAGAAAAAGCCTGGGCCCGGGAGGGGCGAACCGCCGAGCAGCAGGCGCGCACCACGGCGCACGCTCGCTTGTACTTGCGCATGCAATTCCTCGCGAAGGTCTGCACGCGCGAGCGGGCCCACTTGCGTCGTGGCCTCCGTGGGAGCGCCCACCCGGCGGGCGGCCATACGCTCCACAAAGTGCCGCTCAAACTCCGCCAACACCGAGCGCACGACAATGAAGCGCTTGGCGCACACGCAACTCTGCCCCGAGTTGAGCAGCCGGGCCTGCGCGCAGAGCTCGGCGGCGCGGGCGATATCGGCATCGTCCAAGACAATCGCCGGGTCGCTGCCGCCGAGCTCGAATACACCGGGCTTCATCGCTGCACCGGCGAGCGCGGCGACTTTCTTGCCCACCGCTGTGCTACCGGTGAGCGTGATGCCATGGACGCGCCGATCCGCGATCAGGGTCTCGATGGCATCGCCTCCCACGAGCAGCGTTTGGAAGACACCGCGCGGGAGCCCAGCGAGAGAGAAGACTTTTTCAATGGCGAGGGCGCAGCCGGGGACATTAGAAGCGTGCTTCAGCAGCACGGCATTGCCAGCGAGCAGCGCAGGTATCGCGGCACGCGCGACCTGCCAAAACGGAAAATTCCAAGGCATGATGGCAAGCACGACGCCGAGCGGATCGAAGACCACGCGCGTGTGGGCGGGCGCACCCGGAGGACGCTCGTCGGCAAGTTGGGCGGGGCCCTGCCTGGCGTAGTATTCGCAGAGGGTGGCGGATTTTTCGAGCTCGGCGCGCGACTGGGCGATGGGCTTGCCCATTTCCGAGGTGGCGAGCGTGGCAAGTTCATCGCGTCGAGCGAGGAAGCGGCGGCCCACGGCCCGGAGCAGGCGAGCACGCTTGGCGAGCGGGACTTCGCGCCAAGCCTGCTGGGCGCGAACAGCGGCCCCTAGCGCACGCTCGACCTCAGCGCGTGAGTGGGCGCGGTGCCGGGCAAGTCGAAGGCCTGTGGCCGGATCGATGGTGACGAGTGCCATAGCGCCCAACGTCTGCGCAACGCCTCTCGTGGCAAACGGATTCAACCCACCCGACCTCTTCCGGCGGGTACAGTGTATGCCGTCAAAGGCCCGAACATCGGATGGAGGCTCCGCCAGGCCCGGCACAAAAGGAGTGGCAATTTTGGCGCGATACACGCTTTATCGGCCTCCCCAGATGCCCATCCCAGTGAACAGGACTCGCCCGTCCCATAGGGCGAGCGCGCAGCGTGCGCGACTCTCACGCGTAGAGCGCGCTTGAACACGCCGCTCGCACCTCAACCCGGTCCGGCAGCACAGCCAGGCTCGGTAAGCTCTGCTTTTCCTGCGGCCGCGGAAGCGCGCAAGGAAGACCGCTTTGTCGCCGGGCGGAGCGAGGGACTCCTGGTCGCGCTCTCGATGGCCGTCGTCGTATGGTTTTTCCATTGGACGGTGAAGGCCAACGGGGGATTCGAAAGCTGGCAGGATCTCGATTACTTCCAACTGCTGGTGAAGGGATGGAAAAAGGGGCAGCTCCATCTCGACAAAGCACCTGCGCCCGAGTTACTCGCCCTGGCGGACCCTTACGACCCGGCGCAGAATGGGCCGTACAAGCTCGGCGACGCGTCGCTGTATCAGGGGAAATACTACATCTACTTTGGCCCGACGCCTGCAGCCACGCTGATGCTGCCATACTCCCTGCTCACCGGGCGAGATATGACCATGGGGTATGCGACATTCGTGTTTGCAACCGTCGCTTTTCTCGCGGCGAGCGGGTTGTGGCTTGCGGTGCGCCAACGTTACTTTGGCGCGAGTCGCGCGCTCGTGGCCCCGCTGGGTGTGCTAGCCATCGGCTTTGGCACGCACCTGCTGGCTCTGGCGCAGCGGCCCATGATATGGGAGCTCCCGATATCTTCGGCGATCGCCTTCACTCTTCTGGGTGCGGTGGCCGTCTACCGTGCCATCCACGGGCTGCATCCCCTATGGGCAATGGCTGCAGCCGGGCTGTGTCTAGGCCTCGGAGTGGGCGCGCGGCCCACGTGCCTCCTCGCGTGTACGATGCTGGCCGTGCCGCCGTGGCTCGCCTGGAGCAAGGGATATCGCGGCTGGTGGAAGCTCTGTGTGGCCGCCGCCGTGCCACTCGCCCTGTGCGGTGTGGCGCTCGCGTGGCACAATTACGCCCGCTTCGGTAATCCTCTCGAGTGGGGCCAGAAGTACCAGCTCTCCGGCGCATACGAGGGCAAGCTCCTGCACTTCAGCCCGCGTTTCCTGGCGCATAATTTCTCCGTGTACTTTTTCCAGGCGCTCGGCTGGTCAGCTGAGTTTCCCTACGCACTGGCCCGCGCGATCGAGATCAATCACATCCGGGATTATTTCGGAACGGAAGAGGTCGCGGGGCTGTTGGTGACGTTTCCCATCTTCTGGTTTTTGCTAGGTCTGCCGCTGGCATGGCAGGGGCGATCGAGCGAGGAGAGGCGGCGCTTTACCGCCACGATGGGCTGTATCGCTGGATATCTGGTGCCGGTCGGCGCACTGGTGATGTGCTATTTTTCAACCACCACGCGATATCAGGCGGACTTTGCGGTGGTGGCCGGGGTGGTCGCACTGGTGGGGATGCTGGGGGTCGAGCGCTGGGCGCAGCGACTCGGTGGCTGGAGCGTCTTTGCCACGCTCGCTACCGGGGCGGTGATGGTCACCGTCGTGATCGGTGTGATGATGAGTTTCGACTATCATGGGCGGCAGCTGAGAGTGACCTCGCCCAAAACTTGGTCTGCGCTTGAACAGCGAGGTACGAGTGCTCTGACTGCGGTGGGATTGCGGCTGGGCGTAGTGGAGGGGCCGCAGGTGCTGAAAGTCCGTTTCAAGCAGCAAGTGGAGGGCACTGAAGAGCTTTTCTGGCGCTCGCAAGATCCCCGAGCCGCAGAAAAGATCCACGTGAAGCATGTCGGCGAAAGGCTCATTCGATTTGGCTACGCGCGTGGCGACGAGGCGATCCGGTGGGGGCGTGATCTAAAATGGGACATTGGCCACACCCATACGGTGAGTGTGCAACTGCCATCGCTCTACTCGGCTCCGGGTGGAGGATTTTGGGACAGCTTGCGCCGCCCCATTCAGTTTCGCCAGCGGACGAGCGTGGCGGTGTGGTTTAGCGGTGGCCGCGCGCTGGAGGCGGTGGTGACGCCGCTCCCGCGCGACACTCTTCCTGGCGGCACGGTGGCCGCCGGGTTTTCTGGGGAGATCCGCCAGCGCACAACGCGAGCCTATCGCGATGACGAGATAGCTACGGGACTAACCGACTACTGGGCCAAGCGCGGGGGAGTGTTGCGGATGAAAATTGTGTTTCCAGAAGAGTTGCAGGAAAGCGGTGAACCGATCTTCACGACCGGAGCGCATTACCGCTCGAGCATCGTTTTTGTCGAGCCGCATGAGGGCGGGCTGCGGTTTTCCTTCGAAAACTATACCTTCCCCCGCGTGCACACGCCGGTGTTTCAGCCCCGACCTGAGGGGCACGTGCTTGAATTGGAGATGGCTTCATTCAACCCCGAGGCATTTGGCCACGAGGCGACAGGCGACGTCGTGATCCGGCTGGATGGCCGGGAGCTGATGCGTTCCCGACAGGTTGCATATCCTTCGCCCTGGGGCCAGGAGACCATCGGCACCAATCCATTTGGGACGACGTGCGCTTTGAGCTTCCGAGGCTGGATCTACGATGCGGTGTGGGTATTGCCGGCGGGGCGTTGATACGCGTTGGGGATGCGTCTGGCCATATGCCGCTCGGGGTCTTCGACCACGGCAAAACCGAACTGCGCGTAGAGCGGATGTGCGTCCTTGGTGACAAGATGCATCCGGCGCAGGCCTTGCAGATCGGGATGGGACATCAGCAAGCGCAGGGCAGCCTTGGCCAGGCCGTGGCCGCGGTGGGCTTCGAGCACATAGACGTCGCAGACGTAAGCGAAAGTCGCGTAGTCAGTCACCGCGCGCACGAGCCCGACTTGCTCGCCGGAGGGTGCGTAGATGCCGAGGCAAAGTGAGTGGGCCAGAGAGCGAGCAACAAGTTCGAGCGGTATGCCGGCAGCCCAATAGCTGCGCGAAAGATAGCCGTGGACGGCGACCGCATCGATGCGGGCCGGATCGTCAGTGATCGTATAGCCGTCCGGGGTGAGGGCGTGGGCTCTCACAACCGGGCGATGGCCGCTGCGTAGGCTGCCTTGTCGGGCGCTTTGAAAAACGAGGTGCCTGCGACAAACGTATCTGCTCCCGCCGCCCGGCACAGGGCTGCATTGGCGAGATCGATGCCGCCATCGACCTCGAGGCGAAATGAAAGACCGCGCTGACTTCGCCACGTATCGAGTTGGCGGAGCTTCTCCATCATCTCGGGGCGGAAGGCCTGACCGCCAAAGCCGGGCTGCACCGTCATGACAAGCACGAGGTCGACCTGGGCGAGCAGATGCTCGATGGCGGAGGCAGGCGTGCCGGGGTTGATCACGATGCCGTTTTGACAACCGAGTGCGCGGATGCGCTGGAGGGCCGCCACATGGTCGAAAGGAGGCTCGATATGGATGCTGATGAGATTGGCCCCGGCTTTGGCGAAGGCCTCAAGGTACCGGTGAGGCTCTGCCAGCATGAGGTGCGTGTCGAAAAAGAGCTTGGAGCCAGCACGGCGCAGCGCGGCGAGCGTCTCCGGACCGAAGGTGAGATTGGGCACGAAGTGCCCGTCCATCAGATCGAGATGGATCCACGAGAGGCCGAGATCCTCCACCAGGCGTGCGCTGGCCGCAAGATGGGCGTGGTCGCCAGCGAGGATCGAGGGGCTGAGTATAGCAGTGTGCGGCGAGGGCATGAGTCTAAGGACTCACATGAAATGCCCCGACACCTGACGGCAACTCAAAGCCACCGCGGCCTGCGTCACCAGACGTCGAGCGTCGCATGCGCTACCTTGCCGGCGAGCGATTCGGCTAGCAATGGCAGCGTCTGATACTCCGACTGGAGCTGCCCGCCGTCGGTGAAGGCTTCGCGGACGGCCGAGATGGGGCGGTTTTCGAAGATGGTTTTGCCGGTCCTATCCTTCAGCGTGCAGAGCACGCCGAGCGTAAGATTGAATTTGCGCGCAAGGCCGGTGTCGCCTTCGCGGACGGCGGCGACATCGCGATGATAGTCGACGATGGTGATCGTCAGCACCGCATCGGCGGTGTTCTCAGAGACGGCCAAAGATATACGGCCGTCGCGGGCGAAGGTCTCGCGCAGGTAGGTGGATAGTATGGCCTGCGATTGCGGCAGCATCGTCTTATTGACGACGGGGGCGACGTAGAGCGTGCGAAACGGGGGAGTGCTGCCCGTGCCCAGCCGATAGTGGGCGCACCCCGTCGTAAACAGGAACGCCAGAAGGAGACCGCCTAGGGCGAGGGCACGCATGCTCGAGTGGACGGCGCGAGGCGCGCTTAGAAGAAAAAGAACCGCTTCTTTTTCGCCGGCTGCTCGGTCTGACCCTGCTTTGCGGCCTCGGCGGCCGCTTCCGCCTTGGCGGCCTTGGCCTCGACTTCAGCGAGGCGGGCTTTGGCGCGGCCGGCGATCGCCGACTCGGGGTAAGCGGTGATCGCCTCGTTGTAGAAGACGCGGGCGGCCTTGAAATTGGAGCGCTTGTAGAAGTAGAAATCAGCGATCCGCATCTTGCTCTCAGCGAGCATGGTTTTCATGCCATCGAGACCCTTTTCCGCGGCGGGCACATTGCCGTCGCTCGGAAAAAGCAGCATGAAATCGGTGAAGTAGGTGATAGACTCCTTGGTGGCACCCTGGTCGTAGTAAGCGCCATCGACGAGCGAGGCGTGAGTCTGGGCGAGCTTCAGGTAGGCGTCGGGAGCGAGCAGGCTCTGGGGGTAATTGTTGATCATGCGATCCAGCGCATCGATGGCGTTCTCGGTATTGCCGAGCTTCTGATGGCCACGCGCGATGTTCATCAACGAAAGGGGCGCGTAGTCGCTGTAGGGTGCGTTTACGAGGATGGTCTCAAACTGCTCAAGCGCCTTGTCGCGCTGGGTAAAGCCGGGGAGCAGCCCCCAGAGCATGCGGCCGCGGGCGCCGTCGAGAAGGGCGCTGGCGATGCGGTATTGCTCGCCGACGATTTCATTGAAGCGGGGAGTGTTGGGATACCGGCCGAGGACCGTTTGAAAATCGTCGAAGGCCTTGGCGAAGTCCTTGCGTTGCAGGCGGAGGCGCGCGGAGCGGTAAAGTGCCTCAGGGGCGTAAATGGAGTTGGGGTAGCGCTTGGCGATCTTGCCGTAGGTGCTGATCGCGGAGCGGAGGCTGCCATTTTCCTCGGCCAGGCGGGCGCTATTCATCTGCTCCAGGGCATTGCGGCCCTCGGCACCGGCGAGGCCTGAGAGCGCGCCGCCCTCGACGCGCCAGCCACCCTCACGGGTCCACACCAATTCGGCCCGCGCGGAGGCGAGGAGCGTGAAAACGAAGCAGAGTGCGAGAAGCGCGCGGACGGGATAAAGACGCATCGAAAAAAGGGTCACCAGCGAATCAGGGCGCTTCCGTAGGTCAAGCCCGCCCCAAATGCCACAAGCAGCGTGAGATCGCCGGACTTGATCCTGCCGGCGCGCCTGGCCTCGTCGAGGGCGATGGGAATCGAGGCTGCGGAGGTATTGCCGTAGCGGTCTACGTTGACGAAGAAGCGGTCCATGGGGAGCTCGAGGTATTCGGAGATGGACTGGATGATCCGGGAATTCGCCTGGTGGGGGATGACGAGCGAAATCTGATCAGCCCGGATTTGGTGTTGTTCCAAAATATCGCGCGCTGCCTCGTCCATGGCGCGGACTGCAAGCTTGAAGACCTCCTTGCCTTTCATGCGGATGCAGTGATCGCGGTTGGCCAGAGACTCGGGCGTGGAGGGCTTGCTGCTGCCACCGTGGGAAATGTAGAGGAGGTCAGCGCCGTCGCCATAGGCGCCGAGCTTGGTGCCGAGGAGGCCTAGACCTGGCTGATCGCTCAAGCCGAGCACTGCCGCGCCAGCGCCATCGCCAAAAAGGACGCAGGTGGTGCGATCCTGCCAGTCGATGACCGAGGAGAGTTTTTCGCCGCCGATGACGAGCGCCTTCTTGTAGCGACCAGAGGCCAGCATCGCACAGGCGACATCGAGGCCATAGACAAAGCCCGAGCACGCGGCATTGAGGTCGAAACAGGCGGCCGTCGTCGGGACGCCGAGTTTGTGCTGGATCAAGCAGGCGGCAGCCGGCATCGGCGTGTCGGCGGTGATCGTAGCCACGAGCAGCAGGTCGATCTCGGACGCCTGTAAGCCGGCATCGTCGAGGGCTCGCTGGGCGGCTTTGACGCCCATGTCGGACATGGCCTCATCCGGGGCAGCGATGCGGCGCTCCCGGATGCCGGTGCGGGTGAAGATCCACTCGTCGGATGTCTCGACCATATGAGCCAAGTCATTGTTGGTCATGACGCGGTCAGGAGCGTATGAACCGGTGCCGAGGATGACGGTCGAGCGAGAAGACATCAAAGAGGATAAGGGGAGCGACGAGCCTGAGGGGAGCGGGGCAGCACCGGTAAGGGGCCGCCGTGGCACCAGGGGCGAGGCACGGCTTAATTGAGGGCGGGTTGCGCCAGGAGTTCGTTGGCTCGGGCGATATCGGCCTCGATATGCTGGTTCATATCGGCTTTTACGATCTCGTTGGCTGCCGAGATGGCGCTCTTGATCGCGTGCGCGCTGGAGGAGCCATGCGCCTTGAGAATATTGCCATTGAGCCCTAGCAGCGGCGCACCGCCGTAGCGCTCAGGGTTGATGCGGTTCTTGAGCGCGGTAAAGGCACCTTTGGAGAGTAGGGCGCCCGCGGCGCGAAGCGGATTGGCCTGGAGCTCTTCCTTGATGATGCTGGAGAAGAATTTCACGAGCGATTCCCAGCTCTTGAGCATGATATTGCCCACGAAGCCATCGCACACGACGACATCGACGTGCTCTGCAAATACGTGAAAACCCTCGATCGGGCCGGCGTAGTTGATGATGTTGCCGACGCGCCTGAGTTGCTCGTGCGTCTCAGTGATGAGGGTGTTGCCTTTGCCTTCCTCGGTGCCGATCGTCATCAGGCCGACGCGCGGCTGCTTCACACCGAGCATCACTCGGCAGTAGTGCGTGCCGAGGATGGCGTTATGGACAAGGTGCTCGGGCTTGGCCTCGGGGTTGGCACCTGCATCGATCAAGACAAAATGGCCGCCTTCACGAGGGCAGATCGCGGCGAGGGCAGGGCGGGCGACGCCCTCCATCGTACGCAACTTGAGCGTGCCACCGGCCATGAGAGCACCGGTATTGCCGCAGCTGACGACAACGCCAGCCTCGCGGCTTTTCACCAGCTCGATGGCGCGCACCATCGAGGAATCCCGCTTTCGTTTCAAAGCGTTGAGCGGCTTATCATCCATCGTGATCACCTCGGAGGCGTGATGGATGGCAAGCTGGTCATCGCGGACCAAGCCAGCCTGGGTCAGCAGCGGCCCGAGCACGGCTTCGTCGCCGACGAGCGTGATGGGGTTGAGCGCGCCGATCTGGGCACGCGCAAGTTTAACCGCTGCAACCACCTCGGAGGGTCCGAGGTCGCCGCCCATGGCGTCGACCGCGATGCGCCCCGCGGAGCCGGACGTGGTAACCATCGCTGGGATGGCGAAGAGACTGGCAGGAGACGCCGAGGCTTAGACCTCGACGTTGAGCACCTGGCGACCGCGGTACATCCCGTTCTTCGGATTCACGCGGTGCGGGCGGAATGCGGTGCCATCGGTCGGATCCTTGGCGAATTCGGGCGCCTTGAAGGCGTTGGCCGCGCGGCGGTTGGCGCTGCGGCGTTTGGACTGCTTGCGTTTCGGATTGGCCATGTGAGTAAGCGTTTAGAGTGCGAGCGGCGGTTTTAAACGCTGCTCGCGGTTAAATGAAAGGGTCGAAATTACGAGGCGCTTTTACCGCTCGTCAAGCGCCATATCTGTTACAGCGCAAGGAGAGGTTATTCACAAATAAAAGTAGACGATGAGGACGGCGGCCAAGGCGAGTCGATACCAGGCAAAAATCGCCAATCCGTGGCGGTTGAGCATGTGGACCAGAAGTTTCACAAACGCGAAAGCAGTGATAGCTGCAAACACCCCGCCGATCACTATATTGCTCCAGCCGAAGACCTGAATCATCGCCGCGCCGCTCTTGTAGCCTTTATAAACCGAGGCAGCGCTGAGCGTGACGAAGCCGAGAAGGAAGCTGAACTCTGCGGAGCGGCGAGGATCGAGGCCCACGAAATACCCGCCGACAATCGTCATCATGGATCGGCTGGTGCCGGGCCAGAGGGCGGCGCATTGGAGAACACCGATCGTCGCCGCACGTCCCAAGCTGATTTCGGAAGAAAGTGGGACGGTGGCCGGCTTGGGCATGGGCGGGTTCTTGCGGCGCCACCAC
Organism: uncultured Opitutus sp.; assembly: GCA_964480585.1. GTDB lineage: Bacteria > Verrucomicrobiota > Verrucomicrobiia > Opitutales > Opitutaceae > ER46. The sequence goes on along the minus strand of CAYZPV010000001.1, from coordinate 306,653 downwards.
TCGGCGAAAAACATCAAGAAGGCACCGGCGACCTGGGCGACAATCACCGCCTTGATGGAGAAAAGATTCCGCTCAATCCAATCGCTCAGAATGAATCCGAGGCCAGCAGCCGGAATGAAAGCCACAATGACGCAAACCAGCAGGCGGAGACCCTCAGGATCACGACCGAGCAAACCTCGTAGCATGGCCATGAACTGCGCCCAGTAGAGCAGGGCTACGGCGGCGATGGCTCCGATTTGGATGACGACAAGGTAGGTGTCCGTCGCCAGCTTCACCGTAAGGGGCACGCCTTGGGGATATTTAGGGGAAGGTTTCCGGTACCAAAGGGGGAGGCCTTGCGCGTCCGAAAGTGGCTGTTCTGATTCCAAGCCGAGCACACGGGAAGCGATCACCAAATGGCCGGTAGATGAAACCGGGAGGAATTCCGTCACTCCTTCGACTACGCCGAGGATGATCGCATCGGTGAGGCTAAGTTCGGAAACCGGCGCGGCGAGCGGGCGGCTGGGTGCCTCAGGCGTGACCGTGGTCTGGGCGGCAGCGGCTTTCCACGTGAGACAGAGAGAGAGGACCGCAAGGAGGAAGTAGCGCACGCGGGGTGGTTTCAGTTTTGGGGTGGAGGGGCAAATTTATTTGCGACAAGTAGTCTTTGGCGTTGCGGCCACCGGGGCTGTGCCGAGAGAACAGCGCCTAATGTCCACGCTAGCCGAGTTGACCGCGCAGCTTGCCTCAGGTGCCCACCTTACCCCGGAGCAGGTCGAGAATGCCGCTGCCGCTCTCGCGGCGGCCGTCGAGACCGAGGAGGCCAAGGGCGATTTTCTTACCGCGCTGGCGCGCAAGGGAGAGACGGCGGAGGAAGTAGCCGCGTTCGCAGCGGCGTTTCGCGCGCGCGCGATCGATGCCGGCGTTTCGGCATGGTCTCCCCGTGCGATCGACATCGTGGGCACGGGAGGCGACCATGCTGGCGGCTTCAATATCTCCAGCCTCGTGGTGCTCACGCTCGCCAGCGCAGGCGTGATCGTGATGAAGCACGGCAACCGCGGCATCACCTCGAAATGTGGCAGCGCCGATCTGCTGGCCGGCCTGGGCTTGAATTTGGAGGCGCCACCGGAAAAGCTTCGTCGAGCACTCGATGAGCTTGGCTACGTGTTCTTCTTCGCGCCTGCCTACCATCCCACTTTCAAAAATATAGCTCCGGTAAGAAAGGCGCTGGCGGCGAAAGGGCAGCGGACGGTTTTCAATATCCTCGGGCCTCTCATCAATCCGGGCCGGCCGGCGCATGTTGTCATCGGGTCGTTCTCGGCAGCGTGGGTAACGAAACTCGCGGACGCGCTGCACGCGCTCGGTGGGCAGACTGGCATCGCGGCGCACGGCGTGATTGATGCGAGCCGAGGCATCGATGAATTGACCACGGCGACGGAGAATCGCGTGCGCGGTTTTGGCGGCCAGCGTAGTGTGGACGGTGAGTGGCGCGCGGAGGATTTTGGGCTGCAACGCACGCCGTTTGAACATCTGACGGGGGGCGATCTTACGGCCAATCTCGCGATTGTGGAGGCTTTGCTGGAGGGTCGAGGTCCGGCGGGGCTGGCGGACACGATCGTGCTGAATGCCGCAGTGGGACTGTGGTTGGTGGGCAAGGTGCCGTCGATTCGCGAGGGCGTAGGCCCGGCGCGCGAGCTCCTGCTCGGCGGAGCCGTGCGCGCGAAGATCGCAGCCACGCGGGAATTTTATCGCTCATGAGCAGGAAATATTTCGGCACAGATGGTGTGCGTGGCCTCTACGGTGGCCCGGTGATTAACGAGGATTTTGCCGCCCGGTTGGGCGCGGCGGCTGCCCTCTGGCTGAAGGGGCCTGGCGAGCGTCGTAAGCTATTCACACCGAGTAGTTTGCTTGCGGTGGAGCGTCGGCAGATTGACAGCGTGGGACCGGTACTGATCGGCCGGGATACCCGCGCCTCGGGTGCGGCGCTGGAGGCGGCGGTGGGTCGCGGTCTGCGCGCGGTCGGCGCCGAGCCGATCTCCCTTGGCGTACTGCCTACGCCGGCAGTAGCGCGAGCGGTGCGCGCGAGCGGAGCCCGCCTCGGCGTAGTGATCACAGCCTCACACAACCCAGCTTGCGACAACGGCATCAAGTTTTTCGGGCCAAACGGCGTGAAGCTTACCGATGCCGACGAACTGGCGATAGAGGCGCTGCTGGGCGAGGCGGTGGAAGACGATGCCACGCCGATTCTGTCGCTGTCTGGCGCACTCGATGACTACGTGGCAGCGGCCCGGGCGATCCTGCCGGTCAATGCCCTTGGGGGCTGGCGTATCGTGCTCGATACGGCTAATGGGGCCACCTGCCAGACCAGCGGAGCGGTGCTGCGCCAACTCGGCGCAGAAGTGATCGGCCTCGGCGATATCCCGGATGGCAAGAATATCAACCACGGGGTGGGCAGTGAGCACCCGGAGTCGCTTGCGGCTAAAGTCTCTGCGGTCGGTGCCCGCATCGGAATCGCCCACGATGGCGATGGAGATCGCTGCGTTGTGTGCGACGAGCGAGGCGCTGTGCTGGATGGCGACGAGTTGCTCACCCTGCTCGCCGCCCACGCTCTGACGCTTGGCCGGCTGACGAAAAATACCTTGGTGGTGACTGTGCAAAGCAACCTTGGTGTCGATGCGGCCATCGCGGCGGCAGGAGGGCGCGTATTGCGTACCAATGTCGGCGACCGCTACGTCATCGAGCGGATGCAGGCGGAGGGCGCCACGCTTGGAGGGGAGTCCTCAGGGCATATTATCTGCTCGGAGCTCTCGCCCACCGGCGACGGGCTTGTGGCTGCGCTAAAGGTGATCGAGGTCATGCTGGCGACAGGCAAACCGCTTTCCATGCTGCGTCATGCGCTCGTAAAGTTTCCTCAGCTCACAGCCGCGCTGAAGGTACGAGAAAAGAAACCGGTGGAGTCGCTGCCTACTCTCCCGGCAGTGATCCAAGCTTTGGAAAACGAACTGGGCGCAAAGGGTCGCGTGCTGGTGCGATACTCGGGCACGGAAGCCAAACTGCGGTTGCTGATTGAGGGCCCCACGCAGGAAATCGTCCGCCAGGGATTGGCTCGGCTAGAGGCTGCGGCACGTACGGATCTCCAAGTGCTGTAACATTCTGCGTCGCGGTGCGTCGAGCATGGGATGCAGCTAAGGGTTGACCGCGTCCGGCGCGGCGACTTCGCTGCAAACACGTTATGCCCGAAGTTCCCGTTTCCTCGCTGGACCCCCGCCACCAGAAATTGGTCGATAATGCGCGCATCGCCCTGGAGCGCGGTAATCTCGACTATGTGACGGAGGTGACTGCGCAGGTGCTGCGGATGCGGCCTGAGTGCCTGCCGGTGCGACGGCTCCAGCGCGTAGCGCAGTTGCGAGCTCAGCGTGGAAAGGGCGGCGGTTTGTTCGGTAAGACGATGGGCAGCCTCTCGGCTGCGCCTTTCATGTTTGGCAGCGCCAAGAAGGATCCCGCCAAGCTGCTCGACGCCGCCGAGACTCTGCTTGCAAAGGATCCCACCAATGTCGCTGCGCTAAAGCTCCTCGCCGAAGCGGCGAAGGGACTCGACTTGAAGGAGACCGTGGCTTTTGCGCTCGATGCGATCCGTGAATTGGAGCCCAGCAATCGCGCCAACCTGATTGCGCTCGCCGAAGCGCTCTTGGCCGCCGGGAAAGCCACCGAGGCGGTCGCGATTGCGGATGAGATTCTCAAGAACAAGCCCACCGACGCGGAAGCGCAGGATCTCATGCGCAAAGCCTCTATCGCCCAGACGGTCAACAAGGGCAACTGGGAGCAAAAAGGCTCTTTTCGCGAAAAGCTCCGCGACGAAGCCCAGGCCGTCTCGCTCGAGCAGTCCGCCAAAGTCGTCACTGGCGATACCATGACGCAGCGCCTGCTCGACGAAGCGCTGGGCCGCATTGCCACCGAACCAAACAATCTCAATCACTACCGAAGCGTTTCCCAAGCCTACAAGCAGCTTGGTAAACTGGACGAGGCGCTCAACTGGGTGCGCAAGGCTCGTGAGCTTCCCGTAGGCAAGGCGGATGCCGCGCTCGAAAAGCAGGAGAGCGAACTTGCGACGGCTGTCATCGAAGATCACATGAAGGCTGCCGAGGCCGCCCTCGCCAAGACACCCAATGACGCTGCAGCGCAGGCAAAGCTCGAGGCTGCGCGCAAGGAACTCGCGGACTTCAAGGTCAGCGAATCCAAGCGCTACGTTGAACGCTACCCCAACGACTATGCCGCACGGTACGCGTACGGCGTGCTCTTGTTGGAGTCGGGCCAGACCGATCCCGCGATCGCGCAGTTCCAGCAGTCCCAGAAGGGGCCGCAGGTCCGGGTCAACTCGCTCATCGGCCTCGGCCGCTGTTTCAAGGCAAAAAAGCTCTTCGATCTTGCTGTCGCGCAGCTTACCACGGCGAAGAACGAGCTGACGACCATGGACGACACCAAAAAAGAGGTCATCTATCAGCTCGGCGCGTGCTATGAGGCGATGGGCAAGCCGGAGGCAGCCATCGAGGAGTTTAAAGTGATCTACTCCGAGGACATCGGCTTCCGAGACGTCGCAGACAAGATCAATGCATTTTATTCCAAGTCCTAAACGCTGAACACCCAGCGCCGAAGGTCCAACTTCCCCAAGATTAGCCAGCGAATGAATCGCTGCTATCACTGAGCTTTGTTGGAAGTTTGGATGTTTGGTCCTTGGACGCTTTGCAGCCCCGCCCCATGAAATACCTCCTCCGGATTGTCCTTTGTTTTACGTTTGGCAGTTCGCTTGCAGTCGCAGACCAGAAAACGAAGACCTTGGATTTTTACTGGGTCGATTCCGAGGGTGGCGGCTCGACGCTGATCGTTACGCCGGCCGGTGAATCCATCCTGATTGATACCGGCAATCCAGGCGGTCGCGACTCCAGTCGCATTGTGGCTGCGGCCAAGGCAGCGGGTCTAAGCAAGATCGACCACGTTGTAATCACTCACTGGCATATCGATCATTTTGGCGGCGCAGCTGAGGTGGCTCAACAGCTTCCCTTTGGCACGCTGTACCAAAGGGCCATCCCCGAGGCCGACCCCGATGGCCGCAAGCAATCCACCTTTCTGACGCAGATTCGTCCTTACAAGGAGATCGCAGCGAAGCGTGTCGCACTCAGTGCCGGCACGGTGATTTCGCTGCAGTCCGACGGCGGGTTGAGGCTTTCGCTGCGCTGTCTGGCGGCGGACCAGAAGTTGGTCGAGCCTACCGCCGAGCAGAGAAAATCCAAAAACCCGCTCACCGGCTCAGTGGCAGCCAAGCCCGCCGACATGAGCGACAATGCGAACAGCGCGGTGCTTGTGCTCGAGTTTGGCGGATTTCGCTTCTTCGACGGCGGCGATCTTACTTGGAATGTGGAGGAGAACCTCGTCACACCGTATAATCTCGCAGGCGTCGTCGATGTCTATCAGACCAATCACCATGGCCTCGAAGTGAGCAACAACCCGCTGCTCGTGCAGAGTCTCGAGCCGACCGTCGTCGTCATGAACAACGGCCCGAGGAAGGGTGGCCAGCCCGGTTCATTTGCGGCAATCAAATCGGCCAAATCCGTGCAGGCGCTCTATCAAGTGCATAAGAGCTACAACGTACCGGAGAGCGAAAACGCTGCGCACGCTCATATTGCTAATCATGAAAACCTCACCGGGCCTGAAGCGGCGAAGTGCCCCGCAAACATGGTGCAGATGAGCGTCGCGCCGGATGCGAAGAGCTACACCGTCAGCGTGCCCTCCACGGGTCACAAGAGGACCTTCAAGGTGAAGGGGCTATAAGCCGCCTACTTTCCGGGTTTTCGCTGCGCTATCCAAACGGCGATTCCCAGCAGCGTCAGGCTGCCTAGCAAGGGCAGTGGCGCCGCGCTCTCGCCGAAAAACAACAGTGAACAGGCGACCCCTAGGGGAGCCTTGGCGTTGTTCATCACCGCGAGGGTGCCGCTGCCGACCTGCGTTGCGCCGACATTCCAAAGGAAGAAACAGACGCCCGAGGCGAGGATGCCCAGATAGAGCAGCGTCCATAGTTGTGTGCTCGAGAGAGAGACCGTGGCGAGGTCCACACGGGCCGCCATCACGAGAAGTGTGAGCATGCAGGCACCGGCGTAGAGCAGCCCAAAGATATCCCGATCGCGAAGCGCGGTCTCGCGCTGCCGCAGGCGACGATAAGCGATCTGGCCTATGGCGAAAGCGGCGTTGGAGAGCTGTACGAGCACGAAGCCGGTGACAGTGAGTTTCAACTCAGTCGAGCGCAGCGCGATGATCGCGGCGCCGAGCACCGCAATACCCGCGGCCGCCAGTGCTTGCCAACGAAAAGTGCGATCGAGCGCGTCAGCCAGCAGCGTGACGAGAATGGGCGTGGTGATGGTGAGGAGCACGACCTCGTAGGCCTGTAAGTAGCGATAACTCTCGTTGAGGGCGAGATACATCAGGCCAAACTGCACGGCGCCGATCGCGATGAGCTTCGCTCCTGTGGAGACGGATACGCCCCGCAAGCGAAGAAACGGAAGAAAGACTAGCAGCGCGAGCGCAAGCCGCGCGGCTGAGACAAAGCTGCTATCGAGACCGGCGAGCTTTCCCTTGGTAAGCCCAAAAGAGAACGCCCAGATGAGCGAGACGACGCAGAGCCAGAGCATGGGGTGGGGGATAGGCGATATCGACGAAGTCGGCGCGTTGTCCCGCCAACCCTGCGTGCTGAAGGCTAGACGCGGAAGATCGCGCCCAGTTTCTTGCCGAGGATGAGGCTCAAGCCAGCGATCGTGACACCCAAGAAGACCATCGCCCAGACGCCGAGCGCGCTAGCGATGAACTTGCCGTCGCCGAGCAATTGAAAGAGCTCCATGATCGCCTTGGTAATGGGGTAATAAGCCTGCTTCTGGGCGAGAATGAGCGAGTCGCTGACCTCAAGCATCGCAAAGGCAAAGGCGAGCAGCCCGCCGGCGATGAGATTGGCCATGATCAATGGCAGCGTCACCTTGATCACTGCCTTTAGAGGCGGGGCACCCATGTTCTGTGCGGCTTCTTCGAGCGTTTCGCTGGTCTGTTGGAATCCCGCCGCAGCGGAACGTACGACATAGGGCAGGCGGCGGATCGAGTAGGCGATGATCAGGAGGATCGTCGGGTCGCGCGTCGGATTTAGGAAGCTGAAGAATTTTCCGTCCTGCGACATGGCAAGATAGCCAAAGGCAAGCACGAGCCCCGGCACTGCGAGCGGCAGCATCGAGAGGAAGTCGAGTATCTGGCGTCCTTTGATCTTGCTGCGCACCACGACGTAGGCGATGGCCACGCCCAGCACGATATCGACGAGTGTCGAGATGCTGGCGAAGCGCAGGCTGTTGGCGATCGCGGGCACTGTAAGATCATGGCCAAGTGCCAACTCGAAGTTGCCGAGCGTGTAAGCGGCAGGCACTACGCTGTTGTACCAATCCTGCGAAAAGGCGACGAGGATGACCCCGATGTGAGGCAGGACCGCGACGAAGGTCACGCCGGCAAAAAGCGCCGTGCATAACCACGCTTTGAGCGGCGAAGGCCGCTGTGCCCCTCCGGAGGTTGTGGCCTTGGCCATCATCGCGTGCGAGGAGCGGCCGAAGAGGCCTTTGCTGATCGCGTAGATCGCGACCGAGCATACGAGCATCACCGCTACCAGTGCAAAGGGGAAGGGATTGCCCCCGATGTCCTTTAGCCCGTAGTAAATCTGCACACTTGTGACGCGATCGTAGTCGAAGATCAGCGGCGTGCCGAGTTCGGTAAACGACCAGATGAAGACGATGGTGCCACCCGCAAAGAGCCCTGGCCGGATCAGCGGCAGGGTGATCTTCCAAAATCGGCGTAGGCCAGTGCAGCCGAGGTTTTGTGCGGCCTCCTCCATCGCTGGGTCGACATTGGCCAGCGCGGAGACGGCGTTTAGATAGATAATCGGATAGAGCGAAAGCGCCTCCACCATCGCAATGCCCCAGAATTGGTTTGCGGCCAGCCAGTCCACCGTCGTGCCGGGCGAAAGCAGCCCGAGGTTGTGGAGCAAGGCGTTGAACGCGCCGTATTGCCCAAAGATCTGCTTGATGCCGATTGCCCCAACGAAAGGCGGGAGGATCATCGGCACCAGCACGAGCGAGCCTAGCGCCGTCTTGAGGGGAAAGACGTAGCGGTCGCTTATCACCGCCAGTGGAAGTGCGATCAGCAGGGCGAGGGCGGTCGCCGCGCAGGCGAGAAGAAACGAGTTGCGCAGTCCGCCCAGATAAGTGGGGTCGCTCAGCAAGGCGCCCAGATACGCGAAGGTAAGATGGCCGTCGGCATCGACGAAGCCTCCCTTCAGAATTTGGATAACTGGCCAGATGAAAAACGCGGCAAAAAACGCCGCCGTGGCGATGAAAACGAGGCGCGCGAACGAGTGCGACATCGGCGGGCAGTGTGCTTGGTTAGACCCGGTGGCGACAACACCTTTTCGGAAATTCTGCGCTCGACGCCGTATGTCTGACTGCGTCCTTACTTCTCCGGCTCTACGAGGATCTTCCCCGCGGCGGTGATGCTCAGGGCCACGGTGCGGCCATTGGCTTTGCGTACGGTCACGAGGCCGGCGGTAAGATTGCGGTCGTTCACTCGCACCGGAGTGCCCGGCTGGAGGCCATTCTGCTCGGCGAATTGCAAAAACTCCGCGGACTGCTCCGTGACGCGCATCACTCGGAGCGGACGGTCGGTCACGCAGGTGGCGAGGGTGGCATAGACCTGGGAACTCAGCTTGCCTTGGGCGCTGGGGATCGGGTCGCCATGGGGATCGGTTTGCGGATGGCCTAGTAGGGCGTCCAGCCGATCGAGGACCTCGTCGGAGATGGCGTGCTCGAGTTGCTCGGCTTCGTCATGGACTTTGGACCAGTCCATCTTGAGCACCGTCACGAGAAAGGTTTCTACCAAGCGGTGCTTACGTAGTACATTGAGAGCGACTCGGCGTCCGTCGCCAGTCAGCCGTACCCCGATACGAGGCTTATGTTCCACGAGGCCCTCATCGGACATAGACTTGACCATCGTGGTCGCTGTCCCGGGCACGACAGCCAGGGCACTGGCCAGTGCGCCCATGGATACGAGGTCATCGGAGCCTTCCGAGAGCAGGAGGATGTGTTTGAGATAGTTTTCGACCGTGCTCGTCGCCATTGGAGGAGGGGAAGCAGGAGGTTATTTGAGCGCAATAGCGGATTTATTTTGACTAATCAAAATATCAGCCATTGATTGATCCACATCATGGATTTCAGCCCTCGTTTTGCTTATTTTACCCTGGTGATGAGTTTCGCGGCCTGGGCGGGAAATGCTCGCGCCGCATCGACACGTGAAATGACTACCGATCGCCCAGACACCACGGAGACGCCTTTTACCGTGGAACCTGGCCTGATGCAGCTCGAAGCCAGCGTGGCGAGCTGGACTCGCGATCGCCAAGGAGGCACTCGTACTACGGAATGGGAATGGGCGCCCTTCAATCTCCGCATCGGAGTCGCGAAAAGTCTCGAAGCGGGCATCGTCGTCACCCCGCATATCCACCGTAGCGAACAGGTGCGTGGTGGAGCCAAAACGACCTCGCGCGGCGTGGGCGACACTGTCCTGCGCGGCAAGGTCAACTTCTGGGGCAATGATGGAGGGCCGACAGGTTTTGGCCTCATCGCCGATGTGAAGCTGCCGACCGCCGCCGACGGCATTGGCAACGATCGCACAGAACTTGCCCTTTCGTTTCCCTTCAGCTTTGAGGTCGGCTTTGGCTGGGATGGCGCTGCCATGACCGTGATCGAGCGCGTCTACACCGATGCAGGTAAGTACGAGGCCGCCTGGACCAATACGTTTTCTGTCGCCCGTGATCTTGGAAGGGATACGGGCTGTTTTCTCGAATTGGCATCGACCGCAGGTGACGGGCGGCACGTATTGCTGTTTAATGTGGGTGCCACGCATCGGCTCGGCGCCACGCTGCAGCTCGATGCCGGCCTGAATATTGGGATTTCCAAGACTGCTCCCGACCTGGGCGCCTTCGCCGGTGTTTCCCGCCGCTTCTGATCTTCGCTATGCCCTCATCGACTATGAAAACGCAGTCTCTCTTCCGCCTGCTCCTTGGAGTGCTGGCCGCGGCATCGTTCGTGCTCTCCGCTCAAGCTGCGAGTGCCAAGAAACGCATCGTCACCACCTTCACCATTATACAGGACATGGCCCAGAATGTCGCCGGCGACGCTGCTGTCGTCGAGTCGATCACCAAGCCTGGCGCGGAGATCCATGGCTACGAACCTACACCTCAGGATATCGTGAAGGCGCAGCGTGCCGATCTTGTCCTGTGGAATGGCCTAAACCTCGAGCGTTGGTTTGAGAAGTTCTTCGGCAACCTGCGCAATGTCCCAAGCGCGGTGCTGACGGAGGGTATCCAGCCAATCGGCATCGACGAGGGGCCGTATACCGGCCGACCCAACCCACACGCATGGATGTCACCCCAAAACGCCAAGATCTATGTGGAAAATATCCGCAAGGCTTTGGTGAAGCTCGATCCCGCCAATGCGGCGACCTACAATGCGAATGCCAAGGCTTATGCCGCCAAGTTTGCCTCAATCGAGGAGACGGTGCGCGCAGAGCTCGACAAGATTCCCGCGGGCCAGCGCTGGCTCGTGACCAGTGAGGGCGCATTTCCCTACCTCGCGCGGAATTTCGGGATGCAGGAGTTGTTTCTCTGGGCGGTCAATGCGGACCAGCAGGGCACGCCGCAGCAGGTGCAAAAGGTAATCGATGGTGTACGCAGAAATAAAATTCCCGTGGTCTTCAGCGAAAGCACCGTGAGCGACAAGCCAGTGCGCCAGGTAGCCAAGGAAACGGGGGCAAGCTACGGCGGTGTGCTGTACGTCGACTCGCTCACCGCCGCCAATGGCCCGGCTCCGACCTACTTGCGCCTGATGGAATATAATGCGAAGACTATCGTGAAAGGATTTCTCCAGAAATGATTTCCCAATCCAGCGCGTGCTCCAGCGGTATCGCCCTCTCGTCGATGGCTGAGCGTGGAGCGTCGACCCGATGAGCTCGCTGAGCGTCGAAGTCAAAGACGTCACCGTGAGCTACGCCAACGGGCACGTCGCCTTGCGCAACGCGTCCTTCGGCCTGCATGCCGGCTCGATTTGCGCGCTCGTGGGTGTCAATGGCAGCGGCAAGTCCACGCTATTCAAGGCGATCATGGGCATCGTCGAGCCGGCGACTGGCGGAGTGAGGATTGACGGCGAGCCGGTGAAACGCGCGCTCAAGCGAAATCTCGTGGCCTACGTGCCGCAGGCGGAGGAAGTTGATTGGACCTTTCCGGTGAGCGTGTGGGACGTCGTCCTCATGGGGCGTTATGGCCATATGGGTTTCCTGCGCATCCCGCGCGCCGAGGATAAGCGCATCGCCGAGCAGAGCCTCGGCAGGGTAGGCATGCTGGAGTTTCGCGACCGACAGATCGGCGAGCTATCCGGCGGCCAGCGCAAGCGGGTGTTTCTAGCGCGCGCCCTGGCTCAGCAGGGCAAGGTGATCTTGCTCGATGAGCCGTTCACGGGCGTAGACGTGAATACCGAGTCTGCGATCATCGCCCTGCTGCGCGAGTTGCGCGAGGACGGGCACATCATGCTCGTCTCGACGCACAATCTCGGCTCCGTGCCGGAATACTGCGATCACGTCGTGCTCATCAACCGCACTGTCCTGGCCGCTGGGCCGACGGCTCACGTGTTTACCGAGGAGAATCTCCTCCGCGCATTCGGCGGCACCCTCCGGCATTTTCGCTTCGACGAATCGACAGTGCAGAAGCACGATGGCCGCTCGCTGACGTTGCTCACCGACGACGAGCGTCCCGTGGTCTTTGGCAAGGGCGGCCACGTGGAGTATAGCCAGCGCCGCGGCCGGGAGAATGTGGTCAAGGAGCGGGCCGAAGGAGAGGAAGACAATTGAGCGTCGCCTGCTTACGGAGGATAGCGCGATGATGGAGCAGTTGCTCGTACCCTTTCAGTACGACTACATGTTGAAAGCGATCCTCGTCAGCGCCGTGATCGGCGGGGTCTGCGCGTTCCTCTCTTGCTTCATCACACTCAAGGGATGGTCGCTGATGGGCGATGCCCTGTCGCACTCGGTTGTGCCAGGCGTCGCGGTCGCCTATTACATTGGCTGGCCGTTCGCAGCGGGAGCCTTCGTGACAGGGCTGCTGGCAGCCGCAGGGATGGGCTTTGTCCGGACCAAGACTCGGCTGCGGGAAGATGCAGTGATAGGCGTCGTGTTCACCGCGTTTTTCGCGCTCGGGTTGTTTCTGATCTCGCTCTACCCGAGCCAGGTCGACCTACGGTCGATCGTCTTTGGAAACATCCTGGGCATCTCCGATCCGGATATTCTCCAAGTATTGATCATCTCGGGTATCACCCTAGCCGTCTTGGGCCTGAAGTGGCGGGACTTTCTTCTCTTTTGCTTCGATCCGAGCCAGGCGAGGGCGCTCGGTCTAAATACCACCGTGCTGCACTATACGCTGCTGACACTGCTTTCGGCCACCGCGGTTGCGGCCCTGCAAACTGTCGGCGCCTGCCTCGTCGTGGCGATGCTCGTCACCCCCGGTGCTACGGCTTATCTGCTGACGGATCGCTTTGGCCGTATGATCGGCATCGCCGTAGGCATGGGTACAGGCACGTCGATCGTGGGCGCATATGCCAGCTACTTTTTCGATGGCTCCACCGGCGGCTGCATCGTGACGTTGCAGAGCATCCTCTTCGTACTCGCGCTGATCTTTGGGCCCAAGCATGGCCTTATCGCAGCTCGTGCCCGCCGACGGGCAGCGAGCCTATCGGCGATTTCCCCTTCGTGACGATGATGGCACGTCTCCTCGAGCCTTTCCAGTATGCCTTCATGGTGGATGCCATGTTGGTGGGCATCGCAGTCGGCGCGGTGTGTTCGGTGCTTTCGTGCTATCTCGTGCTGAAGGGTTGGTCGCTGATGGGCGACGCGATTTCTCACGCCGTGCTGCCCGGGATCGTGATCGCATATGCGATCGGGATTCCGTTGGCCTTGGGTGCGTTTGCCTCTGGGTTGCTCTGCGCGGTCGCCACGGGCTACATAAAAGCCAATAGCCGGGTGAAGGAAGACACCGTGATGGGCGTGGTTTTTACCGGTCTGTTTGCGTTTGGCCTCGTGCTTTTCACCAAGGTGAAAAGCGACCTGCATCTCGATCACATCCTCTTCGGCAACATCCTGGGGCTCGATCCTGGCGATCTTAAAAATACCCTCATCGTCGCTGGCCTCACCTTGGGAGTGGTGCTGATACTGCGCCGAGATCTGCTCCTCTATTGCTTCGATCCCAATCACGCCCGAACCATCGGGCTGCGGACTACGTTGCTCTACTATACGCTTCTCTCGCTGCTGGCCGTGACGATCGTCGTTTCCCTCAAGGCGGTCGGCATCATCCTCGTCATCGCCATGCTGGTGACTCCTGGCTGCATCGGATACCTCTTGACCGATCGCTTTCACCGGATGCTCGCGATCGCGGCCGCGAGCGCCATCGCATCGAGTTTCTTTGGGGTCTATTTAAGCTTCTTTTTAAACGCCTCCACGGGCGCCTGCATCGTGTTGCTGCAGGCGGCGATCTTTCTCGTCGCGCTGGTGTTTGCGCCGAAGCACGGGCTCCTCGCGGCCAAGCGGGTCGCCCGTGCGGCCGCTGCGCTGCTGATCGCGCCGCCAAAGTAGGCCCGGGCGGTCCCGAAACCGGGACGTGCAGAAACCTGCATCCGCGAGCTTGAGAAAAGCGCCAGGTCGCGCATCACTCTTTCTGTCCCGCAGCGTCTACCTGTCTGCGTAGACCTAGTTTCCCCACCCACGCCCACCTGCACGCATGATCGGAACCTCGAAAGCGCCTTTCCCGTTGGCAATTGCGTGGAGGGCCATTCGTTGGCACTGCGGTTTCGCAGCCTTTCTGGCTATCGTCGCCCTGCCGCTAAGGGCGGATCTGCCCGAGGCGCGCGACAGCCTCCGCACCGGTAATTACACCAGCGCGATCAGACAGGCGACCTCGGCCCTCGCCAATCCATCGGAAGGCTCGCCTACGGAGTGGGCGCTCGTGCTTGTCCAAGGCTTGCTGGCTGTCGGGCGCAATGCCGACGCGGACACCGCCATGCGCGAGGCCATCAATCGCGATCAACGCAGCATCCGCCTCAAATGGCTCGCGCGCGACGTCGCCTACGCCAACGGCCGGCCCGAAGAGGCCACTCAGCGGCATCAGGAGGTCACGCGTGCGCTGCGGAGCGCGGCCTGGCTATACCGCCAGCCGGCCGACCTCGTTATCTTTGGACGGGCCTGGCTTACCGATGGCTGGGATCCAAAAGAGGTCTTGGAAAAAGTCTTCAGCGTTGCTCAGCGGATGGACCCCAAGTTGCGCGATGTCTATCTCGCGCGAGGGGAGCTGGCGCTCGCGAAGCACGATTTCGCCCTCGCGGCCAAAGCTTACGAGGAAGGGCTCAAGGTCCTCTCTGACGATCCCGATCTTCTTTCGGGCCACGCCCGAGCCTATGATAATAGCAACCGCGAGATCGCTCTCGCCTCGCTGGAAGCGGCCCGAAAGATCAATCCCCGGCATACGCCGACACTGCTCCAATACATCGATCACCATATCGACGCCGAGAACTACGAGGAGGCAGAGAAGGTCATCGATGAAATCTTGGCCTACAACAAAGTGCAGCCCGATGCCTGGGCTTACCGCTCCGTGATCGCGCACCTGAAAAACGACCCGATCCAGGAGCGCATCGCCCGCGAGCGGGCTCTCGCTTCGTGGCCGAGCAATCCCCGAGTAGACTATTTGATCGGCGAGAAACTCTCGGCCAAGTATCGTTTCGCCGAGGGAGCCGCCGCCCAACGCCGAGCGCTCGCCTTTGATCCGGAGTACCTCCCCGCCACCGCGGAACTCGCGACTAACCTCCTAAGACTCGGTGAGACGGAGGAGGGCTGGAAGCTCGCGCAGATCGTCCACGAAAAGGATGATTATGATGTCGAGGCCTACAATTTGGTGACTCTCAAGGAGACGATGTCGAAGTACGTGACCTTGGCCGATGAGGATTTCGTCATCCGTATGGCCTCTTCCGAGGTTGCCGTCTATGGCCCCCGGGTGCAGGCTCTGCTTCGCCGCGCCAAGGCTGCGCTGGTAGATAAGTATGGCGTGCAGCTCGCCAAACCGACCTATATCGAGATCTTCGCCGATCAGAGGGATTTTGCGGTGCGCACGTTTGGTCTCCCCGACGTTGCGGGCTTTCTCGGTGTGTGCTTTGGCCGCGTGGTGACAGCCAACAGCCCTGCCACAAGCTCCTCTGCCACCAATTGGGAGTCTGTCCTCTGGCACGAGTTCTGCCATGTAGTGACGCTGCAAATGACCAAGAACAAGATGCCGCGCTGGTTGAGCGAAGGCATCTCCGTCTACGAAGAATGGCAGGCTGACCCATCTTGGGGTATGCGCATCGACTCCAAATATCGTGAAATGCTGCTCGGCGACGATCTCGTGCCGGTGAGCAGGCTCAGCGCGGCTTTCCTTGCGCCGAAGACTCCTCGGCACCTCCAGTTTGCCTATCTGGAGTCTGCCCTGGTGGTGGAGTACATCATCTCCAAATTCGGGATCGATAAGGTCCGCGGCGTGTTGACCGACCTGCGCAACGGTATCGAGATCAATACCGCGCTCGCGAAAAACACCGTCGAAATGGCGGAGCTAGAGCGCGGCTTCAAGGACTACGCGCATGAGCGAGCCAAGGCACTCGCTCCCGGGATAAACTGGGAAAAGCCCGACCCAGACCTGCTCCTCCCCGAAGGCGCGCTGGAGCTTGCTTCGTGGGAGCGTACTCACGTCGACAATTACTACGTGCTGCTACAAAAAGCGCAGCGTGCCGCTGAACGCTCCGACTGGGCGGCGGCTAAGGTGCCGCTCCAGCGCCTGGTGGAGCTTTACCCCCAGCAGAAGGGCCCCACCACGGCCTATCGCTCGCTGGTCGCGGCCCACAAGGCACTTGGTGACGAAGCTGCTGAACGTAGGACGCTCCTAGCCTGGGTGGAAGTCGACGATGAGGCGACCGATGCCTTTCTGCGGCTTATGGAAATCGGAGCTGCCGAAAAAGACTGGAAGCTCGTCGCGCGAAACGCAGAGCGCTATCTTGCCGTCAATCCACTGGTGCCGGTGCCTTACCGTTATCTCGCCGATGCCAGCCTCGCTTTGGGAGACAACAGCTCCGCGGTGGTGGCGCTGCGTACGCTGATCCAGCTCGACGTACCGGAGCGCACGGACGCGCACTATCGCCTGGCGGAGCTATTGCATCGACGCGGCGACCTCGCCGGGGCGCGCCGGCATGTGCTGATGGCTCTCGAGGAGACGCCGCGCTACCGCGAGGCACTCCAACTGCTGTTGGAATTGCAACACGGCGCGGCTGAGTCCTCCCTGCCTACCGCCCAGCCGGTTGTCGCGCCGACGCCCACTCCCAAGCTCCTCGAATGAAGCGTGTCGCTCTCTCGCTTTTGCTGCTCGTAGGGTTGGTCGGCTTGGTTTTCGCCCAACGTGCTGCCTTCCGTGGAGGCTTCGGGTGGGGCGGCGGAGAGGGCGGGGGCGATAGCCGCACGCGCACGGCACGAGAAGTCGGCAACCACAGCACCGAGACCCCGCTCTGGACGAATCCCAAGGGCTTCGAGCGCGACACGTTCACTTTCACTCGTATCCGCTACACGGGTGGCGGCGGTTTCGGCGGTCGGCGTCGCGGTCCTGGCTGGGATACGGACCTGCCCGATAGCGATCTCAACCTTTCCTATCGTCTCCAGCAGATGACGTCGCTTCGCGCCGATCCCGAGGGGCGCGTGATCGATATCACCGATCCTGAGCTGTTTAATTTTCCTTGGATTTACATCGTCGAGCCCGGGTCGCTCTTTCTCAACGAGCTCGAAGTGCAGGCGCTGCGCAAATATCTGCTCAATGGCGGCTTCCTTATGCTCGACGACTTCTGGGGCGAATCGGCGTGGCGCAATGTGGAGCGCGAACTGAAGAAGGTATTCCCCGAGCGCTCGTTTTCGGAACTGCCGCTGGATCACCCCCTCTACAGTTGTGTTTTCCAGATAAAGTCCAAGGGGCAGGTGCCCAATTATCGTACCGGAGAGAATAGCCAGCACACCGGCGTCACGTGGGAGGAGCATCACGACGGAGATACGCAAACCGTCCACCACCGGGTGCTCACCGATGACAAAGGGCGGCTCATGGTCTTTGCCGCGCACAATACCGACAATGGCGACGGCTGGGAGCGCGAGGGCGAATACCATTACTTTTTCGAGAACTTCTCCGAGAAAATTGCGTATCCGCTCGGCATCAATGTCGTGTTCTACGCGATGACCCACTAATGCGGATACCTCGGCACATTGTCTCCCTTCTCTCGGTGGCGCTGGTCGGCGCGGTCTGGGCTTCGGCGCAAACGCCCAAGAGCGAAGATCGCGCCGCCGAACGGCAAACACCGCGATCCCAAGGTGGGCCGCCCCCAGGCATCGCGCCGCGGGGCCCGACCTTTACTGCTCCCACTTTCTCCGGCCCGCCCGGCGGCGGGTGGGGCAATGAGGGGGATCTTGGCGGCTCCCTCGTCCGTACCGAAGGCAGCGGGGTGATCGATGAGGATGCAGTCCGCACGGCTCGCGAAGTCGTGTCTCACAGCACTGGCACTCCTACCTGGACGAATCCGAAGGCCTTCGAGAAGGATGTGTTCACCTTCGCCCGCGCGATTTTCAAGGCGCGGCCCACCACCTCCCCCGTACCGCACTTCCACTACGGCCGGCGCATCGGTTGGTGGGTGGATTTCCCGGATGCGGATCTCAATCTCTCGTATCGGCTCCAGCAGATGACCTCCATGAAGGTCGATCCCGATGGTCGGGTGTTGAAGTTAAGTGATCCTGATCTGCACAACTACCCCTTCCTTTTCATGGAGCATCCGGGGTATATGGTGCTGCGCGACAATGAAGTCGCCGGCCTGCGCAAGTACCTCGAGTCGGGCGGCGTGCTCGCGATCATCGATTTTTGGAATTCCATCGAGTGGAATGGCTTCGCGGCTCAGATGAAAAAAGTCCTGCCCACGCGCGAGTGGACGGAACTCACCATGGAGCACCCCATTTTCAACGGTGTCTTCAAGCTGCCCGGGCCCATGCAGCGGCTGCAGGTGCCGACGATGCAGTTCTGGAATCGCGACCACGACCCTGAAAATCCTGGGGCGCCGCTACAAATCGACCGGGGAGAAAATTCCGATCGCATGTCCGTCCGCGCCCTCCACGACGACAAGGGGCGGCTGATGGTCGTCGCCTTCCACAATACCGACATCAGCGACGGTTGGGAGCGTGAGGGCGAACACGCCGACTATTTTGCCACGTTCTCTGAAAAAATTTCGTATCCGCTCGGCGTGAATCTTATCTTTTATCTGATGACCCACTAGGTGCGCTAGCAGAGGCGAGCGAGAGAGAGGCGGCTCCTCGCGCCAGCCCACTTCCGATTCCCTTGTCCGCCTGTGTTGGTCTGCCCTCGATCCTTATTTTTGCAGCCCCATCCCAATCACACTTTCTTAATGAGCACTCCCATTCCCCCCGTGATCGATCCTTCGGCGCCTCCCGTCGCG
This sequence comes from uncultured Opitutus sp., assembly GCA_964480585.1. GTDB lineage: Bacteria > Verrucomicrobiota > Verrucomicrobiia > Opitutales > Opitutaceae > ER46. The sequence goes on along the minus strand of CAYZPV010000001.1, from coordinate 288,012 downwards.
ACACCGCCTCCGCCTGCTCCCCCGACGGCGTTTGAAGTTGAGCGCGACACTGCGGAGCGTCTCATCGCGGGGCGCGCCCGGATCGATGCCGAGCTGGCCAAGGTCATTATCGGGCAACGCGAAGTCATTGAGCAGATTGTTTTGGCGCTCATCGCGGGGGGGCACTGTCTCATCACTGGCGCTCCAGGGCTCGCCAAGACTCTCCTGGTGAAGTCGATCGCGCAGGTATTTCACCTCCGCTTTCAGCGCATCCAATTCACACCCGATCTCATGCCCGCCGATATCACTGGCACTGAGATTCTCCAGGATGCGGGCGATGGCACGCGCCGCCTGGCCTTCGTGCGGGGTCCCGTGTTCGCCAACATGGTTCTTGCCGACGAAATCAACCGTACGCCACCCAAGACTCAGGCTTCTTTGTTGGAGGCCATGCAGGAGCATCAGGTCACGGCCGCCGGTGTACGCCACCCGTTGGAAGAGCCGTTCTTCGTGCTCGCTACCCAGAATCCGATCGAGATGGAGGGCACTTATCCGCTGCCCGAGGCTCAGCTTGATCGTTTCATGTTTAACGTCGTCGTCGACTATCTGCCCGAGGCCGACGAAGTAACCGTCGTGATGCGTACGACTGGCGCCAAGCCCGCTCCCATCGAGGCGCTCTTCACCGGTGAGGATGTGCTGCGCTTTCACGACCTTGTGCGCAAGGTGCCGATCGCCGAGGAGATTGTGCGCTACGCGGTCCAACTCGCCTCGTCGTCGCGCCCTCAGCAGCCAGGCACCCCAGACTTCGTCAATGATTGGGTGAGCTGGGGAGCTGGCACTCGCGCTGCGCAATTCCTCGTCCTCGGCGGCAAGGCCCGCGCGCTCCTGCGCGGTCGTGCGCACGTCACCGTCGAGGATATCCAAGCGCTGGCCGTCCCCACTCTCCGCCACCGTATCCTTCTCAACTATCGTGCCGAGTCCGAAGGCATCCGCGTCGACGAGGTCATCAAGCGCCTCGTCGCTCACGCCAAGGTCCCGGTCAGCAAATAATCCGCTCTATTATGCTTTCAGGCTCATGGTGCGACACCGCTTTAGGTTGCCGCCGCTTTGTGCCTGACCGCGAATCGTAAGCCTCAATCCCTTTCCGTGCCCTCCGCCACCGCCTCGCTCTCGTCTGCGAAATTCATCGATCCGCAGGCGCTGATGACGATCCGCAGCCTTGAGCTGCGGGCGCGCGCGGTCGTGGAAGGATTTGGGAACGGCATGCACCGGAGCCCTTATCACGGGTTTTCCGTGGAGTTCACGGAGTACCGGCAGTATACTCCCGGCGACGACCCGCGCTATCTCGATTGGCGCGTTTTTGCCCGGAGCGATCGCTACTTCATCAAGAAGTACGAGGATGAGACCAACCTCCGGTGCTATCTGCTCGCCGACCTGAGCCGTTCGATGGAGTATGGCTCTCGCGGATACACCAAGGCTACCTATGCCGCCACGCTCGCCGCCACGCTGGCTTACTTCCTCCATCTCCAGGGCGATGCCGTCGGCCTGCTGACTTTTGACGATCGCATCCGCGAGTACCTCCCGGCGCGCAGCCGCGTCGGACACCTACGGCAGATCATGCTCGCCCTCGAGAAGCCCGCCGGCGGCAACGCTACGGATCTGGTCGCGCCGATCGAGCGTATCACATCGCTTATCCGCAAGCGCGGCATGGTTGCGCTGCTCTCCGATTTTCTGGCCCCACTTGAGCGGCTGGAGAAAAATCTTATCGCCCTCACTGCGGCGGGTCATGAGGTCGCGATTTTTCAGATTTTGGACCCTGCGGAGTTCAATCTCGGCATTGATCAGGCTTCTGTTTTTGAAGATGCGGAGTCATCGCGCACGCTTTACATCGATCCCAATGCCGCGCGCGCCGAGTACATCAAGAAGTTCGAATCGCACAATGCCGCGCTCCGCGCTATCTGCGAGAAGCTCGGTGTGGAGTATCACCAGCTTGCTACGGACCGGCCGTTGGAGCTGACGCTCTTCGACTACCTGCAACAGCGCTTACGCCGCGGCCGTCAAGTGCGCCGGGCTAGGGGAGGCGGGCGATGAATTTCCTCACTCCTCTCTTTTTGATTGGCGGCCTCGCGATCGCGGCGCCCATCCTGTATCATCTCATCCGGCGTACCACGCGCGAGCGCACCAAGTTCAGCTCGCTCATGTTTTTGCTGCCGAGTCCTCCCCGCCTGTCCAAGCGACATCGGCTGGAGCATTGGCTGCTGCTTCTGCTTCGCTGTCTCGCGCTTGCCCTGTTGGTGCTGGGCTTCGCCCGGCCTTTTTTGAAGCAAGCGCCGATTGTCGACCCGAGTGCAGCCGAGCCGAAGCGTATCGTCGTTCTCGTCGACCGCAGCGCGAGCATGCGGCGCGCCGGAGCCTGGGATGCTGCCAAAGCGCGTGCCGAAGAGGTGCTGCGCCGCGCCGGCCCGGTCGACCAGGTCGCGCTCTACGCTTTTGACCGGCAGGCGCAGGCGCTGATGACCTTCGAGGATTGGAATCGCGCCGCCCCCGGCGAACGCGTCGCCTTTGCGACCACCCGCCTTGCAGCCCTTGCGCCATCGTGGATCGGTACGCATCTGGGCAATGCCCTGATGACCGCAGCTGAGGCGCTCGCTGAAGATGAGGGCAAGGCAAACCCTGGCCCGCGCCAGGTCGTTCTCGTGAGCGACCTGCAAGCCGGCAGTCGCTTCGACGCTTTGCAGGCGTATGAGTGGCCCAAGGGTGTCGAGCTATTTGTCGAAGCCGCGAAGGCGGCCAATCCTACTAATGCCGGTGTGCAACTGGTCGCAGAATCGGTCGAATCCAGCCGGGCTGTCGATGCACCCGTGCGCGTGCGTGTTACCAATTCCTCCGATGCCAGGCGCGAGCGCTTTACTCTCGCGTGGGTGCGTCCTGACTCGTCCACCGGCTCGGCCCTTGAGAATGTCGGCACGCCCATCGATGCCTACGTGCCGCCCGGTCAAAGTCGGGTGTTTTCCCTGCCGGTCCCCAAGAATGGGGGCGTTGCTTCGGAGCGCATCCTGCTGCGTGGCGACGATGAGGATTTCGATAATACCACCTACGTGATCCCTCCGGTGCAGCAGCGCAGCACGCTCCTGTGGATTGGTAGCGATGTAGCGGAAGACATGAAGCAGCCGCTTTTTTTTCTGCGCCGGGCCTTCGCCGAGACACCTCGCGTCGCGGTTAATGTCATCGCCAGTGCGCCCACGGCTCCGCTTCGCCCCGAGGACGTGGCTACTGCGAATGTCCTGTTCGTCAGCGAAGCCGTTTCCGAGGCCACTGCCGCGGTTCTCCGCAGGGAGATTGAAAATGGCAAAACGGCCGTGGTGGTCGCTCGCTCTGCGCAGATCGGGCCGACGCTTGGCGCGCTTGCCGGTGCGCCCGGTCAGGCCCTCGCCATCACCGAGGGGCGGGTCGCCAATTACGCGATGCTCACGGAAATTGATTTTCAGCACCCGCTTTTTTCGCCGTTTGCTGATCCCCGCTTCAGTGATTTTACCAAAATTCACGTTTGGAAGTACCGCAAGGTCGACCTTGCTGGGCTGCCGGGTGCGCGCGCGGTCGTGCGCTACGATACGGGCGATCCGGCGATCATTGAGGTGCCGGTCGGGAAGGGCCGGGTTTTTGTCCTTGGTTCCAGCTGGCAACCGGAGGATAGCCAACTCGCCGTATCCTCAAAATTCGTGCCGCTTATGTGGTCGCTGCTCGAATTGGCGGGGGGCGGCGCGTCTCCGATCGCTCAGTTTGCCGTGGGCGACACCGTGCCGCTGGCGGCTTTCAGCCGAGGTGCGCACAGCGTGCGCCTGCCGGATGGTCAGATAGTTGCTTTGGACGGAAAAAGGGGTGAGTTTTCCGGCGCGATGCTGCCGGGAATTTATGAGACCTTGGGCGAGTCGGATGGCCGGGTGCGGCGCTTTGCCGTCAATCTCGATGCCAACGAGAGCCGCACGGCCCCGCTCGGTACCGACGAGTTGGAGCAGTTGGGAGTGCCAGTCGCGAAGGCCGCTTCGCCCGATACGATCGTCAAAGCCGATCAGACTACCCAGTTGCAAGGCGTGGAATCCGAAAACCGTCAGAAACTTTGGCGCTGGTTCATCGTGGCGACGATGGTTATCCTCCTCGTCGAATCGATCTTGGCAGGCTGGACGACGCGGCGTACCGCCGCTCAACCCAATGAGGTAACATCATGAGCGACGATTTCCTGAAAGGCCGTTTGCGCCGGGTGGCGCGGCGTTACCAATGGATCGGATTCTGGCGCAAGCTATCTGCCTGCTGGGCCTTGGGCGCGCTCGTCGCCGTCGGAGTGGTGCTTCTTCAGCGCATGCTCGGCTATGAGATTCCCGGCGCCGTTCCGATCCTTGCTGCGCTTACCGGAGGGGTTGGCCTGTGGTTTGGAGTCGCGCACCTCAACCGCAAACCCGATTATCGCTGGGTCGCTCAGAGAATTGAGAAACAATTTCCCGAGCTTGATGGCGTGTTGTTGACCGCAGTGCAGCAGCAGTTGGCGCGCCCTCAGGATGCCGGCTATCTCCAGTATCGTGTCATTCAGGAGGCCACTAGTCGCAGCCAGCAGCAGGATTGGCGCAAAGTCGTGCCTGGATTGCGGTTCGTCGCCGCAGCGGCGGTCCAAGTGATCGCGCTCGGCTGCTTTGTCTATGCTTTGCGCGGCTTGGATCAGCCCACACCCGCCGCTGAGAAATCCGCCTGGGTGGGAAGCGATGGACTGGCGGTCACACCCGGCGACGCCTCGGTGGAGAAAGGAGAAAGCCTCGTGGTGCTCGCTCGCTTCGACGGAGCCCTCCCGCCGTCGGCCAACTTGGTCGTGAGCGAGAGCGGATCGGCTCCGCGTACGATCCCTTTGGTGAAGAGTTTGGCTGATCCGGTTTTTGGCGGCAGCATCCCAGAGGTTTCTGCCGATTTCACTTACCATATCGCCTATCGCGGCACCAAGACCAAGGAGTTCAAGATCACGGTCTACGAACATCCCAAGCTCATCCGCGCCGATGTCGCGCTCACCTTTCCCGAGTACACCAAGCTCGATCCGAAGCGCGTGGAGGATACGCGGCGTGTGAGTGCCGTCGAGGGCACCAAGCTCTCCTTTGAACTCCAGCTCAACAAACCCGTGAAGTCGGCCAAGCTCGTCTCGCGCGAGAGCAAGGGAATACCGCGCAAAGAGATCCCGCTCGCAGTGTCCGCCGACAATCCGCAGGCGACACTGGCGGATTTCCGGCCCGAGAAAAGCGGCGTTTACGAACTCCAGCTCGTCGATGCTCAAGGCCGTGCCAACAAGGTCGCCACGCCTTTCAACATCGACGTGCAGCCCAATCGCCCACCGGAACTCAAACTGGTCTCCCCTCGTGGCGATCTGCGTCCGTCGGCTCTCGAGGAGATCGCATTCGATGGTACCGTGTGGGATGATTTCGGCTCTCCCGCGTACGGCCTCGCTTACTCCCTTCCCGGTGGCGAGCCGAAGTTCATCCAACTCGGCAGCAATTCCGCTGCGCGCGAGAAAAAGAACTTCGCCCACCTTCTCGATCTTGAAGAGCTCAAGGCCAAGCCCGACGATCTCATCTCCTGGCATCTCTGGGCCGACGACATCGGTCCCGATGGCCAGCTGCGCCGTACCAACGGTGACTTGTATTTCGCCGAAGTGCGCGCCTTCGACGAAATTTTTCGCGAGAGCCAGAACATGGGCGGCGAGGGCGAGGGCGGCGGAGGCCAGGAGGCGCGCAAGCTCACCGATCTTCAAAAGCAGATCATTAATGCGACGTGGAAGTTGCAGCGTGAGGGCAAGACGCCGCGTTATCCCGAAGACATCAAGGTCGTGCTTGATTCCCAGAAGCAGGCGCTCGCTCAGGCTGGAGAAGCCGCCGAGGAAGCCCGTTCACCCAGCCAGGCTGCACTCTGGCGAGTCGTCACGCAGGAGATGGAAAAGGCGATCGATAAGCTGGGGGCCGCCTCGTCCGACCCCGTGCCGCTCGCTGAGGCGTTGCCGCCCGAGCAGGCGGCCTACCAGGCTTTGTTGAAATTGCAGGCCCGTGAGACGGCGATCACCCGCCGCCAGCGTGGTGGCGGCGGAGGGGGTGGCGGACAAAATCAACGGCAGATCGACCAACTCGAGCTGGAGCAATCGGAAAACCGCTACGAGACCCAGCGCTTGGCCAAGTCTCCGCAGAATCGCGAGCGCCAGGAGCAGCAGGCGGTGATGAATCGCCTCCAGGAGCTCTCGCGCCGCCAGCAGGATCTCAACGAGCGTCTTAAGGAACTCCAGACCGCCCTGCAGGAGGCCAAGACCGAGAAGGAGCGTGAGGAGATCAAGCGGCGCCTCAAGCGGCTTCAGGAAGAGCAGCAGGAGATGCTCGCTGATGTCGACGAGCTCAAGCAGCGCATGGAGCGCCCCGAAAATCAGTCGCGCATGGCGGATGAGCGCCAGCAGCTGGAGCAGACGCGGGAAGACCTCCAGAAGGCCTCCGAGGCCGCGCAGCAGGGCTCCGTCTCGCAGGCACTTGCCTCAGGCACGCGGGCTCAGCGGCAGCTCCAAGAGATGCGCGAAAACATGCGCAAGGAAAACTCCAGTGCCTTCGCCGAGGATCTTCGCGAGATGCGCCAGCAGGCGCGCGATCTCGCCCGCCAACAAGAGCAGATCGGGCAAAAGCTCGACCAGCAGGCCAATTCGGGTGCGCCTCAGCGCCGCTCCCTCAGCGACGACGGTCAGAGCAAGGAACTCATCGACCAGCTCGAGCAGCAGAAAAATAAGATGAATCAGCTCGTGGAGCGCGCGCAGCAAGTCTCCGAGCAGGCTGAGCACAGCGAGCCCCTCGTCTCACGCCAGCTTTACGATAGCATCCGTAAGGTCAGCCAGGACGACGCCAACGCCGTGAAGCAGGCCAAGCAGGATCTCACCAACAGTGGGCGCATGACGCGCGACATGATGGATCGCCTCCAACAGACCGGCGATCGCGAGGGCGGTGGCAAGGCGTTCGATGTCACGCAGGATCTGCTTCGCGAAGGCCATCTCCCCCAAGCACAGCAAGCGGGTCAGAATGTGCGCAAGGGTATCGACGAACTCCGGCGAGGCGTGGAGCGCGCAGCCGAGAGCGTCCTCGGCGACGACGCTGAGCAATTGAAACTTGCGCAATCCGAGCTCGATGCCCTCACCGAACAGCTCCGTCGCGAATCCGCGCAAGCCGGTAATGGGCAGCAGAGTCAGCCAGGGCAACAAGGCCAGCGCGGTCAGGGCAACCAGCCTGGTCAGCGCCCCGACCAACAAGCAGGTTCGGAGCCTGCCGCGTCCGATGTGGGTGATCAACCAGGGCAGCAGCCTGGCGAGCGCAATGGGCGCGGCCAGCAACGCCCAGGCGATCTCGCGCAGGCGGGCCAGTCGCCCGGCCAACAGCAAGGCGAGACCCCGCAGCCCGGCCAGGGTGAGCAGGGTCAACAGCCCGGTCAGGGGCAGGGCAAGGGCCAGCAACCAGGCCAAGGTAGCGAGCGTAGTGAGCAACTTGCCCAATCCGGCCAGCAAGGTGGCCAGCAGCCCGGCCAGGGCCAACAATCCGGCGCAGGCCAAGGCCAAGATGGCCAACAGGGTCAATCAGGCGAGCAGGGCAGGGGCCAAGGCCAGGGAGGGGCTAGCGGTGGAGGAGATCGGCTCGCCGATGCCCGCAATGGCCGAAGTCAGCCGGGCCAGAGAGGCAATCTATCCATCGATGAGCTCATGCGCCGCAACGGCGAACGCGGAGGGACCGAGGGCGGTCGCGAGGGCGGCGGCGACGGCGGAGCGAATTTCGGCGGCGACTTCGGTGGCTATCGCGATGCCTTCCGTGGCGGGCTGTGGACGGGTGCCGATTTTCGCCGCTGGGATGATCGTCTGCGCGATGTGGAAGATTTGCTCGAGGATCCGCAGTTGCGCAACGAGGTCGCTCAAGCCCGCGAGCGCGCGCGGCAGATCCGCCGGGAAGCCCTCGATCTGAAAAAGCCCGATTGGGCCGTGGTGAATCTCCAGATTCTCAAGCCGCTCGTTGAGGTGCGCAGCCGCGTCGCCGAGGAATTGGCGCGCCGCGACTCCAAGGATTCACTCACCCCCATCGATCGCGACCCCGTTCCCAATCGCTACGCCGAGTCGGTGCGTCGCTATTATGAGGAATTGGGCAAGGATACGCCCAAGCAGTAACCGCTCCGAATGGAATCTTCCCTTACGTTCTCCAGTTGGAACTGGCTCTGGCCGGCTATCGCCTTCGTTGCTCTCGCGCTCGCTATTCTGATCTGGAGCTACCGCAACAGCATCGGGCATCCACCCGCTGTGCGAGCGCTTTGCCTGGTGCTCAAGGCGGTGGGCATGATCGCGCTCGCCCTGTGCATCCTCGAGCCGCTGTGGCTGGGCCAGCGCGCGCGGCCCGGTGCCAATCTTTTCGCCGTCCTCGCCGACAATAGCCAGGGCCTGCAAATCCACGATCCCGGCGATACTAAAAGCCGTGGCGATGCATTGCGTGGGTTGCTCGATCTCCAGTCTCGCCAGTGGCAGTCCACCCTCTCCGAGACTTTCGATCTGCGGCGCTACGTCTTCGATTCCCGGCTGCAATCGACGCGCGATTTTCGCGAGCTGACCTTCGACGGTCGCTCCACTGGGCTCGCCTCGGCGTTGCGCACGCTGACTGATCGTTTTCAGGGGCGTCCGCTCGCCGGCGTTCTGCTCTTCACGGATGGCAATGCCACGGACATGCCGGGTGGCCTCCCCGATCTCCGTGGTCTCCCGCCCATTTACCCAGTCGTGCTCGGGCGCAGCGATAGTATCAAGGACATCGCGGTCCAAGCGGTGGCGGTGACGCAGAGTTCTTTCGAGGATGCGCCAGTCTCCATGCAGGCGGATGTCGTCGCCTCTGGCTATCGCGGCCAGCCGATCGTCGCGCGTCTCCTCGACCGCAATGGCCGTACGGTGCAGCAACAGACCGCCGAAGCCCGCGGCGATGGTGAGGCTCTCGCCTTCCGTTTTCAGCTCAAGCCGGAACAGCCCGGATTGTCATTTTATCAGATCCGCGCAGGAGCGGCCAACGATCCGCAGTTACGGTCTGAGGTGGCACCCGCCAACGACGCTTCACCCACGCCCGTCGCTGCGCCCGCCTCCACCGAGGCCACTGTGCTTAATAACAATCGGGTAGTCGCCGTCGATCGCGGTCAGGGGCCATACCGCGTGCTCTACGTTTCGGGCCGCCCTAATTGGGAATTCAAGTTTCTCAATCGGGCCGTGCAAGAGGATGACCAAGTGCAGCTCGTCGCGCTCATCCGCGTGGCAAAGCGCGAGCCCAAGTTCGATTTCCGCGGCCGCGCGGGCGAGACGAGCAATCCGCTCTTCCGCGGCTTTGGCAATCAATCGCCTGATGAGGTGCAGCGATACGACCAGCCGGTGCTCGTGCGTCTCAATACCCGTGATGAGCACGAGTTGCGTGGCGGCTTTCCGCGCACGGCGGAGGAGCTTTATGGCTACCATGCAGTCATCCTCGACGATGTGGAGGCGGAGTACTTTACCCCCGATCAGGCGCTGCTCCTTCAGAAGTTTGTTTCCGAGCGCGGCGGCGGTTTTATCATGCTTGGCGGCATGGAGTGTTTCCAGGAGGGCAAATACCAGCGCACGCCGATTGGCGATATGCTGCCCGTCTATCTGGATCGCGACGAAATGGCGGCCGAGGCGCCGGGGCCACTGCAGTTCCAGCTTTCCCGCGAAGGCTGGCTCCAAGCGTGGGCGCGCCTCCGCGACACGGAGTCCGACGAGCGCACGCGCATCGAAAACATGGTGAACTTCGAGGTCATCAACCGCGTGCGCGGCCTCAAGCCTGGCGCGAGCGTGATTGCCAGCGTGCGCGATGAGCGCGGTGCCGAGATGCCCGCGCTGGCCACCCAGCGCTTTGGCCGAGGCCGCACAGCCGCGCTCATGATCGGCGACCTCTGGCGCTGGGGCATGCGCGATCAGAATTCCCGTGTCGATATGGATCGCGCATGGCGCCAGCTCGTGCGCTGGCTGGTGGCCGATGTGCCCGGTCGCGTGCAAGCCACCATCGAGCCGGTCGCCGCCGATGCCAATGGCGCAGTGCAGGTGCAGGTCCGCGTGCGTGATGAGAAATTTCAGCCCGTCGACGATGCCAGCGTGACGGTGGAGGTGGAGCCTGTTGTCTTCGATGGCTCGGCAGGTACCGCCAATACGATCAAGGTTGAGGCTGAGCCCTCGCTCAGCGAGCCCGGCCTCTACCAGGCGACGTACGTGCCTCGACAGACCGGCGGCTTTAAGGCTACTGCCTCCGTGCGCGGCAGCACCGGCACGGATCTCGGTCGTGCCACCGCCGGCTGGAGCTCCGATCTAGCGGCCGAAGAATTTCGCTCGCTCGTGCCAAATACCGCGCTGCTCGAGGAGATCGCACGCAAGACCGGTGGCCGCGTGGTCGCTGCGAGTCAGCTCGAGGACTTCGCTGAAAAACTGCCGCAGTTGAGCGCGCCTGTGATGGAGACGTGGTCCTACCCCGCTTGGCACACTCCGCTGATGTTTTGCTTCGCACTGGCCTGCCTGCTCGCGGAGTGGGGCATTCGCCGTTGGAAAGGAATGCCGTGAGTCTTCGTCGTCTATTCCTGTTTATCGTCCTTTCGGTCGGTTCTTCTCTGGGTCGCGCTGAGGCCTTCGATGCGCCCGCCACCGTGATCGTGGTGGCCGGTGCGGCGGGCGAGCCTACATTTGAGATGGACCTCAAGCAGCAGGTCGAGGCTTGGACCAAGGTCAGCGGTCTGGCAAAGGCCAAGCTTGTTTCCATTGGCAGCGACTCCGCCGAGGGCGTCCCGGCGGATCGCGAGCGACTCAAGTCGGCGCTCGAGGCCGAGCCCAAGGAGACGCGGTCCGAGCTGTGGCTCGTCTTCATCGGTCATGGTACTTTCGACGGCAAGGAGGCCAAGCTCAACCTCCGCGGCCCTGATGTCTCCTCTGCCGAGGTTGGTCAGTGGCTCAAGCCCTTCAAGCGGCCGCTCGCCATTGTCGATACGACCTCGTCGAGCGCTCCATTCATGGCGCGGCTCGCTGCACCCGGCCGGGTCATTGTAACTTCCACGCGCAGCGGCAACGAGCACAACTATGCGCGCTTCGGAAAATTTCTCGCGGAGGCTCTGCCTGATCCCAAGAGCGACTTGGATAAGGACGGCCAGATATCTCTGCTCGAGTCGTTCCTCAGCGCGTCGCACCGCACCGCCGAGTTCTACAAGACCGAGGGCCGCCTGGCCACCGAGCACGCGCTTATTGATGACAACGGCGATGGGCTCGGCACCCCCGCCGATTGGTTTCGCGGCGTGCACGCGACCAAAAAGTCGCGTGATGGCGCGAGTGCGGATGGCACACGCGCCCATCAATTCCATCTTGTCCGCAGTCCCGCCGAGCTTCAGCTGAGTGCTGAGATGCGTGCTCGCCGCGATAAATTGGAACTGCGCATGGCTCAGCTCCGCGGCGAAAAAGCCAAGCTCGGCGAGGCCGAGTACTACGCGGAATTGGAGAAGATCCTCCTGGAGTTGGCTGAGCTATACAAGAAGAGCACGTGACTGGCACCGGGCCTGCTCGACGGGCGGGCAGATGATCACGATCACTCGCGCGACCTTCCTTCGTTTTGGTTTCTGGTGCTGGCTCTTCGCCGCCTTGGCCGCAGCTCAAGCTGCCGACCCCAAGCCGTTGTACGCGCTCTGCGCGGCTTATCCACCGGAGATCGAAGCGATGAAGAAGGAGTTCGGAGTGGGGGAGAAGGGATTCTCCCCCACCACGATCAATGGCCTCACTTTCTGGCGTGGCAGCTATCGCGGGAAGGATATCGTGATTTTCCGCACGGGCGTGAGCTTGGTCAACGCAGCCTATCAGCTCCAGCTCGCGCTCGATAAGTTTCCGATCACCCACATCCTGTTCTCCGGCGTCGCGGGCGGTATCGATCCTGCGTTGCAGGTGGGCGATGTCGTGATCCCGGAAAGTTGGGCTTATCACGGTGAAGCCGCGTACCTCAACGAGGATGGCAAGGGTGGCTACATAAAGCCCAATTACCTCACTATCGAACACACCAACTTTGGGATGATTTTTCCCAGCAGTGTGGCGGTCGCCCGGGAGGGCGAGCCGGAGTTCAAGCGGGTGCCGCTCTTTCCAGCTGATCCGGCTTTGCTTGCCGCTGCGAAAAAGGCTCTGCCCAAGGTGCCTCCGATGCGGAAGGCCGGCCGTGAAATCGCCAAGAGCGTCGGCGGCATCGGGGTGGCGGGCTCTGTGTTTCTCGACAATGCTCCCTACCGCGAGTGGGTCTTCAAGACTTGGAAGGCACGCTGCCTTGATATGGAGTCGACGGCGCTGGCGCACGTCGCCTACGTGAATCGCAAGCCCATCCTGATCGTGCGCGGCCTGAGCGATCTCGCCGGCGGCCAGAAAGGCGCCAATCCCATCGACGACAATGAGGCCGCCGTTTCCGAGATCGCCGTCCGCGTGCTGCGCGGCGTGATGGACGAATTGTGAGTCATCCTTCCGGCATTGATTCCGAGCGCGGTCGAGAAAAAGCGTTTCTCGCGGCCCGAGGTTTGCTTTAGTGTCTTTCATGCTCACCCGCTTTTCCGTCGCCCCCCTGCATACCATGACTCGCTCCCTGGCCGCTGTGGCCATGGGGCGCGAGGTCCCCGACCTGGTCATTACGGGTGCGCGTACGCTTTCGACTTACACCGAACGTATTCACCGCGACCAGGAAGTTTGGATTAAGGGTGGCCGTATCGCCGTCGTGAAGCCCGCCGGCTCCTTCAAGAAAGCGAAGCTCGCCGGAGCGAAAACGCGGCTTTACGACGCGCGCGGCGGCATCATCGCGCCGGGCTTGGTCGATCCGCACGTCCACATTGAGAGCAGCATGATGACGGCGTGCGCTTTCGCCGAGGCGGCGTTGCGCAATGGTACGACGACAGTCTTCTGCGACAGCCATGAAATCGGCAATGTCTGCGACGTCGCAGGCATCGAGTGGATGCTCGAGGATGCCCGCCAGGCTCCACTCTCGATTTACCTCACTGTGCCCAGCACCGTGCCGGCGACTAATTCCAAACTCGAAACCGCCGGCGGCGACCTTACGCCTGCCAAGATCGGCAAGCTCTTCGATCGCTGGCCGGAGGCCGCCGCCCTGGGCGAAAAGATGGATTACATTTCCGTCGCGATGGGCGATGCGCGCAGTCACGGCATCCTTGCGGAAGCCCTCAAGCGCGGTCGTCCGGTATGCGGCCATATCTACGGCCGCGAGTTTGTGGCCGCCGGTGCGGCAAGCGGTATCACCGATACCCATGAGTCGATCGACCGCGAGATTGCCAATGATTTCCTCGAAAACGGCCTCTGGATTTTTCTGCGCGGCGGTAATCCGCAGACCCCCTGGCACTCGCTCCCGCTGGCCATCAAGGCCGTTACGGAACTTGGGGCCAATCCCAAGCGAGTGTGCGTCTGTACCGATGATCGAGACGCTGACGACCTTTTTCTTTTCGGCATGGATTGGGTGGTGCGCCAGGCGGTTGCCGCCGGCCTCGGCACGACCACGGCTTGGAGCCTGGGCTCTCTGCACCCTGCCACTCGCTACGCCAAAGATGGTGAGTTTGGCGGGCTAGGCCCCGCGCGCCGCGCCGACCTCGTTCTTGTCAACGACGCGCTCGAAGTGCAAAATACTTGGTATGGGGGCGAGCTCGTGATCGAGCGTCGTCAGCCCACGCCGCTCCTTGAGACGGCACTCTCGCGTCGCTATCGCTACCCGCGTGCCGCCTACCAGACCGTCAAGCTCCCCAAGCGGGCAGTGCGCCTCTCTCCGGAGCTGCCCACCAAGCCTGTCACAGCCAACGTCATCCGCCTCGTGCCGCCCGGCATCGTCACGGCGCACGATCGCTTGGCACTCGCTCTTGCCGCGCGCTGGGCCGAGCATTTCGAGCAGCACGATCTCTGCTTCCTCACCGTCATCGAGCGTCACGGCAAGAATGGTGGCATCGGCTACGGCCTACTCCGCGACTTTGGCCTGAAGCATGGTGCGGTGGCGAGCAGCGTAGGTCACGACGCGCACAACATCGTGCTCGCCGGTACCGATGAGGCCGATCTCCAGCTCGCGCTCCGCACGCTCCAGCGCCTCCGGGGCGGCGTTTGCGTCGTGCAGCGCGGCAAGGTCCTCGCCAGTGTCGCGCTTCCCGTGGCCGGTCTGCTCTCCGATAAGCGAGCCACCGTCGTCGCCAAGGAGACGACCGCGCTCAAGCGCGCCTGGAAGAAGCTTGGCTGCAAGGTTCCCTACATGGGGTTCAATCTGCTCCCGCTCTCGGTGATCCCGGAACTGCGCCTCACCGACAAGGGCCTGGTGCATGTCCTCGGAATGAAGGTTATTCCCTTGTTTGAAAAATAATCATCCATTGGCCGGATCCCCCGCATTCTGTTGCTGAGAGGGCGAGTGGTCCGCGCCATGCTATATGACGCGCCCGTGACCACTCGCAAACCTATCCAGCACCCTTATTTCAAGGCGTTTGCCGGCCTCCTCGGGATGGCGGCCGCAATGCCTGCCGGCGCCCAGACCGCGCCCGCCGCGCCCGGCGGCGACGTGACGACGCTTGAGCGTTTTACGGTGAGCGGCGTCCCCATCGAGCAGCAAATACTGCCGACCTCGCGCCCCTTCAACTCGGTGTTTGGCACCGATGACAACATCATCGATGTCCCGCGCAATGTGACGATCATCTCGCGGCAGCAATTGAGCGACATCGCCATCGGCGATGTCCTCGATTTTTCCAAGCTCACATCGTCCGCCTTCACGACGACCAACTTCGGAGCGCCGGCCAATGCCAGCATCCGCGGTCAGTCCGCGGATGTGTTTCTCAATGGTGTCCGCTCTCGCATCACCAGCAACGGCAATGGCCTCCCCATCGACTTCAACTCGGTCGAGTCGGTCAATATTGTGAAGGGCCCCGCTACTGCGGTCCAAGGCACCTCGATGTACGTCGGCGGCTTCATCGACTTGGTCTCGAAACGCCCCTACTTCGACGCCGCAAAGGGCTCCATCAGCTACACCATCGGCTCCTACAACACCAATAAGTGGACGCTCGACTACGGTGGGCCGCTCTCGAAGAGCACCGCCTATCGCTTCAGCTATTCAGGGGAGGAGACTCAGGGCTACTACGAAAATGGTCACAAGCGCACCCACTCGCTCTACGGCGCGATGACCTTCCGCCTCGGCAATGGCTATGAGCTTTTCGTCAATGGCCAGGCCTTCATCGCCCACTATACGGAAAATTGGGGCATCAACCGTGTCACCCAGGACCTGATCGACAACGGCAACTACATCACCGGTGTAAACAATAACAATCCTCCCGGCACCACCATCTCCGATCCGCAAAACTCCCTTTGGGTGATGCCGGGCGGCAATAGCATCGCGCGAGGTCCGGTCGTTAAGATCAATCGTCACAAGCGCCTCCTGCGCCCGGGCAATCACTCCTACGGTGAAGAGTACAACGCGCAGGCGATTCTCACCGGCAAGCCGGGCCCCGATCTTTCGATCAAGAATACGACCTTCTTCAGCACCACCGAGCGCAACACGCTTAGCACTTACTACTATACCGAGATCATCGATCCGTCCACGTTCGCCGAAAATCGCACCGAGTTGGTTTTCAATTTCAAGCACGGTACGATCAATACGGGTGTCGATCTCCGCTATCAGCGCACCAAGGCCTACGACGACTACTTCTTCGAGCCCGCCAACGTGTGGGATATCACGCGCGACCCAGCCTTCATCAACGTCTACAACTCCGTTTACTTCGATGCCAACAAGGGCTTCCCCGTCCCCGGCTGGCCCAACCGCTACGCGCAGCCCGGCCTCTTCAATGGTGATACCAACGACAGCCGCGGCACCACGGTCGGCCCCTTCGCCCAGGCCACCTGGAAGCTCAGCGAGTCGTTCTCGCTCGTGACAGGCGCTCGCGGCGACTACTTCCGCGCCAAGGTTCGCGAACCGCTGCTCCCGCCGTACCCGACTGCGAAGATCAGCGTGTGGATCCCGAACATCAACGGCAGTCTCACCTACAAGATGACGCCGACCTCGACGGCGTACTTCACTTACAACTACAGCGAAAACACGTCCGGCGCGGTCGGCAACGGCGGCGGTATCACTGGGTGGAATGCGGCCGGCACCGGCCTCGATAAGGAAAACTTTCAGCAGCCGAGCACCCTCTACGAGGTGGGTACGAAGTACTCGCTGGTGAACAACAAGGTGTTCCTGAACTTTGCGCTCTACGATCAGAAGCGCACTGCCAAGAGCACGAGTTCCACCGTCATCCAGGAGTTCCGCTACAAGGGCTTCGAGGCCGAGGTGAACTACCAGCCGAGCAAAAACTTTTATGCCACGGCCTCCTACTCGTACATCGATGCTGAGTCATCGGCGCCGTTCCAGTACGGTCTCTTTGGTAATGTGACTGAGCTTTTTGGCAACGCCGCCACGGTGCCGATCGGTACCGTCACTCAGGTTTCGGGCTTGCCCAAGCACTTGTTCAACGCGCTTGCCTCCTACACCTTCGACAATGGCTTCGGCTTCTCTTCGAACATCGTTGTCACCGGCGAGATGAACAACAACGCCGCCGGTACGCTCGTGATTCCCCGCCAGTACACCCTCGATGCGAGCGTCTGGTACAACCTCAAGAAATGGAGCTTCCGCGCCACTGTCACGAATGTGACTGACGAGGAAAACTGGTCGCCACCGAATGCCGTTTACGGCAACGGCTCGATCCTCGCCCTCCCGGGCACCCAGTTGCAGCTCACGGCAAAGTTCTCGTTCTGATCTGATAGAGTCTAGCTGCGGAAGGGCCGGTCGCCATGGTGCAGACCGGCCTTTCTTGCGTTTATGTGGATGGGGCTCGCTACCGGAGGCTCCGGTGGCTTATCACCTGCTGAAAGGCCCAGCATGGAAATCCTCCCGGTCGGCAAGGCTGCGCCGAGTCAGTCGGCAGGCGCGGGCTCCCTTTTGATTGTTCATGGCCTTGAGGCCAGGCTGCCGGTCGCCACCTCGCTGCTCGTCGGTGCGCAGCACGTCTCTGCCATGGTGATCGGCACGATCACGCCTCCTCTTATTCTGGCTAGTGTGCTGAAGTTCTCGGCCGAGGATACCGCGTACTTCATCAATATGGCACTGCTCGCCTCTGCCTTGGGTGCCTTTTTGCAGTGTCGGCAGCGCGGGCCGGTGGGGGCGGGGCTGCTCAGCGTCACCGGCACGAGTTTCGCTTTTGTGCCCTCGCTCACCCAGGCTTACGCCGCGGGCGGATTTCCCCTCATGTTTGGTCTCTCTTGCGTCGCCGCTCCGGTGCAGATGGCGCTCGCGCCGCTGCTGCCGAGGCTGAGAAAGCTTTTCCCTCCTCTCGTCTGCGGTATTGTGGTGGTGCTCACCGGCGCATCCTTGGTGCCGACATCGTTCTTCAGCATCGCCAAGCCGCTGCATGCCGAGGCTCCTAGTTGGTGGGGGCTTGGTGTGGCCATCGTCGTGATTGCCGTCATCGTCGCGATGCAGGTGATCGGGCGAGCCTGGTCGCGCATCGCAGGTGTCGCGCTCGCGATAGTCGTCGGTTGCATGGTCTGCGCGCCGCTTGGCGGTCTCTCCAGCCCGCCGCCGGGCGGCGACTGGATTGCGGTGCCGCAGTTTCTCTCGCATGGCTTTGCCTTCAGCTGGGAATTGCTCCTGCCGTTCAGTTTCATCTACCTCGTTTCCACGCTTGAGGCGATGGGGGATATGACAGCCACGTCTCAACTCTCCGGCCTGCCTACGACGGGCGACAGGCACTGGAAGCGTCTCTCCGGCGGTGTGCTTGCCGATGGGATCACGTGTTTTGCTTCCGCTCTCTTCGGCGGCCTGCCCAGCACCACGTACGCGCAGAATAATGGCGTCATTCAGATTACTGGCGTCGCTAGCCGCCGGGTCGGGTATATGATCGCGATGATTTTCCTCGTGCTCGGGCTGTTTCCCGCCGTGGGTCGTTATACCACCGTTTTGCCTGCCCCCGTGCTGGGCGGGCTTGCGCTCTTCATGTTTGGCCTCGTGACAGTCAGCGGCATGCGCATCCTCATGCGCGACGGCCTCGGCCATCGTGAGGGCTTGATCGCCGCCCTGGCGATCGGGGCCGGACTCGGCTTGCCCACACAGAAGGAGCTCATTGCCGATGCTCCCGAAGCGGTGCGCGCGCTCTTCGAATCGGGGATCTCCACGGGCGGCCTCGTGGCGCTGGTTCTCAATCTGCTCTGGCCAGCCAAATACTCCGCGGAGCCGCAGGGGGATAACTAGGCTTCATCCAGCGTGCGGCGCGGGCTCACCTCGAAAACGGCCAGATGTGGAAAAACTGGAAAAAAAAGACCGCGGCGATGATGTAGGCGATCGCGCTTAACTTCTTCGCCTCGCCCAATGCGACTGCCAGGATGGCGACCGTGATGAGGCCGAGGCCGATGCCCTCTGCGATGCTGAAGGTGAGGGGGATGCCGAGCAGCGTGAGCACCGCGGGCACCGCCACTTTGAAGTCCGTCATGTCGATATCCACGACCGACTGCATCATAAAAACCCCGACGATCACCAAGGCTGGCGCGGTCGCCGCCGCGGGGATGATGAGGATCAGCGGAGTGAAGAAAAGCGCCACCAGCATCAATAATGCGGTCGTCGTGGACGTGAGCCCAGTGCGACCTCCCGCCTCCACGCCAGAAGCCGATTCGATGTAGCTCACCACTGTGGATGTGCCGAAGAGCGCGCTGATGAGTGTCGCGATAGAGTCCGCTACGAGCGCGCGACCTGCCTTGGGCAGCGTGCCATCGGCGCGGAGAAAGCCGGCCCGCTTTGTCACGCCGATCAGCGTGCCGATATTGTCGAACATATCGACCAGCAGCAGCGTGAGAATGATCGGCAGCGCGAGCATGATCGCGTTGGCGCTCGTCAGAAATTGGAAGGTGAGTTTGAAAAAGATCGGGGCCGGCGAGGCGGGTATCGCCATCACGCTGCTCGGCACTTCGGTCACCGTCTTGCCACCGCCGACACTGACAAAGAACCCTGCGACCGTCACCAGCGCGATGCCTATGATGATGGCGCCAGGCACACGTCGCGCGACCAATACGGCGGTCAGCACGATGCCTCCAAGGCATAGCGCCACTGGGCCCGATGCGAAGTCCCCATGCGAAACCAGCGTCGCGGGATTATCGACGATCACGCCGCCATTTTTCAGGCCGATAAAAGCGATGAAGAGCCCTATGCCGCACGTGATGGCCATTTTCATCGAGTGCGGGATAGCCGCGACGATCTTCTCCCGTATCCCGGTAACAGAAAGCAGCAGGAAGATCACGCCATTGACGAAGACCATCCCCAGCGCCTCCGACCATGGCACGCCCCGCCCAAGCACGATCGTGAAGGTGAAAAACGCGTTGATGCCCATCCCCGGCGCAAGCGCGATCGGGTAGTTGGTCAGCAGCGCCATGATCAGCGTCGCGATTGCCGCCGTGAGCGCCGTTACCGTGACGAGCGCCCCTTTGTCCATCCCCGCGTTGGCGAGGATTGCGGGGTTGACCACGAGGATGTAGGCCATCGCGGCAAACGTCGTCAGGCCGGCCTGCAGTTCGCGGCCTATGGTCGTTTGATTCTCGTCGAGCTTGAAGAGGCGGTTGAGCATGGGAAATCTTCGCTTGGAATCGTAAACCGACGCAGATTGCCACGTACGGTCGCCTATAACTAGCCAATAACATGCCGATCATCGATGCACATGTGCATTTGTATCCGCCCGAGGTGGACGCTGACCCGGCCGGCTGGGCTGCTGCCCACGGCGAGCGGCACTGGGCGGTGCTCTGCACACGGCGCCGCCGCGATGGGCGCCCTGTGCAGTCGATGCCGACCCTCGGCCAACTGCTGGCAGCCATGGATGCCGCCGGGGTGGAGCGCGCGGTGCTGCTGGGCTGGTATTGGGAGAAGCCGGAGACCTGCCGTTGGCAAAATCGTTTTTACGCTGAGTGCATCCGCGCTCACCCGGATAGGCTTTCCGCCTTTGCCACGCTGCATCCCTCAGCTGGCATTGCTGCCACCCTGGCGGAAGTGCGGCGGGCGCGCGATGAAGGTCTTCTCGGGCTCGGTGAGCTCTCGCCTCATTCCCAAGGTTTCGCTGTGGACGACCAGGTCTTCCACTCCGTCCTTCACCTCGCCGGTGAACTCGGTCTGCCGGTCAACCTTCATGTGACCGATCCTGCCACCCGCCCTTTTCCCGGCAAAATCGAGACCCCGGGTGATGACTTTATCCAACTCGCCCGAAGCCATCCGCGCACACGCTTCATTCTCGCGCATTGGGGTGGCATGCTGCCTCTGCGAGATTCGCGATTTCTAGCCTGTGAAAACATCGCCTACGACACGGCTGCATCGCCCTTGATGTACGATGCGGCCGTCTGGCCGCGGCTGCTTGCGCTGCTCGGCCCGGGGCGGGTGGTGTTTGGCTCCGATTTCCCTCTCAATCTCTATCCTCGGCTCGATGAGAAGCCGGGTCTCATCCGCTTTGTTGCTGAAGCGCAGAGCGGTGCCGCATCGTCGGCGGTCATGGGTGAAAACGCCGCCTCGTTCCTCCGGTTATGAGCAACGCGCCAGTGCCCACGGCACGATTCCGCTTGCTGGCTCACGTACGATGATTTGCAGGCCTGTCGTGAGACCACCCGGCAGGCTGAGCGGGATCGTCAGTACCGGTAGTCCGCCAATGCTCGCGGGCGCGGTGAGAGTGATCACGCGATTACGATTTTCGAGCGTGCACGCGGCCTTGGTGAGCGCTGCGCAAGGCGTGGCGGGCAGCACGAGAAAGTCATAGCTCTGGAAAAACTCTTGCCATGTCGCGATCACGGATGCGCGTCCCCGCTCGGCGGCGCCGATTTGCTCGGCGGTGAGGGAGTGTGCGCGATTGAGCCGCGGCCAGACCACCGGATCGTACCGCTCGCGATAGCGCTCCGCCCATCCCCGGTGCGTTTCCCACGCTTCGAGCGCCACCGTAGTGTGGTATGACTCCAAGGCCGGAGCGAAGCCGTGCTGCAACATCTCGCTCGTCACGGCATCCGCGCGCGGTGCAAAGCGCTCCGCGGCTTCGCGGCAGGCCTCGCTCACTTCGTTGTCGGTCGCGGGCATCGGGAGATAGCAGCCGCGCGGAGTGCGAGTGGGTGTGGCGATCGCGCCGAGCAGCGCGGTGTTGGCGGCATGCAGATCGGCAGCCGTGGCGGTAAACCAGCCCGCCGTGTCGAAGCTCGGGGCGAGCGGAAAGGCATCCGCGATCCAGGAATCGCGCGGGGTGAGCCGATAGCCGTACAAACCGCAAAAAGCCGCTGGCACGCGCACCGAGCCGCCGGTGTCGCTGCCAAGCGCCAAGGGCACGATGCCGGCAGCAACCGCCGCTGCGGAGCCGCTGCTCGAGCCGCCGGTCGTCCGGCCGGGAAATCCGGGCCGCTCGCAGTCCCCGTAGTGCGGATTCTCTCCCGTGATGCCGTAGGCAAATTCGTGGAGATGGGTTTTGCCGGCAAGCACCGCGCCCGTGCGGTGGATTGCCGCCACGGAGTGGCTGTCGTGCGTGGGCATGCCCCGCACTTCCGGGAGAAACGTCGAGCCGGCGTAGGTGGGCCAGCCCGCCACGTCGAAAAGATCCTTTGCGACCCAAGGCACCCCGCGCAAAAGGGAGGGCGCTCCCTCCTGTGCGCGGGCAAATGCTTCAGTCAGCTCTCGCTCCGGTCTTAGTAGTGCAAAGACGGCGCGCCTCTGTGTGTCGGACAACCTGGCGTGAGCACGGGTATGCACTTCGCGTGCAGCGGCTTCCGGGGCGAGTTGCTGCCAGTCGGTAAACGTCATGCGAGGAAGGAGCCAGCCACGCCCCTGGATATGACGCAATCCTTCACGATGTTGCTCGCGCGGGAAGATGGGCTTCACTGTCGTCCCGCCATATGGGCTCGCTGCCACGCATTGTGATCGGTCTCACGATATCGCTGCTTCTCACCGCCTGCGGTCGTGACTCCGCGCCCGCCTCTGCCCAGTCCGCGCCTCCACCGGCAGCCGCTCCTTTGCGCAAAGTGTCGCTGCAATCCGATTGGTTTCCCCAGGCCGAGCATGGAGGCTACTATCAGGCGCTCGTGAAGGGCTACTATCGCGAAGCGGGCCTCGACGTGGCTATCTGGCCGGGTGGCCCCGGGGCTGGCATCAAGCTCAAGGTCGCGCGCGGCGACGCCGATTTCGGCATGAATCGCAGCGACGATATCATACTCGCAGTCGGGCAGGGCATGCCCCTCGTCTTTGTCGGCGCCACCTTGCAGCACGATCCGCTTGCGCTGATGGTGCACGCGGCAAGCCCGGTGCGGTCCTTCCCCGATCTCGCGGGCCGCGTCGTCGTTGGGAATGTCGGTTTGGCCTATCTTTCTTTCATCGAAAAGAAGTTCGGGATCATCTTCGAGCGGCGGCAGAATACCTACGGCATCGGTGAGTTTCTCGCCAATCCTGAGATCATCCAGCAATGCCTGGTTACCAATGAGCCGTTTTTCGCCCGGCAAAACGGCAAGGAAGTGCGCACCCTCTCATTGCGCGATGCGGGCTATGATAGTTACCACGGCATCTTTTGCCGTAAGGAGACAGTGCGCCAGTCTCCGGAGGTCGTTCGTGCCTTCGTCGCGGCCACCGCTAGGGGCTGGGCAGACTACCTCGCTGGCGATCCCTCAGAGGCCCATCGTGAGATACTGAGGCGCAACCCGCAGATTTCCGTGGAGCTGCTGGAGTTTACTCGTGGAGAAATTATCCGGCGCGGTCTCGCCCGGGGAGACTCCGCCAAGGGCGAAAAGCTCGGCCAGCTCTCGCTCGACCGCATCGCGCGCGAGATCGAGACATTACGCTCTCTCGGCGTGCTTACCACACCGCTTGCCGTCGGCGATGTGGCCACCATAGACTACGTGCCTGCTTCCGCGCAGGCCCATTGATCTCATTTCCCTCTATGAATCCTGAAGCCAAACTCGCCGAACTCGGCCTCAAGCTCCCCAATCCCCCCGCCGCTGCGGGCAGCTACGTGCCTACCGTCCGCACTGGCAACTTGCTGTACTGTGCAGGCACCATCGCGGTGTTCAATGGCCAGCAGACCCACGTCGGCGCCGTCGGGCGGGAGCAGACCGTCGAATCTGCCGCCAAGGCTGCCGAGGTCTGCGCGCTCAATACGCTCGCCAACATCAAGGCCGCCGTCGGCTCGCTGGAGAATGTCGTTCGCATCGTCCTGGTCACGGGCTTCGTCTACGCGGTCGACGATTTCAAGGAGAGCCCCGCCGTCATCAACGGCGCGAGCGATCTCTTCGTTAAGATCTTCGGCGAGGCCGGCCGGCATGCCCGTGCTGCGGTCGCGACCAACGGCCTCCCGCGCGGCACCACCGTCGAGATCCAGGTGGTCGTCGAGGTGAAGTGATTCAGGTTGGCCGCTCGCCGACTTGCTTCACCAGCACCTTGGCGTTGCGGCCGCTTTCGGAGTAAGATTTTAGCCGCGCTTCGGGGAGGATTTCCTTGGAGGTCTCCTCGAAGCCGAGCACATTGGTGAAAAAGCCGAAGCTTTGCGTCGACAAGGCGATCACGGTTGTCGCGCCGCGCTCCTTGGCGACCATGCAGGCGTAGTCCACGAGCTTCTTGCCGATGCCGCGATTGTGATAAAACGGCATCACGTACACCGATCCCACCTCGGCCATCTGCGGCTTGTCGGGATAAAAGTAGAGCGTGACACACGCGATGATGTTCTCGTCGATCTCGTAGACGAAAAACTGGTCGATGTTTTTCTCGATCGCCTGCTGCGTGCGGTGCAGCAGCTCCTCGCGGCGTACGGCGGCGCGCGTCAGGTTGTAGATGAAGCGGACATCGCTTTTGCGCGCTTTGCGGATTTGTGCGTAGTCGTTGCCGTAGACGAGGGATCCCACCCCTTCGTTGGAGAAGATCTCGTTGAGCAGGCCATCGAAGATTCGGCCGTCGAGGATATGCACCCGCGGCGTCCCGGTCTCGATCGCCTTGATGGCATGCATTGCTTTGGAGAGTCCCGCCTCGTCGATGCGGTCCGGCTTCTCCTGCACGATTTTCAGGAGGGCATCGATCGAGATTTCACGGCGGATGACGCCGTCGATCTCCAGGCCCGGGGCAGGCGTGAGATAGATGATCTTCGTCGCGTGCAGAGCCTCCGCCAGCTCGGCCGCGAGCAGATCGGAGTTCACGCGTAGCGATTTTCCGTCGGGGCCGAAGCCGATCGGGGAGACGACCGGCACGACCTGCTGCTCGATGAGCTCGCCCAGGAAGTCCTTGTCGATGCGCTCCACCTTGCCGGTAAACTGCTGGTCGACGCCGCGGATGATTCCAAGCGGTAGCGCGCGCACTGCGTTCGTGGTGGCGCACTTGAGGCTGTTTTGCGTCAGACCTTCGACGACCGCGTGCGAGACGCGCGAGGAGGCGCGGATCGCTAGGTCGAGCGTGGCGGCATCGGTGACACCGGTGCCATCGGAATTGGTGATCGGTATGTTGCGTGCTACCGAGAGCTCTTTGAGCTGGTGGCTGATCCCATGCACGAGCACGAGCTTGATGCCGAGCGAGCGGAGCACGGCGATGTCGACCAGCACGTTGCCGAAATTCTCGTCGGCGACGATGGAGCCATCGATCGCAAGGATGAAGATTTGCCCTTGGAAACGAGGGACGTACTTCAGGATGCCACGGAGGTCCGTCGGCTTGATCGTGGTGGCGATCGCGGAGGTGGCTGCAGGAGACTGGCCGGGGCCGGTGCTGATGCTCATCAAAGAAATTGCGCCGTGTTTTCTCGGCGATGTGAGGCGGCGCGTCAATAGCCGCGCGCAAGCCCCCTGCGCTCCCCGGCTTGCGTGCGGCGTGCTCTGCCCGCTGAATGGCGGGAATGTCACAAACCTACACCGTGCCCGAAGGCATCCGGCGACTTCGCGCCGACAAGGCGCTCGCGCTCGCATTTCCCGAGCATAGCCGCACGGCGTTGCAGCGCGCCTTCGATGCCGGCCGCGTTCTCATGCGCGGAGCCTCGATCGACCGCTCTGCCAATGTCGTCGGCGGCGATGTGCTGGAGTTTTCGTTTCCCGAGGTTACGCCTGCCGAGATCAAGGCGGTCGATATCCCCCTTGATGTTCTTTACGAGGATAAGCACATGCTCGCGGTCAACAAGGCCTCCGGCATGGTCGTGCATCCCGGCGCTGCCACGGGTGAGGATACGCTTGTGCACGCATTGCTCTCGCATTGCGCCGATTCCCTCAGTGGCATCGGTGGGGTGGAGCGGCCCGGCATCGTCCACCGTCTGGACAAGGAGACGACAGGCGTGATCGTTGTCGCCAAGACCGACAAGGCTCACCGCGCGCTGGCCGATCAATTCGCCACTCGCGCCCTCAAGAAGGAGTACGT
Source organism: uncultured Opitutus sp. (assembly GCA_964480585.1). Classification (GTDB taxonomy): domain Bacteria; phylum Verrucomicrobiota; class Verrucomicrobiia; order Opitutales; family Opitutaceae; genus ER46. The sequence continues at coordinate 262,573 of CAYZPV010000001.1, read as the reverse complement.
CGCCATCGTCGCGGGCGTGCCGCAGCTCCTCAGCGGCACCATCGATCGCGCGATCTCGCGGCATCCCACCCATCGCCATCGCATGACGGTGGGCGAGGGCGGCAAACCGGCGAAGACTTCGTGGGAGCGCGCCGAGGCCTTCGGTGATATTGCCGCCCTGATGCGCTGCCAGATTTTCACCGGCCGCACTCACCAGATTCGCGTGCACCTGAAATCCCTCGGCCACCCGATCCTCGGCGATTCGCTCTACGGGTGGAAACCCGATGCTCGGATGACCGTGCAGCCTGAGCGCGTGATGCTCCACGCCGAGCATCTCGTGCTCACCCATCCGGTAAGCGGCAAGGAGCTAGATCTTCGCGCCCCGCTCCCCAAGGACTTCAATACTATCCTGAAGAGCCTGCGCAAAACGACGCGCGCCAGTGCCTGAGCCGCTTTATCGCCCGCTGGACGACCAAGCGCAGCAAGGCTATGGGCGGCGCTTTCTGGCCTAGCATTGCGGCCGGCTCAACTCACCTGCTCGAGTGCTTCGGCGGCGATGCCAAACCGAAGATTGTACGCCGAATTTTGATAAGCCTCGATGCCCCCGAGGGCAGCCACGGTGAGCAAGGTTGCCAGAGCAGTCGGAAAGATATCGGCGCGCCCGCCAGGTAGGCCCGGGACTTCCCGGCGCTGAGCCAGCGGCAGCGGCGCTAGAAAATCCAGCAATTCCTTCGCTTGCGCCACGGTCACGGCGGGTGGCGTCGCATCCACCGTTTTGCCCGCGCGCTCCGCGAGGATTCTACGCAGGGTATAAAGGGTGCCTCCCGTGCCTACGGTCGCGCTGCCCGCGGGCAGCGAAAACGTGAAGCCCGACTGCCCGAAGACCTCCCGCACGTGCGTATCGATCAGCCGGCGGCTCGCCGCCGTAAATGGCTGCGCGGCATCGGCGACAAACCTCTCCGTGAGTCGCACGCAGCCTAGTTTCAGGCTTGTCGCCTGTTCGATTCTCCTGGCGCGGAAGGCCAGGCATTCCAGGCTGCCGCCACCGAGATCGAAGACGTAAAAGTCCCTCATCCCGCCCAGCGCCGGATCGGCGCAAAGTCCGCGTCCGATGAAGTGGGCCTCCTCTTCGCCCGTCAGGATCCGCACTTCGTGGCCCGTGGCCGCACGCACTCGGCCCCGAAAATCCGCGCCATTGCGCGCATCGCGTACCGCGCTCGTCGCCACGAGGGCGACGTGGGCCGGCCGTTGCGGCGCGATTCCAGCCAGCAGCGTCTGGATGGCCTCGATTCCGCGCGCCATGCCGGCCTCGCTCAGTTGCGGCTCCACTTGGCTTATGCCCGCGCTGATGCGCGCCTCGATCGTCTGGGTGGCGATCTCGGCTACGCCCTCGGTGCCGATGCGGGTGGCTACAAGGCTCTTGATTGAGTTGCTGCCGATATCGATCACGGCTACGACGGGAAGAGGCGCGGTCATCGTTAGGGGAGTTGTCAAGCCAGTGCCCTGCAGCCGCGGCAAGCGCCAAAGTGACCGCTGCTGCGGCGACGCCATGAGCTCCCGTCAGCTGCTGCGATGCAAGTGGGCTCGGTCGCGGCTTCCACGGCCGCTCACAATACAAAGCCTTCGGGCGCGATCAGGAGCACAAATTCGCCCTTGAGGCTCGCTTTCGCCAGACGCGCCTGCACGTCCGCTGCCCCTCCGACAAAAAACGCCTCGTGCAGCTTGGTCACTTCCTTGGCGACGCAGATCACGCGCGCCGGGCCCAGCGTAGCGACGATGTCGTCGACCGCCTTGTCGATCCGGTGGCAGCTTTCAAAGAGCGCAAGCGTGTATTCAAACTCCCGATACTTGGCGAAAAACGTCGTGCGTGCCGAGGTCTTCGGCGGGAGGAATCCCACGTAGAGAAACCCGTTCGAGGGCAGCCCGCTCGCGCTGAGCACCGCGGTGAGCGCGCTCGCCCCCGGCACGGGGATGACAGGCAGCCCGCGCCGCCGGCAGGCACGCACCACCCGAAATCCCGGGTCGCTCAGCGCCGGTGTGCCGGCGTCGCTCACGATCGCGATCGATTTGCCCGCTGCCACTTGCTCAGCGAGCCGTTCTGCTACCTCGGTCTCGTTGTGCTCGTGGTACGGAGTCAGCGGCCGGTGCAGGCCGAGCCGGGTGAGCAGGGCGCCGGTCGTGCGTGTATCCTCGCACGCCACCAGATCGACAGTTCCGAGGATTGCCCGCGCCCGGTCGGTGAGATCGGCTAGGTTTCCGATGGGCGTGGCCACGACGTACAGGTGGCCGGGTAGGGGCGTGAGCGAGGTGTTTTCGGACATGGAGCGCGAAATCGGAGAGTGCCCCGGAGCGTGCCGCAGCCCCAAGAAAAAAATCCGGCCGCGGAGTGCGACCGGATTCGGCGAAACGGGAGGGGGTGGGCGGATCAGCGGCCGGCAGGCTGGCCCATGCCGGGGATCTGGCCTTCCCACGATTGGGGCTGGCTCCACGGGATGGAGGATTTCTTGGGGCCATTGGCCGCACATCCACCGACGAGCGCGGAGATGGCCGCGAGCAAAAGGGTAGCGATGGCTTTGCGAAGCGTAGTCATGATGAGAGTAAGCTAGAGGAAGAATGGTGCGGTCTGCAAGACAGCGTCTTGCTCAGTCGTCCTTATTTGCTCCGCAAATGTTCCCTTGGTAATTCTGTCCTTTCCGGCGCATCGCTCTGCGCGGCATTGAGCTGTGCTTTTGTCCTTGGCGCGCGCTCCCGATGAGTCCTCCAATGGAGATACCCCGATTTATGAGCGATCCATCCTCCTCTTCGAATGCCTCGGCGAGCGGCGCGGGCACGTTTGTCTGGAACGAGTTGAATACCAGCGATCTCCCCTCGGCCGGCAAATTCTATACCGAGCTCTTTGGCTGGGGCATGGATAACTATGCCGGCGGGGGCATGACGTCTGCGATGTTCAAGGTCGGCGATCGCCACGTCGGCGGCTTGGTCGATAATCCCAGCCCCGGCTCCCCGCCATTCTGGCTCTGCTACGTGAAAGTGGACGACATCGCGGCGACCTGCGCCCGGGTGCTGCAACTGGGCGGCAAGATCGTGCTTCCCATCACGCCGGTGCCCAATGTCGGCACAATTGCGGTCCTGCAGGATTTGCAAGGCGCTTACCTCGGCATGTTTCAGAGCTGAGGCGGCGAATCTCGCCCCTCCTCCACGCAATGTCTGTCGCTCTGCCGCCCGTCCAGGCTCGCCCGCTTCCTCGTGGCCCCCGGGGCGCGTGGCTTACCGGCAATCTTGCGGATTTCACCGGCGATCCTCTGGGCTTTCTGGAGCGCTGTGTGCGCGAGCATGGTGACTTCGTACCCGTCCGGTTTCTCAACAAGCGAGTCGTCGTCGTGAATGACCATGCCGCCATCGAGGAGATCATGCTCACGCAGAGCCGCAAATTTTCCAAGATGACGGGGTATCAGACGCCCTTGGTCGGCCGCGTGTTTGGCCAGGGTCTGCTTACGAGCGACGGTTCGTTTTGGGTGCGCCAGCGCAAGCTCGCTCAGCCCGCCTTCCACCGCCAGCGGGTGGCGGCGTATGCGCCCTTCGTTGTCGATCTTGCCGATGAGATGCTGCTTGCCTGGCAGGATGGCGAGACCAAGTCCATCCACAGCGAGCTCTCGCACCTTACGGCGCGTGTGATCATCAAGGCATTGTTCGGCGCCGGCATGGATGTGCCGCCGGAGATCAAGGAGTTCGACCAGCTTTCGTATGAGGCGATGCTGCAAACGAGCCGTCAGAAAAATATCGTCGGCCTGCTGCTCAGCATGCTGCCCTCTGATTTTTCACGGCGCTTCCATGCCATGATGGATCGGCTGGATGCTTTTCTCTACCGGATGATCGCCGAGCGGCGCGCCACCGGCGGCGATGGCGGCGACATCTTGTCGATGCTCGTCGCCGCCCGCGACGAAGAGGGCGCGGGCATGACGGATAAGCAGCTCCGCGATGAGCTGATGACGCTCATCACCGCCGGGCTTGATACCACGGTGCTCGCGATGACGTGGAGCTGCTACCTGCTGGCTCGCCACCCGGAGGCCGCCGCCCGTGTCCACGAAGAGCTCGGTGCCGTACTCGGCGGTCGGCGCCCCGAGCTCGCCGATCTGCCCTCGCTCAAGTACACCGAGGCGGTGCTCCGCGAGAGCATGCGGCTCTATCCTCCCGCCTGGGTGGTCACGCGCGAGGCCACCACGGACTGTGTGATCGGCGGCTACGCCCTCCCCAAGGGTACCGCGGTCATGGCGAGTCAGTGGCTCAAGCATCGCGACGAACGCGTTTTCGAGCGCGCCGCCGATTTCGATCCCTCGCGTTGGCTCAAGGGGGCGGCGTTGCCGAAGTTCGCCTACTTCCCCTTTGGCGGGGGGCCGCGCCTCTGCATCGGCAGTGGGCTCGCCATGATTGAGGGCACGCTGGGTCTGGCGCGTATTTGCCAGCGCTTTCGCTTCGAGTGTGCGGCCAGCTACGCGGTGAAGCCGTGGGCCACGATCACCCTCCATCCCACGGGCGGGATGCATCTGCGGGTCCGCTCCGTCGCGGCCTGAGTCGGCTTTCGTCAGCGCTGGAGCAGGGCTTCGTCACCCTTTTGCAGGGGAGCCTTCAGCGTGTCGGGCAGCACCTGCGCTACCGAGAAGTTGTTGCGCACATCGCTGATGGTCACCGTCGCCACCGGCGTTTCCCCTTGGGAGACGACGAGCTTGTGGCCTAGCTTTGCGCCGCGCGCCGAGCCGAAATTAAGCACGACAAAGGCGCTTTGCGGGCCGACCGAGAGGATGGTCGCCCGCCCGGCCCGATTGGTGAAGACTGCGGTCGAGGCTCCCGCCACTCGTGGGGCCGCCGAGCCGCTTCGCGCACTCGCTAACTGCTTCTCCAGTTCAGCGATGGTGTTCTTGTAAGCCTCAACGGCCTCGGGCGCGGCGTGGGTGGCGCGGATTTGGGCGGTCTCCTGGCGCAAGGCCTCGAGATCTTCGGCGAGCGCGCGGGATGTCTGCTCGTACAAGCCCACGACGGCCTTGGCCTGCGCGAGTTCGGTGGCCGCCTGCGTCGCGCGGCTGTCGGCGGCCAGCACCTGCGCCCGGGCGGCGTCGAGTTGCGTGCGTGTCTCTGCGGCCGCGGCCTCGGCCGCTTGCAGGCGCTGCTTGAGCGCACCGCTCTGCTCGTTGGCCTGCGCGAGCGAGGTTTCGAGCTGGCTTGAGCGCGCGTTGGCGTCGACGAGGCGAGCCTCGAGGAGCTGTTTGGAGTTGCCGATGCGCAGGAAAAGCGACGCCGAGACCACGGAGCCCGCGAGGGCTATGAGGCAGAGGATCAGGGGCAGGCGGGGCATGGCTGGGGAAGATGAGGCGGTCGTAGTCCCGCCCTTGGGGTCGACGCCAGCGAAGGAGATCGGTTATCTCTCCTCCGTGGTTGGCGTGCGGAGCCAGGCGAGTCGTAAAACCCGCCAAGCCGGGGCTCAGCCGAGTCGGTACGTCGAGAGGTAGATCGGCGACTTGGCGCGCTTCTTCACTCCGCTCGTCTTGTTGGCGGCGAGGTGTTCGAGGATCTTGAAGGCGTGCTCCGCTTTTTCCGGCGCTCCCGCCTTTTCGGCCAGCGCCTCCGCGGTGAAGGCCTCGCCCGGCGCGGCCTTGAGCGCTTCGACCAGCTTGAGCTTCAGCGCGATCACGCCGCCCGCCGCTTTCTTTCCAGCTTCCACGCCCGGCTGATGGTACGCGTTGATGTTGACGAGAGAGGCGTACAGCCCGGTCGCGCGCTCATAGAGCGCGATCACCATCCCGAGCGTGCGCGGCGACACGTCCGGGATCGTAAGTGTGATCGAGTGCCGCTCCTTCTCGGTCAGGGCATCGCGCGTGCCGAGTAGGAAACCTTGCAGGAAGTCCCCGCTCGTCACCCCTGGCTCGACTTCGAGCGCCGTCTTGGCATCGCGATCCTTCAGCACCTCGATAAAGGTCACGAAGAAATTGCTCACGCCCTCGCGGAGCTGCTGCACATAGGCGTGCTGGTCTGTTGAGCCCTTGTTGCCGTAGACGGCGATGCCCTGGTTCACGACTCGGCCATCCAGGTCGAATTCTTTGCCCAGCGACTCCATGATGAGCTGCTGCAGGTAGCGCGAGAAGAGCAGCAGGCGGTCCTTGTAGGGAAGTACGACCATATCCTTGGCGCCGCGGCCATCGGTCGCGTAGTGCCACATCAGCGCGAGCAGCGCCGCCGGATTCTGTGCCGTGACGGGGTATCGCGTCACTTCGTCCATGGCTGCAGCGCCGTCCAGCATTGCCTGGATGTCGATGCCTTGGAGCGCTGCAGGCAGGAGGCCGACTGCGCTCAGCTCGCTGGTGCGGCCGCCGACCCAGTCCCACATCGCAAACCGCGCGAGCCAGCCCTCGGCCTGCGCGGTCTGATCGAGCTTCGATCCCGCACCTGTGATGGCGACGAAGTGCTTGGCGTACTCGAGGCCCGCGGCCTTGTAGGCGGCGATTGCTTCCAGCTGCCCGTTGCGCGTCTCGGCGGTGCCGCCGGATTTCGAGATTACCACCACGAGCGTCTTCGCGAGCTGCGTCCGCAGCTGTGCGAGCACGTAGTCGATCCCGTCGGGGTCGGTATTATCGAAAAAGTATACGGAGAGCTCGTCCTTGCGCGGATTGCCGAGCGCGTGGTTCACGAGCTGCGGGCCCAGCGCGGAACCGCCGATCCCGATCACGAGCAGATTCTGAAACTTGCCCTTCGGCCCCGCGATCTCTCCGGCATGCACTTTCGCCGTGAAGTCCTTTACCTGCTGGAGTGTCGTCGTGATTTCGCTCGCGAGGTCAGCGTTGGGTGCGAGCTGCGGGGCGCGGAGCCAGTAGTGGCCTACCATCCGCTTCTCGTCGGGATTGGCGACCGCGCCGGCCTCAAGCTGCTTCATCGCCTCGAAAGCGCGCTGGATCTGCGGCTCCATCGACGAAAAGAAATCGTCCGGGAACGGCATCCGGGAGATGTCAAGCGATACGCCTAGGTCGGCGTTGTGATAGAGGTATTTTTGGAAACGTGACCAGCTCATGGGAGCCCTCAATCAACCACGGTTTGCGGCGATGGACACGGAGAAATTTCCGAAATCCGTCATACAGTATGAATGCGACGGCCCCTTTGGGATGAAAAATGCGCATGAGGGATCGTCGGCCCGCTCAGCGACCAGCAGAGCTGGGCCCCGATGCCTACGATGACGCAATCGCCTCCGCTCCTCTCTCCCGCCTTCGCCAGCCAGCCTCCGTTTCCCCTCGAGGCACTCTCGCACACGGTTAATTTTTCGGTCGTCATTGCGCTTGAGCCCGCCGCGCATGCCCAGCGTTCGTTTTGTCTCGAGTTGCAGCTAGGCAGCGGCGCACGTCCGCCGTCCGTTGCTCGGGTCAATAACGTGGAGACCACCGGAGGTGGCCTTGGCATAGCGTGGATGCCCGTGAGTACCGTGGGAGATTTCTCGTCGGAAATGTGGCTGATTTGCCGGCCCGGGCTGCAGGCCCCGCAGGTGACCGCCGTATTGGATAAAGCCGTCACGCGGGTGCGCTTCGACGTCGAGCTCTCCACCGATTGTTCGCGCGACGATGCGATTACGTTTTGGCTGCACGATGATCTCGGCCGCTATCTCCCCACCTCCGCGCCCGGCGCTCCCGGGCTGCTCGCTCGGGTCTCGTGGGATCGCGACGGCAATTTCACCGCCGAGGGCTTCATGGGCGACGGTATTGGTGAGCCCGTGACCGCCAGCGGTTTCTGGGGGAGGGTGGTGGCGTCATGAGCATTGCTATCATCGTGGTCTCCGCGCTTGTGATGGCGCTCTTGGCCACACTGCTGCTGGCGGCAGCGGCGCCCTGCAAGGTCCCGCTTACGACTTCCGGCAGCGCGCTCGAGCCCGGCCGCCAGAAAAAAGGCGAGCCTTTCGGCTCGCCCGTGGAGTGATGGCCTTGCGGCGTAGCCTTACAGGTACTTGTCTGTCACGGCGCCTTCCGAGGCGCTGCTGACGAGCTTCGCGTATTTGGCGAGCGTGCCGCGAGTCTCCTTGGGCTTGCCGGGCTTCCACGCCTTGAGGCGGGCCTTCAGCTCCTTGGCAGGGATGTCCAGGGTGAGCTCGTTCTTCACCGCGTCGATAGTGATGGTGTCGCCGTTCTTGATGATGCCGATCGGGCCTCCCTTGGCCGCCTCCGGGGTGACGTGGCCGACCACGAAGCCGTGGCTGCCGCCCGAGAAGCGCCCGTCCGTGATGAGGGCCACATCCTTGCCGAGGCCGAGGCCCATGATGGCGCTGGTCGGCGAGAGCATCTCGCGCATACCGGGGCCGCCTACGGGGCCTTCATTGCGGATGACGATCACCATGCCGGCTTTCACCTTGCGCTTGAGGATCGCGTCGAGCGCCTTCTCTTCGCCTTCAAAGACGATTGCTTTGCCCGTGAATAGCAGGCCTTCCTTGCCCGAGATCTTGGCGACTGCGCCCTCGGGCGCGAGATTGCCGTAGAGGATTCGGAGATGGCTGTCCTTTTTGATCGGGTTGTCGAGCGGGCGCACCACGTCCTGATCTTTCGGATAGGGCTTCACGCCCTTCAGGTTCTCGGCCACGGTCTTGCCCGTGACAGTCATGCAGTCGCCATGAAGGAGGCCCGCATCGAGGAGCACTTTCATCAGCGGCGGCAGGCCGCCGATGCGCGTGAGATGTACCATGCCGTACTTGCCGGAGGGCTTGAGGTCGGCGATCACCGGCACTCGCTTGCCGATCTTGGTAAAGTCATCGATGGAGAGCTTCACGCCGCAGGCATGGGCCATCGCGAGGAGGTGCAGCACGGCGTTGGTCGAGCCGCCCAGCGCGATCGTTACGGTGATCGCGTTTTCAAATGCCTTCCGCGTCATGATGTCGCGCGGCTTGATGTTGGCCTTCAGCAGGGCGACGGTGGCTTCGCCCGCGCGGCGGCAGTCTTCCTTCTTGTCCTCACTGATGGCGATTTGCGCGGAGCTGTTGGGCAGGCTCATGCCCAGCGCTTCGATGGCGGAGGCCATCGTATTGGCAGTGTACATGCCGCCGCAGGAGCCGGGGCCGGGGATGGAACAGGCCTCGATCTTGTGGAGGCCGGCATCGTCGATCTTGCCTGCGGCGTGCTGGCCGATGGCTTCGTAGACGGAGACGACGTCGCACTCCTTCTTCGACTCGGGATGGATGCCAGGGAGGATCGTGCCGCCATACACGAAGACGCCCGGGCGGTTGAGGCGTGCCATGGCGATGATGCAGCCAGGCATGTTCTTGTCGCAGCCGCCCACGGTCACGACGCCATCGAAGCCTTCGCCTCCGGCGACGGTCTCGATGGAGTCCGCGATAACCTCGCGCGAGACAAGCGAGTAGCGCATGCCCGGCGTGCCCATGCTGATGCCATCGGATACGGTGATGGTGCCGAAGATGATCGCCTTGCCGCCTGCGGCATTGACGCCCTTCTCGGCTTCCACGGCGAGCTTGTCGATATGCATGTTGCACGGCGTGACCATGCTCCAGAGCGAGGCGACGCCTACGACCGGCTTCTTGAAATCGTCCTCGCTGAAGCCCACAGGCCGCAGCATGGAGCGGGCGCCGGCGCGGCTCGGGCCATCTACAATGATGGAAGAGTGTTTACGGGTATGGTCGGGGGCTGTGCTCATGAATGAAAAATCCCCGCGAGAAAACCAGACTGCGTCGGACGCGGCAAGCGCGATTGGGTCGGCCTTGGCCGCACGCCGGGCCGACGCGCTTTTTTCCTCCTCCTCGGGTTGAGCGCTCTGTTCATGAAAAAGGCAGGCCACGGGGCCTGCCTTGTAAGGTGCGTCGCGGTTTCGCGCGCCGTCCTTATTTCAGTTGGTACGCGATGACCGTGTTCGTGAAAAACGTCGGCACGTACACCGTCTTGGTCTTGCTGTCGTAGCCGATGTCCGCGGTGTTGGGCTTCTGCGGGCGGGTATCCTGCAGGAGGGTGGCCGTGCCGCTCTTTACCGAGTAGATTGCCCCCGCCCAGCAGGAGACGATGAATTCGTCGCCTTGCACGTGCTCGATGCCGTCGGTGCTGGCGTCCATGCCGTCGGCCACCTTGGTAACTTTCTTGTCCTTGCCGACTTTCAGCAGCGCCCCCGAGTCGAGGATGTAGAGGTCGTCGCCATGTGAGAGTACGCCGTTGGGGCGCTTCAGGCCCTCGGCAAAGAAGACCTCGGGCTTGCCGTTCTTGAGAGCGTAGATCTTCAGGCCCTGCATGTCGCTGATGTAGACGGTGCCGTCCTTTCCGATGCTCACGTCGTTGAGCCGCTGGGCTCCGACTACGGGGATCGTCTGGGCGATGGCGCCCTTGGCCACGTCGATCACTACCATGCGGTCGATGTCCGCGACATACAGCTTGCCGTTGTGCAGGCCCATGCCCTTCGGGGCTTCGAGACCGGTCACCCATTCGGCGGCGATTACCGTGCCGTCGAGGCCGACCTTGGCGATCGAGCCCTTGCCGTCTTTTGCCCACGGTTCCTTGCCGTCGATATTGGCGACGTAAAGAACCTTTCCGGTAGCGTCAAACCGCACCGACTCCGGCGTCTTCAGGGTGGCCTCGGTCTCCCACGTCTTTACGAGCTTCGGCTGCGCGTGCAGCGAAAGCGCAAATGATGAGGCGGCGATACCGGCCAGCAGGGTAAGGGATTTCATGGGGGGAATGAGGGCCCGACGTTGTGCCATGCCTCGTCTGGCGTCGAGCTGCGATTGCCGTGTCCTGGCCGTCCACGCGTTTCCGGCTAGGTCCGGTCGGTCGTCGGCGGTGCTGTCATCACGGCGCTGGGGTACATCGCTTGGGCCGCAGCCTCGATCGGCACCGGCCACGAGAGGGTGGTGTCGCTGACTTTGCGCGCGATGCAGGCGGAGCCCAGCCACGCCGGGCTGTGATGCATGTCGCGCGTGACATCGGAAGTTCGGCGCGAGTGGATGCGCGCCGGTTCGCCTACGACTGCCTCCAGCACCTCAAAGCCGGTATGCGGGTTGAAAAGCGCGCGCCAGCTATGCTGTGAAAAACGCCAGAAATCCCACGGCTCTTCGTGCAGCGGGAAGGTCTGGTGCGTCGCCGTATAGACGAGAGCTCCAGTCTCGAGTACGCGATTGAGCTCGATCACGGCTTTCCATGGCATGGCGAGGTGCTCGAATACGGAGGTGGAGAATGCCGCTACGAATCTGCGCCCCGCCAGCACGCGCGCCAGTTCATGCGCATCGCCCACGACATCCACATTGGGCCCCGCTAGGATATCGAGGCCTACATACTCCAGATGCGCCGGCACGCGATGGCGTCGAGTGATCGCGGAGCGCGCGCGCGAGCCGAGCTCCAGCACGGCGCCGGAGGGGTATGCGCCGAGTTGCGCGACGAAGTTCTCCCAGCTCTGATAGTAGGGATCGCCCCAGGCTGCGTTGCTGAGCCCGTCCGGGCCGAAGAAGACGCGCCCGTCGGCCAGCGTGCAGTGAAGCTCGAAATTGGTGCCCGCGACGCCTGTCGGCAGATCCAGCCACTCCGCAAAGCGCACCTGCGACGCGCCCGGGCCGTAGGCGGCGTCCACATCGGGACTTGGCTGGCCAAAGCTCCGCAGCCGGCACGTGTATCCGCCTTGGAACTGCACGTCAATCGCCACGATCACTCCGCCCGGTACGTGGCACCAGCCCGAGAAGAGGAGGCGGTCATAGTAGGCAGCGCACTCGTCGACTTTCCAGTAAGTGAGGGTTTGCACGGCGTACTCGGGATGACAATCGGCCGCGCCAAAAGCGCCAGCCGCCGGTGAAAAATCGGCGCTCCCTCAGATCACCAGTTGCGGCGGCGGCTGGAGCTTGGCGATTTCGTTCATGATGATCTCGCTGGCGCGTTGCGCGCGCTCCTTGCCTGCCTTCGGGTCGTCGTACACGGATGGCGGTATCGGTTTGCCAAACACGATGGTCACCGGTGTGCCCGGCTTGAGCTTTCGTCCCTTGCCGAAGGCCTCAAATGAGCCAAAAATCCGCACCGGCACCACTGGCACCTGCGTCTTGCACGCGATGAAGCCTACGCCCGCTTTCGCTGGCTGGAGCTTTCCGTCAGGCGACCGGGTGCCTTCGGGGAAGAGGATCAGTCCGCGTTCCTCCTTGATCGCTTTGAGCACGCGCTTGATCGCGCTCACATCCTGGCCGCCGTCGCGGTCGACGGGGATCGTGCCCACGGAGTCGAGCCACCACGAGGAGATGCCGCCTTTCCAGAGGGTCTTGCGGGCGAAGTACGCGATCTGGCGCGAGATCTGGCAGCCGATCATCGGTGGGTCGAGATGGCTCGCATGGTTGGCCGCGAGCAGCACTCCGCCACGTGCGGGCATGTTCTCCAGCCCCACGACTTCGCCGCGGAAAAACATGTCGTACAGCACGCGCAGGATGTAGTGGCACAGGCCATACACCCGCTGCATCTCGACCTGTGGGAATGCCCGGCTCATGTGGCGGTGAGTTTCGCTGCGATGGGCTGCGCCAGGGTCTCCACGACTTGCGGCAGCGTCAGGTGGGTGGTGTCGATCGAGATTGCCCCGCTCGGGCACGCGAGGGGCGCGGTCTTTCGCTGTGTATCGAGGCGGTCTCGCTCCTTGATGGAGTCTTGGCCTCCCTCGCTGGCCCGGCGGCGGGCCCGCTCCTCGGGGTCGGCGTGGAGGAAAAAGCGGAAATCCGCGTTGGGGAAAATGACGGATCCGATGTCCCGGCCCTCCATCACCACGCCGCGAAAGCCCTTCGCCCGCGCCACGTCTGCCTGGCTGCGCTGATACGCGAGCAGCGCCGCGCGTACCTCGGGGATCGCCGCAAAGTGGGATACATGGTCGTTCACCTGCTTGCTGCGGATATCCGCTTCCGGCACCACGCGCCCACCGATCTCCATCTGTGCCGAGCGGCCCTCCACGCGCGTGCCAAGTTGGATGCCTTCGAGCGCGGCGTGCACCGCTGCCAGATCGGCCGCCGCCACATTGCGCCGCAGCAGTTCGGCGGTGATGGCGCGATAGTACGAGCCGGTGTCGACGTGCAGCAGATGGAAGCGCTCGCTCAGCGTGCGCGACGACGACGACTTTCCGGAGGCGGCGCCGCCATCGATGGCGACGATGATGAAGGAGGAGGGACCCATCAGCCCGCCAACGATTTTTGCCGCAGCGATTCCAGCAACTCGAAAAAGTGCGGGAAAGTTTTTACGCAGCAGGCGGGATTGCGGATCGTTAGCCACGGCTTGCCGTTGCCGTGCAGGTCATGGCAGCCGAGGATGCCGAAGCTCATGGCGAAGCGATGGTCGCCGTACGTCTCGATGATCTCTCCGCTCTTCAGCGGGCGCGGCGTGATCGTGAGCGCGTCTTCCGTCTCCACGACGTCTTGCCCTAGGCGCTTGAGTTCGCACGCCATGCCAGCGACGCGATCGGTCTCCTGCTTGCGCGTGTGCGTTATGCCGCTGATGTGGGTCGGCCCCTCGAGCAGCGGCGCGATCGCGGCGAGGGTGAGGAAGGTGTCGGAAAACGAGCTGAAATCCTGCGTGACGCCGGTGAGTTTTTTCTCCGGATCGCGCTGGAGCGCCAGCGAGCGGCCGGTCGCCTCGCCGAGGAGCCCCGCGCGATAGAGCACCTCGATGAAATGGGCGTCCCCCTGCAGGCCGGAGCGGAGATTGGGCAGAGCGAGCGTGCCGCCCGTGACAAGCGGCAGCGCGATGAAGTAGCTCGCTGCCGTTGCATCGGGCTCGATGGCGTAGGATGCGCCGGGAAGCGAGTAGGCCTTGCCGCTGGCGACCACAAAGCCGCTCTCGCTGCCTTCCTCGATTGGCGGCTGGCCAAACTGCTCCATGAGCTTGGTCGTCATCCGCACAAAAGGCCAGCGCACGCCGCCGACGAGCGTCACTTCCACCGGGGTGCGCGCGAGCGGCGCCACCATCAGCAGGGCGGAGAGGAGTTGGCTGCTCTCGCGCGCATCGATGCTCACCGGACCGCCCGCCAGCCCGCTGGCGCGGATCTCGATGGGGAAAAAGCCCTCCTCGCCGGTGCAGCGGATATCCGCGCCGAGCGCGCGCAGCGCCTCGATCAGCGGCTTCATCGGGCGCTTTCGCATCTGTGGGATGCCGTCGATGCGGTAGAGCCCGCTGGGCGCTGCCGCACACAGCGCGGTGAGAAAGCGCGCGGCCGTGCCTGCCAGGCCCACGAAAAGATCGGCTTCGCCGACGGAGAATGCATCCGACTGGCTGGATACCCGCACGCTCGCGGCCGCCTCGTCGGCGTCGACTTTCAGGCCTAGCTTGCGGAGCGCCTCCGCCATCAGATGCGTATCTTCGCTGAAAAGCGCACCCGTGAGGGTGACAGGCTTGTCGCACAAGGCGGCAAGCATCAGCGCGCGGTTGGTGAGGCTCTTCGAGCCGGGCAGCGCCACCTCGCCTCGCACCGGGCGAGTGAAGGGCGGGATCGGCAGCAGGTCAGGCAGGGACATGAAGGGCCGAGCGTCGCGCACCTCTGCGCCCGCGCCAAGGAGTTTTTACGGGGACGAAGCAGCGCATGAAGGTCCTAGAGTCTGTGGCTCGATCATCTACAACCCGTCGAGGGATTTGATCACCGCCCGAATCAGGATATCTACCGCGCCTTCTCCAATCGCCCCCGCGATTTCCTTTAGGGTTCGCCTCCAGCCGACGACCGAAAAAACAAAGACAGCGGTACCAAAGATGATAAGCGCCCAGCTGGCGATAGGAGAGTAGTCCGCGCGAAGGAGGAGGACGCCTCCGCCGACCGCCAGTACTGCGACGACAAAGAGCGCGATACGGTCTGCTTTCGTCAGCACCTGCACTTTCTTGGACAGCAACTCCTCGCGCGTCACCGACTGTTCGGGATGCCGACGCTGCGCCTTCTGCGCCTCGCGCAGGGCCGAGCGCTCGATCTGCTGAAGACGCTTTTCCTGTCGGCTCACGTTGGGGGCGGCGGCGGTCGGAATTGGTCCCGGTATGCCTTGCCGCGCTCGATCCGAGCGACGACCTCGACGTAGTCGCGATTGGCCAGGGCGATTTGAAATTGATGCAGCTCCTCCTCGAACTGGCGCAGTGCGCGGAGCACCTCGTCGCGATTTTGCTCGAGGATGGTGCGCCAGAGCTGCGGGTCGCTGCCAGCGATGCGCGTGGTGTCGCGGAGGCCGCCGCCCGCGTAATTGCGCCAGGCGTGGTTCTTCGTGCCGAGGAAGGAGCACAGCGACGAAGCGATCACCTGCGGGAGGTGGCTGATGTGTGCCACGATCTCGTCGTGCTGGTCCGCGCCGACCGTCACGACCTCCGAGCCGAGCTCCCGCCAGAAGGCCGCCACGGCCGTGGTGGCGGCGGCATCGCTTTCCGGCAGCGGAGTCACGAAGCACGTGCGACGCTGGAAGAGATGCTCCGTGCCGTGTTCCCAGCCGGTCTTTTCCGAGCCTGCCATCGGGTGGGCGCCGATGAAGTGCGCGCGGGGCGCCAGCGCGGTGTGGCCAAGCCGCGAGATCTCGCCCTTCACGCTCCCGACATCGGTCACGATCGCGCCTAGGGGCAAGGCCGGGGCTATCTGCTGGGCCAGCGGCACGATCTTGTCCACAGGGGATGCGATGACCACGAGGCTCGCACCGCGCGCCGCCGCCTCCGGCGTATCGGCTACGTCGTCGCACCACGGCTGCTCCCGCAACTGGAGCCGAGTCTCCGGTCGGCGGGCCCAGATCACGATGCGCTTCGCGGCGCCAACCGCCCGGGCCGCGCGCGCGACCGAGCCCCCGAGCAGGCCGGGGGCAAGGATAGTCAGCTGGTCGATGATGGCTGCCATTCGATTAGAGGCCGCCGAGCTTGAGGATCGTCTTGTACTCGATCTCGGTCACCGGCTGCACCGACAGACGGGAGAGCCGCAGCAGCGCCATGTTTTTAAGCGCGGGCACTTCCTTTACCTGCGAAAGGGTAACGGGATTCTTTAGCGCCTTGCCCGCCTTGATTTCGACCGCCACCCAGCCGTCTTCTTCTGCGGTCTTGTCGGGAAATGCAGGTTTGGTCACCTCCGCCAACCCCACCACCGCCTTCGGTCCCATGCTCTCGTAAAAGAGCACCTGATCGCCCGGCTTCATCGCGTTCAGATTGAGACGCGCGGCGTAGTTGCGCACGCCGGTCCAGTCGGTTTTCTTCTCCTTGACGAAGGTGGCAAAGGAGTACGTCTCGGGCTCGGACTTAACGAGCCAGTATTGCGTTGTCATGGGGAAGTGGCTTTGGTGCGCTGCACCGAAATGGAACCGACGGATGCTGAAAAGGAAAAAGCCCGCCGCGTGCAACTGCTGTTGTACGTGCTGATCGCGGTCATGGTCGGCGTGCCCGTCTTCCTGATGCTCACCCGGACGCTGCGCTTCCAGTAGATTCGTCGCCGGGCTCACCACTTTTCATGGATAAAACCCTTTTGCCGATACGGCTCGTCTTTATCGCGCTCTGCGCCGCGGCGGGCTGGCTCGTTTGCTACACGATCACGGATTGGGATCGCTATCGCGGCGTCGCACTCACGGTCGGCCTCTGCATCGGCCTGCTCGTCGTGCTGGTGGATATCATGCTCAAGGGCTTTTCGCTCCGCGGGCTCTCGGCCGTCACGGTGGGCATAGGTGTAGGGTCCCTTGTGGCCTACCTGGTCGGCGCTTCGCCGCTTCTCGAGCAGGGGGACGACAAGGTGATCTATCTGGTGCGGCTGGCGCTTTTCCTCGTCTGCCCGTACCTGGCGACGGTGATCGCGCTGCGCGGCAAGGATGAGTTCAACCTCATCATTCCCTATATCCGCTTCGTGCCGCACGAGGTCGATGTGCCGCTCGTCGTCATCGACACAAGCGTGCTGATCGATGGCCGCATCGCACGGGTTTGCGAGTCGGGCTTTCTCACGGCGGGCCTCGTGATTCCGCGCTTTGTGCTCAATGAGCTGCGTGTCATCGCCGATTCGGCCGATCCGCACAAGCAGGCTCGCGGCCGCCGCGGCCTCGAGGTGCTCAACGAGCTGCGCAAGATCAAGCATCTCGATATCCGCATCCCGGAGAGCGAAGTGACCAAGCGTGAGGATGTGGATGCCAAGCTCGTCTTCATCGCGCAGTCGATGCGGGCCAAGCTGCTCACGACCGACTACAACCTCGCCAAGCTCGCGGAGTTTCACGGCGTGCCCTGGCTCAATCTCAACGTGCTCGCCAAGTCGCTCCGCCCCGAGCTCATGCTGGGCGAGCGGCTGGATGTGGAGTTGGTAAAAGCCGGCAAGGAAGAAGGCCAGGCCGTCGGCTACCTCGAAGATGGCTCGATGGTGGTGGTCTCCAACGGCCGCGCCCTGATCGGCCGCCGCATCCAGGCCGAGATCGTCTCGGTGCTGCCCACCGCGGGTGGCAAGATGATCTTTGCCCGCCACTTGGCGGAGTCGGATTGAGGCATCCCTCCGCGGAAAAAGGGCGCTGATTTTGGCGGAAACGAAAATTGGTGTTTACTTGCGACCCACGTTTTTCCAATACCTCACCTCCCTCAGGGGCCAGTAGCTCAGTTGATAGAGCGCATCGTTCGCAACGATGAGGTCGTCGGTTTGATCCCGATCTGGTCCACCACTTTACCCGCCGCAGGCGGGTTTTTCGTTTCCGAAGCTGAAACGGACACGGAAAACGTCACAAATCGCCGTGCAGCGCGGCTTTGGCACGGTGGCGGTGACAAGTCGGTCACATGACCGATTCACCGCTGGTGCGTTGGCCTCCGATTTGCTAGGTTTGTTGTGATTACGGGGTTAACCCACGTCACAACCTAAGAACCAATGAGCGCTAAAAAGACCACGAAAGCCACGAAGTCGCCCGCCCCAGCGACAAAACTCACGTCCCCGGCCATTATCAAGGCCGCCGCTGCCGCCGGGGCGGCAAAGCCCAAGGCCAAGACTGCGGCGAAGAAGCCCGCGGCCAAGGCGCCCACCCGCGTCGCCGCCACGGCGCCCGAGCCCAAGCCCGCCGCGCCCGCGGTCGCTCCGGTCGCGGAGCCTGCACCGGCTCCGGTGGCGCAGGTCAAGGAAGTCGCGCGCAAGGCGGTGACGACCACGATTGCCGCCAAGATCGACGTGGGCTTTGGCAACACGATCACCCTCCGCGGCGAAGGCCCGGGCCTGAGCTGGGACGCCGGCCTGCTGATGACCAATCTTGGCAGCGACCTCTGGGAGGTGCAGCTCGGAGAGTCGGCCCGCCCGTTCATCTTCAAGTTCCTCGTGAACGACCTCAGCTGGAGCACCGGCCCCGATTACGTGCTCGAGTCGGGCGGCTCGGTGCTGCTCAAGCCGACATTCTGAGGCTAGCGGCCCGCCAGCGGCTGGTCGCGATTCAGCGCGAGCAGCCGCTCGTGCAGCAGTGCCATGCCGGCATCGCGATCGGCGAGTTGCTCGGGCATGAGCACCTCGCAGCGCATGCGCACGCGCGAAAAGGGTTTGGGGAGGTAGAAGCGATCCCAGCTCTTGAGCTGCCAGGCCGAGGAGAACTCGCCGCCGATCACCAGGATCGGCGCCTTGGTGCGGCGCGGCACGATCACAGCGCCCGGCTTCATCTCGTAGCACGGGCCGCGCGGGCCATCGGGCGTGAGCCCGATATCGTGGCCGGAGCGGAGCATTTCCACCAAGGCGCTCGCGGCCTCGCGGCCGAGCCGGCTGCTGGAGCCGCGTACGGTGCGCACGCCGGCGAGGGAAAAGAACGCGGTGAGCCAGCCGCCATCCTGGCTGGCGCTGACGAGCGCGTAGGCCGGCCGGCCCTGCCGGTAGCGCCGCACGATCTCCGAGGCGAGGAAGAGGCGATTGTGCCACAGCACCATCGCCACCGGTTGGTCGCGCTTGGAATAGGCCGCGATGTCGGCAGGGGTGGCTTCGAAGCGGAGCGACATGCCCCACAGGCGCACGATCATGGCGAATGGCCACAGCAGCGCCCGCCGCCAGCCGGAGATCTCATGGACGAGCGGTTTCTCTGGCGGCGGAGAAGGTGGGGCGTCGGAAGGTGTCGGGTGTGGATTCAGACCCGGCGGTTGTCGCCGAAAGCCTGAGCCGCGCCAAGCGAAACCGCGCGCGTTGACGGCGCGCGCCATCTCCGGCACGAAGCCGGGCGCATGGCCTTGCCGCTCCCTTCCTGCCCCTATCTGCCTGCCCCCCGGCCGGGGCTGGACTGGCGCTCGCTGCATTTGCACCGCGCGGGCGATCGTGGCGCGGAGTTTTACCTCGCCTGCCTGGAGTACGGGCACGCGCTGTGGCAGCGGCGTTTCGCGGCTCGCGCACTGCTTTGCCTCGACCGCGCGCTCGGCGCGGACTTGCGGGGCGATGAGCCGATCCTGCAGGAGCATCCCCTCCCGTATGCGGCGATGACGTGGCTGATCGCCTCGACGCCGCCCGACCTTTTTCTCGGCAATCCGCGCGTGCACTTCCAGCATTACGCCGATCGCATGAACGAGCCGCGCCGCGACCAGCGGCGGTGGCGGGCCTGGGCGTGCTGGGCGCTGGCGCGGGTTGCGCGCCCGGAGTTTCCGGCCGACCCTAAGCACCAGGTCACGGAGCCGACGCTCGCCGAGATCCGCGGCGCGCTCGAGCGGCACGGGCACGCAGGTGAGGCGGCGCTCTGGGCGGGAGTGCTGGAGCAGTGGAATCGCCTCCGCGGCTAGAAAACAAACGCGCCGTCCCTGGTGGAGACGGCGCGCGTGCCTTGAGACAAGGCGTGGGGCGGCGGAGTTAGAAGCTGCCCTTCACACCGACCGTCCAGAGCGAGGCGTAGTCGTCACGCTGGCGGAAGTGGGCGTAGCGGGGCGTATTCGGACCGTAGATCTTGGTGTCTTCGGTGGCGCTGCCGATATTGCGGATGGAGATGAAAACGCCGAGGCCGCGCTTGAGGAAGTACTCGCCGCTCACGTCGATGTAGAGACGCTTGGGGCGGTAGTTGTACGTGCCGGGCTCGATGCCGCGGCCCGTGGAGGCGACAGCAGCGCGGCGCTGGATGCCGCGGTAGTTCTCGTTGATGCGGATATTGAACTTCGGGCGCACGAGGCTGAGGCCCCAGTTGGCGGTGAAGGGGTTCATATCCTGCAGGTAGTCGTAGGAATCACGCGCACGCTGGGAGCTGACGTTGGCCATGACATTCACGCCGCGCGCCCAGTGGGGCAGGAAGGTGAGCTGCTGGCGGTAGTCGATCTCGAAGCCTTTCTGGCGAATCGGATTCTGGACGTTGAACTTCGTGACAACTTGATAGATGCCGTAGGTGTCGGGATCGAGCGAGTAGGCATCCAGAAACTCGGGGGTCACAGGCGTCGTGACATTGCCGAACATATTGTCGTAGTCGCGCACGTAGTACATGACGGAGAACTGGCCGCCCTTGAAGTAGTACTCGAGACGCGCCATGTAGGTCTCGGCCTGCCAGGCGCGGAGCGAGACATTGCTGACGGTGATGCGGTCGTTGGGGTTCTGATTCTCCGTGTTGGGGAGGATGAGGCCGCCGGAGTACTCGTTGAAGTCGGGGCGACCGACCGTCTGATAGTAAGAGACGCGGCCAATGATGTTTTCCCAGAAATTGTAGCTTAGATTGATACTGGGGAAGAGCCGGAGGTACTCCTTCTTGGCATTATAGCCGCGGTCGATAATGGTGAGCTGATTGTAGGCCAGCGTGATAGGGGTCGGCGGGACGATGAACTGCGGCTGGCCGGCGGCATTGCGGATGACATTGCCGTTGGCGTCACGCTGGTAGGCTAGAGTGGGATCGGTGAGCGGGCCCTCGGCATCGATGTTGGTCTGCTCGGCACGCAGACCCCAGGTGGCCTTCAGCCGATTGGCGAAAAACGCGTTGTCGACCCGGAAGTAGGCAGCGGAGATAATCTCCTCGGCGCGGCGGGAGAAGAGGGTGACATCCGAGTAATCGGTCGCAGCGTTGCGAGTCCAGTGGGTGGGATTGGCCTTAAAGTATTCCCAGACCTTCTTGTTGTCGACAAACTGCTGCCGGGGCATGCCGAAATCGGGGATGCGTTGGGAGAAGGCGTCGTCGATGAAGCGGCCGACGTTGTCGTCGTGGGGCACGCCGGCCTGGTTGTACGGCATGCGGGTGGAGTTGGTGACGCCATCGGCGCCGACGAAGATGTACTCCTCAAGATTGCCGCCGGGGCCCCGCAGGTCGCGCACCTTCTGGCGGACATCGACACCGGCCTTGAGGGTGACGGGGAGATCCCGCACGTAGAAATCGCGGCGCACGTTGCTGTAAGCCTGCTTGACGGTGTCGTAGGTCTTCTGCCGGTTGCTGTTGGCGGAGACGAGGGCGTATTCGTTGAGATTCGTCCAGTCGACCGGGCGGCCGAGATGATCGAGGACGGTGATCTTGCCCGGGCGGAGGTAGTAGATGTCGTCGAAGAGGATCTGGACGTTGTTGCGCTGGATCGTGACACCGTTGTAGGCACCGAGATCGATATCCTGATAGTGGATACGCGAATTGCCGTAGGCCACGCCGGTATCCGTCTTCCAAGTGGGGCCATCATGGAGCCAGCGAAGGGAGGGTGAGATCGTGCGGCCGGGGCGGATGCGGCCGCTATTGGCGATGGAAATCTGGCCGGAATTCACCGGCGTGCCGGTGGCGGGGTAGGTGGGCACCATGCCCCAGGTGTGGGTGGGCGACCAGTTGCCAGGGAAGACGCGGTTGATCTGGAAGGTCTGGGAGCGGGTGGCGAAGTTCTCCTTCAGCATGCCGTACTGGAAGCCGAAGGTGAGGCGATCGTACTGGGCGGGCCGCCAATCGACCGTGGTGGCGAAGGAGTGGCGGGTGGTGTGCTTGCCGCTATCGCGCCAGGAAAACGTGCCGAGGTAGGGATTTTGCGGGGTGGTATCGGGAAACCATTGGCCGGTGCCGGTGGGCGTGGCGGTGGCGGACTGATTGGTGACGGTGTGAGCGCCGCGCCATTGCATGGCGGCATTAGGCTGGGGCGTGTATTGCAGGGAGTAGCCGCCGGAGATGCTGAAGCCAAAGGTCTTGGTGACGGGCACGATGGCCGAAAGGTCGAAGGCGGGATTGACCTTGCGGGTCCACTCACCCCAGCGGGGGCCCGGGGTCTTGCCGAGGGTGGACTCGGCATCCTTGAACATCAGTTGTGCATTATAGCTGTAGGTGGGCCGGCTGCGCTCGAAGGCGCTGCGGGGCACGAGATTGACGGAGCCGGCGAGGGCGGCGCCGGGAGTATCGGGCGTGGGGGAGCGGTTGATCTCGAGGCGCGCGATATTGTTGCTCGAGACCTGGTCGAGCTCCACCGCGCGGCGGGTGCCCGCGCCCGCGGCGCTGGCCATTTCGAAACCGCCCATCGAGATCGGCACATTGTCCGCCGGGGCGCCGTTGATCGAGACGCGCCGGGCGTCGCCGCCCGTGTAGTCGCTCGTCATGCCCGGGAGAAACTTCATGAGCTCGCCGATGCTGCCGTCTGCGATCGTGCCGAATTCGTCGGCGGTGACGACCTGCATGATGTTGCGCGCATAGCGCTGCTCGTTCATGGCGAGCGCGGAGCCATCCATCTCCTTGGAAGAGGAGACCGTGAAGGCATCGAGCTTGATCGCATCCTGTGCGGGGCCCTGGCCCGCCGCGCCGAAAGTAATATCCTGCTGCACCCGCTGGCCGGAGCCCACGATGATCGTCTGCGTCTGGGTGCCGAGACCCGTGAAGGAGACCTTCAGCGTCACCGTGCCGGGAGCGACATTGGCGATGCGGAAATTGCCCGTGGAATCGGTGAGCACTTCCTGATTGGTGCCCTCGATGACGATGCGGGCTTTTTCGAGGTATTCGCCGCGGCGGGCATCGAGCACGCGGCCTTCGATGGTGCCGGTGGGCACGGACTGCGCCTGAAGCGCAGCGGCGAAGACGAGTGCGCTCGTGGTGGCGGTGCACAGGCGGAAGAGACGCCGGAGTGCGCGATGGGTAGAACGGGGTAGGTTCATAGGGTTGATCGCTAAAAACTAGTCGCAGCAGACAGCGGCCCGCGGGGGCCGCAAAAAGGGTAGAGGGGTGAGGCGGCGCGGGATGAAGAGGAGCCATCCAGGCGGCGCAAGTAAAGGGGCAGTTACATTCAGAAACAGTTTTTCGACGCGCGTGAAGTGTAATATTTATCGCGTTGAAAATCGGCGGGGCGGGCGCGTGGCGCGGAGCGGCGGGAGGCTCTCAAACCGGCGGCGCATTGTAATGGCACAAGTAAGCAGAAACGGGTAAGGTGAGGGCGTAATCCGTATTTGCATGGCCTCCGATTCCGCTCCCATCCCTCCGCCAGCCGGCACGCCCGTCTCGACCAGTGACAAGGCGCTGATGCTGCTGTGTCACTTGTCGATGTTTGTGGGCGCGCCTTTTTTGCTGCCCTTCATCGTATGGCTTTTGAAGCGCCGGGAAAGCGACGGAGTGGGCGCACACGCGGCGGAGGCCTTGAACTTCCATCTGTCGTGGGTGCTGTGGTCGATCCTCTGCATTCCGCTCATGTGGATCGGAATTGGATTTGTGGTGGTGAGCGCGCTGTGGCTCGCGGGTCTTATCCTGGCGGTGGTGGGCGCGGTGAAAGCTTCGGACGGCATACTGTACCGCTATCCGCTGACCCTGCGGGTCGTGGGATGAGGACGCCGCGCCTACAGAACGGGCGAGGGCGATGCGTAGTGCAATCGGCTCTGCGGCAACATTTCGGCGAGGCGAGGACCAACGATTTTGCGAACATGCAACTTTCCTCTTGATTGAGCGGCGTCACTCCCTCACTTAAGCACCTCTTCACTGAATGTCGGGGCGTAGCTTAGCCTGGTAGAGCGCTACGTTCGGGACGTAGAGGTCGTGAGTTCGAATCTCACCGCCCCGACCATTCTGCCGGTGGCACCCGCGAAGCGGGGCAGGGCAGCGAGCGCTGGATACGTAGCAGAGGGAATGTTTCATGGCTAAGCCGGGACTTGCCCGATCGCTGCGCTATGTCAGGCGGCGGGTCGGAGGAGCGCGGAGGCGGATGGCGGAGGGAGCGACAGCGCAGGCTGCGGGCTGAGGGGAAATTTTTCTGCCGGCGGAGGGCCGACAAGGGCAGAATAGCCCCGATATAGAGGGGCGGAAGCGGGCTGGAGCGCGACTACCTGGGCTGGGGGAGGCGCGATGGGTTGATGTGTGGGCTCCTCGCGCGGCGTCCCGGGATGGGCAACAACGTCGGCGGGCGGAGCGGGGCACTCCGGCTGGGCAGCGGAGGGCTGGACGCGAGTGGACGCCTTGCGCTCAGCGAGAGACTGGCGGCGCTGAGAAAGCGTGAGCCGCTCGGCGCGGTCGGCCAGAGCAGACAACGCGACCGCCGTCGGCAGATCGGGCTGCTGCTGACTGAGTGCCTGAAAGGCGAGCATGCGGGCGAGTTTAAGGGTGGCTGCATCAAACTTGGACGCGGGTAGAGTCGCGAGGGCGGCAGCCGAGGCGGCGACGTCATCGGCTTGGCGCTGCGGAAGGATGCATCGCCGCCAGTAGCCGGCCACGGCGTCTTTCCCGACGCTGAGGCCAAACTCGGCGCGCACGAGGGCCGCGACGGCGACGTAGCTGAGATTATCCTCTTCAAGCCAGGCGCGGAGCCGGGCGTGCTGGTGCGCGCTCAAGACCGCCAGTTTCGCATCGGACCGCAGCTTTCGCTCTCTCTTCATGGGTGGGATCGAATTTTTTTCGGTTTCGGGCCCGTACGGGACCCGGGACAACCGCAGTATAACAGGCGGCGGGGGAGAAGTCATGGGGGTACCGGGAGTTTGTGTGGCGGGCCGCAACTGGGGGGCCAAGGGCCGGGCGGTGCGAGTGCGGTCGGCACGGCGGCGGAAAACTTTAGCGATTTTCGCAAAAATCTTGTGGCGGGAAGAGGAGAGATGGATTTGCTGAAGAATCATGCCTCAACCCCGGACGATCCTCCTTTCGCTGGCCGCGCTCGGCCTGGCGGGGGTGGCAGGGCTGGGAACAGCGAAGTTCCTGCGAGTGGAGGCGAAAACGGAGTCTTCCTTTGCTCCGATGCGGACCGAGGCGGCCACGGCACTGCCGGATGCCGTCGCGGCCGGCGAGCCTATCGTCTATTTCGCGGCCCCGCCGGCACCGGCGAAAGGCACCGCCGAGGCGCTCGGCGCACAGGAGGCGGCCAATCTGGCGGAGCAGGCGGCGCTGCATTTGCTCGCGCGTGGCTCGGAACTGGAGCTGACAGCGCGGCAGTGGGCGGCCTTTGCGGCGGCGACGGCGCATATCCAGACGATCCGACAGACTTTCGAGGCCTCGCTGGCGACGGTGAAGCCGATGGCGGATGGCCGCTACCGGATGGAAATCCCCGCCTATGCGAGCGCAGGAGACGCGCTGCGGGCCAAGCTGACGGCGGAACTGGTGAACCAACTGGGCGAGGAGACAGCGACGGAGATCCTCGCGATCCTCGGCAGCAAGCTGGAGGGCTACTTCGGCGGCTTTGGCGTGAGCGTGCAGACGCTGGACTTTGCCGCAGCAAACGGCACAGCGGCGGAAATGCAGGTGACGCGCACGGTGCAGTATTGGAACGCCATCGAAGGCGGCACCGAACTGCGGACGCGACGCGAGACGCATTTTCCCGGTCTGGAAGACCCGACCGGCGACGCCTGGCAGCCCTTTCTGGCCCGCTTGGCGGAAGGGCAACGCGGTGCGCAGCGCAGCGGCTAGGAATTTTTGAGCAAACGGCACTTGGCCGCCCTGGCTAAGCCTCGTCCCCAGCCGCACGCCAAGGCTCACTCGCAAACCACTCCCACCCAGGCGAGGGCTGCGTGCCGGAACCGTGGGTAAAACTGCTCAGCGTTTTTCGCTAAGTTTCGGCGCGCCAGAGCCGAAAACATCGACGCATGAGCTACCCTCGATTGGCTTTGCTTGGATGGCTGTCGCTTGCGCTGAGCGCGGGGACTTTCGCTGCGGAAACGCTGCGCATCGGCGCGGACCAGTGGATGCCGTTTAACGGCGAGCCGCAGACGGAGCGTCCGGGCTACGTGGTGGAAGTGCTGCGAAAGGTGTACGCGGCGGAGGGCATCGCGGTGGACTACCGCGTGGTGCCGTGGGCCGATGCGCTGGAGCAGGCGGCCAAGGGAGAATTGCATGGCGTGATCGGCGCCAATCGCACCGAGGCGGCCAAGCTGCGCGTGCCGCAGGAGGAAGTCGGCGCGCCCCGCGTGGCGCTCTGGGTGCATAAGAGCAATCGCTGGCGCTATGCCGACCTGCGCTCGCTGCTACAGGTGCGCGTGGGCGTGATCGCGGAGTACAAGTACTGGGACTCCTTCGACGAATTTGTGGCGAAGCAACCGAGCCTGAAGCTGGTGAAATTTTCCGGCGAGGCACCGCTGCGCGACGCACTGAGCAAGATGCTCGCGGGGGAAATCGACGTGATCCCCGAGACGCTGCCGGTATTTACGTGGAACGTGAAGGCGGCAGGGCTAACCGTCTCCGACTTCACCATGGCCTACCTGCACCCAGCCGAGCCGATCTATGTGGCCCTTTCACCTGCGCACCCGCGCATCGAGGCGCTCGTAAAGGCGTGGGATGCCGGGGTGCGCAAACTACGCGCGAGCGGGGAACTCGAGCAGATCCTGCAAAAGTACGGCTTGCGCGACTGGCGGGACTGAGCCTCCCGCGGGCGGCAGGCTATGAGGAAGCAGGGAACAACGCGGCGATCATCCGCTGCAGGACGCCGTGAGCTGGCATCGGCAGCGGGTGCTCGCGCTGGAGCAGAGCCACTCTCTCGCTGAACTCGGCCACGACGGGCGCACGCACTTTCCCAAGCTGGGTGAGCGCCTGCACGAGGAGCAGCCGGGCAGGAAGATTGCGCGGCGCGGCGAGGGAGAGCTGCAGCAGGCCCGAGACGATCTCGCGCTCGCGATTGAGCGAGCCGCCGCTGGCCGCAGGCATGGCAGCCACGGCGACCGCCAGCGCCTGCTCGAGCCGCAGGGCATACTCGCCGACATCGGGCGCGAGGGGGACGGCATAGCCGGCAGGAGCCGGGACCGTAGGGAGCTCCGCATGCTCGCGGAGGAGCGCAAGCGTGGCCTCGCCCGCCTGAGTGAGGAACGCGCCCAGCGACCGTGGGGATAGCGCGAGCGAACACGAGCCAAGCAACCGGGCATCGATCGTGCGGATGAGGCGAAGCTCGACGGCCCAAGGCTCCGCGGTGGCACGGATATGTGGGAGGAGGACGTAGTCGGCGGGCGGAACCTGGGCGCGCACCTGAGCCGACGCATCGGCGTCCGACCAAGGAGCGCTGGATACCGCGAAGGCACCCTGGAGAGATGGTATCCAAGACTGAAGTACACAGGCGGAGGCCTCGGTGCGAAAGTGAGCCTGCTCGGCGAGAAAAAGGGGCAGCGCCCGGCTGATGCGCCCGGCGTGGTCACTCAGCTGCACCTGCGCTCTGGCGGCGCCCGAGGGATACTCGACCGAGGCACAGTAGACGGCGATGACAGGTGCCTCGCCGGCCTTGGCAGGAAAGAGCTCAGCCGCAGGGGAGGAGGGCCGGAGCCAAATGGGGCCCGTGAGCGCCAGCAGCGCGATGGGGGGCTGCTCCTGGGGCGGAGACATGATGGAGAGTCTGGCGCGCGCAATCTCCTCCTCCCAGTAGGCGAGGGGCTGGCTCCAGTCGATGCGCTTGAGCGCGTAGAGGCGGTCGAGGAGTTCGCGGGCCGCCTCGAGGCGACCGAGGTCGAGGTGGGCTTTGATGAGATTGCTGCCGACGGCGAGCCCGTGGTGTGCCAAGTCGAAATGGGGGAGGGTGATCGCCAGCAGCTCCGGGAGGTGCCCGTGCTTACCCAAATCGCCGCTGATAGCCTGGAGGATATCGACCGGCACCGGACGCGGAGTGCGGGAGAGGACCTCGTGGAAGAGACGCAGCGCAGCGTCGAGATCGCGCCGCTCCAAGGCCTCACGCGCGAGGGAGCATTGCGCCCGCCAGCTGCCGGGGAGCGCAGCGACGCGCTCCAAGGCCGCGGTGACCGCAGCGGGCCCGCCGCGATCGCGGCGCAGGGCCAGGAACCAGCCCAGACCATTCTCCTGATTAGGGTCGAGCGTGAGGCCGCGCCAGAGGGTGGACGCAATGAGCGACTCGGCCTTCTCCTGCGCAAAGTAGACCTTGGCGAGATTGGTGAGGATCGAGCCCGTCTCGCCGTGCCTAGCAATGTACTCGGTGAAAACCCCTTCGGCCTCCGCCGGGCGAGCGAGCTGGAGGTAGACGATGCCAAGCAGGCACGCGGCGCGCTGGGGGTGAGGGTCGATCTGGAGGAGGTGGCGGGCTGGCTCGAGCACATCGGCGATGAAGCCGTCTTCGAGCGATTGGTGGATGATGCCGGCGAGCGCATCGGGCTGCAGCCAGACGCGGCGAAGCGCGTCGGGTAGGATCTCGGTGCGCCACTGCTCAAGCGGCATCTGCACCTGGCGCCCGTAGGCATCGTAGAGCGTGAGCAGCGGAGCCGGAGCGGGCGGGGCAGAAGGCTTTTGGAGCGATGGGGCCACCGGGGCGGGCACCACGGGCCGCAGGCGGCCGAAAAGGCGAGCGAAGAAGCCCATAACGCGAGGTGCCCGCGGACGATAGGAGGCTACGCCCCCGGTGCGGCGGGAGCGGACGTCTCGCCCGCGAGGGCCTTGTCGATCCAATGGCGGATGCGGAGGAGGCCCTCGGTGCGCTTGGGATGATCGGGGCGCATCGTGCCAAGGAGATTGATCACGGTGATCGCGTAGTCCTCGGGCGTGGCGGTGGTGATGGTGCGGAGTTCGAAGGGATTCATCTCGCCCTTGCGGATCATGTCGCGGGCCTCGCGCTCGAGCTCGGAGCCGGTGCCGCCAAGGGCGCCGCCATCGCCCTTGCCCTTAGAGAAGCCGCCGCCACCGCCGCCGGAGGCCTTCTCGGCGGAGGTCTCCTCCGTCTTGCCGCGGGGTTGGCGCTCGATCGCGGCGGGGTATTCCTTGCCATCGCGACCGGTGACGCGCTCGCGGGACTCAATGCGGCCGGCGGCGCTCATCTCCGTGCGGCAGCGGCGAACGAGATCCGGGGAGACGCGGCAAATCTCGGCAAGGACGGGATTGGCGCGATCGGCCCACTCCTCGAGGGCGATCTCGACGGCGTTGCGCTTATCGGCATTGGTGCGATAGACGCCGTTGGTGGCATTGGCGCCGAGGGCGTGCTTGAGCGCGTCGCTTCGGCCGCCGGGGATGACCTCGGAGAGGATGGTGGGGCGCTCAATGCGCTTGGCCGCGAGGTAGCGGTGGAAGCCATCGGCAAGCCAGTAGGTGGCGCCGTCGTAGTAGACGACAATCGGGGGGAAGAGGGTGCCCTGCGTCATCTCCTCGGCGTAGCTCTCGACGGCTTCGTCGGAGGTCTTCACGCGCGCCTGCGTGCCGCCGTAGATGTTGATGGAGGAGAGAGGGAGTTCCTGAGTGGGATTGGCCATGGCGAAAAGCCGACCAGCAGGAACGAAACAAGGCGCGGAGGGAAGACGAGAAAACGGCGATGAATTTGCCGCATAGGAAAGGCCGTCGTGTGGAAGGGAATAGGCACCGGACTTTCGCAGCTGAGGCATGGTGGATCGCGGCAGAACGAGGGTAGCACTCGAGCGGGTGGTTACGGAATAAAGTGTACGCCGGAGCTGGACGACGCGGCTTTAAATCGCCTTGCTGGAGGCGTGTCGCTCCCAGCCGACATTCCCCAGCGGCCAACCTTGCCCGACTATGAACTGATCAAGCCGATCGGGCGAGGCAGCTACGGCGACGTGTGGCTGGCGCGCGGTGTGACGGGGGTATTTCGCGCCGTGAAAGTGGTGTGGCGCAGCCGATTTCCCGAAGATCGACCCTATCTGCGTGAGTTTGAGGGGGTGACTCGCTTTGCCTCGATCTCGCTGCGGGAGCCTTCGCAACTGGCGCTCCTGCACGCGGGGCGGAGCGACGACGCAGGCTTTTTCTACTATGTGATGGAACTGGCGGACGATGCGACGCTCGGTCGCACCATCGAGCCGGAGCACTACGTGCCGCTGACCTTGCGCGAATTGCGGCATCGGCGCGGGCAGCTGCCGATCGGGGAAGTGGTAGGCTTGGCAGTCGCGCTCTGCCGGGCGCTCGCCTCGCTGCATGCAGCTGGGCTCGTGCATCGTGACATCAAGCCGTCGAACGTGGTCCTCGTCGGCGGCGTCCCTAAGCTGGCCGATGTCGGCCTGGTGGCAGCCGCGAGCGAAGGACTGACCTTCGTCGGTACTGAGGGATATGTGCCCCCGGAAGGGCCGGGTGCACCGGCGGCTGATGTCTACAGCCTAGGCAAGGTGATCTACGAACTGGCGACGGGGCTAGACCGCAACGACTATCCGCGACTGCCGGCCGCGCTGGGCAGCCGGCCAGATCGCAAGGAACTGCTGGAACTCAACGAGGTCGTAATCCGCGCTTGTGATCCGCGACCGGAAAAGCGGTATAGCGACGCAGCGGGGCTGCTGGATGAACTGCTTCTGCTACAGGCCGGCAAGTCGGTGCGGCGGCTGCGCGCGGCCGAGCGTAGCGTGGGCCGCGCCCTGCGGCTCGCGGCCGCGCTGGCGCTGGTGGCTACCGTCGCGGGGGGCGGGGCGTGGATCGAAAATCGGCGGGCCTCCGAAGCGGAGGCGCAGCGCGATGCGCTGCGGAAGCGCACCGAGTACCTGGCGCGGATATCTCAGGCGCGGCTGGCGCTCGACCGGCGCGACTATAACGGGGGGCGGCGCTTGCTGGCTGAGGTGGTGCCAAAGGCGGGCGAGGTGGATTTGCGCGGTGTGGAGTGGGGGATTCTCAATCAGCAAGCGAAAGGAGATCCGGCTGTCGTAGTGCGGAGCGGAGGGCCCGCTATCCTAGCAATGAAACGCTCGCCGACTGAGCCGCTGTACGCCGTGCACGATGATAGCCGCGTGGTGGTGCTCTATCACGCGGAGACGCACGAACCGGTTCGGACGATCGGGGGCGTACAGCAGTTTGTCGGGTTTTCTGCAGACGGCAAATGGCTGATGGGCACCGCGACCGAGCCGATGGCGACGGCGCAGCGCTGGAGCGTAGCGGATGGGAGCGCCGAAGCTGTCGAAAAGCGTTCGTTTCGTCTCCGTCCGTTGGGGGTGCGCGGTAATGACGAGTTGATCGGATTCGTGGATGCCCGGCCGGTTTCGGAGGTTAGAAAGTTGCCGACTGCGCCTGAAGTGCTTTTGTGGAGCTTCGCCCAGCAAAAAGTCACTTGGCGGCGGAAGCTGGCGGAGCCGGGCGACGAGAAGCTCTGGGAGTATTTTCGCGGCGTAGTCGATTCGCAGGGCGAACGAGTGGCGGTGGCCCTGTTGAACGGACGGCCCCCAAACGCGCAGTTTCGCTATTTCATCACGCCTTTGACCGAGACCGCTGAGCCGGAGGCTACTACGATGAAGGACTTCCTTCCGAGCTTCTTTCGGTTCTCCGCCGCCGAGCCTTTCGGCCGTGTGTACGCGATCGACAGGGTAAAGCGAGTTGCGAGGGTTTTTGACCCTTTACACAAGGTGTGGCTTGCACAGTCGACTGACATCGGTCGGTGGGATCAACGTTTTGACTGGTCTGAGGCTGGTTCTGAAGTACGTACGCGTGGGCCAAAAATTCTTGTGCTCCCGGTCGCTGGGAGCGGAGCTCAAGGCCGGGAACTGGATGGTCATGGCGGACCTGTAAGCGAAGTGCAGCCTTTGAGCAAAGGGACTTTAGCCACCGCGAGCACATCGGGCGAATTGCGGATATGGTCGCCTGGGCAGAGGGCTCTGGCGCAAAAAGAGCGCCGAATTTTCAACTCCCACAGCTCTACCAATACGGTGGTCTTCAGCGACGATGGGGAGTGGATTTTTGCAACGCTTGAGAATGGGGTAGTCGGAGGCATATCCGTGCACTCGTTGGAGACAGCATTTGAAGTGCCCGAAATGTCGTGCCCGATAGCATATGAAAGTGGTATGTTGTTGGGCCTTAGCCGAGATCGCCTGCGACTGATAGCGTGGCAGCTGAAAGAAAAGCGAATCACCCTAGATTCCCCAGTCGTCAGGTCTCCGATCACCCATGCTGTGGCTAATCGGCAGTGGGCGCGGGTAGTGTATCGTTGCGCGGACGGCTCTCTTTATTTCTGGGACAGGGCGTCGGGACGAGCGCCCACCCTCTGGACGGAAAAAGCGACCTCTGCCTGGTCCTTTCAGATGGATGTGGCTGGCGAGCGACTGTGGTTTGTGGACAATACACTGAGCTTACGTTGCCTTAGCCTGCCACGCGGCGAAAAGCTTTGGGATGTTCGCCTGCCCGCCGTGCCCTCTATCGCTCAGTTGGATCCTGCTGAGGATAATCTAGCTGTGACATTGGGAAGCGGTGAAATCGAACTGCGTAATGCCCGGAGTGGAGCTAGACACCGAGCTATCGCGAGTGGGAAAGACAGGGTGCAGGCATTGCTTTGGATTCCTTCGCCTGCACGTATACTGGCCGTCGATAATGCGGCGAGCATCCATATCATAGATCCTGAGTTTGGCTCTACCTTGGCTCGTGTCGAAGATGCTTCTGGAGAGGCAGCGGTGGAGTTGGCGCTTTCTCGCAATGGACAGCATCTAGCCATCGTTGGAAACATGGGCCAGTTACGTCTGGTCGAGCTGTCGAAAAACTAAAGCCGCGCGCACTACGCCCGCGGCTTTGGTTGGTTGAAAGATTGAGGCTACTTGCTGCGTTTTTTGCGGGCCTTCTTCTTTTTCTTCTTCTCTTCGCCGTCGTCCTCCGGGAGATCGCCAGGCTCTTCGTCTTCGCCGTATTCGCCACCCGGATCGGGCGGCGGCGGAGCCCAGTCGTCGTCACCACTGGGAACCCGGTTCCAAGTTTTGATGATGTACGCAACTACTTCGAGCTCACAGGTGCCTCCCTCAAAGCTCATGTACCACGCCCGATGCTTATTGTATCCTCCAGTGTCTTCAGCGACAACGCGACGAATTCGCTGGTTCTCCACCTTGGGCTGATCACTGCCGCCGTACGGACCACGAACCTTTTCCTCAGCATATGAGCTGGGTGCGTTTTTAGGTGGTTGTTTAAGACGCCTGAACGTCACTCTCCCCCTTGTGACCCCCTCAATAAATACACCACGACGTCGCCCTTGGAGCCCAAGATTAAGAAGGCTGTAGAGCTCTTTTTCGATATTGGGCCCGGTGCCCCCTTTACGCGTTATGGTAACCGTCAAGGTAACGCCGCCGTTTGGTCTGGTTCCGGTGCTTTTCGCTGTAACTTCCAAAAGCGCATTGCTTGGTATGGATCGAAACTTCCTGTGGTAGCTGTATTCGGCGAAGATCGGTTCAATTTCAGTGCGGTTGATTTTGATCATGTATTCGTGATTATTAGTTAGCTGGCAGTTTGAAATGTGACTAACTTGAGACCCATCTTAGCTTATTTCCGACCTATAACTCTTAAGGTTTAATCACCATCTCTCCTGCGAGTCGGTATAGTAACTAGTGGGCTGACTTGAGGTAGAGTGATGACCGACGAGGGAGCGGTGCGAATTTCGCTGGAAGGGGCTACGCTTTAAGAACGAAATCCGCGGCCACCTTCTTTCAATAAATCCGACGGTAAATTTCGCCTTGCTGACTGAAATGAATCGGAGCAAACCGCTGCGAACTCGGTATTCTAGTCTGCGATTACTCCTTCGACTGTTCATCGCCGGGCTTCGCAGGCACCACGACGGGCGTGCCGACCTGGACTTCGGCTTTTCGGCGGAGGTTGTCGTCGACGAAGATGGGGAGGTCGGTGTTTTTGCCGAAGTAAGGGGCGGCGCTGTTGAGCATCACGGTGAGCGACTCGGGGAGGGAGGTGCGGCGGGACTCGATGCTCATGCGGGTGCGCCAGACGAGTTTCTTCTGCTTCTTGGCGAGGGCCTGGGCGTCGAGGGCACCGACCATGACGTAGAGGCGGTCCTGGCGGGCGGCGTCGTTGATGGCGTCGGCCTCGCTGCTCATGAGCATTTTATTGCGGGCTTTATCGGCGCCGACGAGTTGGGAGATCTCGCGGGTGTTCCAGTTGACGGTATCGGTGACGCTCTCGCCGGCATCATTGGTCGTCTCGAAGTCATCGCTCATCAAATTGGCGGAGCCCCAAGTGACGACGATGGCGAGTTGGGGCATGGGGCCGCCGACCTGAGTGCGGACGTAGCCTTGGGAAGCGAGGACGCGGAAAATTTCCTCCTGGAGAACTTTCTTATCGGGCTGAGGTTCGCCGGCCCATGCCGAGCCGAGCACGCGCTCGGCCGCACCCATGAAGACGTAGTAAACGGGTTTGCCGGGTGCTGGGATATACTCAGGCGCAACCCCCTCGGTGGCGTCGCCTACGACGAGGACATCGGGGGCGGGCTTGGCCTTGGTCTTGGGCGCAGGCGTGGGGGTGGGCGCGGCGGCTTGCGCGGAGACGGACAGGGCTACAAGGGCGGCGAGAAAAGTGAGCGTGCGCACGGAGAGGAGATACGTTGGGAGTGGCCTGCCTGCTAGACGCTGAAGCCGGAAGTGGGGTTTCCCTAAAACACGCTCGGCTCCCACCGCGCTAGAACTGGGGCTGGCCGACCACGAGGTGCTTTCGGTGCTCGGCGATGGCGGCCTCGATGCGGGCGATCACCGCGGGGTGGGCGGCGGCGATATTGTATTTCTCGCTGGGATCGTGGGCGAGGTTGAAGAGGAGCGGGGGAGTGTGCATATCGGCCTTGGGCTGGCCGTAGCCGTTTTGGGTGAAGAAGTGCAGCTTGAAGTCGCCGAGCCGGACGGCGGCGAGCTGATCCTTGCGATAGTAGAAAAAAGGGCGCTCGGGCAGGGCCTTGCCGGCGAAAACGGGCGCGAGGTCGACGCCGTCGATGGGGCGGTCGCCTGGGATCGGCGCGCCGCCGAGCGTGAGGGCGGTGACGAAGAGATCCATCGTGCTGGCCGGGGTGGAGGTGACGGCCGGGGCGATGCGGCCGGGCCACCACGCGATGCCGGGCACGCGCATGCCGCCCTCCCACGTGCTGCCCTTGCCCTCGCGCAGGAGGCCGGCGCTGCCGCCCTGGATGCCCTGGGTGAGCCAGGGGCCATTGTCGCTGCTGAAGAAGACGAGGGTGTTTTCCGCGAGGCCGGCGGCGCGCAGGGCGGCGAGGATCTGGCCGACGCTCCAGTCGAGCTCCTCCACGGTGTCGCCGTAGCGGCCGCGGGCGCTGCGGCCCTTGAACTGCGGCGAGGCGAAGAGCGGGGTATGCGGGAAGGTGTGAGCGAGGTAGAGGAAGAAGGGCTTATCCTTGGTGCGCTGGATGAACTGCACGGCCTCTTCGGTGTAGCGCTGAGTGAGCCGCGTCTGGTCGATCGGTGGCTGCTCGATCACCTGACCGTTGCGCATCAACGGAAAGACCCAGCCGTCGGCCGGAGGGTTTTCGGAGAGCGCGGCGCGCTTGGGGGAGCCCTGACGGGGGACCATGTCGTTGGAGTAGGGGAGGCCGAAAGACTCCTCGAAACCGTGATCCATCGGCGTACCGCCTTTATGGATACCGAGGTGCCACTTGCCGATGTGACTGGTGGCGTAGCCGCGCTTTTTCAGCGCAGTGGTGATGGTGATCTCTTCCGCCGGGAGGCCGCCTTGGGAGTCGGGGTAGAGGACATTGCGCTGGCCGAACATGCCATTGCGCACCGGGAGGCGGCCGGTGAGGAGCGCGGAGCGGCTGGGGGAGCAGACGGGAGCACCTACATAGAAATCGGTGAAGCGCAGGCCCTCGCGCGCCATGCCATCGAGATGAGGTGTGCGGATGGTGGGCGAGCCGTAGCAGCCGAGATCGCCGTAGCCGAGGTCGTCGGCGAAGAGGATGATGATATTGGGCGGGCGCGCGGGTGGGGCCGCGGATAGGAGGGAAGCGAGGACGAGGAAGAGCGCGGCGAGGGCGGCCCGGGGGGTCATAGGGCCGGGATGCAAACGCGTCCGCCGGGAAATGGAAAGCATTCGCAGCTGGAGTATCTATTCTCCCCTGCGAATGGATATGCGACTAGCGCGGCGGAGGTGCGACTACGCTGTGCTCAATCCTGAAGCGGGGGGATGATCGTATTGCCCTTCGCGATATTTGTGAGCGTTGTACTGATGCCGCCGTTGACCTCAGAGCAGGCATTGGCGGTGAGGGTGCGCTGGCCGCCGGGCTGCTGGAGGATGGGGACGGTGCAGCCTTGTGTGACGGGATTGACCCAGAGGGAATCCACATGAAACCAGGTGTCGAAGCCGGCCTGGCAGTTTACCGCCGCGCAGTTGTTGTAGATCGCACCGAAGGCAGGGATGGCGTTGAAGCCCGGGCGGGGATCGGGCGCCCAGCCGAAACCGGTGCCGTAGCCGAGGGTGGTGGGGTCTTCGGCGCCCTTGGGGTCGGTGACTTTGACGTTGGTGGCGGTGCAGGCGTTGAAGTGGATGCCGACGCCCCACGCGCTGAAGCCGGTGCTCTGCTTATCCTGCGAGACGATGCCGCGGATGTTTTCCACGGTGCAATCGGTGATGAGCACGTTGGCGCCGTAGACTTCGAGGCCGGTCGCTTTCGCGCCGGTGTTGTGGGGCGGCGCGCCGTCGAGCACGTCCTTGGCGCTGAAGTGGCTGACGACAACATCGCTCGCCATGAAGACGGAGAAGCCGTGGCAGTCGTCGCAGCAGCCGGTGATGCCCTCGACGGTGCAGTCTTCGAAGCTGAGGCCGGCACTGAGCATGGGGATGAAGCCGAGCACGGTGTGGCCGAGGGTCTCGTTGTTGCCGTGGTAGAAGGACTGGAGGGTCTTCGCGGTGCAGCCGGTGGTCTGCACCTGCGTGGAGTAAAGGTAGCTGAAGCCCTGCACCGAGCCGTCGTTGTTCACGAGCCGGCTGAGGGAGCAATCGGTGACTCTGGCGGTCTTGACCTGATAGAGTTGGAGGCCGGCGCTGGAGTCGCTGGTGACATCGAGCCCCTGGACGGAGCAGCCGGAGATCCACACGCCTTGGGAATTATCGACGTGGATGCCGGCAGGGCAGAGATTGCGGACGGTGAGATTGTTGAAGCTCAAGCCGTTTACCGTGATATCCTTGATGGTCAGATTACTCGTGAGGGTGGCGGCCACGCCGTAGAAACCCATCCCGGCGAGGGTGCCGTTGGTGAGGGTGACGCTGGAGGCGGCGGCGACGAAGAGGCCGGCGATATACTGGCTGTGGTCGGTGATGGTGGCGGCGAGGGTATGGCCTCCGAGGTCGAGGGTGACGTCGCTGGAGAGGATGGTGATGGCGGCGCAGGCCTGCGGGGCTGCGGCCCAAACGAGGTCAGCCGTGAGCTTGTAGGTGCCCGGGGCGACGATCAATAACCCGCCCGAGGGTATGGCGGCGATCGAGGGAGATGTCTGGAGGGTGGGCAGCACGCCAAACGGCGATTTGGACTGGGTGGCCAGTGCGGCCCGGCCCGCGGCCCGCTGGAGCGCGGTGGTGGCTGGAGCGATGCCCGAGGAGGTGTCGCGCTGGGCGACGAGGGACTGGCGATCGATGTTTTTGAAAAGGGGGTGGGCGAAGACTCGATCGAGGATGCTCTGAGACTGCGAAGACGAATCGGGCAGAGGAAGGGGGCGGGTGGTGGACATGAGGTGGATGCGAGGCCGGGTGGGTGGAAGCTGGCGGGGAGCGGGGCAGCCCCGCAGTCTCCGTTGGCCGTATATGCGTAAACGGTGCGCCGAAGGTGCCACCGCGGCACGAATTGGTTCCCGGCACCCGTACTGCCCATAAAAAAAAGGGCGGGTCATGACGACCCGCCCTTTGAAAGGGACAATCTACTTTGGAGCTGGCTCAGAGCCTTACACCAGGAGGAGAGCGGGGCTCTCAAGGAGGGTCTTGAGAGCGCCGAGGTACGCGGCGCCGACGGCGCCATCGACGACGCGATGGTCGCAGCTGAGGACGAGCGTCATCGTCTGGCCGACGACGATCTGATCGTTCTTCACGACGGGCTTCTTGACGGTCGTGCCGACGGCGAGGATCGCGGCGTTGGGCGGGTTGATGATGGCGTTGAACTTCGGGATGCCCATCATGCCGAGGTTGGAGACGCAGAAGGTGCCGCCCGTGAACTGATCGGGCTTCAGCTTCATGTCCTTGGCGAGCTTGCCGAGCGACTTGGCCTCGGTGCTGATCTGGAAGACGCTCTTGGTGTGGGCGTCGCGGATCACGGGGGTGATGAGGCCATCGGCTATCGCCACGGCGAAGGAGACGTGCGCGGCGGCGAAGTAGCGGATCTTGTCGCCTTCCCACGAGCCATTAACCTGAGGAACCTTGCGGAGGGCCTCGGCGCTGGCCTTGAGGATGAAGTCGTTGACGGAGAGCTTCACGCCTTCCTTCTCGAGGCCGGTATTGAGCTGCTCGCGGAGAGCCTGGAGCGGGCCGGCATCGACCTCGATCTCGACGTAGAAGTGCGGGATCTGGGTCTTGGACTCGAGGAGGCGCTTGGCGATGACGCCGCGCATGGCGGAGACCGGGACGGCGCGCTCTTCCTGGATCGGGCCCTTGTTGCCGAGGGCGCCGATGCTGGCGCCACCGGACTTGGCCGCGGGGGGCGGATTCTTCTCGGCCGCGAGGATATCGGCGCGGACGATGCGGCCGCCGGGGCCGGAGCCCTTCACGCGGGTGAAGTCGATCTTCTTTTCCGCGGCGAGTTTCTTCGCGAGCGGGGAGATCTTGACGCGCTCGCCTTCGGCGCGGGCCGGAGCGGCGGGAGCTGCGGCCGGGGCCGGAGCGGGAGCGGCGGCGGGCTTGGCTTCTTCCTTGGGCGCGGGAGCGGGAGTGGGAGTGGGCTCGGCCTTCTTTTCCTCCTTGGCGGGAGCGGTGGCGGGCGCTTTGCCGGCGGGGGCTTCCACGGTCTCACCGGCCTTGCCGATGGCGCAGAGGGGCGCGCCGAGCTCGACCTTGGAGCCGGCGGGCGCGAAGATCTTCAACAGCACGCCATCGAAAAAGCTCTCAAGCTCCATCGTGGCCTTGTCGGTCTGGACTTCGGCGAGCATTTCGCCGCTCTTCACGGAGTCGCCTTCCTTCTTCAGCCACTTGACGAGGTCGCCCGTGACCATGGTGTCACTGAGCTTCGGCATTTCGATGATATTGGCCATTGCGAGAAGTTGAGAGCTGAGAGTTGAGGGTTGAGAGACGAGCCAGTTAGGCGAGGGCTTCGAGGACGCCCTTGAGGACGCGGTTGGGATTGGGGAGCTGCTCGATCTCGACCGGCGGGCTGTAGATCGCGGGCGCGTCGACGGTGGTGACGCGGTGGATGGGGCCATCGAGGTCGTCGAAGCATTCGCGCTGGATCATGTAGGCAAGCTGGCTGCCGACGGAGGCGAAGGGCTTCTGCTCCTCGACGATGAGGACGCGATGGGTCTTGGCGACCGACTTGGCGACGGTGTCGAAGTCGAGCGGGCGGATCGTGCGAAGATCGACGATCTCGACGGAGATCTCGTGCTCTTTCTCGAGGACCGCGGCGGCGGCGAGCGAGTGAAGGACGCTGCGGCCGTAGGTGACGATGGTGATATCAGTGCCCTCGCGCTTCACATCAGCCTTGCCGAGCGGGATGATGTACTCGTCGGCGGGGACTTCGCCCTTCTCGCCGTAGAGCATCGTGTTTTCGAGGAAGAAAACGGGGTCGTTGTCGCGGATAGCGGACTTGAGCAGGCCCTTGGCGTCGTACGGCGTGGAGGGGACGACGACTTTTACGCCCGGGTGATTGGCGAGGACGTTTTCCGGCGTGTGCGAGTGGGTGGCGCCGACATTGGTGCCGCCATTGGCGGGGCCGCGGATGACGATCGGGCAGCAGATCTGGCCACCGGACATGTAGCGGACGTTGGCGGCGTTGTTGAGGATCTGGTCGAACGCGACGGAGTAGAAGGACCAGAACATCAGCTCCATCACGGGGCGGATGCCGAGCATCGAAGCGCCGATACCCATGCCGATGAAGCCGGCCTCGGAGATCGGGGTATCGACGATGCGATCGGGGCCGAACTTGGCGAGGAGACCCTCGGTAACCTTGTAGGCGCCGTTGAACTGCGCGACTTCCTCGCCCATGACGACGACGTTCTTGTCGCGCTCGAGTTCTTCGGCGAGGGCGTGGCGGACTGCTTCGCGGTAGGTGATGAGAGGCATCTCGGTAAAGTGGAGAGTTGAGAGATGAGAGTTGAGAGTACGAACCGCGGAGGTTTAATCGAAGAAGAGGCGGCCTTGGGATTTGCGCTCGGAGGGATTGTCGGACTCCCAGTAAACATCCTTCTGGATGTCCTCAGTGGTCGGGAAAGGGCTGGCCTCGGCGAAGTCGGCGGCGACATCGGCCTCGGTGCGGGCCTCGGTATCGATCTTCTCGATGGTGGCTTCGTCGAGCACGCCTTCTTTGACGAGGATATCCTGGAAGACCTGGAGCGGGTCCTTGGTCTTGCGGTATTCCTCGATCTCCTGCTTGGAGCGGTAGGTATTGTCGGGATCGGCGACGGAGTGGCCGCGATAGCGGTAAGTATCGATCTCGACGGTGGCGGGCTTGGATTGCTCGCGGGCGATGGTGAGGAACTTGTCCATCGTAGCGCGAACTTCGTAGATGTCGTGGCCGTTGCACTGGCCCCAAGCCATGTTGTAGCCCTCGGCGCGCTTGGCCAGCTCGCCCGCGGAGGAGCGGGCCTGACTCGTGCCCATGGAGTAGCCGTTGTTCTCGATGACGAAGATGACGGGGAGATTCCAGAGGGAGGCGAGGTTGTACGCCTCGTGCACGGCGCCTTGGTTGACGGCACCGTCGCCCATGAACGCCATCGCGGCGCCCTTGAGGCCCTTGTATTTAATACCGTACGCGAGGCCAGCGCCGAGGGGGATCTGGCCGCCGACGATGCCGTGGCCGCCCCAGTAGTTGCGGCTCGGATCGAAATAGTGCATCGAGCCGCCCTTGCCCTTGGAGCAGCCGGTAATCTTACCGTACAACTCGGCCATGAGGGGCTTGGTATCCATGCCTACGGCCATGGCGTGGCCGTGGTCGCGGTAAGCAGTGATGACGTGATCGTTGGCGCCCATGAGAGAGCAGCAACCGACGGCGACGGCTTCCTGGCCGATGTAGAGATGGAGGAAGCCACCGATCTTCTTGGCCTGATAGGAACGGAGGCTGCGCTCCTCGAAGCGGCGGATGCGCACCATCTTGCGGTAGAGCTCGATCTTCTCATCGCGCGAAAGCTTCGCGTTGATCGGCGCTTGGGCAAAGTCAGTGGAGGCCGCGGCGGGCGCGTCTTTTTTCTCGGCGGAGGCAGTCGATTTCTTGCTCACGGAAAGTGGATCAGTTTGTGGAAACTAGGCAGTTTTTGGCGGATACGGGGGAAATCAACTGCGAAGTGTGGCACTAAACAAGGGCAAGTGCCAGACAGTGGCGAGCACCGGCGCGGATAGGCACGGCTCCGCTAGGGTAGGGGCGCGGGGTGGCGAAGCCTGCTTAACGCTGCCGGAAGGTCAGTTTGCGGGCGAGGAAAGCGCGCTAGCATCGGCCTGAGCCTGCTCCCACGCCTTGAAGCGGGCTTTCAAGTGGGCAGCTGACATGGGCTTTACGTAATAGGCGGATGCGCCGAGGCGAGTGGCGCGCTCGAAATCCACGGCGTGCTCGGAGCCGCTCAGCACGGCGACATCGAGGGGTGGGTCGAACGGATTGGCGCGAATCCACTCAAGCACTTCGAAGCCGTTGCAGGCAGGCATCTTGAGATCCAAAAAAACGAGATCGGGACACTTAGAGGTGCGCCGACCGGAGGCATCCACGCACGCCTTGAGGTGCTCGATCGCCTCCAAGCCATCGAATACCCGCACCAGATCGCACACGATGTCGTTTTTTTGCAGCGCCCAGCGAAAGAAAAACGCGTCGTCGTCGGAGTCTTCGGCGAGGAGGACGCGTGGGCGCGGAAGGGAACTGCTCATGGTTTGGATAAGGCGGGTCACCGCATACGCGTGGGCTTTGCGGGACTTGGGACCGATAGACTAGACAGCATTTCCCGGGGGTTGGCGCACGCTGTCGAGCAGGCATGAGCGACCAGCTTCAGGAACATTGCATCGGGAAATTTCCGGTGATAGCTTTTTTCTTAAAACCCCGCTCCCGTATCTGTCGTCGAACTTACCGTGAAACCGCTGCCCCTGCTCGCTGCCTTGGCTTTCTCATCGGTCGCATCAGCTTTCGCTGCCGAAGGCAGTGGGGTAGGCGCGGGGATGGAGGCGCGCTTTCGCGCGCTCGACAAAAATGGGGATGGAAAAGTGACGCGTGCGGAGGCGGGAGACGCGCCGTGGTTTGACCGACTCGATCGCGCCGGGCGCGGGGAAGTGACTATCGAGGAAATGCGAAGGGCGGTGCGGCGGCTCGCAGGCACCACTGCAACCGGCGGGCTGCCGACCATCGGGGAAGAGCAAGGGGCCTTGCCGGGTGCGGGGGAGGCGACGCCTGTGAGCCCGCGTGAAGGCCCGCGCATCGTCCGCGGGGCGGATCGTGGGGTAGGGCGGCTGGTGCCGGATATCGCATTCGTAGACCTCGAGGGGCGCCCTGGAAAACTTTCCGACTACCAGCATGCTCCCGCGCTGGTGATTGCGCTGACGAGCACGAGCTGTCCTCTCACGCGGAAGTATGCGCCACGCCTTGCGCGGATAGAGCGGGAGTTTGCGGCCCGCGGAGTCGCTTTTCTCTATGTGAACCCGATGCCCGCGGATGAGCCTGAAGCGATGCGGGAGACGCGGCGCGCGCAGGGCCTGAAGGGCCGATATGTGCACGATGCGGGACGCACGTTCGCCACCGAACTCAAGGCGTTGACGAGCACGGAGATCTATGTGCTGGACGCGGCCCGGACGCTGATTTTTCGCGGTGCGATCGACGATCAGTACGGCCTTGGCTACTCGCTCGAGTCGCCGCGCGAAGAGTATTTGCGGCCGGCGCTGCAGGCCCTGCTCGCGGGCAAGGCGCCGGAGATCACTGCCACCGAGGCTCCGGGCTGTGCCCTGGAGCTCGCTGCGACGCCGCTAGCGGCTGACGCGAGCGGTGTGACCTATCACAACCGGATCTCGCGCATCGTGCAGCAGAATTGCCTGGAGTGCCATCGCAAGGGGGGCGTGGGGCCATTCAGTCTGGAGACGTACGCCGATGTCAAAACGCATGCCGGCATGATGCGGAGGCAGGTGAGCCGCGGAGCGATGCCACCTTGGTTTGCGGCACCACCCGCAGAAGGCGAGGCCTCGCATTGGAAGAACGACCGCTCGCTGACGCCGGCCGACAAGGCCGATCTGCTGACGTGGCTCGCGGGGCCCAAGCCCGAGGGCGACCCCAAGGATGCGCCACTACGCCGCGCGTTTCCCGAGGAGTGGTTTATCGGCAAGCCGGACGTGATCTTTGAACTGCCCAGGGAGGTCGCGGTAAAGGCAGAGGGGGTGATGCCGTACCAAACCCTCGTGGTGGATACGCACTTCACCGAGGATAAGTGGATCGCTGGCTTTGAGGTACGCCCGACCGCGCGAGAAGTCGTGCATCATGTGATCGTGAAAGTGCATCCTCCCAGTGCGAAAGCGCTCGGCAGCGAGGGCGAGGAGAGCATCGAGGAGGTGCGAGAGGGGTTCTTCGCAGCC
Organism: uncultured Opitutus sp.; assembly: GCA_964480585.1. GTDB lineage: Bacteria > Verrucomicrobiota > Verrucomicrobiia > Opitutales > Opitutaceae > ER46. The sequence goes on along the minus strand of CAYZPV010000001.1, from coordinate 219,000 downwards.
TACGTGCCAGGCAACAGCCACCAGATTTTCGCCGAAGGCTTTGGGAAAAAAATTTCGGCGGGATCGAGGATCAGCTTTCAGATGCATTACACACCGAATGGCTCGGCGACCACCGATCGCACGCGCCTCGGGCTGCTCTTTGCGAACGAACCGCCCCGCCATGCGATCCACGTCACGGGATTGGCCAATCCGCGCCTGCGGATCCCCGCGGGAGAGGCCAATCATCCGGAGACCACAGGAATCACGCTACCGTACGAAGCGACGCTGTTGAGCTTTACGCCGCATATGCATTTGCGCGGCAAGGCGGCTCGCTACGAAGCCGTGCTGCCCGACGGCACGCGGCGGCGATTGCTGGAAATACCGGCTTACGACTTCAACTGGCAGCTCACCTACAAGTTCGCCGAGCCAGTGACGCTGCCGCGTGGCGCCAGGCTGATCTACACGGCATGGTACGACAATAGTTCCGGCAACCCGGCGAATCCGGACCCCACGAAGATCGTGCGCTGGGGGCCGCAGACTTTTGACGAGATGATGCTGGGGTACGTCGAGTACTACCTGCCGGGGCGCAGGGCTATGGCTCGGGCAGGTGGTGAGTAAAACACCGACGAGCCGCCGTGTGCGGCAGCCAGTCCTTGAAGTCAGGGGCCGTGCAGAGGACTTCTGTCCCAGCCCCGACGGGCAGGGCTACCGCAGGATGTATCCACTTTTACGCTACGATCCGAAACGTGCGAGTCACCGGCTCTGCGCTCTGGAGCTTGGGCTCGATGCTGCGGCCCCACTGCCAGGCGACGACGGTGACTTCGAGGGGCAGGCGTGCGCGCACGGGGATCGTGAGGAAGGTGAGCGAGCTGTCGTTGGCAATGAGCGCCGGCCCTTCCAGGACATAAAAGCGCACGAGTTCCTTGCGGTCAGCCGGCGCATTGGTCGTGGCGATCAGTGAGATGGATTTCTTCGCGATATCTCGCACCGACAGATCGGGCAGCGGGGCAAAATCGATCTGTTGCGGGGGACCCTCCGTATGGCGGAGGGGGATTCTCAACAGCGCCTGTTGCACGCTGCGGCGAAACTGATCGTCGCCCTGGTGGCTGGCTGAGAGCCAGATTTCCCCGGAGTATTTGGGACTGTTGAAGCAGGCCCGGGAGAAACGGATGGAGAATGTCGTCGCGTCGATGCGGCTTAGCGGGCCGCAGATGCGATCGATGGTGACAGACGGTCGACCGATGGGTCGGCCGATGGCCGAACCCGCCTGGCGCCCGGTCCACCGCTCAGGGCGGCCTTGCGGGACGGTAGCGAGAAAGTCTCCCTGCAAACGGAACGTGAGGCCGTCGCGCTCCGGTTGAAAAGGAATGGTCACTTGCTGATGCGAGCCGGGCACCTGTGGGAGGAGGCTGCCGTTTTGGACATAGCCGACGAGCGCGTGGCGCTTGCCACGCTGATCGGCGCGGAAGCGCTCCGTAGCGCGGGCATGCTCCTCATCGAAGCACCAAAACGCTTCTTCCGGCTCCGCATATTCCGCGACCGGTGCGGCGGGCACGCGGGGCGGCTCGTCGCCGCGCCAGCCATCGACCAGCCAGCCGTGCGTTTCGGGGTCGATGAATTGCAGCTCGGTGCCGCCCGCCACCGGGAGGCGGTACAGCGCGGCTTTGCGCAGATAGAGCGCGAGGTAGGAGATCCTCTCCGAGGACAGATCGAACTGCCCGCCGCCCGCCTCGGCGAGCATTGTGAGTGGCAGGGTGGCGTCGGCCGCGCGCTGCTTAAGGCCTTCGGCCACGCGCTCCTGCGCCCACTCGTATTCCCCGAAGATCACAAGGCCTGGAATCCCGCCCAAGGCAGGATCGCGCACGATGGCCGTTTGCTCGTCGCTAGGGTAAGGCCACTCGCCGCTGATCGAGATGACAGCGAGGGTGCGCTCGGGCGCCCAGCGGGCGAAACGCCATGGGAAACCTGCGGCGGCGGAGTGCCCGAGCGGCACCATGGGAAGCGCGGTGAGTTCAGCGTAGCCCGATTTGTCCGCGAGTGCCTTGAGCATCGCCTCGAAATGCCGCCCGGCACCTGCTGTGACATCGAACGCAAGATCGAGGGGCGGCGTGATCCAGATCGCCCCGAAGCGCAGCTGCGCAAGCGTATCTCGAAATTCGTGATGCTCCAGGATCGGCTCCTCCTGCATGCTCTGCTGGCTCACAACGATGCCAGCAATTCGCTCGCTCAGCGGCGGCACCCAGAGAAACGCTCGCGGCGCACCGACCGTCCCGGTCGAGAGAACGCCCGGTATCTCCACGGACCACTGCCAATGCGGAGGTTCAGGGAGAATGATCATGAGAGACACTCGTCGGCAAGCCGGGCATGATCTCCAGCGTGAGGCAATAGTCGCGATAGCCCACGCTGCGCCAGAACTCGACGCCACCTTGGTTCTGGCAGAGCACGTCAACGGTGAGGCGCAAGTCGCGCGGCCAGACCTGCTCCCTCAAAAGCGAAAACGCGGCGCGGCCGATGCCTTTCCGGCGTCGATCGCGGGCGACGAACAAATGGCGGACATGGATGAGTTGCGGCTCTTGTTTATAGAGGACGTAGGCGCACGCGGAAGGCGTGGGGCTCGCGGCGGTGAAGATCACGGCGCGATAGTCCTCGTGCAGCCAGCCTCGCATGCGCTCCGCGAGCTGGGTGACGGTCATGGGGTTGCGGTGGCCTTCGTCGCGGATGAGCTGATGATTCCACGCGGCGAGGAGGGGGATATCGGGCTCGGAAGCTTCGCGCCACGTGAGGTGCACGGAAGCACGATGAGGGGGCTGGTTTTGCGCCGTCAATATCGCGTGGCCGTTACGGTATGCGGGACAAGCGTTTCGTTTGCGTGAAGACGAAAAGCTCCCTTGCCAGCAGTGCTGGCGGGCCCAACGCTCCTTCGTTCTTCATGAGCAACGCCGTCAAAATCTACGACACGACCTTGCGTGATGGCACGCAGGGCGAAGGCATCAGCTTCTCGGTTGCGGACAAACTCCTCATTGCCGAGCGGCTCGATAACTTTGGCGTGGACTATATTGAAGGCGGTTTCCCTGGCTCCAATCCGCGCGACATCACGTTCTTCCAAGAGGCGAAGAATCTGAAGCTCAAGCATGCCCGGCTCGCGGCCTTCGGCTCGACACGCCGTGCGGGGGCCAAGGCGAGCGAAGATCCGCAGCTCAAGACGCTGCTCGACAGCCAGATGCCCGTGACGACGATCGTGGGCAAGACGTGGACGCTCCACGTCACCGAAATCCTACGCACCACGCTCGAGGAGAACCTCGCGATGATCGAGGACTCCGCGCGCTACCTGGTGGCCAATGGCCGCGAGGTCATCCATGACGCGGAGCACTTCTTCGACGGCTACAAAGATAATCCCGACTACGCGCTCCAGACGCTGGCGGCGGCGCTCCGGGGTGGCGCGAGTAATCTTACGCTGTGCGATACCAACGGGGGAACGCTCGTGGATGATTTCAAGGAGATCGTGGCGCGGGTGGTGAAGGAATTTGGCGGGGACAAGGTCGGCGTGCATTGCCACAACGACGGCGGCCTCGGCGTGGCGCTATCCCTGGCGGGGGTGGGTGCTGGTGCGACGCTCGTGCAGGGCTGCGCCAACGGCTACGGCGAACGCGTGGGCAACGCCAACATCACGACGATCATCCCCAATCTCTTCCTGAAGATGGGTAAGACCGCGAACTGCGCGAAGAATCTCGGGCAGCTCCGCGACCTCTCACTCTTCTTCGACGAACTCGCCAATCTCCGTCCCGATCCCAAGGCACCCTTTGTCGGCCTCTCGGCGTTTGCGCACAAGGGCGGCCTCCACGCCAATGCCGCGCAGAAAGTCGCACGTAGCTACGAACACATCGACCCCGCGCTCGTAGGCAACCGCACGCGCGTGCTGGTATCGGACATGGCGGGCCGCAGCAGTCTCGCCCTAAAGGCAAAGGAAATGGGACTCGAACTCGACGAAAAGCGCCCGGAAATGAAGGCGCTGATCGAGGAATTGAAGGAGCGCGAATTTCGCGGCTACGAATACGAAGCGGCCGACGCATCGTTTCGCCTGCTAGTGGCCAAACACACGGGCCAGACGAAGATTTTTTTCGAGGTGGAGAGCTACCGCGTGATGGTCGAGCGGCATGGAGACGAACTCCTGTCGGAAGCGACGGTAAAACTGCGGGTCAATGGCGAAGTGGTGCACACCGTCGCCGAAGACAGCGGCCCCGTGGGCGCTCTCGACAAGGCGCTGAGGCTCGGGCTGGAAAAGACCTTCCCGCAGCTCAGTGCGATGAAGCTGCGCGACTACAAAGTCCGAATCCTCGAAGGTAACAATGGCGCAGGCGCGCGTACCCGCGTGCTCATCGAGAGCGGCGACGGCGAGCGCGTGTGGGGGACGGTCGGCGTGAGCGACAACATCATCGATGCGAGTTGGGAAGCATTGCGCGAGTCGGTCGAGTTCAAGCTCTCGCTGGAGAAGTGAGATAGTCGTCCCGCCAAACTTGAGGCAGGGTGATCATGGTTTGTAAGTCCGGCACTGCCCTTGCGGGTAGCGCTACTTCGGACTTTTAGGACCGAAGCGCCGCCGGTACGCCAGCGGCGCCAGCCCGGTCGAGGCGCGGAATGCCCGTGTGAAGTGACTTTGATCGTAGAAGCCACAATCGAGCGCGATCTGGCCGACCGGCGCCGAGGAATCCTCGAGTTGCCGGCGGGCCATGAGGAGGCGTACGCGCAGGATGTACTCGCCGGGATTCATCCCGAAAAGCCGGCGGAATTCGCGTTGTAGCTGGCTGGGAGAAAGATGCGCGCGCGAAGCGAGGTCGGTGATGGCGATGGGCTGGCCGTAGTTGGCGAGGACAAACTCGCAGGCTTGGGTGAGCCGGCGATAGGCGCCTGGAGCCGCGCCGGCGAGATCGTGGAGGCGCATCACGCCGGCGAGGCCGATGACCTCGTGGCGGGCGTCGAACAGTGGAAATTTGCTCGATATATACCAACGAGGCGTGCCGTCGGCGCTTTGGACGAGCCACACCTGATCGACGAGGGGCTGACCGCTGGACATGACTTGACGATCTTCCTCCACGTACTGTGCGGCGAGGGCAGGAGGATTGAAGTCGAAGTCGGTGCGGCCGAGCATATCGCGCTCGGCATTTGCCCCGTGCAAAGACCACAGCGCGCGGCTGACTTTCACGTACCGGTGCTCGCGGTCCTTGATGAAGAGGAAGATGTGTGGCAGCACGTCGAAGAGCTCAGCGAAAACGATCGGGTTGGCGACGGCGGCAAAGAAGTCCGCGCGAGGGGAGTGGGCGAGGCGCGCGAGGGCTTTCGGCATGACGTTTTAATACAAAAATTCGCAGCGTAGGTCAAAGCCCATTTCGCGGCGGTGTGCGACAGTGGAGCGTGCTGTCCCCACGCCCCCTACTGGCTGCTTTGGCCGCGTCCGTGCTTGGCTCGGTGGCGCCTGCTGCGTCGCTGGAGTTTAATCGCGATATCCGGCCGATCCTGTCGGAGAACTGTTTCTACTGCCATGGGCAGGATGAGAAGCACCGGGAAGCCAAGCTGCGGCTCGACGTGCGCGAGGATGCAGTGCGCGCCCGCGATGGGATAGCGGCCATCGTGCCGGGCAAGCCGGAGGAGAGCGAACTGATGCGCCGCATCGTGGCGAAGGATGCCAACGAGGTGATGCCGCCCCCGGAGTCGCACAAGACACTCACCCCGGCCCAGATCGCGCGGATCAAGCGGTGGATCGAGGAAGGTGCGCCGTACCAAGGCCACTGGGCCTTCGAGGCTCCGAAGCGGCCAGCCATGCCGAAGGATATCTCGGAGCGCAACCCCATCGATGCGCTCGTGCGCGCCAAGTTGAAGCAGGAAGGGCTGAAGCCGGCGCGCGAGGCTGACCCCGCCACCTGGCTGCGGCGGGCGAGCTTCGACCTCGTGGGATTGCCGCCGACGCCAGCAGAGCAGGACCGCTTTGCGGCCGACGTGAAGGCGCGGGGCGAGGCGGCGTACGGGGCAGCAGCCGACCGCCTGCTAGCCTCTGCGCACTACGGCGAACGGCAGGCGATGGAGTGGCTGGATGCGGCGCGGTATGCGGATACGCATGGCTTTAACAACGACTCCGCGCGCTCGATGTGGCGCTGGCGAGACTGGGCGATCGAAGCGTTTAACGCCAACATGCCGTACGATCGCTTCATCACCGAGCAACTTGCGGGCGATCTCCTGCCCACCCCCACGCTCGAGCAGCGGATCGCCACCGGCTTTGGCCGCAACCATGTGATCAACAGCGAGGGCGGTATTATCGAGGAGGAATATCGCGTGGAGTATGTGGCGGATCGCGTGCGCACGACCAGCACGGCGTGGCTGGGGCTGACCTTCGAGTGCGCGCGGTGCCACGATCACAAATTCGACCCGATCTCGCAAAAGGACTACTATCGCCTCTTCGCGTTTTTCAACAACGTGCAGGAGCATGGCGAAGATGGTCGGGTGGCCAACGCCGTGCCGATGATGCCCGCGCCGACGCGCGAGCAGCAGGCAGTGCTCGCGAAGCAGGAGAAGGAGATCGCCGCACTCGACGCCAGGCTGGACGCAGCACGCGCCGGGTGGAGGTGGCAGCCTGAGCATAGGGCGAAGGTGGAGGCGGCCATCAAGGCGGCGAAAACCGCCGTGGAGGCAGAGAAGGGCGTGGCGATGTTGCTGGAGCCCGAGTCGGCTCCGACCGCGCCGCAACCGACCAAGGGCAAGGCGGCGAAGAAAGCTGCGGCCAAGACCGACGCGGGCGCGCTCGCGGGAGACGCCGCCGCTCCGACGAAAGCGCCAGCCGACGAGACGGCGGGCGCGCCGGTGCAGAAAATCGCTGCGGCGAAACTCGACTTTGCCAACAAGGACGGGACGACGCTCGCCTTTTGGGTGCGTCCGGAGGCCGGTAATCCGCGGGACGTCGCGCTGTTTTCCTCAATCAACTATGTGGGATCGCCCGCGGCCTCGGGGTATGGCAGCGGCCGCGAAGTGCGACTCATCGACGGGGATATCGAGTTTCGCATCAGCACGAAACTGCCAGTTTACGCGCTCATCGTGCGGACGGACGGCGCGCAACTCCAAGCGGGGGAGTGGCGGCACGTCGCGGTGGTTTACAATGGCAATCGCAGGGCCGAGGGGGTGCGCCTAGTGGTGGACGGCGTTGAAGTGCCGACGCGGGTGCGCTACGATGGCGCGGGGGGCGATGGCGGGCGGCGCGACTACCTCGTCGGCACCGACAATTCGAAGGAAGCGCCCAAGTTTCTCGGGAAGATCGAGGACGCCCGCAGCTACCCGCGCGCGCTGACGGATACAGTGGTGCGCGCGCTTTTCCGCGTGAGGGGGTTGGCGGCAGGGATGGCGGCCTTGGAAAAAGAGACGGCGCTTGCGCTCACCCGCGAGCAGGCGTGGATACGCGAAGCCTCGCTCGCCGAGGCAGAGCAGACAAAAGAGGATCATTCCGCGCGCACGCAGGCGATGGCGGCGCATCTCGCGCTCAAGCGGAGCCTGCCCACCGTGATGGTGATGGAGGAAATGGCGGAGCGGCGGCAGGCCTACGTGTTGACACGCGGGAACTACGACGGGCACGGGGAGCCGGTGGAGCCTGGCGTGCCGGAGGCCCTGCTGGGCGCCTGGCCCAAGGACGCACCGAAGAACCGGCTAGGCCTCGCGCAGTGGCTCACGAACCCGGCTCACCCGCTCACAGCGCGCGTAGTCGTCAATCGCCTGTGGGCGCAGTGCTTTGGCACCGGGCTGGTAAAAACGATCGAGGACTTCGGCTATCAGAGCGAGTGGCCGAGCCATCCCGAGTTGCTCGACTGGCTGGCGAGAGAGTTTGTGGATAGCGGGTGGAACGTGAAGGCGCTGCTGCGCACGATCGTGCTCTCGGCCACCTACCGGCAGGACTCAGCGGTGGCCCCGGCGCTGCTAGCGCGAGATCCCGAGAATCGGCTGCTCGCCCGGGGGCCGCGCGTGCGTCTGCCGGCGGAGCTGATACGCGACCAAGCGCTCGCCGTCTCCGGGCTGCTCACTCCGCGAATCGGCGGGCCTAGCGTGTATCCGTATCAGCCGGAAAAGCTATTCGACGGAGTGGTGGTGGACGCGCCGTATCCGGGCACAAAATGGCTCACAAGCACCGACTCGGACCTGTATCGCAGGAGCTTGTACACTTTCTGGAAGCGCACGCTCACGCATCCGGTGATGACTACCTTTGACGCGCCGGATCGAGAGTTTTGCACCGTGCGGCGCTCGCGCACAAACACGCCACTCCAGGCGCTGGCGCTGTGGAATGAGCCCGGGTACGTGGAGGCCGCGCGAAGGCTCGGCACCCGCATGCTGCGCGATGGGCCCGGCGACGATGCGGGCAGGGTGGCGTGGGCATTCCAAGCGGCGACAGGCCGCAAGCCGCAGCCGAAGGAAACGGCGCTCCTTGCGACTGCCCTGGACAAGCTGCGCACGGATTTCGCGGCGAAGCCCGAGGAAGCAGAGGCTTTGTTGCGGGTGGGGAACTCTCCAGCGGACCTTTCCCTGCCACCGACCGAGCTCGCGGCGGCCACCTGCGTGGCCAACATGATCCTGAGCCTCGACGAAACGATCTCGAAGAACTGAGCGACGATACCATGAGCTGCCATCAATATGAGGCCATCCACTCCCGGCGCGATTTCCTCGCCAAGACCGGCCTAGGCCTCGGCGCGGCGGCGCTGGCGCGCCTGTTTCAAGCGGAGACTTTCGCCGCGGCAGCGGCGCCCGCCAAGGGTGGGGGTGGACTGCCCGGGCTGCCGCATTTCCCAGCGAAGGCCAAGCGCGTGATCTGCCTCTTTCAGTCGGGTGGCCCTTCCCACCTCGATCTGCTCGATCCCAAGCCTCTGCTGGGCGAGCGCTTCAACGAAGACCTGCCGGACTCGGTGCGGCGCGGGCAGCGTATCACGGGGATGGTCGCATCGCAGACACGCTTGGCGCTGCAGCCGACCAAGTTTGCCTTCAAGCCGGGCGGCAAAAGCGGCACCCTGGTAAGCGATCTTCTGCCGTACACCCGCGAGATCGTCGATGAGTTGTGCGTGATCCGCTCCATGCACACGGAGGCGATCAATCACGACCCCGCCATCACGTTTTTCCAGAGTGGCAGCCAACAGCCCGGAAGGCCGAGCATGGGGGCCTGGATCGACTACGGGCTGGGCCGGATGAACGAGAATCTGCCGTCTTTCGTGGTGCTGGTCTCAGTCAACGCGAAGCGCTCCGGCCAGGGACTGCTGGCACGGCTGTGGGGCAGCGGCTTTCTGCCGAGCGCGCACCAAGGCGTGCAGTTTCGCGGCGCCGGCGAGCCCGTACTTTATCTCAATGACGTGCCTGGCATCTCGCGCGAACGGCGACGGATGATGCTCGACGGGGTGGGAGAACTCAATCGCCTCCAGCACGCGCGCAGCGGCGATCCCGAGGTGGAGACACGCATCAGCCAGTTTGAGATGGCCTATCGCATGCAGGCGAGCGTACCGGAGCTGATGGATCTGAAGGGCGAGTCGGCGCAAGTGATGTCGAGCTACGGGCCGGAAGTGAGCCGCCCCGGCTCGTTTGCACGCAACTGCCTGATCGCGCGACGACTGGCGGAGCGAGGCGTGCGCTTTATCCAGCTCTATCACCGCGACTGGGATCATCATGGCGGCCTACATGACCAGTTGCCGGAAATGGCGCGCGACGTCGATCAACCGAGCGCCGCCTTGGTGAAGGATCTCAAGCAGCGCGGCCTCCTGGAGGACACGCTGGTGATCTGGGGCGGTGAATTTGGCCGCACGCCCTATGCGCAGGGCGAGGCCAATCGCGAGCGCTATGGACGCGATCACCACGGCAAGGCCTTCTCGATCTGGATGGCGGGGGCGGGCGTGAAGCCCGGCATGGTGTACGGCGCGACCGACGACTTTGGCTTTAACGTCGCCGACAAGCCCGTGCATATTCACGATCTACAGGCCACGATCCTTCACCAGCTCGGGATCGACCATGAGCGGCTCACGTACCGCTTCCAAGGGAGGCAGTTCCGCCTGACGGACGTGCATGGCGAGGTGATAAAAGGCATTCTCGCCTAGACGTGTGCGAGAAGTTGAGTGAGATGTAGCGCAAACGTGGCATGATCCCCTTGGGCAAACTTAAACAGGCCTTTCTCCTCCTCGCCTGTGCCACGCTGGCTGCGGGGGCCGAGCTGATCGACTACAACCGGCAGATCCAGCCTATCCTCTCGGATGCGTGCTTCCGGTGTCATGGCCCAGATGCAGGCACGCGCGAAGCCGATCTGCGCCTCGATCTGCGCGAGGGGCTTTTCCGGACGAAAAACGAACTCACCGTGGTGAAGCCTGGCAAACCGGAGGAGAGCGAACTCTACCTCCGCATCACCAGCCCGCACGAGGATGAGGTGATGCCGCCCAAGGAATCCAATCGCCAGCTCCGTCCGGGGGAGGCCGAGCTTATTAAAAAATGGATCGCGAGCGGCGCCCCATGGGGCACGCATTGGGCGTTTTCGCAGCCAAGGCGGCCGATCCTGCCAAAGATCGAGGATGCCGGCGTGGCCAAGCGCGTGCGCAATCCCATCGATGCCTTTGTTTTTGCGAAGCTCGAGAAGCTGAAGCTGCAGCCGGCGGCCGAAGCGGAGCGTGCGACGCTGCTGCGCCGGGTGGCGCTCGATCTCACCGGAGTCGCGCCGACGCCGACAGAGATGGAGACTTTCCTAGCGGATAAATCCGCCGAGGCCTACGAACGCGCCGTGGACCGCCTGCTCGCTTCGCCGCGCTACGGCGAGCGGTGGGCGTGGGAGTGGCTCGACCTCGCACGCTATGCGGACACCAATGGCTTTCAGGGGGATCCGGAGCGCACGATGTGGCCGTGGCGCGACTGGGTGGTCAACGCGCTCAACGCCAACATGCCTTACGACCAATTTAGCATCGAGCAGCTAGCGGGAGACATGCTGCCCGAGGCGACCCGAGAGCAGAAGCTGGCGAGCGGCTTTCACCGCAACAACATGTTTAATGGCGAAGGAGGTCGCATCGCGGAGGAGACGCGGGTGGAGAATGTCTTCGACCGCGTCGACACGACGGCGACCGTGTGGCTGGGGCTCACGTATACCTGCTCGCGTTGCCACGATCACAAGTTCGACCCGATCACGCAAAAGGACTACTATGCGATGTACGACATCTTCAACCAGATGTCGGAGACGGGTGCGGCTGGCGGCCGGGGAGGGCAGGTGCTGCCCAATATGGATATGTCGACGCCGGAAGAGCAGGAGGCCTTGAGAAAGGCCACCGCGGCGGTGGCGGCAGTAGCGAAGGAAGTCGAGGCCTTCGAGGTGAAGAAGTTTCCGCGTGAGGAGGGCAAGCCGATGGCCGACTCGGAAGAGGCGAAGAAGCTGCCCGGCAACCTGTACGCGACGCATGCCAAGGTGGAGCCTGCGCGCCGCAACATCAACGGCCTGCTCGAAGCCATCCCCAATTTCGAGACGAGCGATCCCGCGTATGCCGCGCTGCTCAAGAAGCAGCTCGCTGCCGTGCGCAAGCGCGATAACGCCAGCGCGGCCATCACGCGGGTGATGATCATGGATACGCTGCCTAAGCCGCGTGAGACCTACATCCTCAACAAAGGAATCTATGAGGCAAAGACTGACGTGAAGGTGATCGGCGCCGTCCCTTCGCTCTTTGCCAAGGCCCCGGACATGCATGGCGACGAGCCCGAGCCCGCACGGCTCGACCGCCTGGGGCTCGCCAAGTGGCTGATGTCGCCCGAAAATCCCCTCGCGGCGCGAACGGCGGTCAATCGCGCGTGGCTGGCCTTTTGGGGGACGGGGTTGGTCAAGACGGCCGAGGACTTCGGCGTGCAAAGCGAGCCCCCTTCGCATCCGGAGTTGCTCGACTGGCTCGCCACGGAATTTGTCGCGAGCGGCTGGGATGTAAAGGCGCTGCACCGCCTCATCGTGACGAGCGCCACCTACCGGCAATCCTCGCGCATGACTGCCGCGCAGCACGAGCGCGATCCGGAAAACCGCCTCCTCGCCCGGGGCCCTCGCTTTCGCATGCCATCGTGGATGATCCGAGACAACGCGCTTTCCGCAGCCGGACTGCTGGTGGATAAGCTCGGCGGCCCTGCGGTGAAGCCCTATCAGCCGCCCGGCATCTGGGAGGAGGCCACCTTCGGCAAGAAGACCTACACGCAGGATCACGGTGAGGCGCTGTATCGGCGTAGCTTGTACATCTTTTGGCGACGCATCGTGGGACCGACGACGTTCTTCGACGCGGGCGCACGCCAGGTCTGCACGGTGCAGGTGGCGCGCACCAACACTCCGCTCCATGCGCTCGTGACGCTCAATGATCCCGCCTACGTGGAGGCTGCGCGCGTCATGGCGCAGCGAGTGCTCGCCGAGGGCGGAGCGGTCGATGCGACGCGGATCGGGCTGGCCTTCCGGCTCGCCACCGGACGCGCGCCGATCGCCAGGGAGAGCGCGATCCTTGGGGAGCGCCTCGGCAAACTGCGCGGGCAATTTGCCAGCCAGATCGAGGAAGCGAAGAAGCTCGCCTCTGCTGGAGAAGCACCGCGACCCGCCGAGCTAGACCCCGTGGAGCATGCTGCGTGGACTGCGCTGTGCTCGCTCATCCTCAACCTCGATGAGGCGCTCTCGAAGGAGTGAAATCCCAAACGCCCAAGAGCCAAGCCTCACAGAAATCACAATGACCAGGTCGCAATTTGTCCTTTTGGAATTTGGGTGTTCTGTGGCGTTTGGCGTCTGTGATTTGGAGTTTTAATCGACCATGGATCCCTTTCTCGAAGGCAAAGCGCTCTACACGCGACGGCAGTTTTTCGGCAAGTCCGCCCTCGGCCTGGGCACTGCCGCGCTGTCGTCGCTGCTCGGCAAGGAGGCGTGGGCGATGGGGGGCGCGCGCAAGGCCGTGCCCGGGCTACCGGAGCTGCCGCACTTCGCGCCCAAGGCAAAGCGCGTGATCTATCTGTTTCAAAACGGCGCGCCGTCGCACGTGGATCTTTTCGACTACAAGCCCACGCTGAAGGAATGGCACGGGAAGCAGATCCCCGATGAGCTGACTGGCGGCAAACGCTTCTCGACGATGACCGGCAACCAGACCGCGCGGCCGGTGCTGGGGGAGATCACGAAGTTCGCACAGCATGGCAAGTCTGGAGCGTGGGTATCGGATTTTCTGCCGAAGATCGCGGAGATCGCCGACGACCTGTGCTTCGTGAAGTCGATGCACACCGAGGCAGTGAATCACGCACCGGCGATCACGTATTTTCTCACGGGCGCCGAGATGGCGGGCCGTCCTTCGATGGGTGCGTGGTTGAGCTACGGGCTGGGCAACGAGACGGAGGATCTGCCGGCCTTTGTCGTGATGACCTCGCGCGACAAGGAGGCGAGCTGCGGCCAGATCTTCTACGATTTCTACTGGGGCAGCGGCTTCCTGCCAACGAAGTACCAAGGCGTTGCCTTCCGTGGCGCGGGCGATCCCGTGCTGTACCTTTCCAATCCGCAGGGCATGAGCCGCGACATACGGCGCGGCGTGCTCGACGATCTCGCGCATCTCAACGAGATTAAGCGCGAGGACTTTGGCGATCCCGAGATCGCGACGCGGATCGCGCAGTACGAGATGGCGTATCGCATGCAGACGAGCGTGCCGGAACTCACGGATTTCTCGAAGGAGCCTGCCTCTGTACTCGAGATGTACGGCCCCGAGGTGAAGCGACAGGGCAGCTATGCGTACAATTGCTTGATGGCGCGCAGGCTCGCCGAGCGCGGCGTGCGATTCATCCAGGTGATGCACGCGGGTTGGGATCAACATCGCAACCTCAACTCGCAACTGAAGATCCAGTGCGAGGATACGGATGCGCCGTCTGCGGCGCTGATCAAGGATCTCAAGCAGCGTGGATTGCTCGAGGATACGCTGGTGATATGGGGTGGGGAGTTTGGCCGTACGCCTTTCCTGCAGGGCAAAATCGAGGAGTGGAAGCAGTGGGGCCGCGATCATCACCCGTATGCCTTCACCGTCTTCATGACCGGCGGTGGCGTGAAGAGCGGCATGAGCTACGGCGCGA
>CAYZPV010000001.1:169458-204917 GCA_964480585.1 uncultured Opitutus sp. | reverse complement strand
TGATTTCGGTTTCAACGCCATCGAGAAGAGGGTCCACGTCCATGACCTGCAGGCGACGATCCTGCACCAACTCGGCATCAACCACGAGCGGCTTACCTACAAGTTCCAAGGCCGCAACTTCCGGCTGACCGACGTGCACGGCCACGTGGTGAAGGATATCCTGGCGTAAGCCCTGGCTGCCCCTGGAGTGCGGGCGATCCACCCAGGCGGCTGGAGTGAAGGATGAACTCCGCCCCGATTTGCTCCCTGAGCAACGGGAGTACGCAAACTTTGCGAAGCGAGGCAGGGCAGCGCGATGATCGCGAAGAAACCCGTTGCCCGCGGACGGAGAGTCTGCCCACAGTGCGGACGTGTCTTCTACCCCGACCGCCACCCCGCGCGCGGAGGCTGCCCCCGCGGCTTTGCGCGATCCCTACGAGTTTCAGCCGGATGAAGTCGTCGAGCCACCGTCGTCGTTCTGGTCGGCGCTGCGGCGGATCGGGCCTGGGCTGATCCTCTCGGCCTCCATCGTAGGCTCCGGTGAACTCATTGCGACGACCACGCTTGGCGCGGAAGTGGGATATGTGGCGCTGTGGATCATCACCCTGAGTTGTCTGATCAAGCCAGCGGTGCAGTCCGAGTTTGGGCGCTACGTCATCGCCACAGGACAGACCGGCGCGGAGGGCCTCAACACCGTGCCGGGCCCGCGGATAGGCGGCGTCAATTGGGTGGTATGGGCCTGGGTGATCATGACGTTTATCACCTTTTTTCAGGTGGGCGCGATGTTTGCGGGTGTGGGCTGGGTATTGAATCGGCTGATACCCGGCATCTCCATCGATGTCTGGGTGATTCTGCTGCTGGGGCTGTCGCTGTCGATCTTGCTGGGCGGCCACTACGGGCGGATTGAGAAGCTCGCGACCGTGAAGGTCGGGCTTTTCACGATGCTCACGCTGCTTGCCGCGTTGATCATGCTGCGCAAGCCGGAGAGTTTTTCACTGGCCGATCTGGCCGCCGGATTCGCCTTCGATCTCCCAAAGGACGGGCTGATCACGGCCATCGCGGTCTTCGGCATCACGGGGGTGGGCGCCTCGGAGCTTTTCATGTATCCCTACTGGTGCGTGGAGAAAGGTTACGCGCGCTTCGCAGGGAAGTCCGACGGCAGCGCGGCCTGGCAGGCGCGGGCGCGAGGGTGGATCCGTGTGATGAATCTCGATATCGTCGCCTCGATGGTGATCTACTGCATCGCGACGGCGGCATTTTACATGCTGGGGGCGGGCGTGTTGCATAAAGCGGGGCTGATCCCCAAGGGGATGACCGATATGATCCCGACGCTTTCCAAGATGTACACGGAGACGCTCGGCCCTTGGGCGCTGTGGCTGTTTTTCGTCGGAGCGATCGCAACGCTGTATGGCACCATTTTCGCTGCGACAGCGGGCAACAGCCGGGCGCTCGCTGACACCGCGGGCTTGTTGGGTGGCTTTCAGCGGAGCGACTACGCGGCCCGGAAAAAGTACATCAACCGGTTTGTGTGGGTGGCGCTGGTCGTGCCCGTGGTGCTGTTTTTCGTCTTTCGCTCGCCAGTAAATATGGTGAAGGCCGGGGGCGTGGCGCAGGCGGTGATGCTCCCGATCCTCGGCATTGGAGCGCTGTATTTGCGGCACAAGCGCACACCGAAGAGTGTGGCGACCGGCGGGTGGGGGACAGCGCTGCTCTGGATCGCGGCGGTGGCGATGATTGTCGCCGTCGGCTACTCGCTTGGACGCGAAGCGGTAAGCGCACTCATGAGGACTTAGCTCCTTGAGGGAGCGACCGGCGGGCGATGAATATTCATCGAGAAAAGCGCGGGAATCGGCGCTTCCTTTTTGAAAAACAGAGGTGACAGCGGCAGCGTCAGGCGGCGATTATTTCGCACCCCTCTCGCATGGCCCGTTTGCTTTTTTCAGCCTCACTTGGTCTCAGCCTCGCCGCCGGAGTCGCTGCCGCGCAGCCGATCGATTTCAACACCCATATCCGGCCGATACTGAACCAGAACTGCACCTCGTGCCATGGGGGGGTGAAAGCGGCGGGTGATATCTCGTTTGTCTATCGCGAGACAGCCACGAAGAAAGGCAAAAGGTCCGGTCGTCCTGTCATCGTGCCGGGCAAGCCGGAGGAGTCGGAGTTGATGGCGCGCATCACCTCCGGCGACAAAGACTATCGGATGCCGCCCGCCGATCACGGACCAGCACTGCCGGCGGAAAAAATTGCCCTGCTGCGCGATTGGATCAGGCAGGGAGCGCCCTGGCAGGAGCACTGGGCCTTTGTCGCGCCGCAGCCGCAGACGGTGCCGGAGAGCAAGAGCGCCGAGGCGCGGCCAATCGATGCTTTCGTGCGGGCGCGTCTCGCGACGGAAGGGCTCGCGCCCGCGCCGGAGGCCGATCGCCCTGCACTACTGCGCCGGGCCTCGCTCGATCTCACAGGCCTGCCGCCGACCCCGGAGGAGATCGAAGGCTTTGTTTCTGATGGATCGCCCGACGCCTACGGGAAGCAGATAGATCGGCTGCTCGCATCGCCGCATTTTGGCGAGCGCTGGGCCAGCCTTTGGCTCGATCTCGCGCGCTACGCCGACACCAAAGGCTACGAGAAGGACGACAACCGCACGGTTTGGAAGTACCGCGATTGGGTCGTCGACGCCTTCAATCGTAATCTGCCGTATGACCGCTTTATCGTGGAGCAACTTGCGGGCGACCTGATCCCCCAGGCTACGGTAGATCAGCACATCGCGACAGGGTTTCATCGTCAGACGCAGGTGAATGACGAAGGCGGCACCGACGACGAAGAGTATCGCATCGCGGCCGTCATCGACCGCGTCGCGACTACGTGGCAGGTGACAAGTGCGGTGACCTTCAACTGCGTGCAATGTCACGCGCATCCGTACGATCCGATCAAGCACCAGGAGTTCTACAATTTCTACGCGGTTTTCAATAACACGCGCGACGCCGATTTTAACAGCGACCACCCAACCCTGCGCGTGCCAGCAGACCCGGCGAGGCATGCCGAGGCATGGGCCCTGCGGCAGGAAGCCGATGCGCTGCGGCACCACGTGGTGAGCGCCGGCCTCAAGCTCGAAGGCGAGTCGACGCAATGGCGTGCTTTGCCGATCCTCGCGGCGAGCGCCACCCCCGATGCTCCACTCTCGGTGGTGGACGACGAGGTGGTGAGCGATGGCACCGTGGTCTCCAATGCGCGCTACGAGCTTACTCTCCCGGTCGCTGCCTTGTCCTCCGCGCCCATCTCAGCTTTGCGCTTTGAGGCGCGTCCAGTGGAGCCGGACAAGGCCGTGCATACGCCGGAGCGCGGGTTTGTGATCACCCAGATACAGGTGGCGCTCGCTCTACCCGACGGCAGCGTGCAACCGCTCGAGGTAGGGCGGTTCTTCCCCGATACGGAGAATTTCACGAGCCCCTCGATCAAGCTGGTGCCGAAACAGGAAGCGAAGCCCGCCGATGAAGCCGCCGACAATGTCGCTGGGATCATCGCGGCTTCGACCGCCAAGACCAAGGCTGCAAATGCCCCGGCCAACCCCTTCCGCCCCAACTCGCGCAAACAGGCAGCCGCGAAGCTGGTCGGCAACGAGCCGCGCGATGTGACCCTTGATTTTCACTTCGCGGCCAATCCCACCATCAGCGCTCCGCGCTGGGTCGTGGCCGCGCTGCGTGAGCCATTGCGAGCCCCTCCGGGCTCCACGGTGCGCGTGACGCTCGTGCATTCCGGGGGCATCAGCTCCAAGCCAGCGCCGATCCGCCGGTTGAAAGTGCAGGCTAGCTCCGACGCGCGCTGGGGCAGCCTGGCGACCGATGCCGAGCTTGCCCGTAAGTCAGCCCGCGTCACCGAGGTGCTCGCCGAGCTGGCAAAAATGCCCGGCATCGATCTGCCCGTCACTCAAGAGATGCCTCGGCGGGAACAGCGGGAGACGCGGCTTTTTGCGCGCGGAAACTTCCTGGATAAGGCCGGGCCCGCGCTAGCTCCTGGTGTGCCGGAGCTCTTTCCAAGGATGCCAGCGGGCAAGACCATCGATCGCCTCGCGGTGGCCGAGTGGTTTTTCCAGCCGGGGCAGCCGCTCACGGCGCGCGTGGCGGTAAATCGTTTCTGGGAGCAGCTTTTTGGCCGCGGGATCGTATCGACACTCGAGGATTTCGGCAGTGTTGGCGATGCGCCCACGCATCCCCAACTGCTTGACTGGCTGGCGCTGCACTTCGAGCGCGATCTGAAATGGGATGTGAAAAAGCTTCTGCGAGAGATGGTGCTAAGCGCGACGTATAGGCAGGATTCGCGGGTCACCCCCGAGGCGCTGGCGAAGGATCCGCAGAATCGCCTGCTCGCTCGCGGACCACGTCAGCGGCTCACCGCTGAAATGGTGCGCGATCAAGCGCTGGCCGCCAGCGGCCTGCTCAGTCGCAAGCTCGGCGGCGAGCCCGTAATGCCGCCTCAACCAGCCGGCGTGTGGCAGACCGTCTATAATAACAAGAACTGGGAGGACGCCAAAGACGAGGGCCGCTATCGCCGCGCGATCTACACCTTCTGGAAGCGCTCGGCGGCATACCCGGGCTTTCTCACCTTCGATATGCCAGCGCGCGATCTCTGCACTGCACGACGCACTCCGACGAATACACCGCTTCAGGCGCTCGTGACGCTAAATGACGTGGTCTACAACGAGGCTGCCGCAGCACTGGCGAAACGCGTCGAACGCGAGGCCGGCGGCGATGCGAGCCTGGAGGCAAAGATCGCACGCGCTTTTGAGCTAGCGATCTCGCGGCCGCCTTCAGCCGCCGAGGCCAGGCGACTCAGGGAGCTATACCAAGCCGCCGCGAACGCACCCGACGCGAAACCCGACGACGCGATGACCGATGTGTGCGTGGCGATCTTGAACCTGGATGCGGCGTTTGTGCGCTGAGAGTAAACCCATGAACGACTTCGAAAAACTGATCCGCGAGTACGACCATGCCCGCCTCGGCGCGCTGACGAGGCGGCATTTTCTGAAAACCTGCACGACCGGCCTCGGCGCGATGTGGCTCGGCTCGCAGGCTTTCGGCGCGACGGGAAAGCTCGGGTATCAACGTGCGGCAGCCGAGCCGCTGGCACCGCTCCCACCGCAGTTTCCGGCCAAGGCTAAGCGCGTGATCTACCTGCACATGGCAGGCGCGCCGAGCCAGCTAGAGCTCTTCGACCACAAGCCCGATCTCGTGCGCCTCGATGGGCAGGATTGCCCGGCATCGTTTCTCGAGGGCAAGCGCTTCGCCTTCATCTCGGGCGTGCCCAAAATGCTCGGCCCGCAGTTTCCCTTTCACCAGGCAGGCAAGAGCGGGACGTGGATCTCAGACCGCATGCCTTACCTCGAGCGGCACATCGACGACTTGTGCGTTATCAAGTCGATGCGCACCGATGAGTTTAACCATGCGCCGGCGCAATTGCTGCTGCATACCGGCTCGCCCCGGCTCGGCAGCGCCTCGATGGGTTCGTGGGTGACGTACGGGCTTGGCACCGAAAACCAAAATCTCCCCGGCTACATCGTGCTCGTCTCGGGCGGCAAGACCCCCGATGGCGGCAAAGGCCTCTGGGGCTCCGGCTTTCTCCCGAGCGTGTATCAGGGCGTGCAATGCCGCGCCAAGGGCGACCCTGTGCTTTTCCTTTCCAATCCCGAGGGTGTCGCGCGCGACGAGCGCCGCCGCGTGCTCGATGCCATCGGAGACATCAATCGCGAGCAATACAAGCAGCACGGCGATCCCGAGACGCTTACGCGTATCGCGCAGTATGAACTGGCCTTCCGCATGCAAGTGAGCGCGAGCGATGCGATGGATATGGCCAAGGAGCCCGCCGCTATCCATGCGCGTTACGGCACCAAGCCGGGCACCGAGAGCTTTGCCAATAACTGCCTGCTCGCCCGCCGGCTCGCCGAGCGCGGTGTGCGCTTCATTCAGTTGTATCATTGGGGCTGGGATAGCCACGGCACGAGCGACCAGACCAATTTGAAGAGCGGCTTCGCGGAAATGTGCCGCGATGTCGACCGGCCCATCGCCGCGCTGCTGGCCGATCTCAAGGAACGCGGTCTGCTGGACGAGACCCTGGTCGTATGGGGGGGAGAGTTTGGCCGCACTCCGATGCGCGAGAATCGCAACGGGCAGGAAATGAAGTTCATCGGCCGCGATCACCATCCGGGTGCTTTCACCATCTGGATGGCCGGCGGAGGCGCCAAGCCGGGCATCTCCTACGGCGAGACCGATCCCGTGGGGTACGATATCATAAAGAACCCCGTCGAAGTGCGCGACCTGCAGGCCACTATGCTACGCTTGCTGGGCTTCGATCACCACAAGCTCAGCGTGCCTTTCCAGGGACTCGACCAGAAGATCACCGGCGTAAAGCCGACAAAGATCATCCGCGAGGTGATCGCATGAAGGGGGCCGTGTCCTGGGTGGCTGTGGCGCTGCTGGGGAGCACCACCGGCTCCTCTGCAGAGATGGCGTACGACAAGATCGTGCAGCCCATCTTCGAGGCACGCTGCGCATCGTGTCACGGAGCGGAGAAAAAGAAGGGCAAGCTCTCGCTGCACACGTGGGACGCCGCGCTGAAAGGCGGTGACAGCGGACCGCTATGGATCGCAGGCAAACCAGCCGAGAGCGAGATCGTGCGACGGATGAAACTGCCTCACGACGACGAGGAGCACATGCCTCCCAGTGGAGAGACTCCGCTCGCGGCGGAAGAGATCGCCTTGGTCGTCCGCTGGATCGAGCGCGGAGCGAAGCGCGACGGAAGTGTCGCTGACTTGGCATTGGACCCTGCGCTGGCGAAGGCTGCGGCGGAACTGACCACGAAATTCGCAGCGGAGGGGCGCTCCAGCGGCCCTCCGGAACCCATATGGGAGTACGACCCGGCGGAAGTGGAGCGCAGGCGCGCGCCCCTTGCCGGTACGGTGGCAGACCTGCAACAGGCGTTTCCTGGCGCGCTCTCCTACGAATCCCGCACGTCGACGACTCTCCGCTTTACGGCGGCAGGGCTGGGTCGGGATTTCGGTGACGCTCAACTCGCGACGCTCGCTGCCTTGGGCGACGCTCTCGTCGAGCTCGATCTCTCGGGCACGGCTGTGACAGATGGTGTGGCGCCGATGTTTGGGAGTTTGCCGAGCCTGCGAGTGCTGCGCCTGGGCTATACAGCGGTGGGTGATCGCACGGTGGCGGCCCTCGTGCCGCTATCCAAGCTTGAGGTGCTTGTGCTCACGGGCACGCAAGCGACGGCTGCCAGCTTGCCCGCGATGGGTAAACTTACCGCGCTAAAGCGGTTGCACGCCGGCGAAGGGTCGCTGGCGGAGGCCGCACTGGCGGCGAGACTACCGGCTGTCGCCCCAGGCGCGCCGCCGCCTCTCGCGGCGGACGCGAAGTAAGGAGCGACTGCCTCAATACCCCCACACCTCCACCTCGGTGTAGCTATTCCACAGGTTCACGGAATTGCCGTGGCCGAGGATACGGACGTAGCGGGCGGAGGCATCGGTGGAGTTGAAGGTCTCCAGCGCAGTGCTCGCGCCGCTGCTGGTGAAGGAGCCCCGTGTGGTCCAGGCGGAACCATCCGGCGAGGTTTGCACCTCGAAGGTACTGGTGCGGACGTCTCCGTTGTAGAAGGCGATCTTCACTTGCGTGACGGTCTTCGTCGAGCCGAGGTCGAAGCGTATCCACTGCCCGTCGCCGTTGGCCGACCAGCGGGTGGCGAGGCTGGCATCGACGGTATTGGCGGGCACATTTCCATCGTCGGCGCTCGCGATTACGGAGCCGCCGGGTATGGTGAGCTTGGCCGGCGTGGTCGATTGTGGAGTGATCGTGATGGCATCGGCGGAGATCGTGAAAGCCCCGGCGGCGGCGTTTTTACCGGTGCAGGCAAGGCGGATAACTTGGTTGCCAGCCGACGCGAAGACAGCGTTGCCAAATGTGTGCTCGAGAAAGCCTGCGCTCGCCGCATACTGATCGAGCGTGCCGCCGATTTGCGTGCCATTGGCCGAGAGGGTGTGCTGGCCGCGGTTGGGATGAGCCTTGTAGCGGAGCTTGATCTGGTAGGTGCCGGCGGCGACGGAGGGAAGCGTGTACTCGATGTAGTCTCCCGCGCCGTCGGCGCTGAAGTAGACAAGCGAGCCGCCGCTGGCGCTCGCATCGGTGCCGACGCTGGCCGTCGCTCCGCTGACCGTGCGGGATACGCTCTCTGCTTCGAAGGTCTGCGGTCCGCTCAGGGTGAGCGTATAAGTCGCAGTGCGTACGCCGCTGGTTGTCCAGCCGGTACGGTAAGCGACGGCCTTGAGGGTGGTCGTGCTCGAGATCGTGATGGGGCCGGAGTAGACCGTGCCGGTGGTGGAGGTCGGCGTGGAGCCATTGGTCGTGTAGCGGATCGAGGCGCCGGCGGGGCCTGAGATGGCCACGGTTTGCACGCTGGTGTAGCTGCCGCCCCCGGGGGAGAACGACGGTGTAGCAAGCGGCTGGCGTTGGGCGAGTTGCTCGTTATAGAGCGAAGCGGGCACAAGGCCGGAGGTATTGATGCCCTCGAAGAAGCCCGCGGTGCCGGCAAACGGGCCACTTCCCGTCACATTGCCGAAGCAGCCGATCGCGTAGTTTTGCGCGGTCGGTGGCTTTTGCACGAGGATCTTGCCTCCGGCCGCGTCGGAGCGCCAGATGACCGAGTGCCCCGCGGCCCAGCCATGGCCGGTGCCATAGTTGCCGCGATTGTACAGGCCGACGATGTCGTTTACGCTGCCGCGATTAGTGGTGATGAGGCCATCGAAAAGGATGCCAGTTGACCAGCGGCGGTGCGGCTCGGCAAACGTGAGGGGATGGTCGATCGTGCCATTGAGCACTACGATGCCGGAGTCGCCGCTTGTGCCGTTATTGACGAAGCCGTGGCGCGAGTACGACACGAAGCAGTCGCTGAAGAGGATAAGCTGCGCATGGTACGTGGAGAGATTATAGCGCCGGCCGCCCGTGACGACAGAGTGCGGCTCGATGGCTCGTACGCGCTCGGCGGTGCAGCGCGTGGAGCCGGCAAACTGCACGCCGGCGTGCCAGAAATGCTTGATGGTGCAGTCGCGAATCCACGAATCCTCCGCCTCGATGAACTGGATCGCGTCTTCGCAATGCGTCTCCGAGGTGGGGCTCGCGGTGACGATGTCGATCTGGAGATCCTCGATGCCGATGTTTTTTAGCACGCCGGGGTTGTTGTATTTGTAGAGCACCGACTGCGACAGCGAGCGATCGAGATGGTTGAAGACAGGCGCATCGACGGTGATCGTGTTCCCGGAAATCGCGGTGATGTAGCGATGATAGCGGATATCGATCTCACCCGGTTGCCAGACGTTGGCATCGGTGACGCCACCGTTATTCATCGCGGCGATCCACGCGGCCGTAGAGGGATGAAGGATCACGACATTGTCGCCGACGGCGTAGAGGCCGGGCGTATCCACCTCGAAACTACGCGAGCCGACCTGCACCATCTGCGTGGTGATCTGGCTGCGAGAGCCGGAGACCTCGCCCTTGAACTGATCGTTGGCTCCGCCGCCGGCGGTGATCACATCCGCCGTGGAGGTGCCAGTGCGGCGGAGGATGGTGTTGCTTCCGGAAGCATCGCCGTCGCCGACGCCGGCCAGCACGACACCATTGAAGTTGAGGCGGAGGGTGCCAGCCACGTCGTACACGCCCGCAGAGAGTAGCACGGCGCCGCGGTAGCCGTCGGCCTGCACCGGCATGGCACCCACCTGGTCGATGGCCGCCTGGATGCTAGCAGTGTCGTCTCCGGAGACGGGCGAGATCGTTACTCGCACCGGCACGGTGGGGAGAGGCACGCCGCCGCCCTTGTAGCCTGCATTGGAGAAGTCGGGGATCCGATTGCCATTGCCGTCGGCCGGGTACGTCAGGCGGCCATTGGCGTCGTATTGGACCTTGGAGGAGTTCCACGCACGGAGCGGGGAGACGGCGAACAAAGCGAGCACGGCCAGGGCCGCGACGCAGGAGCGCAGGGTTTTTGTCATGGGGAAGGGGTGGGGTGCGTGGCTGCGGAGGGCGCAGGCACATCAGGCCGGATGGGTAGGCCGGCGTCCGGAGGGTGGGCGGACGCGCGCTACTAACCAGCAATCAGCGTGGGAGGGAAAGCTCCGCGCCGCTTATACTGATAACCGATTGCGATTTTACCGGGGATTCACGCCCCTGCCGCACTTTCCCGATGCCAACACCAGTGCCACGGTTCGTATCCTATCCCGTAGGGATTTTCGCGGGGGTAGGACATCACGAAGCCGAACCGGCCCGCATTTTTTGCCAGCCAGCCGTACGCCGCCGTGCGGGCGAAATCCTCGTCGAGTTCGATGTGCTCGGGCGAGCCGATATCGATGGCGCGGGCGGTATGGTGCTCGCTATACCCAGGCGCGGCGACGTACCGAAGGATCGACTGCATATCCTGGCCGGCCGCGAGCTTGGCCTGTATAATCTCGGTCTGTCGCGCGATGGAGCGAAAACCCGAGATGGGTATCAAGGTATGCCCCTCTTGTGCCGCGGCTTCGCGCATGCGATGCCAGGCTGCCGCGGCGGCGGGCAGCAGACGGATGGGACGGCCCTCATCGTTGCGCCCGACCTCTACGAGATCAGCCTCGGGCGCGTCGAAATGAGCCTCCAGCCCCCGGGTGCCGGCGTAGTCGGCGGGAATGCCCAGTTCGCGATGAAGCGAGGCGAGGAGTTGCGCTGCCGTCGACACGGAAAGCAGTGACTGCGAGCTGGAAAAGCTCAGGCGCCGTGTTCTGCCAGCCAGCGCTCGGCCTCGATCGCCGCCGCGCAGCCCATGCCTGCGGCGGTGATGGCCTGGCGGTAGACATGGTCTGCACAGTCGCCAGCTACGTAGACACCGGGGACCTTGGTCTGGATCTGCGAGCCGGTGAGCGGCTTGAAATAGCCGTTTTCGTCAACGTCGAGAGCAGGCGTAAACGCCTTGGTATTGGGCACGTGGCCGATGGCGACGAAGATACCTTTTACGGGCAGCACGCTCTCGGTGTCGGTCTTCAAGTTCTTGATGCGCAAGCCGGTGACGGCGCCTTGGTCGACGCCTTCGACGGCGACCGGCACGCTGTCCCAGACACACTGGATCTTTTCATGCGAGGTGGCGCGGTCGGCCATGATCTTGGAGGCGCGAAGAGTATCGCGGCGGTGGACGAGGTAAACCTTGCTGGCGAAGCGCGTCAGGAAGAGTGCCTCTTCCGCAGCACTATCTCCGCCGCCGATGACAGCGACTTCCATCTTGCGGTAGAATGCGCCGTCGCACGTGGCGCAGGTGGTCACGCCCTTGCCGCCGTACAGCTCTTTCTCTCCCGGCACACCGGTCATGCGCGGTGAGGCGCCAGTGGCGATGATCACGCTCTTGGCGAGGATGGTGCGCTCGGCGGTAATCAGCTTCCGTGGCATCGACGTAAAGTCGACTGTCGTCACCAGCGCCTGCTCGAAGCGAGTGCCGAAGCGGGTGGCCTGCTCGCGCAAGTTTTGCATCAACTGGAAGCCATCGATACCGTGGGGGAAGCCAGGGAAGTTTTCCACTTCGCTCGTCGTCGTGAGCTGGCCGCCGGGCAGCGAGCCCTCGATCACCAAAGGATTGAGGTTGGCGCGGCCGGTGTAGATAGCCGCAGTGAGGCCGGCGCAGCCGGTGCCGATGATGACGACGTTTTCGACGACGGGGGAAGTGGACATGTGAAGGATCAACACAGAGCCCTAGTGCCGGTGGACTGCAACTCTGGAGATGTAACCACTCGGAAAGATAACGCGATGCGACTGAGCTTTCGGCTTCCGAGAGCCCAAGCAGGTTTTTCCCGATGCCGGCTTCGGGAAGCACGAGCCTTGGATAGTAGCAACTCGCTCGATTTCAACGACCCACGCCCGTGCGCTAACGTGGAGTTCATGCCCACGCTCGATACGTCCGCTCCGACTCCCACAACCGGCACCGCACCGCAAACCAGCACTTCGACTGGCACGCGACCCGCCGTGGCTGAGACCAAGCCGCGCACTTTCAAAAAGCCCATCCTCTGGAAGGGCCGCCACTACCCGCTCGGCGCCACGTGGACGGGAGATGGCGTGAACTTCGCCCTCTTCTCGGAGAATGCCACCGGCGTTGAGCTGTGTCTCTTCGATAAACTCGGCCAGGAAGAGACTGCCCGGGTAGCCTTCACCGAGAAGGCTGGCCACGTCTGGCACGGCTTCCTGCCGGAGCTAAAGCCGGGCCAGCTCTACGGCTATCGCGTGCACGGGCCCTACGAGCCCGCTCGCGGGCATCGCTTCAATCCCAACAAGGTGCTCCTAGATCCCTACGCCAAGGCCATCGCCGGCAAGGTGGATTGGTCGGATGGCATGTTTGGCTACACCATAGGCCATGGCGAGGGCGACCTGTCATTCGACGATCGTGACAATGCGGCGAGTGTGCCGAAGTCGGTCGTTGTCGATGCCTCTTTCATGTGGGGCGAGGATCGTGCGCCCAATCGCCGACTTGATGAGTCGATCATCTATGAGGTGCACGTGAAGGGATTCTCCAAGCTTTGGGACGCCGTGCCCAAGGCTCTGCGCGGCACCTATGCCGGTCTCGCCTGCCCGCAGGCGATCGAGTATTTCAAGAAGCTCGGCGTCACTGCCGTTGAATTGCTGCCGGTGCATCATTACATCACGCCGAAGCATCTGCGCGATCGAAACCTGGTCGATTATTGGGGGTACAACACCATGGGCTTTTTCGCGCCCGAGGGTGCGTTTAGCAGCGTCGGCGATGCAGGCGGCCAAGTGAAGGAGTTTAAGGCCATGGTGAAGGCGCTCCACGCCGCAGGTTTGGAGGTGATCCTGGATGTCGTCTACAATCACACGGCCGAAGGCAATCACCTCGGGCCCACGCTGAGCTTCCGCGGCATCGACAATGCCAGCTACTACCGGCTCGTGGGCGACAATCCGCGGTACTACATGGACTTCACCGGCACGGGCAACACGCTGAATGTGCCGCACCCCTACGTGCTGCAACTCGTCATGGACAGTCTCCGCTACTGGGTGGAGGAGATGCACGTCGACGGTTTTCGTTTCGACCTCGCTCCGGCGCTGGCGCGCGAGCTACATGCGGTGAGCCGACTCTCCTCGTTCTTCGACGTGATCCACCAGGACCCAGTGATCTCGCGCGTAAAACTTATCGCAGAGCCCTGGGATGTGGGTGATGGCGGCTATCAGGTCGGCAATTTTCCTGTGCTCTGGGCGGAGTGGAACGGCAAATACCGGGACACGGTGCGCAGCTACTGGAAGGGCGATGCCGGCAAGATGGGCGATCTTGCGTATCGACTCTGCGGAAGCTCCGACCTCTATCACTGGAGCGGCAAGACGCCCACCGCCTCGATCAACTTCATCACGTCGCACGACGGCTTCTCGCTGCGCGACCTGGTCTCCTTCAACGACAAGCACAACCACGCCAACGGGGAGGACAACAAGGACGGCGATAACAACAACCACTCCTGGAATTGCGGCCACGAGGGGCTCGATGCGCCCGAGGAGGTAAGGGCCCTGCGCCGCCGGATGATCCGCAATTTCCTCGCTACGCTTTTCCTCTCGCAGGGCGTGCCCATGCTCCGGGGAGGCGACGAATTTGGCGCAACTCAGCAGGGCAACAACAACGCGTATTGCCAGGACAACGAGATCAGCTGGCTCGATTGGAAGCACGACGAGAACGCGCAGCGGCAGCTTGATTTCACGTCGCAGCTCATCCGCTTCCGCAAGGAGCATCCGATCTTCCGCCAGCCCCACTTCTTCAAGGGGCACGATTTGCGCGGCATCGGCATGAAGGATCTTACTTGGATCAATGCCGACGGCAGCGAGATGACGGATGAGGCTTGGGCCACCGGCTACGCCAAGGTCATTGGGCTTATGCTCTGCGGCGACGCGATGAACCTCTACGACTATCGCGGCGAGGCGGTCTCGGATGGTACATTCCTGCTCTTCTTCAATGCCCACCACGAGGACTTCGACGTGACGATGCCCGCCCATGCCAATGTAAGCTGGCGCGTGCGCATCGATACGGCGGACGAAAAGGGCTTTGTCGACAATGGCGTGGTGCTCGAGGGCGGCCGTCCGCTCAAGATGGTGGCGCGGTCTTTCGTGCTCTTGGAGCAGACCTCCGGCACGCGCGACGAGGCTCGCGATGTGCGTGGCCGCCGTAGCGGCAATACCCGCCCCTTTATCGACGTACCGCTCCAGCGCTGAAGCGGCGACCATGGGGGGCAGCAGGCGTTGCCAAGGTGGCAGCGCCTGCGGGCCTTCGCGGAGGCGAGAAACGCAGGGTGCCCGCTACGACACTCGCGAGTAGATCTTCTGCAGCATCGCCGCCGAGGCCGATTGTGCCGGAGCGGCGCTGCCGGCGGGGCGCGTAGAGGCGAGCGAGCAGCGGAGGAGCAGTTGCTCGTTTTCCTTGTCGAGCTGGATGATCTGAAGAATGCGGGCGCGCGTGCGTTCGAGCTGGTCGCGCATCTCCGGCGTGCGCGCCGAAGCAGCGGGCATTTCTCGAAGAGCGCCCAGGACGGTATCGAGCTGGGCCAGAAGGTCGCGTTTGCGCTCGATCATCTTGGCATCGGGCGGGCGCTGCTGCTGCCGGAGAAAGCGGTTCTCCTCCAGCACAGATTGGTGGATCTCGTCGCAGAGGCGGTGATGCTCCTTGAGGATATCGAGCTGGCTCATTGGGTGGAAGCGGTCTTGGCGGCGGGAGGTGCGGCAGTCGAGGGCGAAGAAGGCTGGTTCTGCCGTGTGGGGCTGAAAAGATTATCGATCTGCTGGCCCGTTTTTTCGCGCCATTCAAGATGTTCGATACGCCATTTAGCCATGGTCGCAAGCTCGGTAAACTCGGCCTGGGGGCTTCGCGTGAGCTCATCGACGATCTTCTGAAATGCCTCGCGGGCCTGGCCCGTGGCACCAAGACGCTCGTGGCAAAGCGCGAGCTGGTAGGAGATCGGCAGCCGCCAGGTGGCGTCGTTGGAGAGCTCGAGCAGCCCGGCGTAGATGGCGCGGGCATTCATGATATCGCCGGTCTCGAAAAAGTCGTTGGCGAGCTGGTTGCCGGTGCGGCGCTGCCAGTAGTTCCAGCGCTTGGTGTCGGTCTCGATACGCGCCTTCTCGGTGCGCAGCAGTTCGAGAGTGGCTACAAAGGCTTCCTGCGACCGGCCGATTTCTCGGAGCGACACAGCGAGAAGATAGCGAGCCTCGGGGATATTTTCGTCGGCGGGCCACTGCTCGATGTAAGCGCGCAGCGTGGTAATGGCCCCTTCTAGGTTGCCCTGGAGTCGCAGCGAGTACCCGGCCTTGAAGTGCGCGCGCGCACGATCGACCGGCGCGAGATCGAGCAGGCCGAGGCGAGTATAGAACTTGTTTGCCTCGGCATAGTTGCCGGAAAGGAAGTGAGTCTCGGCGATCTCGAACTGCGCAGTCTTGGCCAGGAGCTGATAACGATCGAAACCTTCACCGGGCAGCTTCAGCGTCGCGTTGATGACGCTGTAGAAGCGCGCGATGGCGGCCTTGTGCACACCCAGGCTGCGCAGCGTGCGACCTAGGTTGAGCAAGGCATCGGGCGCGCGCTCGTCGGCCGGGAAGTCCTTGAGGAATCGTTCGTACACCGCGACCGCCTTGGTGAGCGTGCCTTTGCAGCGATGCATATGCGCCAGACCGAGGAGCGCTGACTTCGTGTCCTCGACGGAGACCTTGGGCGCATTGAGCACCTGGTAAAAGGCGATCTCGGCTGCGTCATAGTCCTGCCGCTCTGTCAGAGATGAGCCCAAATTTAGCAGGCTCTGCACCTCGTCAGTGCGCTTCGGCATCGAGGCGACATCGTTGGGATTTAGGGCTACAGGCGTCTCGGGCGCGGCAGGCGCCTTGGCTACAGCCTTTTCCGGACTCTCGGCCTTGTGCGTTGGAGCTGCCGGGGAGGCGACAGGTTTTTCTACGGGTGGCGTGGCTGCTTGCTTGGGCGCGTGCGCCGTCGCATCCACTGCAGGTGCCGGCTCCGCCGCATCGGCGCGCGCTGTCGCAAGCCAAGCGAGCACAAGACAGCCTTGGGCGAGCGCGAGGCGCGACGACAGACGGCGACGACGGCGGATCATTTGGATTGGTTGTAGCTGGCGGAGCTCAGTGGGATGGTCACCGCGGCTGCCGGGGCCTCCAGAGTCCCCGTCGCAGGTGCGATGACCGTGACGTTGGTATTCTGGCGGGCGGCACCAGGGATCTGGAAGTACGGGAGGAAATCTTCAGGTCGTACGGTTTGGCGAACGTTGTCCGGCAGGATTGCCGGCGGCGTCTTGACCGGGGCTGTCGGAGGAGGCGTGGTCGACGGCGCGCCAGCCGCGGCTGCGGTAGGTGCGGCGGGATCGTCCATCGTAGCGGCGGGTGGGGGCGCTGGCTGGATGGCCGCCACATTGGCGATCGCGATGGCACCCTCCGCCTCGGAGGAGGCCGGGATGGGTGGAGCGGACGCCGCAGGGCGCACCGTGAGAACGGGTGGCGGGGTCGCTTCCTGAAAACGAAGCGGTGGCCCACCCAAAATCGTAAGGTAAGGAATCGGATCCGCATGCCTGAGCTCCGGGCCGCTGCCAGGCGGCCGCGAGCGCGTCAACGCATGGCCCCCGTGGGGAGCCAGGGCCGGGACGACGAGCAGCGCCAGGCAACGAAGTGCCAGACGTACCCGCACCGGCGGATGCGGCGAGTCGCGATATGTCATTTGAAAGGATACAGTCCATGTAAATGGATAGTCCGAGGATTGCCCAAAGGGTTAATCGGCGCATCCCGCCGATACTTGAAATGAATTTGCGAGGCCGCGCCGACCTTCGCAAACACGTGGCGGCAGCCAGCCTACGCTGCCGGCGTGTCGATCAGGGCTCGCAACTGGCGGCCGAGATCGTCGAGGCGGTAGGGCTTTTGGATGAAGATGCGCTGGCCGAGGTGTTCGAATTCAGCGCGGACTTCAGCGGTGAGGTGACCGCTGATGATCATCACCTTGAGTTGGGGTCGGCAAAGCCGGATGATCTTCATGACATCCATGCCCGTTGCCCCCGGCATGTTGAGATCGAGCAACACCGCATCGTAGTGGACGTTGCTGTTGCTGACGACTTCGATGGCCTCCAAGCCGGACGCAGCCGTGCCGACGCGATAGCCCTTGCGGCTCAACGCAGTGGAAAGAAGTGTGCGCAGCGACTCTTCGTCGTCCACGATGAGGAGCGACTCGGTGCCGCCTGGAAACTCCGTGGGCCATGGCGCGGCCGTGACGGGTGCGCGCGACTCCGCGAGCGGCAGATAGACGCGGAATGTGCTGCCCGAGCCCAGCGTGCTCTCCACATCGATGAATCCTCGATGCGCCACCACGATGCCATAGACCACGGCGAGTCCGAGGCCGGTGCCTTGATTACCCTGCTTGGTGGTGAAAAAGGGCTCGAAGATGCGCTGCTTCACCTCGGGCGTCATGCCGGTGCCGGTATCGGCTACTTCGAGGCAGGCATAGTCGCGAGCGGGATCGGCGCCAAGTTGGCGGATAGTGGCCCCGGCCCGGATGCCGGTGGTGAGTGTGATGGAGCCCCCCGATGGCATGGCATCGCGGGCATTTACGCACAAGTTCAACACGATCTGCTGCACCTGGTTCTGATCTGCGAGCAGATGCGGCAGGCGATCCTGCAGCGAAAGATTGACGGATACCGTGCGTGGAAACGTCTCTGCCATGAGCGTCACGAGATCGCGCGTGAGCTGGTTGAGATCGACCGGCGAAAAACGCACCTCTGTCTTGCGGCTGAAAGTGAGGATCTGGCGCACGAGTCCGCTGGCGCGCTGCGCGGCGCGGTGGATCTCGCGCAAGCTCTTCTGCAACACTGCTGGTTCGACAGTGCCCTGCTGGCAGAATTCCGAATAGCCATTGATGATGGCGAGCAGGTTGTTGAAATCGTGGGCGATGCCGCCGGCGAGCGTGCCCAGGCTTTCCATTTTCTGCGCCTGCCGTAGCTCATGCTCGAGCTTCTTGCGCTCGGTGATGTCCTCACGGAGGCAGAGAAAATTGATGATCTCGCCCGCCGGGCTCCGCAGGCAGGATACTTTCACCGATTCCCACACGATGCTCCCGTCGGCGCGTGTCGTGGAAAGTTCTCCCCGCCACTCGCCGCCCGCCCGCACGGTCGTCCAGAAGCTCTCGTACGAGGCGTCGTCCGGATGGCCGTCGCGCAGCACCTCGATGTTGCGATCGTAGATATCCTCCAGCGTGTGGCCGCTGACTGCGGTGAACTTCGAATTCACATACTGCGCGCGCCCTTCGAGATCGGTGATCACAATGGAGACGGGCGACTGTTCGACGGCGTTCGATAGGCGGTAGAATTGCTCCTCAGCTAGCCGCTGGCGCGTGATATCGCGACCCACGGCCCGGATGCCGGAGACTTTCTGCGCGTCGTCGATGACGGCCGTCTCTTCCCATGCAAACCAGCGCACTCCCTGAGGCGTCATCCAGCGATGCTCCGCGACGAAGCGATGGGGCGTGCGCAACACCTCCGGGTCGACCGGTTGCCAGGCGGCGGCATCGTCGGGGTGCAGGAGATCTGTCACTCGCGCCGTGAGGAGCTTCGTGGCAGAGCGCCCGAATTTTCGGGCAAACGACTGGTTGACGGCCACGATGTGGCCCGAGAGGTCGCGGCAGTAGGCTGGGTCAGCGCTGGTTTCCCATGCGCCCAGCGAGGTCTCAAAGGGCGACCTCGAGCCTATCCCGACCCCCATCGTATCGCTCATCGTTACGGGCATGATCGGCGGCGTTTACTGGATCAGGCCCTGCAGCATCGAGGGCAGGCGGCGGATTGAGTTGGCGAGAGAGGCTCGCGCGAGCATGCACTCAGGGCCGTCGGCATGGTACAGGATGCGCCAGCCCGGAAGCTCCAGCCAGCTATCGGCGCGCACCGGCGCCACCTGCTCGAAGCCGCTGGAGATGCCAGCGTGCCGCACGAGGTGATCGGCCACCTGCACGGCGGCGGAAAAGATGCGATGGCGCGGGGCGCGGTCCGGGTCGTTGTGATATTGCACCGAGAAGACGATTTCCTCCGAGAGCTGATGACGGGTGAGGTAGTGCGCTCCGATGCGGGCATGATCCCAACCGATCAGCTCCCGCTCGAAGTGGGAGAACTGAGTGGGATTCTCCGCCGTCATGCTGAGCAATATCCTCGATTCATCGGGAAATGCATAGGCCATGATGACCTTGCCGATATTGTGCAGCAGGCCCACAAGATAATCGGTATCGTCGTCGATCTGCAGGGGGGTCGAGGCGAGGATGTCGCGCGTGATGATCGCGGTGGCGATGCTGTGCGTCCACAGGTCCTTCCAGGGAAACGTGGCAGCCGTCGATGCTTGGAGTGCTTCCATCTCCTCGATCACAGGCGTGGCCATCGAGAGTTCGCGGATCTGGCGCAGGCCGAGGAAAAACACAGCTTCCTCGATGTTGTTCACGCGGGTCGATAGCCCGAAGTACACCGAGTTCACCATGCGCAGCAGGCGTGCCGATAGCGACGGGTCGCGCCGGATCACTTCCGCGATCTGGGAGTTCAGGCTGCCATCGGAACGCACGAGATCGCCGAGCGCCTTGTTGATCGACTGAAGCGAGGCCAGCTTGGGGCACGCATCGATCCGGCGCTTGATCTGGTCGTCGGTGAACAATGCGGCGGAGCTGGCCGGCGGCTGCGCTGATGTCGCGTTGGGCATGCAGGGAGTGCTTGGAAAAAGGGAAGAGGCCGGTCGCGCACGCTGGGTGCGGGATGCACGCTGCGCGGCGAGCCAGACACAAAGTCGGTGCTTCATCGGCTCGCGCGTGCGCTCGCTTGAGCGACTTTAAGCTAAAGATTTGCCGAAAGTGGGTCGAAGGAGAGGGCATCTTACGCGAAGCTCCGCCGCGCCATAATGAAGACCGTTGCACCTCCGCCCACCCGGGAATCGCTCGTGCGAGTCGCACAAGCCCTGCCGGCTGCGCCGCGTGTGCTCGCGCAGCTCGGCGAACTGCTGGGCGATATCAATGCCTCCACCGATGATATCGTGGTGCTCCTGAAACGCGATGCAGCTCTGACCGCGCGCGTGCTCCGGGTGAGCAATAGTATCGGATATGGCGCGGAGATGCCGTGCGCTTCGCTCGAGGAGGCGTTGCTGCGCATCGGATTTAAGGATGTCTACCGTATCGCCGGTGTCGCGATGGCAGCGCGACTGACAGGCCAGTTTCTCCCGCTTTACGGCATGTCTGCCGCCCAGTTTCGCGAGAATGCTCTTCTTACCGCGCTCGCGATGGAGAAGCTCGCGCCCTACGGCGACGTCGATCCCCGCGAGGCCTACACCGCCGGGCTGCTGCGCTCCGTCGGCAAGGTCGCGCTCGATCACCTGGCCAAGAGTCTGGGCACTCGTCCCTTCGAAAGCCGCGATGGGCTGCCCCTCGCCGACTGGGAGCTGGCCAATATCGGTATCAGCAACGTGGATGCGGCTGCCATCATCCTCGAGGAGTGGAACTTTCCCGTCGCCACGCTCCAGGCGATCCGCGGCCACTATGAGGCCTCCGCCACCGATTGGCTCACTCTGCTGCTTCATTTGGCGGCTTGCGCCGCCGAGCGCTGTGGCCACGGTTGCCCCGGGGAGGCTGGCTACTTCGAGCTCACGCCTGCCAAGCTCGAGGAGGCCCATCTCAGCCAGGATCAGTTCGATGAAGCGATGCGCAGCGCGCTCGAGGCCTTCGGCCCGATGCGCGTGGCGGTTTCTTGATTAAAGTTTGCGCGGCGGGTGCCGATGAATGCGGCACCACACCCTTGTCTCCCGCGAAACTCCAGTCGCTCTTGCAGAACGGCCTGGCGCATCATCGCGCCGGTCGGCTGGCCGAGGCCGAGCAACTCTATCGGCAGGCACGCGTAGTCGCGCCCAAGCAGTTCGACGTGCTGCACCTCTCAGGGCTCCTGGCCTACCAGCAGGGTAGGTTGAGCGAAGCCACCCAGTGGCTCGGCCGCGCCCATCAGCTCGAGCGCGGCAATGCCATCTGCGAGATGCGCTACGCGATGGCACTCATCGGCGAGCGCCGGCTCGAGGAGGCGGAAAGGCATCTTCGCCACGCGACATCGGTAAAGCCCGACCTCCATGAGGCGTGGGATAATCTCGCCTATTGCTTGAAGCTGCAGGATCGCCTCGACGATGCGATCGAGTGCCACCGGCGCTCCGTCGCGGTAAAGCCCGACAATGCCAAGGGCTGGTATAACTACGGGCTTACGTTGAACACGCTGGGCCGCTCCGCCGAAGCCTTGGCCTGTCACGACCGCGCCCTCGCCGCCGATCCCGAGTACGCGCTGCCCCGCTATGGCCGCGCTCAGGTGCTGCACAAGACCCACCGGATCCCCGAAGCCGTGAGCGAATACGGTAAATTTCTCGCGCTGCATCCCGGTCATCTCGAAGCTCGCTCGCATCGGCTGATGGCCCAGCAAAATCTGCCCGGTCTCTCGCGCGCGGCGCTTTTCGCGGAGCACGTGGCCTACGGCCGCGCGGTCGGTGCACCGGATGCGCCCGATCTGCCTCACGAGCGCGATCCCGAGCGCCGGCTCCGGGTGGCGATCCTCTCCCCCGACCTCCGCGAGCACTCGTGCGCGTACTTCCTTGAGCCGCTCCTGGCGCATCTCGATGCGAGCCGTTTCGAGCTCTATCTCTATCACGATCACTTTCGCGAGGATGCCGTCTCGGCACGCTTGAAAACGTATGCCGCCGTGTGGCGCAACTTTATCGGCCAGCCTCCGGTCGTGGTGGAAAAGACCATTCGTGCCGACCGGCCCGATATCCTCATCGACCTCGCTGGCCATACGGGGATGACGGCTCGCCTCCCGCTCTTTGCCCATCGGCTCGCTCCGGTGCAGATGACCTATCTAGGCTACCCCGATACGACGGGGCTTCCCGCGATGGACTACCGGCTCACCGATGGCATCGCCGACCCCGAGGGCGAGGCGGACTCCTTCGCCACCGAGCGGCTGGTGCGCTTTTCATCCTGCGCTTGGACGTACCAGCCTCCCGCGGCCGCACCCGCCGTCGCTCCGGCCCCGGTCGCGACTTACGGCGCGATCACCTTCGGCAGCTTTAATACGCTCGGCAAAATCACCGATGAGACGCTCTCCACCTGGGCGCGTCTCCTGGCCAGCGTGCCCGGAGCCAGGTTGATGCTCAAGGCCGCAGGCCTCGGAGAAAATGATGAGCGCGCCCGGCTCCTCGCGCGCCTCGCAGCCGCTGGATTTGCGGACGGAGCGGTGCAACTCCTCGAGCGCACGCCCGATACGGCGTCTCACCTCGCTCTCTACGGGCAGGTCGATATTGCTCTCGATAGCTGGCCGTACCACGGCACGACTACCACCTGCGAGGCACTTTGGATGGGAGTGCCCGTCATATCGCTCCGCGGCGAACGCCATGTCTCGCGTGTCGGCGCCAGCCTCTTGACCGCCATCGGCCACCCGGAGTGGATCGCCTCATCCCCGGCCGATTATCTCCTCAAGGCCGCCGAACTCGCAGCCGATCCCGTGCGATTGGCTGCGCTGCGCGCCGGGCTCCGCGATCAGCTCCGGCAGAGTCCCCTGTGCGATCACCCAGCGCAGGCGTCGCGATTTGCGGAAGCTTTGCGTGCATGCTGGGTCGAGTGGTGCGCATCGGCCCCTGCGCTGGTCGCATAAGCGCGGGGTGGGAAAATCCTGCCGGGGGTGTAGGCCTCGCTGGGATGGGTGGATAAAATATATCGTTAGACGCTTCTGATAAGCGAGTTGCGCGAGAGCCGTCGGGCTGGGCGCACGGGTTGCTAAAGGACAGGCATGTCCCTTCCTCCGTCCGCCGCGCTCGATCTGGCTCCCACCGAAAGTGAAGTCACCGCTCCGGCGCGGAGCACGCTAAAGCCCTTTCCTGCCCGGCCCGCGGATGCGCCTGCCCGCGAGTGGCCGAAGAAGGCGGTCGGGAAAAAGATCTACATCACTTTCGGTGGCGAAGTGTACGATGGCACCACGGCGCTGATCGCCGCCCTCGCTCCCCAATTCGGCGCCGACGAAGTGCGCGTCTACGACGACAACTGGCTGCTGCGCGAGCGCGCCGATTTCGTGGAGCACAACCGCTGGCTGTGGGATCACCCCCACAAGCGCGGCTTCGGCTGGTACGCGTGGAAGCCCTTCATCGTCCTTGACGCGCTCGAGCGCGCAAACGCTGGCGACATCGTGATGTTTACCGACGCGGATACGTTTCCCGTCGACGATTTTTCCGTGCTTTACGAGACCTGCGCCCGCGACGGCGGCGTGATGCTCTTCAAGGCCGGCGGCAACGTAAACCAGCGCTTCACGCAGGCGCAGTGGTGCAAGCGCGATTGCTACATCGCGATGAATCAGGACGAGCCTAGGTACTACGAGGCCGAGGCGGGTGTCGCGCGCTTCATGCTCTTCCAGAAGGGCCAGTGGCGCGCGCATCAGTTTCTCATGGAGTGGCTCACGTATTGCGTAAATCCGCTCGCGACCACCTTCGATCCCAGCATCCTCGCCGAGGAGCCCGCCGGTTTCGTCGAACATCGCACGGAGCAGGCGATCATGACCAATCTCGCTCACAAGTACGGCTTCAAGCTGTACCGCGAAGCGTGTGAGCTCGGCAACGCCTTCCCCGAGGACAAGGCTCTTTACCCCCAGCTCTTCTCGCAGTCCAATCCCTGGGGCAATAAAACCGCCCCCTGCGTCGGCAGCCGCTTCCGCAATGTCGACGTCGCCCACGCCGCTCCCACGCCTGTTGCCCTCACCGACAAGGAGGCGGCGCTCGGCTGCCAAAGCGCTCAGCGCCAGGTGCTGGCGGGGCGGCTGCCTGCGGCGGAGCGTATTGTGAGCACGCTGTTGCAGCTCCGCCCCGATTATCATCAGGCTGCGATGCTGCTCGGCCAGGTGCGCGAGCGCGCGCGTGATTTTCAGGGCGCGCTTGCGGCCTATGAGCGCGCCATCGAGATCAGTCCCGGGCACGCTCAGCCCTTCACCCGCCGCGCTATCCTTAAGCTCCGGCTCAAGATCGGCAACCCGCGCCCCGCCAGAGTCTACGATCCCGCCAAGCCGTGGGTCTCTATGCCCACGCTCGGGCGCAATGGCCGCTTCGGCAACCAACTCCTGCAATACGGCCTTCTTCGCCTCTACGCCGCCAAGGTGGGCGCCCAGGCGCTGGCGCCGGATTGGATCGGCCGAGACCTCTTCGCGTGCGACGATCCGGTCGTTGGCAATGCCAAGCCGCAGGCTGTCGTCCAGGATGCCGCTGTCACCGATCTCTTGGCAGGTCGGGTGCCGCCCACCCGGGCCAATGTGGAGCTCGGCGGCTACTTCTGCGGGCTCGTAAGCGATTGGGCCGCCGGCAAGGCCGCCTTCCAAAAGCTCTTTGAGCCGGTCGGCAAGGTCCGCAGCCACGCCGACGCGGCGCTGCGCGCCGCCACCCGCCAGGCCGGGACGCTCGTGGCGATCCACCTCCGTCGCGGCGACTACGGCCAGGGGCCGTTCTGGATCGCGCCGACGGCGTGGTATCTCCGCTGGCTCGCCGAGGTATGGCCGACGCTCGAGCGCCCCGCGCTGTTTCTCGCGACCGACGATGCCACGCTCACCACCGAGTTTGCCGCCTATCAGCCGGTCACCTCCACCGCCCTCGGCGAGCCGCTCCCCGGCGTCGAGTTCTTCTCCGATCACTGGGTGATGCGCCATGCCGATCTGCTGGCCACGTCCAACAGCACCTTCTCGGGCACCGCCGCACTGCTCAATCGCAAGCCCGGCGCGCGCTTCTGGCGGCCCGACCGCGCCACCGAAGCGGTGCGTTCCTTCGATCCCTGGTCTGAAAAAGTCCTCCTCGATTAACCGCTACCCCTCCTTCTCCGATGCGCATCCTTCTTTCCACCGTTTCTCCGGCGAGCTACATGGCTCCGCCTAGGCTCTCCGACGATCAGATCACCTGCGGGCCGGAGTGTCCGGATGCCTTTGCCCCCGATGGCCGCGTGCTCTCGTTGCAGACACCGGTCGGCGAGTACGATATCGCCAGCGTGCTCCAGCGCCTGCCGGCAGATCAGCAGCCCGATGCGGTCGTGTGCCTCGTCGATGCCACCTGGCGCAATCAACCGCGCAACCTCGCGGCCTTCCCCGGCCCCAAGGCCTTGCTGATCGCCGATACCCATCACCTGCAGTCCCCGCTCATCGGCATGCTCCAGTACGTCGCCGGAGAGGTCTACGATCGCATCGTTTTCCTCTACGACCGGCATCACGTCGATTTCTTCCGCTCGGCCGGGCTCGACAACATCTTCTGGTTTCCCGGCCTCACCTTTCCGCACAACGACGCCACGGTGCGGGCCGCCCGCAAAACCCGACGCGCGGCGCAAGTCGCCTTTGTCGGTCAGGTCGGCCAGTACCACCCGCGCCGAGCCCACCTCATCGAGGCGATGAAGCTCTGCAAGGTGCCGCTCGCGATCAAACAGCTTTCGCAGAAAGAGTCGCTCGCGCACTACGGCGCTTCGCTGCTCGGCTTCAATGCCTCCCTCAATGGCGATCTCAACCTGCGCGCCATGGAGATCCTCGCCTCGGGCGCCGCCTTGATCACCGACCGGCTTTCGCCGGAGTCCGGCTTCGCACAGCTCTGGACCGACGGGCGCGATGTGCTTGCTTACTCGTGCGCCGACGAACTTGTCGAGCGTATCGAGCACGCCCTGGCCCACCCCCGCGAGACCGAGGCGATTGGCTCGGCTGGCGCCAAGTGGTTCGACACGCACTTCCATGCCCAGCGTCGCCGCGATGATTTTACCGCGTTGCTCGTCGATGGGAGGCAGCCCGAGGCCTTTGCCCTGCCGCCCCGCGAGACGACACGGATCTTCCTCGGCGGCAATACCGACCACCTGTTGCAGACCCTCATGGTTTACGAGGGCGTGCAGGAGCTGCATCGCAAGCAGGAGGCCGTGCGCGTCACGATCGGCGCCTCCGTGGCGCCCGACATCGCTGCGATGTTTGCCACGCTGCCGCGAGTACGCGTCGAGCAGGGCGAGGGCGAGCCCGGCGCGGATATCGCTATCTTTGGCCGCGACGATGCCATGACAGCCGTCACTAGCGGCGCTGCTCGCGCCTGGTGCTACGACGCCCAGCCGGAGGATTTCGCGCCGCTCG
The DNA here is from genome assembly GCA_964480585.1 of uncultured Opitutus sp. GTDB lineage: Bacteria > Verrucomicrobiota > Verrucomicrobiia > Opitutales > Opitutaceae > ER46. The sequence continues at coordinate 178,747 of CAYZPV010000001.1, read as the reverse complement.
CAGATCACCTGGCCGAGTCAAACTTCCAACTTGTGAGCCAAGACGTCGCCGTCTTCTGCCAGGTGCCGCCCACGCCGCCCGAGGCGACGGCGATTCCCGCCACCGCGCCACACCTGCTGGTCTACACCGACGATCCCTCCGCTGGCGGCGTCGCGCAGTACAACCACAGCCTCATGACCGCTCTCGTGCGCGCCGGCTATCGCGTGACATGTGTGCAGACCGAGTCGGATAACCCGCTCGTCCGCGAGCAGCGCGCCCTCGGCATTCAGCACCGCTGGATCGGCTACGATACCCGCGTCGAATTCATGCGGATGATCAAGGACACCGACGACGCGCAGCGCCTCCTCGGTGAGGACCAGCCCGACTTCGTCGTCTTCAGCGATTGCTGCCCCGGCTCCAATATCGCCGCGCGCCAGGTCGCGCGGATGCTGAAGATCCCGTACCTCGTGGTGGTCGGCTTTGTGGACGACTACCTCGTGGATCGTTTCCAGGCCGCGCTGCCCCTGATCGCCGCCCAGTACGCGGCCGCCCAGTCAGTCGTCGCGGTGTCGAAGCAGAATCTCAAACTGCTCGTCAACCGCTTCGGCCTGCCTCCCGAGCGCGGCTGCCTGATCTACAACGGCCGCCCCGAGCGCTTCTTCGCGCCGCGCAACGAAGCCATCCGCGCCAAGCTGCGCGCCGAGCTCGGCCTCACCGAGGCCGACGTGCTCAGCCTCACCACCGCGCGCCTCGAAAGCGTAAAGGGCTACGACTATCAAATCGATGCCGCCATGGCGCTGGCCACACGCGGTGCGCTCAACGTGCACTTCGCCTGGGCAGGCGAGGGAAAACACCGCGAGCATCTCGAGAAACGCATCGCCGCCGCCGGCCTCACCGGCCGCATCCATCTCCTCGGCCACCGCTGGGATGTCGCCGATTGGTACGACGCCGCCGATATTTTCCTGCTGCCTTCCGACGCCGAAGGCATGCCGCTCTCCATCATGGAAGCGATGGCCAAGCGCCTGCCCGTCGCCGCCTCCGCCGTGAGCGGCATCCCCGAGCAGATGGGCGAAACCGGCCGCCTGCTCCCCAATGGCCGCACCTCGCGCGACGCCCTCGTGCAGGAGCTGGCGACCACGCTCGAACAATGGTCCAGCGATATGGCGTTGCGCGCCCACCTCGGCGCTGCGGCCCGCGCTCGGGCGGAAGCTCTTTTCCAAGAGCCGCAGATGCTTGAGTGCACGTTGGAATTGATTGGCCGCCACGTTGCCCCGAAGGCCCAGGTCGCATTGTCCTCCGCGACGAGCTGAGCACCTCCAATAGTCGATCATCTCTACTCATGACAAAGGATACTCCGTATGTACCGGCCGCCCGTGTGGTTGAGAGCGCCCATCGCCTCTACCGTGGGACTGTGCTATGGCTCGATGGCCGGAAGCCAGGGGCTATCGCAGTCACTCATATTTCGCCAGAAAAAGTGGCGACATCAGTCGGCGAGGTGGACAATCTAGCCGAGCTGCCGGTGGCCGATGCGTTTTGCGACACGGTGGCAGAGCAGGGCGCTTTGACGCGGCTTTCGGAGCAGGATGTACTGCCTGCTGTCCAAGAGCTTTTTCGAATCGCGTCAAAGTACGTCCTCGTGTCGGTCTCTTCGGGACAGGGCCGTGATCGGGCTTGGTGGGAAAGTCGGTTCTTTGCGGTAGGATTCCGTAAGCACGTCCTTTATCAGGAACTCGCTCCCTATGCGACGCTTGAGCACGAAGGTGCGGTTTTGCTGCTGGTCTTCGAAAAGATATCCGCAAGCGCAGTCGCGAAGTATCCTCTGGCGGCTCTCGATCCTGAGCGGGATCTGCACAACGATATGAGCCGGGTGAGCGGTCGCCGCTCCGATGCGCATATCGCCCGGTATATGCTCGCGCGGCAGTATCTACCGAAAGAGGGCCTCGTTATCGATGGTGCGTGCGGTTTGGGCTACGGCAGCGCGGTGCTAGCGCATGGCCGGCCTAATGTGCAGGTGGTCGGCATGGATTGCAGCGACTTTGCCGTGAGCTATGGGGAGGCGGTTTTCAGCCCCGAGTATCCCAACGTGCGATTCCGAGCAGGCGACGTGTGCGACCTCAGTGCTTTCGCCGACGGTTCCGTGAGCTTGGTTGTCTCCTTCGAGACGGTTGAGCATCTGCAGGAACCGGGAAAATTCCTGAGCGAGGTGCGGCGAGTGCTGAAGCCCGATGGAAATTTCATCTGTTCGGTGCCTAACCTGTGGGTGGATGAGGAGGGCAAGGACCCGAATCCATGGCATTTCCACGTCTTCGATTTTGCGAAGATTACCGGCCTGTGCGCCGAGTATCTTTCCGTCCGTGATGTCTTCAATCAGACGGCGGGTGGTGGGATGAAGCTGACCCACGCCCCACGACGTCTCCGGCGTGTCAATTTGCCCTATACCGAGGGTGATGACGCCGCGGAGTGGTGGCTGGTGGCGGCAAGTCGGAGCGAGATTGCTCAGGCTCCCGTGCATCCGGAGGCTTCTGGCAACACGGTGATGGTGATCACGCATGATGCGTCGCATCCGCTGTTCACCAGCTGGCTCGATAGTTTTCCGCACCCCGTAGTCTATCAGACAGAGACCGGCGTGGATTTTCAGTTTCCCGATCATGTCGGCTTGGTGGTGGGCGCCGATTGCTACCGCGAGCCGCGTGCGACTCTGCTGCTAAAGGCGATGGAGCAGGGGATTCCCACCCTGCTGCTGGCGGATGGCATCCTCGAATATCGCAATACTTTCGAGCATCCGCAGATCGCGCCGGGATCGATTTTTCAGCCGGTGCTGGGTCACAAGATCGCTTGCATCGGGCGGTCGCAGGCGCGCATCCTCGAATCGTGGGGCAACGCGGCGCAGTGCGAAATCGTGGGCGCTCCGCGCTTTGACCGCTACGCCACGCTAAAGAAGCGGGCGCGGGCCGCCGACGAACCCTTCCGCATCCTCGTGATCACGGCTATCACGCCCTATTTCACGCCAGCGCAGCACGCGCAGGTGCGTCAGTCGCTCGCCGATTTGAAGGACTTTTTTGCCGAGACCTCCGAGATATCAGGAACGCGGATACAGGTGGAATGGCGCGTCACCAAGGGGATGGAAGCTGAGATCGGGGTGCAGAGCGCCGTGACCGACCTTAGCGGACGGGAGTTGAGCGAGGTGCTGCAAAAAGTGGATGCGGTTATCAGCACGCCCTCGACCTCGATGCTCGAGGCCATGCTCCTGGGCCTGCCGGTTTCGATCCTGGATTACTGCAATTGCCCGCACTACGTGCCGGCGGCGTGGCGCATTACGGCGCGTGAGCACATCCGTCCGACGATCAATGAACTGCTTTCGCCGGCAGCCGCCAAGATGCTGTACCAAGAGACGACATTGCACGATGCCTTGGAGTGCGCGACTCAGGCAACTCCGCGCCTATTACAGCTTGCGGAGGAGATGATGCGCCGAGGTCAGGCCGCGCGACAGGCGGGTGTGCCGTTGGAACTGCCTCCCCGTTTGCTTACTTTCCCCCGCGCCACGCCTGCGGAGGTAGAGAATCGTTTCGATCTCGGTGCGCTGTATCCGGGGCACGACCAATTTCACCAACGCGATCTGCACCTGCTTCAGGTCGAAGTGGGGCAGCTTCGGGAGTATGCCGCCCAATTGGAGAAAGGCAACGGCGCTACCGCGCGCGCCGCCGATGCGGAAAAACACCTGCATATGATGCAGCTCACAGTGCGCTGGAGCTCCAAGTTCGAAGCCGGGCTGGCCCTCGTGCAGGTGAATCAAAAGGCCGCTGCGATGCAGATGCTGATGCAAAGCCTCAAGGCTGCGGAAGCCTCCAAGGAGCCTGCGGTGATCCTCGATGCTTTGCTGGCGGTTTCACCACATCTCATTCCGCTCGATGCAGAGCGTGCGCGCATCCTGCTCGAAACGGCAGTGAAGCTTGCGACTCGCATGGGCCGCACGAAAAACGCGGAGCAGGCCACGGAGCTATTGCAGAAGATGCCCCGCGCCACCCCCTCCCGCGTGGGGCGCGCAGCTTGATTCTTACCTCTTATGAATACCCTCGTCGTTTCCGCTTCACCTTCGCCTAGGTCCGCTGGCGCGTCAGCCGGTAAGCGCGTGCTATTCATCTCGCATGAGGCTTCGCGCACGGGTGCGCCGATGCTGCTGCTGCATTTTCTTCGCTGGCTGCGGTGTAAGACTGATCTGGCGTTCGACATCCTGATTTCGAAGGCCGGGCCGCTGGAGGCGGAATTCGCCAAGGTTACGACGGTCTACGCTCCCAAGGCCTTTGTCGATGACCCGCAGCTGATCCGTCGCTACAGTCTGATCTACTCCAACACCATCTGCAACGGTGCCCTGGTCGACGAGCTCGGGACGGACGGCATTCCGGTGATCACCCATGTGCATGAGCTCGAATCCGCATACCACTGGGTGGGCGCGATTCAAATGGCGCTGGTGCTCCGGCAGACGACTCGTTTCGTGACCTGCGCGCAACTGGTGGGACAGCGTTTGCGCGAAACGTTTGGCATCGAGGAATCTCGGGTCGGCGTGCGCTATGGCATGATCGATCCCACGGAGATGGACGTGCGCGTAGCGCAGTCCAATCCAGCCGCGTTGCGCAAGGCCTACGGGATTCCCGAGGATGCCTTTGTGGTCGTCGGCTGCGGCACGCTCGATCTACGCAAGGGAGCGGACCTCTTTCTACAGGCGGCGGTGGAAATGCTCAAACGCGTCGATAGCTCCCGCCCCGTGCGCTTCCTGTGGATCGGGGCGCACAAGGCGCTGGATCTCGTGCGGGCGCTCACCGACGATGTGCGGAAGCTCGGGCTGAAGAAGGAGATTCAGTTCATCGGTGAACTGCCCTCGCCGCACGGACTGATCTCCTTGGCGGATGTCTATTGGCTGACGTCGCGTGAGGATCCGTATCCGCTGACAATGTTGGAGTCGGCGGCGTTGGGACGGCCGGTCCTCTGCTTCGATGGCTCTGGTGGCGGTCGTGAGTTCTGCGCGTTTGGCGGCGGCGTCTCTGTCCCCTACGTGGATGTGGTCGCGCTTGCCGAGAAGACGGTGGGGCTGATGCAAGAGCCCGAAAAGCGTGCGGCGCTCGGAGCACAAGCGGCGGCACTGGTGCGTCAACGCTTCGTGGTGGAGTTCATTGCGCCGATGATGTGGGCCGATCTGCACGAGTGGCTCTACGGTCCCGCCCCGGTGAAGCCAGCACCGACGGAGAAGGCTCCGTTTGGGGATATCTATGCCCTATGGCCGTTGGAGACCGCACCCGATCGCGCCTTCGTCGTCGCCCATCAGGAGCGCAGGAACGCAATCAAAGCCGCGCGGACTCTGGTGGCCAGTGGTCGAAAGGGTGAGGCAATAAAAGCACTGCTCGGCGCGGCCAGCGCGGGTATCGCCACTAAAGACCCTCTAATCATCCTCGAATCCCTCGTGGATATCGGAACCGAGCTGGCGATGCTCGAACCCAAGCAATCGGCCTATCTCCTGAGCGAGGCCGACCGCGTCTCTCAGGCGAACCAAGCCCTGAAAACCCTGGTTCAAATCTTCCGTCGTGGCGCCCGACGAGCGACCCAGTTGCGATGAACGTGCCAGCCCGCCGCGTCCGCATCTGCTATTTCAATACCTGGGCCGATGGGCTCGAGGATGCGGCGGCGTACCTCGCGCGCGTCGGCACGATGGATCTGCGCGCCCGCACGTCCGACCCCCGGGACAAGGAGCTGCAGCGCAAAGCCCGGCTCGATTGCGATTGGTACGCGGAGAATCTCCGGTGTTTTGCCTCGATGCAGCACGCGGGCATCGAGTTCCTGCCCGCCTGGGTCTCCGGCAAAGTCGGGCTTGTCGACGTGGCGCGCACCCCGCGCGAGCCGGGCGAGGAGCGCTGGCTGATCACGATGGCCCACCAGCCGCAATCGCTGGCGCCGATCGCGGGGAAGACCTTCGAGCTGCTGCGCCGGGTGGGCGTGCGGCAGCTCTACTACGCGTTCGACGAAGCGAGCCGGCGCATGGATTGCTTCAAGGAGATCGCGCCCCATCTCGACGTGCTGATCCACGATGAGAGCCCGCTCGATCCCGCCGGCGCCGAGCGACTCCGCCCCGGCTGCCGGGCGCTTCACCGGAGCTGGGTGGCCAATCTCGTGCCCGGCGCCGCAGACTTCGTCGAAGCACCGGCGGAGAAGATCTATTTCCTCGGTTCGCAAATGGGCCTGACGCCGCATCGCCGGCGGCAACTCGATTTTCTCAAGCAGCGCTTCAAGGACCGTTTTGTCGCCAGCTGCGATCATTCCACGCCGGTATCCGCCCGCGGCAGCCTCGGCGTGCACAAAGTGGGTTTCTGCCCGGAAGGGCGGATGTTCGCCACTCCCGGAATGAGCGCCACGCATACGGATCGGCCGTTTTGGTCGGGCTGCGCCGGCATGGTGCCCGTGAGCGAGGATTCGCGCGCCGGCGGCCGGCTCGAAGACCTGCACCAAGCCGGCCTGATTGTCCGCTATCCTCACGCCGACCTCGAAGCCCTCGCCGCCGCCTGTGAGCGCGCATTGGCGATGCCCAACGCCGCCCGCCGCCGCATCTACGATCACTTCAACCGGCACGAGACCGTTGGGTCCGTCACAGCCGAAGCGATCGCCGCCTCCGCATAAGCAGGGGAGGGCGCGTTATCTCACGCGCCGTCCAAGATGTCTGCGCCCCACTTGAGGCCGGGTGCTTTACCGACACTTGGTCGCAACCGCGAGGAGTGAGGGTTTGGGCGGCAAAGCCCTTGGGGAATGATCGATTCCCCCGCTAGGGGGATGACTCCGTGAGACGTCTCCGCTATACTGTCTCCCACGACGAGATGACCGTGAATTTCGCCAAGAACCATAGCGGGGAAAGTGCGCGCCAGCGCGCCGGCGACGCGCTGCAGAGGGCGTATCGATGGCAGAATCCCCTCTATATCCGGGCTATTTCGGGGTTGGCCCGGAATGTTCGGGCGAAAAAAACGCCACGCTATCTCCCAGCCGAAACTCCTCGCAGCCCTATCGCTTGGCCCACCGGTGAGACCGACCCAAGGGGGCCGCCCTCACGCCGCCAGCGACCACTTTTCCGTGCTCGTAGGCGTCTTCATCGAGATCTGGCCCGTGCCGACTTCGAGGTGCACCGTGCGGTTGATCGTGCCGCCGAGCTCGGAGTGGCTGATGCGCAGACCCAGCTCCCCGAGGATGTCGCGCGTGGCGCGGATATTGCGCTCGCCGATCTTGAACATGTCGCTTCCGCCGATCACGGAGGCGCCGCCGGCGAGGAAGATGTGGAGACGACGGTAGTCGACCTTGAGGCCCGTGAGGGAGCGCAGGAGCGCAGCCATGCCGGTATCCACAAACATCGCTGGCTGGCCCTTGGCCTTGTCGGGCGAGAGTTTGGACTCCGGCAGCATCGCATGCAGGAGCCCCCCCGTCCGCGCGACTGGGTCGTAGGCGACTACCGCTACGCACGATCCGAGCGCGTAGGTGCTCAGCGTGATCGATTGATTGTTGGAGACCGAAAGGTCGCCCACACCGATGACGACTCTCTGGCCAAAGATGGCCGCGATAGAGGGAGAACTCATCGAGCGGAAGCGGCGCCGGGCAGGGTGTCGGCGACGACGGAAAGAGGTTGGAGTTGGGTCACAGAGCGTTGGCGTGTGAAGGGACGCCGGTTACTCAACGGCCCGAGTCGCGCTATACTTGAGTACTGCGCGCGGGGGGAAGATACTCAGATGTGTACCAGCAGCCGCTGGCTGATTGGAGTCACTTGGTTGTGATTCCGGATCTTGGCGATCGTTGCCGGGCTGAGCGCTTGGCCTTCGCCGATGAGTAGGAGGCCATGCGGGCTGTAGATGCCATTGGCCAGCACCATGCCCGGTTCAAGCTCCTGGAGCGTGATCTCGCGGACCTGCTTGGGGAGTTGGACGAGGTTGCTGACCTTGAGGAAGAGCCGCACCGCCTCTGGATCGTAATCGCGGCCGGATTTGGCGAGGATGGCGTCGATCGCGGCCGTCTTGGAGAGGCCGGATTCGACGAAGCCCACGGCTACTGCAAGGCAGCGCGCAGTCCACGGGATCGCCTCACCGGCCAGTCCATCGGGATAGCCGCGGCCGTCGTAGCGCTCGTGGTGCGCGCGGATGGTCTCGCCCACGTCCGCTCGACTGTCGACGAGCGCGGCGAGGGTCTGGCCGTAGATCGGGTGGTTGTGCACCATGCCGCGCTCGCGCTCGGTGAGTTGGTCGGGCTTGGTGCGGAAAGTGCGCATGACCTCGCGCGGCATGCCGATCAGGCCGAGATCGCACAGCCACGCAGCGGTGCGCAGCGCATGGCGCTCGGCGTCCTTGAACTGGTCGGTCGCGGCCATCTGGGTGGTAAACTCGACGAGCGCCTTGGCCTGGCCTCCGAGCACTGGATCGTAGGTCGTGAGGATGCGGCGGCAGAGCTCGAGGGAGTTTTCGTAGCTGGCGGCGAGATCGCGATTTGCGGCGTCGAGCTGCTGCTTCTGCGCTTCCAGATCCTTCACCTTGGCCTCCAGGGCGGCGTTGGCTTCGCGGAGCTGGTCGTTGAGTTGCTGTGTCTCTCGCTGGAGCGCCTCGTTGTGCGTCACGAGGTCGTGGCGTTGCACGGCATTGCGCACGGTGGCCACGAGTTCCTCGCGCAGCCAGGGCTTGGCCACGAAGCGGAAGATTTCGCCCTTGTTGATCGCGTCGACGATGGTCGGCAGCGCGAGCACGGCGGTGATGAGGATGCGAGAGGCGTGAGGCCGCAGGCGGCGGCTCTCGATGAGAAAGTCCAGGCCCATCATCTCGGGCATGCGCTGGTCGGAGATGATGACGGAAAAGTCCCGGTCGGCGAGGATGGCCAGCGCCTTCAGCGGGCTCGTGCAGGCCACGACGTGAAAGCCTTCGCGCTCCAGGGTGAACTTCAGCGCGGTCAACACGACGGGCTCGTCGTCGACGATCAGGATGGTCGGGGCATCGGGCGCCGGCAGAGGGACGGAGAAGGGCGGCTCCGAAAGCTGGAAAGGGGAGGTGGAGACGCTGCTCATGGGGAGGCGGCCGTGAGCGGCACGGATGCCGCGCTGGCGTGGCAATGACGTTGGATGAATTCGGCCGCGCGTTCCAGCCTGAGCTGGTGCTGGGCGGCGCCGTTTTCCCACGCGGCCTTGGGCATGCCGTAGACCACGCAGGTCGCCTCGTCCTGGGCAAAGGTGGTCGCGCCGCGCTCGCGCAGGCGCAGCAGCCCGTCGGCGCCATCGCGGCCCATGCCGGTGAAGATCCCCGCCACG
>CAYZPV010000001.1:0-169448 GCA_964480585.1 uncultured Opitutus sp. | reverse complement strand
CGGCATCGGCGGCGGATTTGAAGAGCATGTCCACGGCGGGCCGTTGATGCCAGATCGCCGGCCCGCTGACCACTCGGGCTCGGTAGTGATCCCCCTGCCACTGCACCAGCAGGTGGAAGTTGCCCGGGGCGATCAGGGCGAGGCCGGGCTCGAGCCGGTCGCCATCCACGGCCTCCCGCACCTCAAACGCGCAGAGTGTATTCAGCCGATCGGCAAACGTCTTGGAAAAGACTGGTGGTATATGCTGCACGATGGCGATGGGTGGCAGGCCATCGGGCAGGGCCGTCAGCACCTCGCGCAGCGCCTCGGTGCCGCCGGTGGAGGCGCCGAGGAGGATGAGATCGCGGGCGGAGCCGCTGGCAGCCGCCCGTTTTTCACGGGCAGGGCGCGCCGCCGGCCGCGCGGGGGCGGTGCGGGCCGCCGCCGCCTGTGTACGGGGGCTTATGCGCGCGCCACGGGCGGCCTTGATGCGCGCGATCAGCTGGGGGCCGAGGTCGCCGAAAGAGTAGGGGCCATTCGGTTTGCCCAGGACGTCGAAAGCTCCGAGCCGGAGAGCCTCGAGCGCCGTTTCCGAGCCGTGCTGCGTGAGCGAGCTCATGATGATCACCGGCAGCGGCCGCTGGGCCATGATGATCTTGAGGAAGGTGAGCCCGTCCATGCGTGGCATTTCGATGTCGAGCGTGATGACATCGGGGTTTAGCGCCTGGATCTTGTCGCGCGCGACGTAGGGATCGACGGCCGTGCCGACGACCTCGATCTCCGGATCGCCCTTCAGGGCGTCGCTGACGAGTTTCCGCACCATGGCGGAATCGTCGACGATGAGGACGCGGACAGGTTTGGCGGTCATGATCAGGAGCCGAGAGGTTTCTGGTAGACGGCGGGCTGCAGAGCGCGCAGCGGATGCTTCAAGTGAGTGAGGCTTTCGGAGTGGCCCACGAGCAGGTACCCGCCGGGCACCAGCCGCTTGACGAGCCGGGCTACGAGTTCCTCCTGCGTCTCTCGATCGAAATAGATCATCACGTTGCGGCAGAAGATCACCTGAAACGGCTCGGTGAAGGGCGGCTCGCCCTCGAGCAGGTTCAAATGATGAAAACTCACCTGGTCGCGCAGCGAAGCCTTCACGCGATGGTATCCCTCCTGCGGCCCAAAGCCGCGCTGGAAATGCGCGCGGATTGTGGCCAGCGACATCTTGCTCACGGATTCGTGCGGATAGATGCCGGAGGCTGCCTTGGCGAGGATGCGGCGCGAGATGTCGGTCGCGTCTATATGCCACGGGCGGCCCTGCATATTCTCGGCGAGTGTGATCGCGATGGAGTAGGGCTCCTCGCCCGAGGAGCAGGCCGCGCTCCATACCCGGAAACGCGCCCAGCGCTCTGCCGCCATCCGGGTGATCATCTCGGGGATCACCTTCTCGCGCAGGAAGTTGAAGTGCGCTATCTCGCGAAAGAAAAACGTGTGATTGGTCGAGATCGCGTCGATCAAGTGCCCGAGCTCCTGCTCCGACCCTGGTCGCTTCAGCAGCTCGCAGTAGTCCGTGAGCGTGGACATATTGGTGGCCCGCAGTCGTTTGCCGAGGCGCGCGTTGACGAGCTGGCGCTTGTCGGGCCCCAGATTGATGCGGCTGCGTTCGTAGACGAGCGTGCGGATGAAGTTGAACTCGCTGTCCCTCATGAGGAGTATCCCCCGCTTCATCGGCACGCAGGAAGCGAAATGAAGCGGTGTTCGCCAAGTTTTCGTCGGTGGGCGGCAAATTTTGCCACCGAGACCCCAAGACCTGGGCATGCAAAACTCCACCTTCCGTATTGTTGATTTATAGTACGCTATGGGTGAGTGACTTGTGAGACGTCGGAAGACGGTGGCACCGGCTTTGCTAATTGTGCGGCGTCATGATCGATCCCATTTTCCAAACCGACAACTACCAGTTGGCGCGGAAGCTTCTCGACGCTGCGGTGCTGCGGCAGGAAGCCATCGCCACCAACGTGGCCAATGCGGAGACGCCGGGCTTTCGTCGGCTCGACTTGGCGCCCGATTTTGCCTCCCAACTCAAATCGCGCATGGCGGCCGGCGACTTCGGCCGCACAGCCGACACTGTGCGGCCCACGCTGGCCGAGGATCAGACTGCCCGCGCCGTACGCCCCGATGGCAATACCGTGGAGATCGAGCGCGAGATGCTGATGCTCAATCGCAACACCGTGGAGTTCGACTACCTCTCCGAGCTGGTCTCGTCGAACATCAAGCAACTGAAGCTGGCGATCACGGGCCGCAGCGCCTGAGGCCATTATCCTTAACTGCGCATGAATCTCATCTCCGGTATCGACGTCACGGCGGGCGCGCTCAACGCCCAGAAGACCCGGCTCGACATCGTCGCGCAAAACATCGCCAACGCGCAGACCACCCGCACCGCCAACGGCACGCCCTACCAGCGCCAGATCGTCTCCTTCGAGTCCGAGCTCATCCGCCGCAGCGCAAGCGGCGCGTCGCTCCAGAGCGTGCGCATCGGCGCGATCTCCCCCGATCGCACGCCGGGCCAGAAGGTCTATAATCCCCAGCACCCAGATGCGGGCGCCGATGGCACCGTGATGATGCCCAACGTCAACCTCTCCTACGAAATGGTTGACCTCATCACCGCCTCTCGGGCGTACGAGGCCAATCTCTCTGTCGCCAAGAGCGCCCGCCAGATGGCGATGAAGACGCTCGAGATCGGAAAGTAATCCGCCATGAATATCGGCTCTCTCACTCCCCTTGGCGCCTCGGCTATCGCCCGTCCGGAGGCGCTCCAGCCCAAGATCGACGTCGGCGCGCTCAAGTCCGGCCAGGCCACGCCTACGCAGGGCTTTGGCAATGTGCTCGATGGTCTCGTCTCCGCCGTGGATGCCAAGCAGGATGCCGCAGCCGCTGCCACCCGGAATGTACTCCTCGGCAATACCGATCAGCTCCATCAGAGCGTGATCGCGATGCAGGAGTCGTCGGTCGCTTTTTCCATGATGGTCGAGACGCGCAACAAGCTCGTCGAGGCCTATCAGGAGCTCATGCGCATGCAGGTGTGAGTTGATCCCGACCTTCTAATCGCTTTTCGCCGCCCGCCGCCCGATGAAGAACTTTACCCAATCGCTCCTCGACCTCTGGAAACAGCTCGGCCTCAACCAGCGCGTTTCCCTGATCGTCGCCGCCATCGCCGTGATCGGCGGTCTCGTCGGCGTCGTGCTCTGGTCGCAGCGACCCGACTACCAGCTCCTCTACGCCCGCCTCGGCGAGAAAGATGTCTCGGCGGTGATCACACACCTCCAGACGCAGAATATACCACACCAGATCACTGCCGGGGGCACGGCCATCATGGTGCCGAGCAAGATGGTGCACAAGCTGCGCATGGACCTTGCCGGCAAGGGCGTCCCGAGCGGCGACGGCGTGGGCTTCGAGATTTTCGACAAGGGCCAATTTGGCCTCTCCGACTTCGTGCAGCGCACCAACTACCTGCGCGCCGTGCAGGGCGAACTCGCCCGCACCATCATGCAGCTCCACGGCGTGCGTGCAGCGCGGGTGATGATCGTGCAGCCCGAAAACCGGCTGCTTCTCACCGAGCAGGGCGTGAAGTCCACGGCGTCCGTCTTCGTCGATGTCGGCGGCGGCCGGCTCGAGATCGATGCCGTCAATTCTATCCGGCATCTCGTTGCCAACGCCGTGCAGGGTCTCACCCCCGATCAAGTGGCTGTCGTCGACAATCGCGGCCGCACTCTCTCCGAGGAGCTCAAGCAGGATCCCACGCTGGGCACCGCGTCTTCGCAGATCCGCTATCGGCAGCAGGTGGAGGACTATCTTTCGCGCAAAGTCGAGTCGATGCTCGCCACGGTCATCGGTCCCGGCAACGCCGTGGTCCGCGTGTCCGCTGAGATCGAGACGGAGGCGACCACGCTCACTTCGGAAAAGTTCGATCCCGAGGGCCAGGTTGTGCGCTCGCAGACGCAGACCGACGATACCACCAATACGCAGGAAGCCCGCACCGGCGGCGGCGCCACCGGCGTGAGTGCCAACGTGCCCGAGAAGGCCGTGGCTACCAACGAAGGGCCGCGCCCCACCTCCATTTCCGAGCAGAACCGAAAGAATCGCACGACGATGTACGAAATCAATCGGGTGACGACGAATACCACGCGAAGCCCTGGCACGGTCAAGAGTGTCACGGCCGCGGTTTTCATCGCTCCGCGGATGGTCACGCTGCCGCCCGCCGTGGGCGCCGACGGCAAGCCTGTGCCGGCTGTCTCGCAGGCGCAGAAGCGCACCCAGCAGGAGCTCGATGGCCTCCGCCAGGTCGTGGTAAACGCGCTCGGCCTCAAGCCCGCGCCCGGTCAGACACTGGAGTCGCTGGTTTCGTTGCAGGAGACCGAGTTTCAGGCTGTTGCCCAAGGCGCGGCCCAGATGGAGGCGATCCGCGCCGATACCGGAGGCTGGCAGACGTACGTGGAGATGGCGCGCGGTTGGCTCCCCTTTGCCGGCGCCGCGTTGGCGCTGCTGATCTTCCTTCGCGTACTGAGCCGCCAGAAGCCCGAACCCGTGCCGATCGAGGTGCTTTCCCTCTCTCCCGAGACGGCCGCGCAGCGCGTCGGCAACTCCAATAATGTCACGCCCGAACTGCTCAATCAGTTGATCAAGGAGAAGCCGGCCAATATCGGCATCGCCCTCCGTGACTGGGTTTCCAGCGGCACGGCTCAGCCCGCCGGCAAGAATTAACCGCGCCACGTTGTCGTCTATGAGCGAGCTCGACTACGGCAAACTTTCCCGGCTGCAGAAGCTGGCGATCTTCCTGATCATCATTGGCCCGGATACTGCGGCCGAGGTGCTGAAGCAGTTCGACGATGGCGATATCGAGCTGCTTTGTCGCGAGATGTCCACCATCACCGTGGTGCCCATCGAGGTGCAGCGGCTCGCGCTGGATGAGTTTTCCCCGTTGATCGCGCGTAGCATGGGCTGCGCGCTCGGCGGTCTCGGCTATGCCCAGCGGACGCTCGAGATTGCCAAGGGCGACTACAAGGCGTCCACGATCGTGGGCCGCATCGGCCCACCGGTCGGCACGTCGGTGGAGGTCATCAAGGATATCTCCGAGATGGAGGGGCGGCAGATCTTCAACCTCGTGAAGCACGAGCAGCCGCAGACGATCTCCTTCCTGCTCTCCTATCTCGATAGCGATAAGTCGGCGGAGGTGTTTTCCCTGCTCGGGCCCGATTTGCGCGAGGAAGTCATCGAGCGCCTCGGCACTATCGAGAGCACGTCGCTCGAGCTCGTGAGCAAGATCGCCCGCAGCCTCGGCCGCCACTACGACACCAAGGTGCGCCCTGCATTCCATCGCAGCGGCGGCGTGCGTGCCGTGGCCGATCTGCTCAACAATCTCGACAAGGAGATGAGCAAAAACCTGCTCGCCCGCCTCGAGGAGCGAAATGCAAATCTCAGCGCTGCGATCCGCAAGAAGCTCTTCAGCTTCGAGGATCTGCTCCGCCTCCAGGGCGGCGATCTGCAGCGCGTGCTGCGCGAGGTGGACTCCTCGAATCTTGCCATCGCGATGAAGTCCGCCAGCGAGACGCTGCGCGATCGCATCTACGGAGCGATTTCCAAGCGTGCTGCCGAGAGCCTCAAGGAGGAGCTCGAGATGCTCGGGCCCGTCCGCCTCAAGGATGTCGAGGTAGCGCAGGATGCGATCATCCAGGTCGTCCGTCGTCTCGAGGAGGAGGGCCAGATCACCCTCGAGGCCGATGGCTCCGAGAGTGTCGTCGCCTGAAGTCACCTCCAATCGCCCGCACCCTAGCCTCACTTTACCATCATGGCCTTCGCCAAGCTTGTCGCCTTCGATCGTCCTCTGCAGGGAGTCTCCGCTCCCGGGCAGCAGGGGCGCTTCTGTTCCGAGGCGGAAATCGTGAAGCGGGAGGAGGCTGCGTACCAGCGCGGCGTCGATGCGGCGCGGGCATTGGCCGATCAGCAGATGGTCGAGTTTCGCGCCGATGTGGCCAATCTCGGTGAAGGCGTGTTCAAGGGGCTTACGACCGTGGAGCCCGCGCTGGTCGCCCAGTTGCGCGATGCACTTCCGGGGCTCGCGCTCGATATCGCGCGCCGGCTCCTGGCGGGCTACGAGCCGCCCGCTGAAGTGATCTCCCGCATTTGCGAAGAAGCGCTCACCGAAATATACCCGGAGCGCGACAATCTCGAGCTTGCGATCTCCCCGCGCGATGCCGAGCTCCTCGAAAAGCTCAATCCGCCGTGGCTCAAGCGCTATCCCGGTCTCAAGATACGCACAGAGTCCTCTCTCGCCGCCGGCGACTGCCAGGTGCGCAGCCGCTTCGGCCTCACGGATGCGCGGATGGATACCAAGCTCGCCGCCCTCCAGCGCAGCCTCAAGCCGGCCTAAGGCCTGCGGCGCACACGCTTTTAAGATCAAGCCATGACCTCTGTCGCTCCCTTTGTCGAAGTGCTCCGCTCGCAGGTCCGCCACCTGCCGCCGGTGCAGCGGGTGGGCACCGTGGCGGGAGTGGCCGGGCTGATCATCGAGTCCGACGGACCTAATGTGGGCCTCGGTGAGCTCTGCGAGGTACGCTCCTCGCGCGATAACTTCGCCGTCATGGCGGAGGTGGTCGGCTTTCGCGAGCACCGCGTGCTCCTCATGCCGCTCGGCGACATGGCAGGCCTGCACGTGGGGTGCGAGGTCGCCGCCTGCGATCGTCCTCCTCTGCCGCGCATCGGCCCCGAGATGCTCGGCCGCGTGCTCGACGCGCTCGGCAAGCCCTTCGACGGCCTCGGCCTCCTGCCGCTGCAGCATGGGGCGACGGGTAATGGCACCCCGCCGCATCCGTTGCGCCGCCAGCGCATCAAGACGCCTTTCGTCACGGGTGTGCGCGCGATCGATTCTTTCATTCCGTTTGGTCGGGGCCAGCGTCTCGGACTCTTCGCCGGCTCTGGCGTCGGTAAGTCCACGCTTATGGGCATGATCGCCCGCGCCTCGGAGGCAGACGTGGTCGTGATCGCTCTGGTTGGCGAGCGTGGTCGAGAGGTGCGCGAGTTTATCGAGAAGGATCTCGGCCCCGAGGGCATGAAGCGTGCGACGATCGTCGTCGCTACCTCGGATACACCCGCGCCTCTGCGCCTGCGGGCGGCCTACACAGCCACCTCGATTGCTGAGGCGTGGCGCGATGCGGGAAAAAATGTCCTCTTCATGATGGATTCGGTCACACGCTTCGCCATGGCGCAGCGCGAGATCGGCCTGGCCATCGGCGAGCCGCCGGCGACACGCGGCTACACGCCTTCCGTCTTTGCATTGTTGCCGCGCCTGCTCGAGCGCGCGGGCGCGGGAGAGCAGGGGGCTATCACCGCGCTCTACACCGTCCTCGTGGAGGGCGACGACATGAATGAGCCCGTGGCCGATACCGTGCGCGGTATCCTCGATGGCCATATCGTGCTCTCGCGCCACCTGGCGCATTTCAATCACTACCCGGCCATCGACGTGCTGGAGAGCGTGAGCCGTCTCACGCGCGATGTGTGCTCGCCCGATGAAGTCGCGCTCTGCGGCAAGGCCCGCGAGCATCTCGCGCTCTTCAAGAAGAACGAGGATCTCGTCTCCATCGGCGCCTACACCAAGGGCACCAATCCCGCGCTCGATCACGCCATCGCGCTCAACGAGCCGCTCCGGGGCTTTCTCCGTCAGTCCGTGCACGAGCACTCCGCCCGTGCGCAAACGTTCGCCAACCTCAAAAAAATCGTCGTATGAAACGCTTCCGTTTCCCCCTCCGCCCGGTGGCTGTTTTGCGAGCGCACCGTGAATTGCAGGCCCAGGAAGCCTTTGGCGCCGCCGTGCACAAGTATGTCGCGGCCGAGCAGGAATTATCCGAGACCCGCGCCCGAGTTGCCCGTTACGAAGCTGAGCTGTTTGCGGGGCGGCGCGAGCGTTTCTCCGCGGCCGAAGAAGCTCGGGCACTTGCGGCTTACCGGGAGGAGTGCGACGCCGAAGTGCAGGTCGAAAAGGCGATGATCGCGGCGCGCGAGACGATGAACCAACGCCGCTCCGACTACCTCGAGGCGCATCGCAAGCTCGAGGTGGTGAAAAGCCTCGAGAAGACCGCCCGCGATGAGCACCGGCTGGTGACGATGCGCGAAGAGCAGGCGGAATTTGATGATTTCGCGAGCCGGCGTGCGACGCGGCGCAACCTTTTCCCGGCATGAAATTTCTCAGTCCAGCCATCGTAGCCGTACTCGCCGTAGCCATGAGCGTCGGCGTAGGCGTGAGCATGACATGGCGCACCCTCGAAACGGTGGCCGCCCAGGCCGCCGCCGCAGCCGAAGCCAAGGCACCCAAGGCCACCGTGGAGCAGAAGAAGAAGGGCTGGGATTTTTGGACGATCGAGATCGAGAATCTTTCCAATGAGCTGAAGGAGGAGAAGCAGCGCCTGAAGAAGCGTAGTGAGCAGCTCGATGAGCGCTCCGCCCGCGTCGCCGCCGAGGAAAAAGAGTTGGCGAAGCTGCGCGCGGACGTGGAGGCGCTCCGCCGCCAGATGTCCGATAAGGTCGTCGAGATCGCCACCGACGAGGCCAAGAATATCAAGGCACTCGCTGCCACGTACACGACGCTCACGCCCAAAGCCGCCGTCGCCATTTTTAAGGAGATGGATGACTCCACCGCGGTGAAGATCCTCTCGGTGATGAAGCCCGACGTGGTCGGCCCGATCTTCGAAGAGATGAGCAAGGCCGCAGCCGCAGATGCCTCGATGGCCCGACGTGCCGCACTTCTTTCCGAAAAACTCCGTATGATGAAGGCCGCTAAAGCGGGCAATCCTTCCTGATTCCACAATCTCTTCAGCACCCGCGTCACGGACTCGACGCGGTCTTTCGCCATGGACGGTGAAGCCACATGCAACTTTCTCCGTCCACTGTACCCTCCGAATCCAACGCGCTCGCCGGCATTTTCCCGCTGGGTGCGCCCGTAGCCGCCAGCGAAGGCCCGGGCCTCGCCGAGCCTGCGGGCTTTGCCGAGCTGATGGCCGCACTCGCGCCGGCTCCGGCGGGAGCTCAAGTTGCGGCTCCCGGGTCGAGCTGCTCCGCCACTCCAAGGCCGGCGGCTGGCTTTGTCGCCGTGGCCGACCTGCGCTCTCCCGTCGTAGAGGCCCACGGTGAGGGTGAGGCGACGGAGGCGGATATCAGAAGTGCTTCCGCCACGAGTGAAAAGAGCAACGTGATCCCGCGCCGTGTTGCGAAGCGCGGCGACGCTTCGTACGGAGAGGAACTGCCGGTCGAACATGCTGAGGTGCAAGAGCCGCGCCGGAGTCTCCACGAGCCGGTGGTGGGTTTGGAAACGATGGTCGTGCCGCAGGTCGCGGTCGCCCCTGTGGCCGTAGCCGCCGAGACGCTGGAGGAAGAGCCGGCAGAGCTGGATACGGAAGAGGCTCCTTTGGACGATGAGGATTCTCCGCGGGAGGAAGTGGCCGAAGAGACTACGCTGCCCGTCACGCGCGAAATGCCCAAGACCGCTTTCGTGGAGGTTGAGCCCCAGCCGCAGGCGGCGATTTCTCCCTTGCACAGCCGACGGATCGAAACGCCGACGCCGGCCGCGTCGAGCGGCCCTGCCGTAGCGCCGCGAGCACTTACGGTGGCAGATGCCGGGAAAGCGGAGGTAGCGCCACGGGCATCGCAAGTCGAGGCGATGGCAGGGCAGGGTGATGCACGCTTCTCCCTTTTGCGTGCCCCGAGCGAGACGACGGACACGCCCGCGGCCGCCACAAGATTGCCGGTAGCTGAGCCGGACGCCGCGCCTGTCGCCCCGCTCGGGGCGCGAGCCCCGCAGCAGACGGCGGCGAGCGACTCGACGCAGGTATCTTCCACCCCGCGCGATCCCGCCGCGCTGGCGCAGCAGGTTGATGCGATGGTACGCCAGGCATCCGTGGCCCAGCCCTTAAAAGTGGCGACGCCCGAGCGCGGCGATGCGATCGTCGCGGCAGGAGCGCATGCGACGGAAGCGGACGCCAGCGAGCAAATGCTCCCCGTCGGTGTCGTGAGTGCCGCCGCAGGCACGGTGGCTCCAGAGCAGGCACCGCAGCGCGAGGCTGCTGCGCGCGTGGCCGCACCCCGCGTCGTGGCGGCATATACACCCCGGGAAAAAATTGCCGGTGCCCGCACCGCGCCGCAGGCCGAACGCTTTTCGCACACAGAAACGTCGGAGATATCTTTTCTAAACACTGATGATAAGGCGCTTAAAGATGGAGCAAGTGCCGTTGGCATTGACGTTGCTAAATCGAGCGCAGCCATGCCCGCCATCTCTTCCCCGACTAGCTTTGCGTCCGCCGCCCCCGCGGCGGTGGCAGTGCTCGACGGGGCTTCCATGGCGATGCCTGAGTCGCCAGAAGTAAGCGCGCCCGAGGCGGTGTCGAATGCCGGCCAGGCCGTGGAGGTCGTGCTGCGCGCGGTGGATACCGCGGCGGAGCGGGAGCAGAAAGTGGTGAAACTGGAATTCTCGGTCGGCGACGCCGATCTCTCGGTGCGCGTCGAACTGGCCGCCGACGAGGTGCGCACGACGTTTCGCACCGAGTCGCCTGAGCTGCGCGCCGCGCTTGCGCAGGAATGGCAGGCCGTAACCGCCGACTCTGGCGAGCAGGGTGGGGTACGCCTCGCGCCCGCGGTGATCTCCGACAAGGAGCAAGCGCCCTCGACGTCGGCCGATGCCAATTCGCAGCGCCACGAGCGCCACGCCGCCCGCCAGGAAGAGGCTGCCTCCTCCGCCCAGCAGGCCGCAGCCCGCTCGCTGCTCCGCGCGGGCATCGCGGCCGACGCTCCTGCCGCGCCGACTCCCTCCTTCCGCGCCCTCGCGCCCGCCGGCACGGCGCAGCGCCTTCACCTTTTCGCCTGATTTTTCACCATGGCCTCCGTCTCCTCGATCGCCGGCAACACCGCCGCCTACGCCACCGCAGCGGATACTTCCGATACCGCATCGCGAGTGCCGCAGAAGCAGCTCGGACAGGATGATTTTCTCAAGCTCCTCGCCAAGCAGTTCCAGGTGCAGGATCCCATGAAGCCGATGGAAGATACCGCCTTCATCGCACAGATGGCGCAGTTCTCTTCGCTGGAGCAGTCCAAGGCGCTCAATACCGAGATGCAGGTGCTCCGCGGGTATCAGCAACTTGCGACGGCCAATTCGTACCTCGGCCATCGCGTGACGGTCGAGGCCGGCGACGGCAGCAGCGTCAGCGGCGATGTCACCGCCATCGATACCTCCGGCGGCTCGCCCAAGATAATCGTCAACGGCCAGCCATTCTCCATTTCCGCCGTGCTCCGAGTGGAGCCCGGTCGCGTCAGCGCTCCCGCGTCCGAATAATCCGGCGGAGCTTAACTCAACCCAAAGCACTACCACCATGTCACTCATCGGCACAATGGGCAGCGGCGTCAGCGCGCTGCGGACCTTCATGAAAGGCCTCGAAGTCATCGGCAATAACATCGCCAACGTGAACACCACGAGCTTCAAGGCATCGGAGGCGAAGTATTCCGACAGCTTCAGCAACATTCTCCAGCGCTCGGCGCCTTCGACCGCGAACACCTCCAACACGCCGGCGGCCGGCGTGGGCACGGGTGTGCAGCTCGCGGGCATCACCACCAATTTTTCCCAGGGCTCGCTCGCTTCCACTGGTCGCGACACGGACCTCGGCATCTCCGGCACAGGCTTCTTCCATGTCAAAAATCCCGTCGATGGCGCGGAGTACGCCACCCGCGCGGGCGATTTTCGGTGGACGGATGACGGCTACCTGGTGACCACGGCCCAGGGCTTCCGCGTGCAGGGCGCCGTGAAATCCTCTTCCACGGCGACCACGCTCGATGCGGTGGGCGACATCAAGCTCGGCACGCCCCCCACGGGCACGCAACGCCAGTCGGTGACGATCGACCGCAGCGGCAATGTCGTCGAGTTCTACTCCGATGGCACCTCGGCCACCACCAACCGGCTGCTTCTCCAGAATTTCAACGACACCTCCGCCCTCGTGAAAGAAGGCGGCAATCTCTACTCCGGCCTCATCGCCGCGGGCCCGATCGGCGCGGCGGCAGGCAGCTCCGACCTTACTGCCGGCGGCGCCAATAATCCGGGCGAAAAC
Source organism: uncultured Opitutus sp. (assembly GCA_964480585.1). Classification (GTDB taxonomy): domain Bacteria; phylum Verrucomicrobiota; class Verrucomicrobiia; order Opitutales; family Opitutaceae; genus ER46. The sequence goes on along the minus strand of CAYZPV010000001.1, from coordinate 157,350 downwards.
GGCCTGGGCAACATCCAGTCGGGCACGCTCGAGCTCTCGAACGTCGATCTTACCGACCAATTTGCCAACCTGATCACGACGCAGCGCAGCTTCCAGGCTGGCTCGCGCCTCATCACGGTGTCGGACGGCGTGCTCGAAGATATCGTAAATCTGAAGCAGCGCTAACCGGTCCAGGGCATCCTCCAACCTTCGCCTATCGCCATGCCTCCTCCTCCCAAAGACGCCAAAAAACCCGAGGGCGACGCTCCGGCCGCTCCCGCTGCCGCCGCGCCCGCGCCGCAGGGCGGGGGCGCCAAGGCGTGGATGCCCGCGATCGCCGCGCTCCTCCTCGCTCCGGTGGCCACGTGGGCCACGGTGGAGTTTGTGCTGGTGCCCCGCATCCAGAAGAAAGTCAGCGCGCCGGCCTCCGCGGAGGAGGCGGCGCACGCCCCCGAGAGCGCCCCGGCCAAACCGGAGGGCGGCCATGCGAAGGGCGGCAAGGATGCCAAGGGCGGCGCGAAAGATGCCGCGCCGGGCTATGAATTCCAGAATGTCGTCGTGAACCTGGCCGGAACGATGGGTACGCGCTACCTCAAAACGAGTTTTCTCGTGACGGGAGTGGATGCCAACATCAAGACTGCCTTCGAGAATGCGAAGCCGAAGCTGACCGATGTGACGCTCAATGTGCTCTCGTCGCTCACGCTGGCCGACCTCGAGGAGGCAGGCGCCAAGAACATGATCCGAGAGCGCCTCGTCACCGCCTACAATCAGGCGCTCGGCCGCCGAGTCGCGGAGCAGGTGTACTTCTCCGATTTCGTGATCCAGTAAGGCCGCGGGGCTTTCCTTTCCATGGCTGACGAAGCGCAACCGCCGGCGACGACCGACTTTCTCGATCAATCCGAGATCGACAAACTGCTCGCGCAGGCGGCCGAAGCCTCGGCCAAGAAGCCAGGTGCGGCGGCCGGCGACGCCTCCACCGGGCCGAAGGTGGAGCCGTACGATTTTCGCAATCCGGCCTTTCTCTCCGAGGGCGAGCTGCGGCGGCTGCGTCTCATCCACGAGGACTTTATCCGCTACCTGAGCGCCCGTCTGGCGCTTTATCTGCGGATGGAATTCAGCCTGAAGATGGCGCGCCTCACCACGGTAACGTACTCCAAATTCACCGAATCGCTGCCCAATCCCACCCACATCAGCCTTTTCAAGGTGGAGCCGCTCGTGGGCGTGGGCGTGCTTGATATCAACCCGCGGCTGGCGCTCACCATAGCCGACCGGCTGCTGGGTGGGCGCGGGCACTCGGTGAAGGCCGAGCGCTATCTCACCGAGATAGAGATCGCGCTGATCGAGGATGTGATCGTGATCCTCCTCGAGGAATGGTGCGCCCAGTGGAAGAGCGAACAGGAACTCCGGCCATTGATCATCGGCCACGAGAACAACGGCCGCTTCCTCCAGACCTCGCCGCGCGACGCCATCATGCTCGCGATGGCGCTCGAGTGCAATTTCGGCGACTGCTCCGAACAGATTCAGATCGGCGTGCCGTACTACACCATCGAGCCGGTGGTGAAGAAGATGCAGGCCCGCCGCCAGAAAGACACCGCCGTCGCGCAAGTGGCCAAGCGGGCGGAGTGGCAGGCTTCCTACGACCGCATCTCGCTTCCGGTGCGCGCGGAGTGGCAGGCTTTCGACATCCCGCTGCGTGAGATCGTGAATCTCCGCGTCGGCGACGTGCTCGAACTCAATCCCGCGATCGTCTCCGAGACGCGCGTGCTGCTCAACGGGGCGCCGAAATTCCTCGGCACTGTGGGCGTCGATGGCGACCGCGTCGCCGTGCAGCTTTCCAAAAAACTTCCCAACGAGGATTCCTTCCATGCCAAACCTGACGGACGAAAAGTCTCTTGATATCGTGCTCGACGTAAAGGTGAAGGTAACCGTGCAGCTCGGCTCGGTGCTCCTTCCCATGCGCGAAGTGCTGGAGCTCTCGCCCGGCTCGATCGTGCAGCTCACGCAGCACGCGAGCGACCCGGTAGGCCTGTATGTCAACGACAAGCTCGTGGCGTATGGCGAGGTGGTCGTGGTCGAAGACAACTTCGGCATCAAGATCACCGAGCTCGTCGGCAGCGCGCCCAAGCCGCAGATATGAGGCCCGGCCGTCATACCGCCTCCGGTTTTCTGAGGGCCATCATACTGGCCGGGTGCATGTTGGTATGCGCGCATGCGGCCGATGATAATACTATCATCTCGCCGCGCAGCGGCGGCGCCAAGGGCGCGGAGACTGCGGCTCCCACCGTCGGCGGCACGATGCACTCGATGTCGCTGGTCGTCGGGCTGGCTTTAGCGGCAGTGGGGGGGTGGCTCGTGTGGCGCAATCGCCGCGGCACGCCGATCGGCAAGGATCCCCGGGCGCTGGCCGTGGAGGAGACACGCTCGCTCGGCAACCGGCAGTTCCTCGTAGTCGCCTCGTACGAAGGCAGGAAATTTCTGCTCGGGGTGTGCCCAGGACGGATCGAGATGCTCGCTCCGCTCGACGGCACCTCGGCCACAGCTCGGGAGAAGGCGCGCGAATGAGCTTCGCGAAGTTTATTTTTTGCGCGGCGCTCCGCATTGCGCTGGCACTTGGCCTTACCACGGCGTGCCTGCAGGCACAGCCCGCGGCCACGCCGCCGCCGCCCACGGCGGCGCAGCTCCAGAGCCCGCCGCCTGGTGGCCAAGCCACCACACCAGGCAGCCCGGCCCGCAATGGGCAGGCGACAGTGCCGGGGACACCTTTCAAGCTGAACATCGGGCTCGAGGGGACGGGCACCGGCGGCGAGGTGAGCGTGGCGGTGCAGATCCTGATCGTGATGACGCTGCTCTCGGTGGCGCCCTCGATCGTGCTGCTGATGACGAGCTTTACGCGCATCGTGATCGTACTCGGGTTTGTGCGCACTGCGCTGGGCACGCCGAGCGCGCCCTCCAACCAGATCGTGGTGGGGCTCTCGCTCTTTCTCACGTTTTTCCTGATGGGCCCGGTCTTTGACCGGGTGAATACGGAGGCGCTGCGCCCATACCTTGATGGCCAAATCTCCTCGGTGGAGGCGCTCGACCGCGCGACCGTGCCGCTCAAACAATTTATGCTGAAGCAGACTCGCACCCGAGACATCGAGTACTTCCTCGAACTTGGCGGGTACGGCCCGACGGCGGTGAAGGATCTGCCGATGCGCGTCGTGATCCCGGCTTTTGTGATCAGCGAGCTGCAAACCGCGTTTCAGATGGGATTTCTGCTTTTCCTGCCGTTTCTCGTGATCGACTTCCTCGTCTCCTCCGTGCTGATGGCGCTGGGTATGATGATGATGCCGCCGGTAACGGTGGCGCTGCCGCTCAAGCTGCTGCTCTTCGTCCTCGTCGATGGCTGGCACCTGGTCGTGCGCTCGCTGGTGCAGAGCTTTGGCTAAACACATCCTTTTCCCGTCATGAATCCTGATCTGGCCATCGATATCTTCAAGTCGACCGTGATGTTTGCGCTGTATGTCGTGGCGCCGTTTTTGATCACGACGCTCATCGTGGGCCTGATCGCGAGCCTGGTGCAGTCGGTGACGAGCATGCAGGAGCAGACGCTCACATTCATCCCCAAGCTCATCGCGCTGTCCGGGCTCATGCTGGTGCTGACGCCGTGGCTGCTGCGCTCGCTCTCGGAGTTTACCGTGGCGACCATCACGCGGATGGGCGGGCTGGGCCATTGAGCCAGCGCCCAAGGGTGTAGCATACGACGGGCCGCACGCATGTCGCTCGAGTACTGCTTCGTCTGGCTGATGGTGCTGCTCCGCTCGGTGGGGATCATCATCCAACTGCCGATGATCGCCAATCGGCCGATCCCGATACCCGTGCGGGTAGCGCTCTCCGCATGCCTGGCCACGCTGCTCGCCGGGCTCGTGCCCGCGGCGCCGATGCCCACGGGCTTGTGGGAGCTGGTGGCGGCCGCCGCGATGGAGGCCATCGTCGGCCTTGCGCTGGGATTCGTATCGCGCCTGGTGTTTGCGGCGGTGGAGATGGCGGGGCGCATCATCGCCACAGAGATCGGCCTGATGGCAGGGCCGGGCATGGGTGTACCCGATCCTGTGAATGAGCCGCTGGCGGCTTTCCTGAGCACGTTTGCGGTGGTGTTGTTTTTTCTGTTTGGCGCGCATCATGGCGTGATCGCGGCGTTTGCGAAAAGCTTCCAACTCGCGAACGCGGGCGGGGCGGTATTCGCGAGCGGGGCGGGGGGATCGCTAATCGTGGCCACGAGCGGGGTGCTGGAGCTAGGGCTCAGGATCGCCGCGCCCTTCATCGCGATGAACTTCCTGGTGACACTGGCCTTCTCGGTGCTGGGCCGCGCGGTGCCAAAGATGAATGTCTTTGTTGTGAGCTTTTCCGCGCGCGCGCTCGCCGGCATCGGCCTGCTCGCGGGGTCGGGCGCGCTGATCGCGCGCTATCTCTTCGTGGAGCTTGGCGATACGCCGATGCAGATGCTCCAGCTTTTGAGCAAATAGGCGGGCGGGCGGTTGGCCGGTCGGGTTTGCCGCGCGATGCGGTGTGGCCTTCGTCGGAGGGCCGCTGAAAAAAGGGGCGATTTAGGCGGGCCGATGCGGATTTAGCCCGGAAATAGAGGAGATTTGAGGGGGGTGGTGGCAGACGACAGTTGGCGTGAGGCGTTCCAAAGGGCCGCGCTGGGAGGGGCGGATGGCGGGGCGATCATGGAGGGCGGTGCGAATTGGTTGGGACTTTGTCGCGATGTCTTGGCGGTGTTGCGGGGGCGGAGTGAAGAATAGCCGAAAGCGACGGGGAATGTAAGGGTGTACCGGGAGTTTGGTAGCGGACGCCGGTTGGCAAATTGCACTTAAGTTGCTACTGAAATGGACGAACTAAGTAGTCCCTGCAGTTGTCGGCAGAGGAGGTTTTAAGAGGGTGAGCCAAGGCAAAATTTGCCGGTGATTTACACGCGAAGTGGATGGGTGGAATTTTCGTGTGGTCCGCCAGATTGATAAATATTTAAATATCTGGTGAGTAGCTACTAGCGAGGGTATTGGGTGCTGTGGCACCAGCGTTGCTAAATATGGCACGCACCCAATGGCCGATACCGACCAAGACCAAAAAACAGAGCAGCCGACGGGCAAACGCCTGTCCGATGCGATGGAGCGTGGTCAATTCGCGAAGTCGGCGGAGCTGACGGTGCTGTTTACACTGGCGGCGCTGCTCGGAGTGCTGGGTCTGACGGTGCAATCGGCGTCGCGCGAGTTGGTGGAGTACTCCACCGCGATGTTCAGCAAGTTCACGGTGACCTCGGTACAGGCGGACACGGTGATGGTGCCGATCACGGAGGCGATGCTGACGTTTGCGCGCATCGTGACGCCGGTGTTTGTGTGCATCCTGGTGGCGATCACGGTGGCGAGCGGGGTGCAGAGCGGCTTTCGGCTGTCGCCGAAAGCGATCGGCTTTAAACTGGAGTCGCTGAATCCGATCGCAGGGTTTGGGCGAATTTTCTCCAAGGCGGCCCTGATGCGCGGGGCGCTCGATATAATGAAGCTGACGGCGATCGCAGCGGTGTTGTGGTTTGGCGCGCGCGGGCTGATGCAGGATCCGCTTTTCTCGGCACCGGTGGAAGCCGCGTACCTCGGAGAGTTTCTCAATCACGCGACGGTGCTCTTCCTCAGCCGGTTGCTGCTCGGCCTGGGAATCGTGGCGGCAGTGAGCTACGGCTACGAAAAATTCAAGACCGGCCGCGACCTGATGATGACGAAGCAGGAGGTGAAGGATGAGCACAAGCAGTCCGAAGGCGACGGACAAACGAAGGCGGCGATGCGCCGGATGGGCCGCCGACTGCTCCAGAAGCAGATGCTTTCCGCGGTGCAAACGGCGGATGTGGTGGTAACCAATCCCACGCACTACGCAGTGGCGCTCAAGTATGAGCGCGGGGTAGACCAAGCGCCGGTAGTGCTGGCAAAGGGGGAGAATCGCTTTGCGCAGCGCATCAAGGCGATCGCGGCCGAGCACGGGGTGCCGACCGTGGAGAACAAGCCGGTGGCGCGCCTCCTCTTCGCGGTGGGCAAGGTAGGGGAGAACATCCCCGCAGAGCTTTACCAAGCGGTGGCGGAGATACTCGCCGTGGTGTACCGCACGCATCGCTACTACTTCCACCGCCTGAAGTCGCGCCGCATGGGCGCGACCGCCTGACGCCATGGCCGACGCTGCGTCCAATCCCGTCTCTGCGCTGCTGAAGCGCGCCGACCTGATCTTCACGGGCGGTCTGTTTCTCACCGTACTGCTGTTGATCCTGCCGGTGCCGCCGGTGCTGCTGGATGTGATGCTGGCGCTGAATCTCGGGCTGTCGCTGCTCGTGCTGCTGGCGATCATCTATGTGAAGGATCCGCCGGAGTTCTCCAGCTTTCCGACGCTGCTCCTCGCGCTCACGCTCTTCCGCCTCGCGCTCAATATCTCGACGACGCGACTGGTGCTCGTGGATGGCTACGCGGGCCACGTAATCGAGGCCTTCGGTCACTTCGTGATCCAAGGCAACTATATCGTGGGTGCGGTGATCTTCATCATCCTGGTCGTGATCAATTTTGTGGTGATCACAAAGGGCGCGGGCCGCATCGCCGAAGTGACGGCGCGCTTCACCCTGGACGCCTTGCCCGGCAAGCAGATGGCGATCGATGCCGAGCTGAATGCGGGCATCATCGACGAGGCCGCGGCCACGCAGCGCCGACTGAAGGTGCAGAAGGAAGCGGATTTCTACGGCGCGATGGACGGCGCCTCGAAGTTCGTGCGCGGCGATGCGATCGCCGGCATCATCATCACGCTGGTGAATGTGATCGGCGGCTTCGCGATCGGCGTGATGCAGATGGGCATGTCGCTCGGAGACGCCATCCAGAAATTCACGCTGCTCTCGATCGGTGACGGCCTTGTCTCGCAGATCCCGGCGCTCATCCTGTCGATCGGCGCGGGCCTGCTGGTGACGCGCGCTTCCGACAACCAGAACCTGGGCCTCCAGCTCGTGGGCCAACTCACGCGCTACCCAAGAGCGATGAATATCACGGGAGGCATACTCGCCTCGTTTGGCCTGATGCCCGGGATGCCGATGCTGCCCTTCTTCCTACTGGGCGGCGCGGCGGTATTTCTCGGCCGGGTGATGAAGGAGCAGGAGGACAAGACCGGCCATGCGCATGGCCATGAGGCGGCCGTGGCGGCGAAGACTCTCCCTGCGAAGGGCGGCGGCAAAGCCGGCGAGGCAGCGCCCGCCGCACCGGCGGCCGCTCCCACCTCCAACTCGCCGGAGGATGTGCGCAAGCTGATCGACGTGGACGTCTTTGCCATCGAAATCGGCTACGGCCTGCTGGGCCTCGCCGATGCAAAGATGGGCGGCGAACTCCTCGCCCGCGTGACCGGAGTGCGGAAGACGCTCGCCCGCGAGAAGGGCATCGTGGTGCCGCCGATCTCGGTGCGCGACAATCTCGAGCTCGAGGCCAACGACTACCGCTTCCTCCTGCGCGGCAAGCCCGTCGCGCGCGGCCAGCTCATGACGGGCCGCTGGCTGGCGATGAATGTATCCGGCTCCAAGATACGCCTGAAGGGCGTGCCGACGCGCGAGCCAGTCTTCAATCTCGATGCCACGTGGATCGACGAGAGCGAAAAGAAGACGGCGGAGCTGAACGGCTTTACCGTAGTGGACCCGGCCTCCGTGATGATCACGCATCTCTCCGAGACGCTGAAGGCCAATGCGCACCATCTGATCGGCCGCCAAGAGGTGCAGGCAATCGTGGACCATCTCAAACAATCGCAGCCGGCGCTGATCGCCGAACTGCTGCCCGACCTGGTGACGCTGGGCATCATCCAGCGCGTGATGCAGAACTTGCTGAGGGAAAACGTGGCGATCGTGAACCAGCCGCTGATCCTCGAAGGCATCGCCGATTTCGCGCCGCTCTCGAAGAATCCCGACGATCTCAGCGAGTTGGTGCGCCGCCGCCTCGGCCTCTACTTTGTGCCGGAATACGAGAGCCGACCTGGTGTCGTGCGCGCCGTCACGCTCGATCCCAGGCTGGAGCAGTGGCTCGCCTCCAAGGTCCACCGCTCGCAGACCGAGGTGGGCATGGCGCTCGATCCGGCGACCGGCCGCCATCTGCTCGAGCAGATCACGAAGCACACGCACGAGATGATCCAGCAGGGGCTGCCCGCCGTGCTGGTCGTCTCGGCCGAGATCCGCCTGCCGCTCCGCCGCTTCTTCGAATCCTCCTTTCCGCGCGTGGCGGTGCTCTCCTATCAGGAGCTGCCTGCCGCCACCGAGATCGAGAACGCGGGCATCGTCACTGCGCCGACGCATGTCGCCCGTGCCGAAGTGCCGCTCAAAGCCGCCGCTTAATCGATGTCCACTCCCGGCAAACATTTCGCCCCTGGCACCTACAAGTTCACGGTGAAGTCCACCGAGCAGGCGGTGGCGCTCATCCGGGAGAAACTCGGGCCCAATGCCCGCGTGATCTCGGTGCGCGCCATCCCGCAGACGGGACTGAAGAAGTTTTTTGCAGCTCCGAGCCTGGAAGTCGTCGCGCAGGTCGACGCCGCGCCGGGTGCGCACGCAGATGCCCAGCCGGCGGCGCCGTTTACACCCCGCGCGGCGGGGGCCGCGGATCTGACCGGCAGCGACGGCGCGCCGCCGACGCGCATGTCTTCTCCGCGCCAACTCGAACCACTGCCACCCTCGCTCGGATTGACGGGCCTCCTGCGCCGCTCCGGCATCACAGAGACAGCGCTGCACCGCCTGCAGACGGGCGCCAACTGGAACGAGCTCAATGCGCTTCCGCTGCATCGCGCGCTTGCCGAGACCTCGCGGCTGCTTCGCACGCAGGCGGAAGCCAGGCCGGCACGCGCCCCGCTGTCGCGCGCGGCGTTTCTCGGTTCGCCCGGCGTGGGCCGCACGACCGTGCTCTGCAAGTGGCTTTCATTGGAGGTATTTCGCCGCGCGCGGATGGGACACGTGATCAGCGTGGAATTCGACAAACCCAATCCGCTGGGGCCGCTGCCGGTATTTGCCGAGGCGCTGGGCGTGCCGCTGGCGCATTTTCCGTGCGCGACCGAGGCGGCCGTGCCCGGGGGCTTTGTGTACTTCGACCTGCCCGGCATCTCGATCCGACGGCCGCAGGAGAATGCGCGGATCGGCGCATTCCTGGATGCCGAGCGCATCGAGGAGCGGGTGCTGGTGCTCAACGCGGCCTACGATCGCGCCTCGCTGCGCGAGACCTACGCCGCAGGCCGCGATCTCGGCGCGACGCACCTGGTTTTTACGCACCTCGACGAAGTGCCACAGTGGGGCAAGCTCTGGGACTATCTCTTCGACGAGTCGATCGAACCGCTGTTTCTCGCGACCGGTCCGTCGCTCACCGGCGATTGCGAGGAAGACGTGCCCGGCGCGATCGTACGCCGGACGCTGCCGGAGGAGGGCTCATCATGAAGTTCATCTTTTTCATCGGCGGCTTCGCCGGATTTGTCGTCGCTGGCGCCGGCAGCTACTGGGCTGGACACCAAGCCGACCGCGTCTTCCTCGACAGCGCCGTGGGATGCCTCGCGGGCGCGTATCTCTTTCGCTGGTTCTGGACGATCCTCGTGCGCGGAATGCGCGAGACCATCCTCGCCCGCCACGCCGCCGCGACGGCCGCTGCCGCGGCTGCCGCTTCCAATCCCTCACCCGCGCCCGCCGCTCCGGCCAAGCGCAAATAGTCTTCACATCTACTGAATCATGAATACCGCCACCGCAACCAACCCTGGCATGGATGCCACGCCCGCCGCCGCCTGGCGCGCGTATCAGGGAGTTTCGCCGGCTGCCGTCGACGAGAAGGATCTCATCGAACGGTATCTCCCCCTGGTCCGCAATGTCGTGGACCGCATCAAGCTCAACGTCCCTGCGCACGTCGATGCCGATGATCTGTACAGCGTGGGCGTGACCGGCCTGATCGCGGCCGTACGCAAATTCGACCCCAATCAAGGCAGCACCTTCGCGAGCTACGCGGCGATGCGCATCCGAGGCGCAATCCTCGACGAGCTGCGCAGGATGGACTGGTGCCCGCGCCGCGCGCGCGCGCGCTCGCGCAAGCTCAAGAGCGCGATCGTGGATGTGGAGCAGAAGCTCGGCCGCGCAGCGACGGACGCGGAAGTCTGCGAGAGTTTGGGCATCAGCCCTAAAGAATACGAAAAATGGGTCGAAGAGGCCAAGCCCGTCACCTTCATCGCGATCGACCAAAATGCGGACAGCGAGGAAGGCGGAGGCGCGTCCCTGCACGAACTGCTGGCCGACGAAGCCGACGTGACAGGCCGGGATAACCTGGAGAAAGCCGAGCTTTTGCAACTTCTCACTCAAAGAATCTCCGAGTTGCCCGATATACCGAAGAAGATTCTCGCCATGTACTATTTTGAAAACATGCGCCTCGCCGAAATCGCCGCCGTTTTCGGACTCACCGAGTCGCGCATCTGCCAGATCCACGCCCAGACCATCCTTGGTCTGCGCGGGTGGTTGCAGCGCATGAAAGAAAAGTGATCGCCGAAAACGCCGAAGCCTACCTTACACACGCCAAAGACCAGCCAAGGAAACGAACTTGGACTTTGGCGAGGGTTTGGCGTTCGGAGTTCCGGCGTTTGGGATTTTCCTCCGCTTTATGCTGATCATCATCGGCTCAGTCATCGTGATGGCCTCGACCATCGGCGGCTTTCTGATCGCTGGAGGAAATCCGCTCGTGCTGCTGCACGTCTCGGAGTTTGTGGTGATCCTAGGCGTGGCGGCGGGCGTGTTAATCATCGCGAGCCCCGGGCATGTACTCAAGGAGATCATCCACAAGCTCAAGGGCTGCATCTCCGGCAAGGCGATGGGCGAGAAGGATTTCAATGAGCTGCTGAAGCTGCTCTACGAGATATTCATGGTGGGCCGGCGCAACGGCCTCATTGCCCTGGAGGAGCACATCATGGATCCGAAGAAGAGCTCCATCTTCGGGCGCTATCCCTCGATCGTCGGTAACAAGGAGCGGCTGGAATTTATCTGCAACGGCCTGAAGCCCGTGATCGACGGCAAGATCAAGCCCGACCAACTCGAGGAACTCATGAGCGCCGAGCTGAAGGCAAAGGCCAACGAGGCGGAGCATCCCGTGCACATCCTCCAACTCGTAGGAGACTCGCTACCCGGCATCGGCATCGTGGCGGCGGTGCTCGGCATCATCAATACGATGGCCGCGATCTCCGAGGGTCCCGAGAAGGTGGGCGAAAAGGTGGCGGCGGCGCTTACGGGTACGCTGCTCGGAATCTTTGTAGCGTACGGCTTCATCAACCCGCTCGCGAATCGGGTAAAGTTCAACAACGAAGCGGATCAGCAGTATCTGAAGTGCATCATGCAGGCGGTGGCCGGCTTTGCCAAAGGGCTCGCTCCGCTGACGGCCGTGGAAGTCGCGCGGCGCTCGCTCGACAGTCATGTGCAGCCCGGCGCCGCCGAGCTGGAAAACGAGCTGAAGGCGATGGCTCCCGCGAAGTAAGCGGGAGCGCCAGACCGCATCTCAATCTCTCAACCCTTACTCGAATACTCACATGGCAGCCGGTGGCGGAGGTGGTGCATGGAAGGTGGCATACGCGGACTTCGTGACCGCGATGATGGCGCTTTTCATGGTGTTGTGGATCTCCGCGCAGGATAAGGAAATCCTGATTGCGACGTCGCAATACTTTCAGAACCCGTTTCGCTCGCCGATGGATGCGACCTCGGGCGTGATGCCCTTCAACAGCAACAAGACGACCAATGCCTCGGGTAGCGGGCAGGGGACGGAGAAGGAGCAGGATCGCTCCAAGCACATCCAGATGACTTTCCTCAACTCGGTGGCCTCGGATTTCTACCGACTGCTGAATCTAGACCAGAGCCTGGAAAGCAAGCCGATCGACGTACAAGTGACCTCCGATGGCCTGCGCGTAACTCTCTTCGATCGCGCGAAGAGCCCGCTCTTCAAAGCCGGTACGACCGAGCTGACAGAGTGGGGCACCTTTGCATTGCAAAGCCTAGCCTGGATGATCGACCGGCACCGCTTCTTTGTCACGATCGACGGCCATGTAGGGACGATCGATCCCAAGGCGCCGGGAGCCCGGGCGGACGCGGATGGGTGGCAGCTCTCCTCGGACCGTGCGAACGTGGCGCGACGCGCGCTCGTGCACTACGCGGTGGAGCCGAAGCTCATCGAGCGTGTGACAGGCTACTCCGATACCAAACCCATCGCGGGAGAAGCGGCTGATGCCAACGACCGCGTGACGCTCAACCTCACGCTCAGCGCCAAAGGCCGCTCCCGCGAGGATCGGCTCTCGGAGAGCCCGATCCCGGTGACGCCTGACGCGCGGTGAGCGCAAAGCCCATGAAGTCTTTTCTCCAAGGCAAGAAATCGCTGAGCGTCGAGCCCTTGCGCGCGCCGACGGCGATAGCTGCGCAGCCGCAGCTCAAATGCGCACCCACCCATGGCGGCGGAAGCGCCGCTGCGCCCACGAGCGCCCATGTGGAAGTGGTGAAGGAAGGCGACAAGGTCGTGCGCCTCATCGTCACCTGTGCGTGCGGCGAACGCGTGGAAGTGGAGTGCTTGTACTCGCCAGGCCGTTAAACGGCTGAGCGAGAAACGCCCGCGCAGGGAAGCGCAGGCGACGTAAGGCGAGGGGAGTGACGACATCCCGCCGCCTCAGGTCTGGTAGCGCCACTGGCTGGCGTGTGCCTCGGCAAATCCTGCCCTGCGGCGGGTAGCGGCCCGCGCTGGCATGGGGGAAAAGTTTTCTCTGAAAACTTTGTGATAATTTAGTCGGTTGTTCATCAGTATCTTATAGAGCTTCTGTGCTATCAGGCATGCGGTTGGCTTAAGTAGCCGCAGCCATGAACATCGGACTCTACCAAAGTGCCTCAGCCCTCTCCGCGCTCGAGCGTTGGCAGGACTCCGTGTCGCAAAACATCACGTCGAGCCAGACGACGGGCTACCGCGCGCGCACGATCAATTTCTCGACCCAGACGGCGGGTGAGATCCAAGCCGATCCGCGCGCCAAGCTGGGCAGCGACCAGACGCTGGCGATGACCTTCCCGAAGGTAAACACGGGCATCAAATTTCGTGACGGGCGAGACACAGCCGACGCGCCGCGAACTCGATGTCGCGCTGCAGGGCGAAGGGTTTTTCGAAATCCAGATGGAGGATGAGTCCAAGGTCTATACGCGCAGCGGCGAGTTTCGCATGCGCTCGGATCGCACGCTCGTGACCTCCACGGGCAATGAAGTGATGAGCGATGCGGGAGCGCCGATCGTGCTGCCCCCGGGGGCGGGCCCCGCGACGTTCAACTCCGATGGCACGCTGTTCTACGGGGAGACGCAGGTGGCGAAGCTGGCGGTGGTGAAATTCCAAGACAACAATACGCTGAGGCCGATCGCAGGCGGTTTTTTTGTGCCGACCAACGGCGAGAAGCCGGAAGCGGTGGAGAAGCCCGAGTTGCTCCAAGGCTACCTGGAAGGCTCCAACGTGACGCCGCTGCGCGAGATGGTGGACCTGGTGCTGATCTCCCGCGCGTACGAGGCCAACCAGAAGATCATCAGCACGGTCGACCAGCAGATGCAGAAGACCCTCGAAGCCCTCGGTTGAGTGCACGCCCATGATTTCCCCAGACAGACAACCGCAATCACGACTGACCGGCCGAGCGCGTCATGGGGGCGCGCCGGCCCCAGTCGTGGCGGTTGCCGTTTTTCACCTCGCAAACCACCGCCGCGGCGACGCCGCCTCTCTCGCATGAACCTCTCGCTCTACTCGGCCGCCACCGGCATGGAGGCGCAGCAGCTCAACTTGAACACGATCGCGAACAACCTCGCGAATGTGAACACCCCGGGCTTCAAGCGCAGCAAGATCGAGTTTCAGGATCTGCTTTACCAGAAGCCCCGCGCTTCCGGCACCGACTCGGGCGGCGGCAATCTCGTGCCCACGGGCGTCGAGGTGGGCAACGGCTCGCGCGTGGCCGCGACCTCCAAGGTCTTCACGCAGGGCCAGCTCACCAACACCGGCGAGAAGCTGGACATCGCGATCCAAGGCGACGGCTTTTTCGAGGTGCAGCGCCCAGACGGCACTATCGGATACACCCGCGCAGGCTCCTTCAAGCTCAATGCCCAGGGGCAAGTGGTGACGGTGGACGGTCTGCCTGTGCTGAGCGGCTTTCAGCCGATCCCGGCGGGGGCTAGTTCCGTGACGGTTTCCGAGGATGGACAAGTGACGGTGCAGAGCGCCAACGGCAATCAGACCTTTTCGCTGACGATGGCGCGCTTTGCCAATCCGGCCGGTCTGCGGAGCCTCGGCGGCAACCTGTATGAAGAGACGGCGGCTTCCGGCACGCCCGAGGTCGGCAAGCCGGGCGAGCAGGGTTTTGGCCGCACCATCCAAGGCTACATCGAGGCCTCCAACGTGAATCTCGTGGAGGAAATGGTGAACCTCATCGTCGCGCAGCGCGCGTACGAGATCAATTCGAAGTCTATCCAGACATCGGATGAGATGCTCCAGAACGTCGCCAACATGAAGCGCTGATGAACCGCGTGCTCCACACTCTCCTCCGCGCCAGCCTGCCGATCGCCCTCGCGGGCGCTGCGCTGCTCCGCGCCGATACGCTCCCGCCCTCTGCCGCGCCGGCGGCCGCCGCGGCTTCCGAAGTAAATCGCACGCCGCTCACGCGGGAGATCCTGCTCTCTTCGCTTTCGCAGGCGCTCGCCGCCCACTTCAACCTCGAGGGCGATCTCCAGGTCGAGCTACTCCGCCCGTGGTCGCCCCCAGAGCGGGTGGCGGCCGCATGGTCAATATCGGTGCTCGATTTTCCGTCGGTGGCCGCTTCGTCGATGATGCTCCGTTGCAAGGTGCTCGCCGATGGCGCTGCGGTGGTGGAGACGACCTTCGTGGTCAAGGCCCAGCTGTGGCGCGATGCTTGGGTGACGCGCCAGCCTCTCACGATCGGCGCAGCCTTCGATGCCGCGATGCTCGAAGCGCGCCGGGTAGATCTCTTTCGCGATCGCGATGCGCTGCCGGCAGCGGTGGGCGATCGCTCGTACATCTTTGCCCGCGGGGTAGCCGCCGGCCGCCTGCTTACGTGGCGCGATATCGCGCGCCGCCCGCTCGTCCGCAAGGGCGATACCGTCGAAGTCACCGCAGTGGACGGCCTGCTGGCCGTGACCATGAAGGGCGTCGCCATGCAGAATGGCGCCCAGGGCGACACCGTCACCGTCCGCAACCCTGAGTCGCGCAAGGATTTTGCCGCGATGGTCATCGATGAAAACCGTGTCCAAGTCCGCTTTTAATTTCGCAGCGTGCGTCGTCGCAGTCGGACTTGTCTCCGTCCCGTGGCTCGGCGCGCAATCGCTCTGGCCCTCCGGGGGCACGGGCGCGCGGAGCATGTTCTCCGACCGAAAAGCTTCGGCCAAGGGTGATATCCTCACGATCATCGTAGCCGAATCGGCGGTGGCGCAGACCTCGCAGAAGAAGAATTCGAGCCGTGAATCCGCGACCGCGGATGCGCTCACGCAATTCATCTATCCTAATCTCGGCCGGCATAACGGCGCGCTCCCTGGCATCGGAGCCACGGGGAAATCGAGCTACTCGGGCGGCGGCGACGTCAACAACTCGCAGAGCATCTCCTCCCGCGCCGCCGTGCTGGTGACGGACGTGCTGCCCAACGGCAACCTCGTGATCGAGGGCGTGCGCGTGGTGACGTTTTCCGGGGAGACGCAGTACGTGGTGCTGCGCGGCCTCGTGCGCGCTGACGACATCGGGCGCGACAACAGCGTGGTCTCGAGCAATATCGCCGATGCGCGCGTGGAATTTCACACCGAGGGCTCGCTGACCGACGCGCAGAAGCGCGGGTGGCTCTCCAAGATCTACGAAAAGCTCCGCCCGCTCTGAACCCAAAGGACTGACTGATATGCGTGCACGGATGCAACGTCCCTCCCTCGCCCTGCGGCTGCTGGCTCTCATCGGCCTCTGCGTCTTGCCGTTCGCGACAGTCCAAGCCTCGCGCGTGAAGGACCTCGCGGTCGTGGAAGGCGGGCGCGACAACCAACTTGTGGGTTACGGCATCGTGGTCGGCCTCGCTGGCGATGGCGACAGCAACGCGGTGACGACGCTCCGCAGCGTCTCCAACATCCTCCAGCGCTACGGTATCGCGGTAAATCCGACCGACATCAAAGCGAAGAACGTCGCGGCCGTAATGATCACCGCCGACATCGGCGCTTTCCTGAAGCCGGGTGCGCGGATCGATGTAAACGTGGCCTCGATGGGCGATGCCAAGACGCTCCAGGGCGGAGTACTGCTCCAAACACCGCTCCTCGGCGCCGATGGCCGCGTCTATGCGGTGGCACAGGGCCCGGTGGCGATCGGAGGCTTTTTCGGCGGCGCCGGCGGGGCTGGCGGCGCGACGGTGCAGAAGAATCACCCGACTGTAGGCAATATCTCGAGCGGCGGCATCGTGGAGCGCGAGATCGCGGCGACCTTCGTGCGCGACAATACCGTGCGGCTCCTCCTGCACAATCCAGACTATACCTCCGCGGCGCGCATCGCGACAGCGATCAACACCAAGTTTGGCGGCATCGCCAATCCCATCGACGCGGCGACGATATCCGTGGCGCTCCCTGAGGAGTATCGCGGCCGAGACGTGGCTTTTGTCGCCGATCTCGGCCAGGTGGAGGCTGCGCCTGACACACTCGCCCGCATCGTGATCAACGAACGCACCGGCACCATCGTGGCGACCTCCACCGTGCGGCTCTCGCAAGTGGCCATCGCGCATGGCTCGCTGACCATTACCGTGACGAACAACGTCGGTGTGAGCCAACCTCCGGCCTTCAGCAACGGACAGACCCAGCAGGTCCAGAGCACGCAGACGAACGTGAACGAGACCAAGGGCGGCTTCCAAGTGATCCCCGAGCCTCCCTCGATCGAGCGGCTCGCCGCGGCGTTGAACGCGCTCGGCGTATCGACGCGCGAGATGATGGCGATTTTCCAGACCCTCAAACGCTCCGGCGCTCTCCAAGCCGAGCTTGTAATCAACTAACCGCGCCCACCCATGGATATTGCCTCCATCGCCTCAGCCCGCCCGGCCGCAGCCACGCCCTTCAACCCGGCGGCGCTGCGCAACGCCGAGCCCGCCGAGCAACGCAAGGCCGTCGCGGCGCAGTTCGAAGCTGTGCTCGTGCGGCAGCTGCTCGGCAAGACGATGAACTCGATGCTGGGCGGAGAGGGCGGAGGAGTCGCGGGCAGCGTCTTCGGCGATATGATGGCCGAGACGATGGCCAACCAGCTCACCGCCGGCCCCGGCCTAGGCCTCGGCCGCATGCTCGAACGACAACTCGCACCGCGCCAAGCCACTCCCGCCGCGGCCACCGCTGAAACTCAGCCCAAAACGGGCTCCTCCTCATGAGCACTCCCTGGGAATTCATCGCCGAATGCCTGCGCGAGGAGCTCGCCGACTACGGCGGGCTGCTCCACCTCTTTGAGGAACAGCAAGTCGCGCTCTTCAGTCGCGACGCCAGCCAAGTGCTGCGCCTGGCCAACGATATCGAGGCGCACGCCCGCACGCTCTCCGAGACGCGCACGCGCCGTGAGCGCGCCGTAGCCGCCTTTGCGGAGGAGAATGGCAAGCCCTCCACCACGACGCTGCGCGCGATGCTGCCCTTGATCGAGTCCGACGCCCGTCCGCTGCTCGAGGCGCTGATCGCCGAGGTGAACACGCTCCTGCATCGCGTGCGCCGCACCAGCCGCCACAATCACTCGCTGCTCACTCGAGCCGTCGAGACGCACCAAGAGACGCTGCAGCAGCTCCGTCCTTCCACCTACACCAAGACCTACTCGCCCGCCGGCCGCATTTCCGTGGCGTCGGCGCACTCCGCCGCGACGCTCCGCGCTGCCGGTTGATCCCATCCCCGCCATGTCCGGCCTCTACGCCAGTCTCAACAATTCGGTCAAGGCGCTCACCGCGCAGAGCCGTGCCATCGAGGTCACCGGCAAGAACCTGGCGAACGTCAACAATCCTGCGTATGCGCGGCAGCGTGTGATCTTCGGAGATCGGGGCACCGTCGCGACGGCGACAGGCGCGGAAAGCCTCGGCCTGGAAGCGCTCGGGGTGCAGCAGCTCCGGGACTCGCTGGCTGACCGGCAGCTGATGCGCGAGATCGCGCTCAAATCTTCCTTTGAGGCGGAGCAGAGCGCCTACCAGCGCGCGCAGGCCGGCCTCGGCCAAAGCATCGACCGCTCGACCGCGGCCAGCGCAGCCGATGGCGTGGGCGGCAACGGGCTCTCCGCAGCGATCGACGATTTCTTCAACGCATTCCAGAGCTTTGCCTCTCGGCCCACCGATAGCGGCGAGCGCCAGACACTCATCCAGAAGTCGGCAATCCTCACGGATAGTTTCCAGTTTGCCGATGCGCGCATCGCGCAGGTGCAGACCGACCTTAATGCAGAAATCGCGAACGACGTGGAGGAGGTCAATCGCCTGCTCTCGACCGTCGCCGAGCTCAATGCCCAGATCGGGCGCTTTGAGGTCAACTCCCCCGGATCGGCAGTCGACCTGCGCGACCAGCGCCAGGCCAAGCTAGAAGAGCTCTCCGCGAAATTACCGGTGGAGGTGCGCGATACGGCCGGAGGCCAGGTGCAGGTGTACGCCAAAGATGCGGATGGAGCGGAGATCCCGCTGGTCAATCTGGCGAACGTGCAAGGGGCGGTGGCTTTCGATGGCAATCAGATCACGGCAGGCAATCCCGCCGCAGTCGTGGCGCTCGCCGGCGGCTCCATCAAGGGAGCGCTGACCGCGCGCGACGGCGCGATCCAGACGCTGCGCGATGATCTCGATCAGCTCGCGCGCCAGTTCGTGACGGCGGTGAATGCCGCGTACAATCCCACGGGCGCCACCGGCGACTTCTTCGTCGCGAGCGGCGCCTCGGCGGCAACGATCTCGCTGTCGACCGGCCTCGGCGCGACCACGCTCAAGGCGAGCGATGGCAGCGCCGCCGGCGACAACACGCTTGCGCTCGCGGTGGCTCAACTGGCCAATCGGCAGTTTTCAACTGCGTCTGGCGACCATATCGACGGCACGTTTTCCGCCCACTTTAGCAAAACCGTGAGCAAGATCGGCCAGGCTCTATCCGGAGCAAACTCGCGCGTGGAGGACCAGAGCAACATCGAGCAGCTGGTGCGCTCGCAGCGCGACAGCCTGAGCGGCGTATCTCTCGATGAAGAGATGGCCAATCTGATGATGTACCAGAAGGCATTCCAAGCCTCCTCACGAGTTTTCAGCCTGATCGACGAACTTCTCGAAACCGTCGTCAACGGTCTCGGCCGCTGATTCCCCCGATGCGCATCACCACCAACACCGTCTCGGAAAACATCGTCCGCCAGATCCAGAATCTTGGCAACCAGCAAGCGAAGCTGCAGACGCAGGTCGCTTCCGGCCAACGCATCTTCCAACCCGAAGACGATCCGACCGCCGTGGGCCGCGTGCTCAATCTCGAGAGCGAGGCCCGCCAGATATCGCAGTACATGCGCAACGCGGACCGCGCCTTGGAACTGAGCCAGGCGACATTCTCCGGTCTGCAGCAGATCAAGAAGGTCTCCGATCGCGCCACCGAGATTGGCACGCTGGGCTCTGGTGTGATCAGTGCCGACGCCGCCAAGGCATACGCGTCCGAGGTGGACCAGTTGATCGAGCAGACCCTGCAGCTGACTAACACCCGGTTTCGCAACGACTACCTTTTCGCCGGCACCGCCGTGGGCGACGCGCCCTTTGTGGCGACGCGCGACGCCTCGGGCAAGATCGCCTCGGTGGCTTACGCAGGCAATTCCGAGCAGCCCTCGATCCAGCTTTCCGAAAACGCCAGCATCGTGCCTGGCAGCAGCGGCGACACCAACTCGGGCCTGCGTGACTTTCTCAATCAACTCGTAGCCCTTCGCGATGGCCTCACCGCCAACGATACGACCACGGTGAAGACCGCCCACGGCGATTTGATCGGCTCGGAAGATGCCCTGGTTTCCGCCCTCGCCGAGCACGGCGGAGTGCAGACCCGCATCGAAGCCAATCGCGCCCAGCAGCAAAATCGTGCCGACAACATCGACTCGCTGATCTCGACCGAGACGGACGCCGATCTGCCTTCCACGATCGTACGCCTCAACCAGACCCAGACGGCCTACCAGGCCGCCCTCCAATCGGCCGCCAATATCATGCGCATCTCGCTTCTCGATTACATCAAGTAACCCGCTTCATCCCGTCTTATGAAAGTCATCCCCGAACTCTATCCGACCGATTTCGACGCCGCTCCTGGCAACGAAATCATCCTCCCGCAGGGACTCATCGGCTTTGGCAATTATACCCGCGCCGAACTCCTCTATATGCCCGACCACCTGCCTTTCCTGTGGATGAAGCTCTACAGCAAGGTCGATGATCTGCATTTCATCGTGATCGAGCCGGGTGGCATCGTCCCCGGCTACGAGCCAGAGATCTTCGATACCGATGCGGAGCAACTCGATCTGCGCGATCCCGCCGAGGCGATGATCCTCAATATCGTCACCCTCAAGCGGCAGAATCCCGTAGAGGCCGCGGCCAATCTCATCGGCCCCATCGTGGTCAATCGCCGCACCCGCATCGGCCGCCAGTTGGTCATATCCAACTATTCCAAATACAGCACCAGCCACCTGCTCGTGGAGAATTCCCAGTCTCCCGTCCTCGCCCGCTCAGCTTGAGCTCCCACCATGCTTGTACTTTCACGCCGAGTCAACGAGGCCATCGTCATCGGTGATAACATCGAGATCCGCATCACCCGCATCGAAGGCGACGTGGTGAAGATTGGCATCCAAGCCCCGCGCGACATCGCGATTTTCCGCAAGGAAGTCCTCAGCGACATCGCCGCGAGCAACCAGGCCGCCGCCGTCCGCCCGCCCACCATGGGCAGCCTCCCAATCCTTCCGAAGAAACCCACTGTGCCCGCCGCGCCCAAGCCCACGACCACCACCGCGTAACCGGCAGCACGCCCTCACCACCACATTAACATCACACCTCCTCCGCCATGAGCGTCATCAATACCAACATCCAAGCCATCGCCGGCGCGCGCACCCTGAATCACAGCCAGGAAATGCTCGGCCGTTCGCTCACCCGTCTTTCCTCCGGCTCCAAGATCGTCAATCCCTCCGACGATGCTGCCGGCCTCGCCGTCTCTGAAAAGCTCGACGCCCAAGGCCGCCGCGTCAAGGCGGCGACCACCAATGTCCAAAATGCCATCTCTTACGTGCAGACCGCCGATGGTTTCATGAGTGGCATGACGAAGATCCTCTCGCGCATGAGCGAGCTCGCAATCCTCGCCAAGGACGTCACCAAGAACACGACCGACGTGGACCTCTACCAGGAGGAGTTCACAGCGCTCCAAGATCAGCTCCGCGCCACCATCGGCGGCACCACTGCCCAAATCGGCGGCTCGGCGGATGTCGATACCCCGCTCGGCGCCTTCAACGGTATCACGCTTTTCGGCTCCAACGCGTCGGGCATGACGGTCACGATCGGCCAGGCCGTAGGTCAGGACATGACGATCAACGACACCAATCTCCGCACTGGTGGCATGCTGGCCATGATCCAGCAGGATAGCTCGGGCAATTACCTGCTCGAGTCGACCGACACCGACGCCATCCAGAAGATCACAGATGCCATCCAGCACGTCGCGCAGGAGCGCGCCTCGCTCGGCGCTTCGCAGTCGCGGCTCGAGCTCGCCTCCACGACGCTCCAGATCGAGTACGAAAATCTCTCGTCGGCCATCTCGCGCATCCGCGATGTCGACGTCGCCGAGGAGTCTACGAACTACGCGCGCTACAACATCCTCGTGCAATCCGGCACCGCCATGCTGACACAGGCCAATCAGACGCCCAATACGGTGCTCAAGTTGCTGCAGGCATAAGCTGCCGGGAAAGTACAACCCTCAAGAAAGCCCGGCCCATGGAGCCGGGCTTCTTTTTTTTTGGCTGCGTCGGCCCGAGGAGTTGGGAGGAGCCGGGTGGCGAGCGCGGCGACGCTTTCTCCTAGATGTTCTAGGAAAGGGGGCTTGACCTGACTCCCCTAGAATATCTAGGAAAGAGAGATGGCCAAGACTCCCACACCGCCCGAGCTATTACAGGGGACGCTGGATATGCTGGTGCTGAAAGCGCTCCAGCACGAGCCGATGCATGGATTTGGGATCTCGGTGCGCATCCGGCAGATGTCCGACGAAGTGCTCCATGTGGAGCAAGGCTCGCTCTATCCGGCGCTCTATCGCCTGGAGGCGCGAGGCTGGATCAAAGCTGAGTGGGGTGTATCCGATAACAACCGTAAGGCGCGATTCTATGAGCTTACCGGCGCGGGTCGAAAGCAGCTGGAGACGGAGACAGCCAACTGGGCGAGGCTATCGGCGGCGATCAACTTGGTGTTGAAAACGACCTGAGCTTCTGCGCATGAGCTTGCCCCATCTGCTCCGCACGCTGTTTCAGCGAAGGCGTCTCGAGGCGGAAATGTCCGATGAGATGCGCTTCCACCTCGATATGCTGATTGAGGAGAATATCCGTCGCGGGCTGCCGGCCAAGGAGGCGAGGCTGGCGGCGCTCCGTGAATTTGGCGGCGTCGAGCAGCACAAGGAGCGGGCGCGGGACGAGCGTGGCGGGCGCTGGCTGGCCGACCTTGCTCAGGATTTGCGTATCGGGCTGCGGCGGCTACGGCGGGAGCGCCGGTTTGCGGCTTTGTGCGTCTTGGTGCTCGCGCTTGGCGTGGGCGCTACGACGGTGATGTTTAGCGTGGCGGATGCGGTACTGCTGCGGCCGCTACCCGTGGCGGAGCCTGACCGGGTGATCCGGCTATGGGAGGGCAATCCAAGTCGCGGCATTAAACGATTCTCTGTCTCCTACCCGAACTACTCCGACTGGGCCGCGCGCAGCGGGTGCTGGGAGATACTCGCGGCGTTCGACAATCGCAACGTCAACTTGATGGTGCACGGAGAACCCGAGCGCTTGCGCGCGGGCGTAGCGACGGCCAATGCGCTGCCGCTCTTCGGGTGGCGTATCCTGAAAGGTCGCGGGCTAGGGCCGGCCGATGACCAGCCGGGGCAGACACCGGTGGCCTTGCTGAGCGAGGCGCTGTGGCGCGGGCGCTTAGGCGCCGACCCTGCGATCGATAAGCTCACGGTGGTGATCGATGGCACGGCGCACGCCATCGTGGGAGTAGTGGCCGAGGGGGCGGGGCTCGACCTCGGAGTCGACGTGGTGTTGCCTCTACGGCCCTTCGTCTCTCCCGATCGGGATGATAAGGACCTCGAGGTGTATGGCCGGCTAAAGCATGGCACCACGCTCGCCCAAGCCCACGCCGAGATGACCGCAATCGCGCGCGGCCTCGCGCAGGAGTATCCCGACGACAATGGGGGCTGGGGCATCACGCTCGAGCCACTCTTCGATACGATCATTCACCCCAAGGCGCGAGGCATGGTGCAGCTCATGTGTGGAGCGGCGGTGCTACTGCTCGTGATCGCTTGCGCCAATCTATCGAGCCTGCTGCTCGTCGCAGCGATGAAGCGTACGCAGGAGCTATCTGTCCGCGCTGCGCTGGGAGGTGGCCGAGGCCGCTTGATTCGCCAGTTGCTTACCGAGAGCGGGCTTCTGGCCGGGGTGGGGGGAGTATTCGGCGTGTTGCTCGCCTGGTGGGGCGTGGACGCGATGCGAGCGGCGGAGTCGCTCAATCTGCCACGGGCGGACTTGATCGCACTGGATGAGCGAGTCCTTGCTTTTGCCCTGGGAATTACCCTCGTGACCGGACTTGTCGCAGGTGTGGTGCCAGCGTTTGTTGTTTCGCGGGTGGATGTGCAGCATGGGCTAAAAGGCACGGGCACTCTGGCGAGTCCGAGGAAAGGCCGGCTGCGGGACTTGTTGGTCGTGGGGCAACTGGCGCTTTCGATCGTGCTGCTGGCAGGGGCAGGTGTATTGTTGCGCGCTGTGGCGGAACTGCAGCGAGTCGATCTCGGGTTTCGCCCGGAGCACGTGCTGACGGCGCGCCTCGCGCCGAAGAGCAGCCAGACCAAAGCTCTCCTGGAGTCGCTGATCGAGCGGGTGCGCGCGCTGCCAGGAGTGGCCGCAGTAGGCGCGGTGAGCAGTGCGCCTATGGCAGCCTACAATACCAGCAATCACGTTTTTCCGGTCGGCGCGGCGGCGATCCCTTCCACGCAGGCGGTGCAGGCCGACTGGCGAATCGTGACCGCAGACTATTTTCACGCGATGGCAATCCCGGTGCGGAGAGGGCGGGCGTTTGCCGCCACCGACAACGCTGCGGGCGGGCGAGTGGTGATCGTAAACGAAGCCCTGGCGCGGGCGCTGTGGGGCGACGACGATCCCATCGGCCGCCAGATCAATCCTGGTGGCGGCACTTCGTACTCGACCGTGATCGGCGTGGTGAGCGATATCCGCAATCACTCACCAGGCCAGCCACCTACTCCCGCATATTACCTTTCCGCACATCGTAGTGTGTGGGGCGCGATGACCTTGGTCGTCCGGAGCAGCACTGAAGCGGATCGGCTTGTGCCGCAGTTGCGCGCGGAGTTGAGAGCGATCGCTCCCACGGTGCCCCTCTTCGATGTGCAGGCGCTTTCGAATCTGGTGAATCGGCAGATCGCGCCACAGGCGACCGTGGCCAGCCTGCTCGCAGTGTTTGCCGTGCTCGCCCTCGTACTGGCGGCCGTAGGCCTGTATGGAGTGATGGCGCATGCCACCAGCCAACGCAGCCGGGAAGTGGGCATCCGGATGGCCCTCGGCGCTGGCAAATGGGATGTCGTACGCCCGCTACTGGCTGATGGGAGTCGCGTCGTGGTAGCGGGAGTGGGGGTGGGACTGGCGGGCGCGCTCTTGACGGCGCGGACTTTGCGCCAAGCGCTCGAGTTGCCGGGGGCCGAGGCCGTGGCCGATGGTGTGACGGCAGCGGCAGCGGCGACGCTGCTGGGGGTGATCGCGATGATCGCATGCTACGTCCCCGTACGCAGGGCGCTGCGAGTCGATCCGTTGATCGCCCTGCGCACGGAGTAAGCGTGGTTTTTCAGCCGTTTCTTTCGTGGTGACATCGGGCAAGCGACCGAGCACCGTGCACGACCCTTGTGACGCTTTTCGCCTTTTACGCTGTCGTCGTTACCCTCGGCATCCTGAGCATGGGCTTTCAGCTCCTCGCCTCCCGGCTGCTTAATCCGCATTTCGGCTCGTCCATCATTGTGTGGGCCTGGCTGATATCGACCTTCCTCGCCGCCTTCAGCATCGGCTCGATGGTCGGCGGCTGGATCAGCAATCTCTCGCCCGCGGCTCGCAGTCGCGGCCAATGGTTTGGGGCGATCCTCGCGATCGTCACCCTCGCGGTCGCCGCGCTGTTTGGGAAAGTGCTGCTCAAGCAGATCGAGGTGGCTTTTGAAAACGTGAGCACCGCGCTGCTCGTATCGTGCGTGGGCATCTTTTTCCTGCCGGTTACGGCGCTCTCCACTTTTGGCCCGCTGTGCGTGCAGTTCCTTGCCTCGCACGGCACGCCGCCCGGGAAGGCCTCGGGCACGGTCTACGGCGTCAGCACGCTCGGCAATATCGCGGGCGTGATGCTCACTGCTTTCGTGCTGATCCCCAACTTCCCGGTCTCCACGCTGCTCTATATCTGGCTCGGGGTCGCCGTCGTGAGCCTCGGCGCTCTCAGCTACCTGCTGCGCACACCCTCTCAATCCGCATGAAGCGTCTGCTGTCCCTCCTCTCTCTGGCATTACCTCTGGCGGCTTCGGCTGCGACCGCTCCGGTCCCCCAGGGTGACTACGTCGAGACCTACGACACGATCTACAACAGCCTCACCATCGAGCGTAAGGGTAACATCGTCGAGATGCGTGCCCGTGCCCGTGGCACCGAGGCGCTCGAGTCGGCCATCGACCTCACCGATCCGCTCAAGCTCGTCGTCCACTACACGCGCTCGCTCTACGGCGCACTCTACCTCCAGCCCGCTCCCAGACGCGTGCTTATGATCGGCCTCGGTGGCGCGGGCTTTCATCGGCTTTTCGCCGCCGCGTATCCCGACTCTCTGCTGCACACCGTCGAACTCGACCCGAAGGTCGTCGAACTGTGCGAGACGCGCATGGGCTTCAAGCCTACAGCCAACACGCCCATCACCACCATGGATGGACGCATGTTTGTGAAGCGCAACAAGGAGCAGTGGGACTGGCTCATCCTCGATGCCTTCCGCGGCGGCTTTGTGCCCCCGCATCTCAAGACCGAGGAATTTTATCAAGAGTGCGCCGCGCGCCTCACCGATCGCGGCGTCTTCGTGAGCAATCTCCACGCGACCAGCCAGCTCTACTACTCCGATCTCAAGACGATCCAGAAGGTGTTTCCCCAAGTCGTCATTTTCGAAGTCGGCGGCCGGGGCAACGTCATCGTCTGCGCCGTGAAGTACAAGACACCTGATGTGACCAAGCCCTCCGTCTGGCCTACGCCCGCCGAGGTTACGCAGCCTGTCTTCGCCGACCGTCTCAATATGGTCCAGATCCGCGAAGAGCACAAACCGCTCCCGCTCGCCCAGATGCGCGCGGCCAAGGTGATGACCGACGATTTTTCGCCCGTGGAGTTTCTCGACACGCTCAAGACCAACAACGCCGATAACAAGTCGCACTGAGCGGCGGCTAGCTCGGGAGCCTCACTCAGATGCATTTCGAGGTGGCGCAGGGCCTGCGCGTCAACGATCTGGCCAGCCTTCAGGATCGAGTTAGATTGCGCGGCGGGCGGCTGGTGGCCTACGCCGCCGTCGTTTCAGTGTTATTCCTGAGCGCGCGGAATTATCGGGTGAAGTGGATCGCGAGCCCTGCAGATAAAGCTCAGGGCGGTATTTCTTCCTCCGTGCTCAGTGCGGTCTTCGGCTGGTGGTCGTTGCAGGGACCTTATCACACAATCGCGGCGTTGATTTGGAATTTCCGCGGCGGCGTCGATATCACGGATGCCTTGCTCCGCGTCGATCCGAGGAGTTCCTCCCTGCTGGGCTATGCCGACGAGGTGAGGCTTTCGGAGTTCGAAGAGGGCGTGCGCCGTATCGCTTTGCGCATCTTCTGGGGCTCGGTGCTCATGCTGGTCGGGGCGATTGCTCTTTTCGTTTGGAGCTCCGCGCGGAAGTAGCGCCGAGGAGATCGCGATCGTTGCAAGCGCGTGCCGTTGCCCTCGCAATTCCGTCGTCTCCCGTCAGCGCATTTCGCCTTGCCCGGCAGAGTAGGGCGGTCGTTGCTTAAGGCACCCCATGACTCCTACCCGCCGCCACTTCCTTGCCGGTCTCGGCACTGCCGCCGCTGCCGTTTGGGCCCAGCCGATCATCGCCGCCGTGGATCCCAAGAAAGACACGATCGTCGGCCACGGCAAGCTTCGCTACCGCGCGCACAAGGACTGGGTGAAGCCCGGCCAGGCGCGCTACCATCCCATCAATAATTGCCACGAGATGGTGCAGGTGCGCGATGGCCGCCTCTTCATGATCGGCGATCATCCCGATCATCAAATGCTCGTCTTCAAGCCCGATGGCACGATCCTCGAGTCGTGGGGCGCTGTCTGGCCCGGCGGCCATGGCCTCACGCTCGCGCGCGAAAATAGCGACGAGTTTCTCTTCGTGTGCGACTCGGGTCTTTGGAAAAACGGCAACGGTGCGTACCGCCAGACCGGCCGCGTCACCAAGATCGACCTTACCGGCCGCGAGATATTCTCCCTCAGTCATCCGATGAGCGTCGGCGCGTACGAGCCGACCATGCTCTTCAATCCCACCGAGACCGCGATCGCGCCCAATGGCGATATCTATGTCGTCGATGGCTACGGCTCCAATTTCGTGCTGCGCTACGACCGCAATGGGAAATTCATCGCGCGCTTCGGCGGCAGCAAGGACGTGCCCGCCGAGCAACGGCTCAACAACGCGCACGGCATCGCCGTCGACCTGCGCGAAGGCGTGGAAAAGGCTACGCTGCTGGTCACGTCGCGCTCCGATTTCTGCTTCCGGCGCTTCACGCTAGAGGGGACATACCTCGAGACGATCTCCGTGCCCGGCTGCCGGGTGTGCCGGCCGGTGCTTTCAGGGGACGAGCTTTATGCCGGAGTGTGCTGGTCCAATGATCCCGTCGCTAGCAAGCTCCCCGGTAATCCTTCGGGCTTCACAGTGGTGCTGGATCGCAATGGCCGTGTCGTGAGTGCACCCGGCGGCACCGAACCGGTGTATGAAAACGGCGCGCTGCGCCCGCTCACGCGTGGGACGCCGATCATCGATCACGGGCATGATGTCTGCGTATTGGAGAATCGCGATCTGATCGTGTGTCAGTGGAATGCTTTCCAAACTTATCCGATCCGGCTCGAACTTCTCGCTTAGTTAACGGCCTTTGAGGCCGCTCAGATACCCTATCAGCCTCGGCAGAGGCGGGATCTACTCTTGTCCGGCAGCGGGCAGGGTAGGGGGCATATCGGCAGGCACGAGCCGTACGATCCGTCCCGGTTTGCCGATCGCCTCGAGCGCTAGATAGAGGAGCCCGTCGGGACCTGTCTTGATATCGCGCACGCGGCCCAGTTGCTTGAAGACTTCCTCGGTGTGCACCACACGGCCGTCTGCGATCACCAGCCGCTGCAACTTCTGGGTACCAAGGGAGCCGACGAAGAGCTGGTGCCGCCAGCGCGGAAACTTATCCCCGGTGTAAAACTCGAGCTGGCTGGCAGCAATGGAGGGCGTCCAGTCGATGACCGGCGACTGCATGCCTGGGGCGGAAGTCTTTTCGGAAATCGGGGTGCCGTCATAGTTCATGCCGTGAGTAATCAGCGGCCAGCCATAGTTTTTTCCGCGTTCGATGTGGTTGAGTTCGTCTCCGCCACGAGGACCGTGCTCACTTTCCCATAGACTGCCGTCCCGCGGATCCCTCGCGAGGCCTTGTGGATTGCGTACGCCGAGCGCCCAGATCGAAGCGACAGCGTCGGGCATGGCGACAAAAGGATTATCCGGTGGGATGCGGCCATCGTGAAACACTCGGTGAATCTTTCCGTTGGCGGTCGTGAGATTCTGTGCCTGTTGGGCGACCTCCGGTGCCATGCCACGCACGCCAACGCCGAAGAAGAGGTAGTCACCGTCGAAGACGAGGCGCCCCCCGAAAAGGACGTGGCCCTCCTGGTACTGATCCTTAGGGATTGAGAAGATCGTCTCGTGATCGGTCAACTCGAACTCGCGCAAGCGCGCGCGAATGATCTTAGTCATCGCACGATCGCCCGTTCCCGGATCGCTGAAGGTGAGATACAACCATTGATTCTCCGTGAACCGGGGATGGGCAACAACCGACATGAGGCCCGCTTCCTTGCTCACCACGACGGGGGGCAGGCCTCCGATCTGCTCGGGCCGGACCGCTCCATGCTCGATGATGCGTAGTCGGCCCACGCGCTCCGTTACGAGCAGCCGGCCATCGGGCACGAATGTCATGGACCACGGTACATCAAGCCCTTCGCCAATCGACTCGACCCGAAAAGCATGTTCTTGGGTACGAAGGATGGTGGTCGGTACGGGATTCTCCTGCGCGGGCTGCGGATCTACCGCGCGCGTGGACGCCTCGCGAAGAAAGGCAACGAGCGCCTTGGTTTCGGCCTCGTTGATCGAAGCGGCGAACGCCGGCATACCGTCTTTGGGATACCCCTCCCGGATGCTTCGGGTCAGCGCCGCCTCGTCACCACCATGCTTCCATGGTTTGCCGAGCAGTGCGCCGCCCTTGCCGCCCTGCAGCTCGGGGCCGTGACAGTTGGCGCAGAATTCGGCGTAGAGCTTGCCGGCTTCGCGGCCGATCTTGCCGTTTGCCGTAGCGGGGGCTGAGGCGGCGTGGAGAGACGCACCTGACAGCACTGCGAGCAGAGAGGCGAGGAGACGTGGTTGCATTGCACGGCCCGGGGCGCGGGGCGCAGAGGGCCGCAGCGCATCGACTTCGGTGCACACCTGACGTTCCTGTCAGATTTGCTGAAATTCGACGACGAGGCGTGCGATTCGCACGACGAGTGGGTGGCTGATCCCAGCCTCAACCCAAGGAGTGTCCTGCTAGGGCTATTTTATCGGGCGCAGCACGTCCATGGCGGCGAGCATTGCAGCATTGCGCGTTTCGACACCTAGTTTCTGAAAGATATGCTCGGCGTGCTTGTGCACGGTGCGCACATTGGCCGCGAGGATGATGGCGATGTCGGGGTTGCTCTTGCCCTGGGCCATCCAGTACAGCACCTCTGCTTCGCGTGCGGTGAGACCGAGCGCCATCAGCGAGGCGGGGCCGGGGGGAGAACCACGTTCCTCGAGGATGAGCGTTTGAAGATCGTTGCGATCGCGCTCCGCGAAGCGGCGCACCACGAGCGGGCCATCGGGCTGAGCAAGCCCCGCGGGTAGAAAGCCATCGACTGCCGCAAAGTGCTTGTGCAGGAGGTCGTGGGCGAGGCGGGTGCGGAAGACGATGCGGCCCTCAGGATCTGCCAGCAGGACGGCGCGATCCAGGGAGTGGGCGAGCTGGTTTTCCGCTTCGACGCGAAGGGCGAGCTCCTCGGCTAGGCTCTTCTGCAGCGTACGGATCTGGATGTGTGCAGCCACACGCGCAAGGACCTCGGGCGGATAGACCGGCTTGGTGATGTAATCGAGCGCGCCCGCCTCGAAGGCGCGGAGTTTCTGTGCGGGCTCCTCCACGGCGGTCATGAAGATCACCGGCACATCGCGACACTCGGGGCGCTCCTTGAGTCTGCGGCAGGTTGTGACGCCATCCATGCCGGGCATCACGAGGTCCATGAGCACAAGATCGGGCGTGGTGTGCTCCAGCAGCGACAGAGCACTGCGGCCGCTCTCGGCCACGAGGATATCGTGGCCGGCCTCGGTGAGCGCATCGAGGAGGAGAGAGAGGTTGGCTGGGGTATCGTCGACGATGAGGACGCGGCCGGGGGAGATCATGAAGCCGGGGGAGAAGAAAGATGACGTTCGAGCACTTCGCGGATGCGCTCCATGCGATAGGTTTTAACAAAAACGTCCAGCGAGTCCACGAGTGGATCGCCTTTCAGTTCCTCGAGCCGTCGGCGCAACTGCGCGATCTCGCCGCGACGCGCGATAGCGAGAATCTCCTCCACTACCGTAGTGGAGAGTTTGGTGGCGAGGCTGGGAAACGGCGAACGCGAGGCCGGGCGTACTGCGGGTGCCTCCGCGTCGCGCACCCAATCCAGCTGCAAGGCGAGACCCAGCCGAGAGAGCAGATCCTCCTCGCGAAAGGGCTTGGGGAGAAAGTCATCGCAGCCCGCCGCAAAAGCCTTGTCGCGATTGAAGGAAAGCACGCTCGCGGACATGGCGAAAATCTTCAGGTCTTTTCCCTCCGGTCGCTCACGCAGGCGGCGAGCCAGCTCGAAGCCATCGATGCCTGGCATACGCAGGTCGAGGAAGATCAATTCTGGCCGCAACTGGGGCACGAGGGCGAGGGCTTCGACGCCACTGGCCGCTTCGGAAATCGTAAAGCCCAGAGGGAGCAGCAAATCTCGCAGCACGTGGCGGTTGGTGGCGACGTCATCCACAATGAGTAGATGACGGCGCGCGCCGCGGAAACCGACGATCGCCTGCGTGTCGGCGCGCTGCGCGGAAGCGTCGACGGCGAGCACAGGCAGCTCGACGGCGAAAAAGAAGCGGCTGCCCTGGCCCTGCTGGCTCTCGACCTGGAGACCGCCACCCATGAGAGTGACCAGCCTTTGGCTGATCGCGAGGCCGAGGCCTGTGCCAGGCTCTGGGGGACGGCCGTCTACTGCCTGCTGAAATGGCTGAAATAGCCGGCTGATATCCTGCGCTGCGATACCCACTCCTGTATCCGTGACGCTGAACTCGACGGTTTCGAGTCCGCAGAGGCATGCGCGGAAGCGCACGGTGCCCTTCTCGGTGAATTTCGCGGCATTGCCGAGCAGGTTGTCGATCACCTGACGCAGTTTCTGCGGATCGCCAAGCACGAGATCGGGCAGATCGGGCGCGGGATCGAAAACAAACTCGAGGCTCTTCTGCTCAAAGCGCGGGCTCGCCGCCGCCGCGATATCGCGCAGCAACTGCGGCAGGTGAAAGGGCGTCGTGACCAGCTCCATCTTACCCGCCTCGATTTTGGAAAAATCGAGCACCTCGTTGATCATTCGCAGCAGATGCTCGCCGCTCGTCTGCACGATTCGGAGGCGCTCGCGATTTTTCTCCGAGAGTTCACGATCCTTCATCAATACCTGCGCGTAACCGATGACGCCATTGAGCGGCGTGCGCAGCTCGTGGCTCATGTTCGCGAGGAAAGTGCTCTTCGCGCGGTTGGCCTCGTCCGCCGCGTCCTTGGCCACTTTGAGTTCGGCCGTGCGCTCGGCCACGATCTTCTCGAGGGCAAGGCGCTTGCGCTCCGCCGTTCGCACGCGCAGTTGCACATAGGAGCCCACCAGCAAAATCCCCGCGAGCACGTAGCCGAAGAGCGCCGCCCCGTGCAGATACCACGGGGGCCGCACCGAGAAAACGATCTGAGCCGCCTCGCCCACGCG
This sequence comes from uncultured Opitutus sp., assembly GCA_964480585.1. GTDB lineage: Bacteria > Verrucomicrobiota > Verrucomicrobiia > Opitutales > Opitutaceae > ER46. The sequence continues at coordinate 124,810 of CAYZPV010000001.1, read as the reverse complement.
TCGCTGTTCGTCGCGCGCGCGCACTTCAAAGGTGAAGGGCCCGCCCGAAAGATTCGTGTATGTTGCCTCCGGGTGCCGGCTCCAGCCCGACCACTCGTTGGCAAAGCCCAGCAGCCGCGTCTGGTACTCCAGCGTGCTGCCGAGCCGCGGCGCGAGGCCGCTGAAGGCGATCCGCAGCGGTTCGTGCGAGTGCGGCAGGAGCGGCGCGCCATCGGGGCTCGGCGCGAGTTCCATGCGCTTGTCGCCCAGGCGGAAGCCCCGGATCCTTGTATCCGAGCGCGGCTCGTCGTAGACGATGCGGCCGAGATCGACGCGCACCATGTTGTCCTGCCCGCTCGCCCAGAGCACTTCATCGTTGCCGACCTTTTCGTGCGTGAGCCCGTACGCTCCGCGCGCGCCGCAGAGCCGCACGAGCCGCCGCGGCAGTTCCGTCCACGTGAGCGAGCCATCCGCCGCAAACCGCAGCCGCCCGATCCGCAGATTGTCGAAGCCGTCGGGAAATGTAACCTGCCCCCATACGTCGCCATTTTCCGCCACGGAGAAGGGCGAGAGCCGAAAATCGCTGCGCCCCTCGATCTGGAAACGAGGGTCGGGCGTAAACATCTCCCGCGCCGCGTCGAAGCGAAATACGCCTTTTTCCGTGACGAAAAGCGGCCCCGCCGGCGTGGGCATCAGCTCGCAGATCCCGGCCGCCGCGGGCAGGCCGTGGGTGCCGTGGTAGCTTTTCACCGTGGCGCGCGCCCAGTCGTCTGTGCCTGCCGGCCGGTTGATCCGGAAAAATCCCCGCGTGTGCCCGCTGCCCCAGAGCGTGCCATCGGGCGTTTCGAGGAGCATGCGCAGCTCGGTGCCCACGCCGGGTATCTCGCCCTCACGCCGCCAGCCCGCCGCCTCGCGCTTGAGAAAAAGCAGCTGGTTGCCTGTGCCCACAAAGAGCCGCGCCGCATCCGAGATCGACCACACGAAGCTCACCACCGGGGTAGGGAAGCGGTCGATGAGCGCCTGCTTCTCGCCGTCAAATTCCATCAGCCCCGCATCGGAGGCCACGATCGCACGGTCGCTGCCGCCGCTCACATTCCAGTACATCGTCGGCGGCCCCGGCAGCCGCTCCCAGCGCGCATGCTCCGGCGTGCGCAAATTGCCCGCGCGCAGCCGATAGAGCCCCTCCACTGTGTAGGTGTAGAGGGTGCCGTTGAGGCGAAAGGTATCGAAAAACTCGCCGCGCACGCGGCCATTCAGCCGGTCAAAGACTGTGAAGGGCGACTCCAGCTCGATGCGGTACACGCCCTTGGAGCTGCCCAGCCACACCGCCCCATGGCGATCTTCCGAGATGCCGTAGACCTGGGCGGGATCGAGCCCGCTGTCCGCATCGAGGAAGCGCAGGAGCTTCCCCTGCGGAGAGACAAGCATCACCGTGCCGCTGCGCGTGGTGAGGAGGAAATTGCCGCTCTTCAGCCGATTCCCGCCGAAGAGCCCCTGGCTGCCGAGGAGGGGCTGCGCCTCGTTCTCCCACGGCGTCGCTGTCGTCTCGCCCTCGCGCCAGCGGTACAGCCGCCCGCTGTCGACGCCCACGACATGGCTGCCCGCCTCGGGCCCGGGCGCGAAGAGAAACGTCGAGGTCTCGGCAAATTCCCGAGGCGCAGGCGCCGGCGTGAAGCGCTCTCCCTCGAGGCGAAAAAGCCCGCGCCCCGGCACATGCTGCCAGAGCGTGCCATTCACGTTGCGCAGGATATGGCGCGGCGTGCCTTCGAGGGCGATCGTATCGAGCTTCCCATTACGCCAGCGGAGCACCCGGTTGGGGATGGCGAAGTAGATCGTGTCCTCCAGCCGCACCGTGGCCCACACCGGGCCGATATTCTGCAGCTCGGCCGGCAGCGAGGGCTTCAGCGACACATACTCCGCACTGCCGTCTGGCCGCGCACGCAGATAGCCAAACTCATCGACCGCGCCGATGTAGATGCGATTGTCCGGCCCCGCGACGATGCCCCGCACGTACGGCGACGGCACCGGGATGCGCTCCCAACTCTCGCCGTCGAAGCGCAGCACCTGCCCGCCGTTGACGAAATAGAAGAGCCCGTCCTCCGCCTGAAACCCGCCGAAGACCTGGTTGTGCCCCTGGTACTCGCGCGGCGAGTAGTTGGCCATCAGCGGCCGGCCGAGCTCCGTGCGTGCAGCGTCCGCCGCGCCCACGGCCTGCCCGGGCAGCAGGAGTGCGAGCAGCGCGACCAGACCCGCCTGGGATGCGAGAAAACGCGGACGACGCATTGCCCCATTGGTGGCCCCGTGGCAAATCGCCGTCAATCGGTGCAGGGCCCTGTACGCACGTATGCGTATATCGGGTGGGCGGTGGCGCTTCCTGGTCTTCCTCTTCGGCGGACCATTCGTCTTCACCGGGGTCGCTGAGCGTCATATCCCGGCGCTGGACGAGACCGTGGCTTAGGTTGCAGAAATAGATCCGAGGACGGGCGAGGCTAGAAGCAACTTTTGAGTAAATTCATGGCGGGCCCGAGGCCGCTGCGCGCTTACCTATAGAGCAGTAAAGCTCGCCCGGTGCCGCTCGATGTACTCCCGCAGGCGCTCCATCTGGTACCTGCCTAGGTAGCTCTCCGCTTGTGCGGTGAAGGCCGCATGGCCGGCCCGCATCTCGCGTAGTTGGGTGCGCAGCTTCTTCACGTCGCCCCGCTGCGCGGAGTGGAGCAGCGCATCCAGCAGGGGCATCGGCACGGGCACCAACCCCGTATGCTCCTGCGTCGGCGTCGTGTCTTGCTGCACCTGCCAGTCGATCCCAAGGTGCAGCGCGAGCTTGTCGAGCAGCTCCGCTTCGCGGAAAGGCTTCGGTAGAAAGTCGTCGCACCCCGCCGCAAACGCATCGTCGCGGTTGAAGGAAAGCACGCTCGCCGACATCGCCACGAGCTTGAGTTTCGCCCCCTCGGGGAGACTACGCAGCGAGCGGGCAAAGGCAAAGCCATCCATCCCCGGCATCCGCAGGTCCGTGAAGATCAGCTCGGGCGCAAATTCCGCCACCGCGCTTAGCGCCGCCGGCCCGTCTCCGGCCTCTCGGATCTCGAAGCCCAGCGGCTTGAGCAGGTCGACCAGCACCGCCCGGTTGACGCCTACGTCGTCCACGATGAGCAGCCGCCTGCGCGGCCCCGTGTAGCCAGTCACCTGGCGGGCCCGCGGTGCAGGCGGCGCCGCCTCACGCGCCATCGTCTGCAGCGGCACCGTGAAGCGAAACGTGCTGCCCGCACCCCGCGCGCTCTCCACCGTGAGCGCGCCGCCCATGAGTTCGACGATACGCCGGCAGATTGCGAGCCCCAGCCCTGTGCCCGGCTCCGCCGGCCGGCCCTCGACCGCTTGGTGAAAGGGCTCGAAGAGTTTCTCCAGGTCATTGAGCGCGATGCCTACGCCCGTATCCGTCACGAAAAACGTCAGTCGGTCGCCCGGCAGTGGGTCGACGCCGAGCGTCACCACGCCGGTCGCGGTAAACTTAACCGCGTTGCTGCACAGATTGTCGATGATTTGCCGGAGCTTCTGCGCATCGCCCAGCACGAGCCCCGGCAGCGTATCCGGATGGCTGAGACAAAATTCGAGGCCCTTTTCCTCCGCCCGCGCCGTGTGAGTCGCCGCGATGTCGCATAGCAGTTGCGGCAGGTGGAAGGGCGCTGGGTGCAGCTCCAGTTTGCCCGCCTCGATCTTCGAAAAATCGAGCACCTCGTTGATCATACGGAGCAGGTGCTCGCCGCTCGTCTGCATGATCTGGATGCGGTCGCGATCCTCGCCCGCGATGCGCGGCGAGCGTTGCAGCACCTGCGCGTAGCCGATGACGCCATTGAGCGGCGTGCGCAGCTCGTGGCTCATGTTCGCGAGGAAAGTGCTTTTCGCGCGGTTGGCCTCATCGGCCGCATCCTTGGCCACTTTGAGCTGGGCCGTGCGCAGGTCGACCAGCCGCTCCAGCCGCTCGCGCTCGCGCGCGGCATGCCCGAGTCGCCAACGCACAAAGCCAAATACCCCCGCCGCCACCGCGAGGATGCCCGTCGCGATCGCCCAGGGTGAGCGATGCCACGGCGGCGCGACGCTGAAGGTCAGCCGCGCCGTCTCGCTAGTGAATCCATCCGCGTCGATCGCGCGCACCTCAAAGGTGAAGGGCCCGCCCGTCAGGTTGGTGAAGACCGTCTCGTTCCCCGCCGCCGGAGTCGACCACTCTTCGCGAAAGCCCACGAGCCGCGTCTGGTACCGCACCGGCGCGCCCGGCTGGTAGCGCGGCGTGGCGTACCGCAGCGTGATCGGCTGGTTCGAGAAGGGGAGCCGCAGCGCCGCGCCACCCGCCACGGGCCACGAGCGCTCGCCCACCATGAAGCGACGGAGCACCGGCCGCCACGTTGTAGCCGGCCGGTTGGCGGTCAGCGTATCCAGCTCGATGCGTGCGATGGTGGTGGGGCTCTTCGTCCAGAGGATCGACCGGCCGCCGTGCGACTCGACGAGGATCATCCCGGCACCGAAGCGGCCCACGCCTGCCTGCCATCGCGCAGGCGCATCGTGCCAGGTGAACGCGCCCGAGGGTGTCGCTTGGAAATATCCGAGCGGCCGCGCGCACGTGACCGTGCCGAGCCATGGAGAGCACCAGGCGCGGCCCAAGGGATCGGCTACTACGGGCATGAAGCGCAGGGGATGCACACCCTCTATGCGGAAGCGCTCGTCGAGCGCGAAGCTCTGGGTCGCCTCCTGCCTGCGGTACATCCCGGTCTCGGTTAGGAAGTGAAGGTCGTTAAAGAGCGGGAAGACACCCGTCCAGCTCTTGCCCTCGGGGAGACCAGCCTGGCCGAGGGGATGGGCTTCGGCAGTAACATGAGTCCACGCCGCATCGGCTGCGGTGACGCGCCAGAAGCCGCTGGAGGCCGTGCCAAACCAGGTGACGTGCTCGGATTCGTCGGCCCCATTCCACAGCATCACGCCAGGCGGGAGCGTGAGCACGGGCGTTACGGTGCGCGCAGGAAGATTTAGCGTATGCACGGCCCCGTCATCGGTAGCGACGAAGTAAATGCCGGGCACACGCCGGTTGGGCTTTATCATCGACACCTTGGCGCGTGGGACAAACACGCGCTCGCGGCCCGCGGCCGTAAGCAATTCGACGGCCTCGCTGGTATTGAAAAGGAGTCCTTCGGGCGTGTCGCGGAGATTGTCGCAGAGCTCGGGCACCCGAGAGTCCGCGATGAAGCGCGCGGGCACGCCGCTTGCGGGCTGGCCGGGCACGAGACGCTTCAACCCTTGAGTTGACCCCGCGTAGAGTACGCCGTTGTGGCGGACGAGGGACATCGAGGATCCGATGGGAAAGGCATTGCGCTCATCGAAGAGCGTAAGGCCGGGTGCGAGATCGAGCCGCAGCAGGCCATTGGCGGTGGCTAGCCAAAGGCCGTGATCGCTGTCGAGCGCGGCGCCAAGGATGGTCGTGTTGGCCAGTCCGGTCTTGGCATCGAGCGCCTGTGCGCTTTGCAGCGCCGGATCGGCGATGACGATCCCTCGATTATTGCCCCGAATAAAGACCACCCGGCCATCCTGCAGGCGCAGCACGCGCACCATCGGCTCGGCGAGCAAGGACTCCAGGGGCGTTTGGATCTTTTCCAGCTGCCCCGTGGCATGCTCGAAGGTGAAGACGCCTTCGCCCTCTACCACGCACAGTGCTTGGGAGGAGTCGCGCTCCATGAACTTGAGCCGCCGGCCAATCAGGGCGGCGCCGGCCGCGAGCGCGCGAAAGCCCTTTTCCTCAAATACGAGCAGTCCGCGGCGGGGATCTTGGAGATAGATGCGGCCGCTGACGGCAAAGAGTTGGACATTGCCCTCGGCCGTCTCGGTAAGGCGCTCCGCTCGGCCTCCGGTAAAGCGGAGCAGGCCGGTGCTGGTAAGTGCAAAGGTGCCTTGGCGATTGGCGGCGATGGCACGTAGTCGGCCAAAGGCCCGCGCCTCCGTGGGCAGCCGGCCCGTGCGCGAGACATAGTGGAGCTGGCCGTCAGCTGGGTTGGCCTCGAGCACGCCAATCTCGTTGTCGCCGCCGACCCATAGACTGCCTTCAGGGTCACGGTTTAGCACCGTAACATAGGTGGCGGGCACGGGGATTTTTTCATGCACGACGCCGTCGAAGAGGATCGCGGCGTGATAGGTGCCAAAGACTGTAAAGCCCTCCTTCGTGTGGGCCACCGCCGTGACGCTGCTGAACCCATTGTACTCTTCCGACGAATAATGCCGGTGGAGTGGCAGACCCTGCTCTGCGCCGACGGAGGGCGGCTGGGCGATGGCTACGAGCGGACCGAGCGCGAGCCATGCGCACAAAAACTGACGGAGACTCGGGGCAGAGAGCGCCATCGACAGGCATGAGGTAAACACCCCGCCCGCGCCGGTCAAGGAGCGGCACCGCGCGCGCGTGTCATGCACCCGCCACCGCGAGAAATGCGGCCAGCGCCGGGTCGAGAGCGATGGAGTGCTTCCACCCTAGCACGAGGCGACTCTCCGGCGCGGGGCCGGAGAGGGGGCGAAATGCCACTTCCGGCGGCAGATGCTGGGCCTCGGAGGGCGTCATAAAAGTTGCGCCGAGCCCCGCGCGAACGAGGCCGATAGCATTGGCGCGGGGCCACACTTCCTCGGCGATACGCGGCGATGCCCCGGCGGCGGCAAAAGCCGCGAGTATGCGGTCGTAGAACCCTGGGTTGTGCGTGCGGGGGAAGAGTACGAAGCCCGTAGCTGCGAGGTCGCGCAGTCGCAGCGGCTCGTCTGAGTGTTTTGCGCCTGCCGCGAGTGGGTGGGTGCTGGGGAGCAGGATGCCATTGCGCTCGCGGAGGAGCTGTACGATGCGCAGACCGGGCGTGGGCGCATCGGGGTGAAAAAAGCCGCACGCGATCTCGCCTGCCTGCAACGCGGGCAGCTGTTGCGAGGTGGGCGACTCGGTAAGCTCCAGGCGGATGCGAGGGTGCTTTTGGTGAAACTCGCGCAGGATGCGCGGCAGCACAGTAGCCATGGCCAGGCCCGTAAATGCCACCTTCACATGCCCGACCTCGCCGCCCGCGAGCGCCGAGAGATCGTGGGGTAGGGTGGCCAGGCCCCGCAGGAGCGGCTCGCTACGCTCAAGCAACAGGCGACCTGCTGGCGTGAGCTCCACACCGCGCCGCGTACGCTCGAGCAGACGGACTTCCAGCGCGTTCTCGAGCTGTGCGATGGAGCGGGAGAGCGCGGGTTGGGCAATAGCCAGAGACTCGGCCGCCTTTCTAAAATGCAACTGCCTCGCAACTTCTCGGAAGTACACGAGATGGCGCAGCTCGAAAGGAAACTGATACTCACGCGGCATCACAGGACCCTAAATAAGTATTTCCCGGTTATGGCAACTTTTTGGTAGGCTAGCAGCCTTCACTTACTAGGTTTTACCGACCCATTTCCACCGTCATGCCCAAATCACTCTTCGAAAAAGTCTGGGACGCGCACTCCGTCCGCAAGCTGGCCAATGGTCAGACCCAGCTCCTCATCGGCACTCACCTCATCCATGAGGTCACTTCGCCGCAGGCCTTCGGCATGCTGCGCGATCTCGGTCTCAAGGTGCTGATGCCGCACCGCACGTTTGCCACGGTGGACCATATCGTTCCCACCAATGAGCTGGTGGAGCCGTACAAGGATCCGCTCGCCCAAGCCATGATGGATGAACTTCGCAAAAATTGCGCGCAGTTTGGCGTCACGTTCTTCGATCGCGCTTCGGGCAAGCAGGGCGTCGTCCACATCGTAGGCCCCGAGCAGGGTATCACCCAGCCCGGCACCACGATCGCCTGCGGCGACTCGCACACCTCCACCCATGGCGCGTTTGGCGCGATCGCTTTTGGCATTGGCACCAGCCAGGTGCGCGACGTGCTCGCCACCCAGACCATGGCACTCGGTGCGCTCAAGGTGCGCCGCATCGAAGTCAACGGTAAGCTCCGGCCTGGCGTCTATGCCAAGGATGTGATCCTTCATATCATCCGCCTCACCGGCGTGAATGGCGGCACTGGTTACGCCTACGAATATGCGGGCTCCACCTTCGACGGCTTCTCAATGGAGGAGCGCATGACGGTGTGCAACATGTCCATCGAGGGCGGCGCGCGGGTGGGCTATGTGAATCCTGACCAGACCACCTTCGACTACCTCAAAGGTCGTCCCTATTCGCCCACGGGCGCTGCTTGGGATGAGGCTGTGGCTCGGTGGAAGTCTTTCGCCTCCGATCCTGGCTGCCGCTACGACGACGTCATGAAGATCGACGCCGCCGACATCGCGCCAACTGTCACCTGGGGTATCAATCCGGGGCAGGGTGTCTCGATTAATGAGACAATCCCGGATCCCGCCAAAGCCGCCTCGGCCGACGAGAAAGCCGGTATTATCGAGGCGCTCGAGTACATGAAGCTGCCCGCAGGCGCTCCCATCAAGGGCACCAAGGTCAACGTCGCGTTCCTCGGCTCCTGCACCAATGGCCGTCTGTCCGATTTCCGTGAGGTCGCCAAGTTCATCAAGGGCAAGAAGGTGGCCGCTGGCGTGCGCGCCATCGCCGTCCCGGGCTCGCAGATCGTCGCGCTGCAGTGTGAAAAGGAGGGGATCGACAAGGTGCTCGCCGAGGCAGGCTTTGAGTGGCGTGCCGCAGGCTGCTCTATGTGCCTCGCGATGAATCCCGACAAGCTGGTCGGCGACGAGCTGTGCGCCTCATCGTCTAATCGCAACTTCAAGGGCCGCCAAGGCTCCATCACCGGCCGCACCGTGCTCATGAGCCCAGTCATGGTCGCCGCGGCTGCCGTCACGGGCAAGATCGCCGACGCCCGCGAGGTCTTCGCCGTCGGCAACTAAACTGGAGAAAGTAGCGGGTAGCGAGCACCGGCTCCCACTTCGTTACTCACGATCCGCTGCTTTCATCCACTCACTATCGCTACTCGCTACTTTCAAAACAATGGCTCTCGAAAAGATCACCACCATCACTGGCCGCGCCGTCAATGTGCCCGGCAACGATATCGACACCGATCGCATCATTCCGGCGCGCTTCATGAAGTGCGTCACCTTCGACGGTCTCGGTGAATTTGCGTTCTTCGACGTCCGGCACGACCCGCAGGGCAACAAGATCGATCATCCGATCGATCGTCCCGAGCACAAGGGCGCTACGATCATGCTCTCCGGCGCCAATTTTGGCTGCGGCTCCTCCCGCGAGCATGCGCCCCAAGCCATCTCCAAGGCCGGCTTCAAGGCGATCATCGCCGAGAACTTCGCCGAGATCTTCTTCGGCAACAGCACCACGCTCGGTATGCCCTGCGTGAGCGCTAGCCGCGAGGACATCGCGAAAATCGCCGCTTTTGTCGCCACGCATCCCGACCGAGACATCACCATCAACCTGCTGAAGATGGAGGTCCGTTTCGATGGCCAGGCAGTGAAGATCACGCAGCGAGAGACCGCGCGCGACGCGTTGATCAATGGCCGCTGGGACGCTATCGGCGAGCTCATCGATGGCATCCCGGCCGTGCAGACCACGGCCGCCAAGCTGCCCTACATGGCAGCCTGAGTTGCGCCACTTCCACTCTGTCCCGGCTGCCCCTGCACAGCCGGGACAGTTCGTTTTGGCGCAGGGAAAGGCGCCGGAGGGTGCAAAATCCCGCGAACTTTTCCCTCGCCCCGCCGTCACACCGCGGCAGCTTACACCTTCCAGTTATGCTTTTCGCAGCCATCGATCTCGCGCGCGTCGTTCGTGAAGCCGGATACCTCATCTATCCGCTCGGACTATGCTCCGTCGTCGCGGTCTTCATCATCTTTGAGCGCGCGTACGCGCTGCGCCCCTCGGCCATCGTGCCGGAGGATCTGGCTGAGGCAGTGATCGAGGGCCGTACACCCGCGGGCGATAAGCGCTCGACGCTTGGCCGGGTTTTGAACTTCGCCGACCGCCATGTCGGTGACACCGAGGCCACCAAGGCCTACGCCCGCTTGGAGGTCATCCGCATGGAGCGTGGCATCGGATATCTCGACGTCATTTACGCGGCCGCGCCGCTGATCGGCCTGATCGGCACGGTGAGCGGACTCCTCGGGGCTTTCTCGGTCGTAGATCCCAACACCAAGATGCCGGATCCGGTGGTCTTTACCGAGAGCGTGGGCTACGCGCTCTCTGCGACAGTGCTCGGCCTCGGCATCGCGTTGCCCGCCCTGATCGGCAGTGGCTACCTGCGCCGCGTGGTGGAGAAGCGCGTCGCGCATCTGGATGTGCTTCTCGAGCGCGTCCTGGCCAAGCAGGGTGCAGCTCCGACGCCGACACCCCTGACTCGCGTATGAGCCTGCTCCTTCGCAAGAAGCACGCCCGGCCGGAGCTCCCGCTCGTGCCGCTCATCGATGTGCTCGTGATGCTGGTGCTCTTCGCCTATGTGACGATGCAGGCCCGCTCCGCTTCGACGCTCAATATCACGCTCCCCAAGGTGGAGACCGCCGGTAAAAACGAGTTTCGCGGCAGCGTGACCATCGCCATCGACAAGGAGGGCAAGCTCACCTTCAACGGCAAGCCCGTCGCTGACGACCAACTCGTACCGCTGCTTCAAGAGATCAAGAATGTCGATCGTGACATGCCCGTGCTGATCCGCTCGGACGAAAAAGCGACGCTCGATCGTCTCACCTTTGTATGGGATGCCTGCCGCAAGGTCGGCCTCAACAAGCATAGCCTGCAGTCGCGCTGAGGGCCTGGGTATCTGGCGGTCGCCGTAGGTGCCAGCCTTATACGTCCGTCCGTTGCGAGGGGGCGCAGCGACGTTGGGTGCTCATGGCGGTCTGCTACGCACATACTCGTAGGCTCCGCATTCCTTTTCCGGTTGGCGATTTAGAGGAGTGTGGTCATGGTTGGCGGATGTTCGATCCTGTCGAGAAACTGAAAGAATTTATCCGCCACGCCAGCGTCTCCACCGATCCCAAGGCCAAGGAAGGGATGAGGGGGGCGCAGGAGTTTGTCTCCGGGCTGCTGCGGTCACTCGGATTTTCGGTCGATGTGGTGCACACCGATCTGCATCCTGTGATCTTTGCCCAGCGCGGCGGCGACAAGAGCTGGCCGCACGTGGTGGTCTATGGGCATTACGATGTGCAGCCTGCTGACCCGCTCAATCTCTGGAAAACACCGGCCTTCGAGCCCACGATCATCGGCAACCGCCTCTACGGCCGCGGCGCCGCAGACAACAAGGGGCCGCTGCTCACGATCATCGCCGGCCTCGCGCAACTGCTCGAAAAGGAGCCTAATCTTCCCCTGCGAATCTCTTTTCTCGTCGAGGGTGAGGAAGAGATCGGCAGCCCGAGCTTCCCGAAATTCCTCGAGCGCTACTCTGACAAGCTTCGCGAGGCCGACTTTGTTTTCCTCTCCGACACGGCACTGCCCAATGAAAATCAGGTCGTGCTCACCTGTGGCCTCCGTGGCCTTGCGCTTTTTGATGTGGTCGTCACCGGGCCCAAGGGCGATCTGCACTCCGGGCTCCATGGCGGCGTGCTGCGCAACCCGATCCAGGCCCTTTCGGAAATCATCTCCACGCTGCACACGCCTGATGGTCGCGTGAATGTGCCCGGCTTCTACGACGACGTGCTCGACGTCGAGCCGTGGGAGCGCGAAGAACTCAAGAAACTCGGTGGCGACGAGAAGGCGTACGCGCAGTTTCTCGGCATCGACACTTTCTACACGACTCCGGGCTTCACGCCCTTCGAGTCGCTGCGCTTCCAGCCCACGTTGGAGTTCAACGGCATCGGCGGCGGCTACCAAGGGGAGGGGACCAAGACCGTCATCCCGAGCAAGGCATTTGCCAAGATCAGTTGCCGTCTCGTGCCCAACCAGCAGCCGGCCAAGATCAAGCAACTCGTGATGGAAACGATCCGCGCGCGCGCGCCGAAGGGCGTGAAGGTGGAGTTTGTCGATCAGCACAAGGGCGACCCATATGTCGTCGTGCCGCCCGACCGCTCCAATACCCCCGAGGATCAATCGCCCGTGCTCGCCAAGGCCTTCCGCGCTGCACACGTGGCCGTGACTGAAGTCTGGGGCCGCCCGCCGCTCTACATCCGCGAGGGCGGCAGCGTGCCGATCATCGCCGATATCAAGCGCGTCACGGGGCTGGACTCCGTGATGATGGGCCTCTTCCTGCCTGAGGACAATCTCCACGCGCCCAATGAGAGTTTCAATCTCGACGTAATGAAGAAAGGCACTGAAACCGCGCGCCGGATCTTCGAGGGGCTGGCGAAAGGCTGAGTTTCGCACCTCAGCGCGCGAGCGCAGGCGCGGCGCTGTGCCGCCCTCCGCCTGTGCTGGCGCAGTGGGCAGGCGCAAAAGCAAAAACCCCGGATTTCTCCGGGGTTTTTAGTGTAAGTAGATTTCGGATACGCTCGCTCACATAGCTTTAGGAGCAGCGAGCGCCGGATCGATGACGATCAGGTTTACCCGGCGGTCCTTGGCAGCGGTAGCATCGTCCGCATTTTTCATCGCTTCGAGGCTGCCCTTCGAGAGGGTCTCGATACGCGTCGGGTCGACGCCGATGGACTGGAGATACTTCTTGGCGGAGCCCGCGCGGCGATCACCCAGTCCAAGATTGTACTCGGCGGTGCCGCGCCAGTCGCAGTGGCCCTCGAGGAGGAGGCGATGGGTGGGATTGGCGTCCAGGTGCTTCTTGGCCTCCTGGAGCTTGGCGCGCTCGGATGCCTTGATCGCCGATTGGTCGTAGTCGAAATAGACGGTTTGCTTCTCGAGCAGGGAGCGGTTTTGGCCCAGGGGATCGAAGCCGGTGTTGGTGCCGGCGAGATCCGTGCCCGTGACACCGAGGTCGACCGGCGCGCCGAGGCCGCCTGCGAGGTTGCCAGTGCCTGAGGATGCGCCGCTGCCCGTCTGGCTCAGGAGCGTGGAAGATGGATCCGGCCGGGCCGGCGTCTTGGGGCAGCCCGCGAGGAAAAGCACGAGGGCGCCGCTGGTGGCAGCGAAGAGAAGTTTCTGAGCAAATTTCATGAGAAGGAGAGGAGGTGTCTGTGGGCTCTGGAGGGAGAGCTATTGGCCCTCGCTCCCGTCGCCGCAAGGCTTTTAGCGGGGGGCGCGTTATACGGTTTTCTTCGGCTCGATGAGACCGACCTCGAGCGCGTAGCGGGTGAGGCTCGCCACATCGTGGAGGTTGAGCTTGCGCATCAGGTTCGTGCGATGGTTGTCGACCGTTTTGACGCTGATCCCGAGCTTGGCGGCAATCTCCTTGGTGCTGTGGCTCTCGGCCACCAGTTGCAGGATTTCACGCTCGCGATCAGTAAGAAAATCAGGGGCGCTGCTTGTCGCAGGATTGGCCACGACATTGCGGAGCAGAGCGGCCACGGCCGGCCCGAAATAGGTGCCGCCATTGGCAACTGTCTCCAAGCCCTTTTTGAACTCGAAAAGGCCGGCCGTCTTCTCGACGAAGCCGTGGGCGCCAGCCTCAAGCATCTCGCGCACCAGCACGGGATTCTCATGGCCGGAGAAGACCAGCACGCGCATCTGCGGCAGCTTCTTGCTGATGCGACGCAGGATATCCACGCCATTGAGCCCCGGGAGCTTGGCGTCGAGCACGCAGATATCCGGACTGACGTCGATGCACATCTGTACGGCCGACTGGCCATCGCCAGCCTCGCCGACCAGTTGGTAGTTCGCATCCAGCCGGAGGATTTCCACCAGCATTTCCCGGATCGCGGTTTGGTCTTCGATGATGACGAGGCGCTTCATTCGTTGGCTAGGCTATATGGGCTCCCGGTGGTGGGTCGACTGGGATTCGAACCCAGAACCAACAACTTAAAAGGATGCTGCTCTACCGTTGAGCTATCGACCCCCAAAACCGAGAAGGGGCAAAATGATTTTCCGCGACACGGGTTTGCAAGAACTTTCTCCCCATTGTAACGCCCAGTAGCGGCAGTGGTTGACGGCGAAAGCGCGGCTCTCGCATCGTCACGCGCCGCGCGTGTCATATTTACCCTCTTGTTACCGTTGGTGTCCCTAGCCATTGCCTCCGTAGACCCAGCCTAGAAATTCGCCACGGTCCTCGCCCCGCTCAACCAGGGCCCCGTGAGCCTTTCGCCCGATGGCCGGCACCTCGCCTGAGCCATGGGCGATGGCGGCGCGACCATCCGCGCGCTTTTCGCCGTCGATGGCCTGAACACCCAGTTTACCCCGCCCGTGGGCAAGGCCGGCACCCGCTCAACCGACAAGGCGCGAGCGCAAACAGCCTATGCGCGTCAGACTCTCCGTTGCATCGACAACAACCGGGTGGTCGCGAGCACCTCCCCCAATCACATCATCGTGGTCAATCTCGCTGAGAAAGGAGCGCGGCACCGCATCGATTTTAACGACGAGAAGGGCGTTCTCAAGTCTGGCTGCGGACTGCGTGTCACCGGTACTATGAACTCACGTCGAGTCATGGCGGCAATCGTTGCCCTTCTTGGGGGGCTCTTCGTCGAAATCGAAACCTTCCTCCGCAAGCACCTCGTCGAGCAACCCGCAGTGCCTATTCCCGAGGCTTCACGCTAGGACGGGGCATCCTTGCCCAGTTCCGCACGACTTTCGGCACGGAGCTGACCGCGCGGAGGTGGGAGCGGCTGACGGTTGCTGATGTTGTTTCCGTCATAGGCACGCAGGCCAAAGAAACTCAGCGCCGATACGATGGTGATCGCGCCGAGGGTGAAAAAGGCTTTGTGCAGTGCCGGAATCGTCTCGGTGTAGTCGGTCTGGTCCACCCGGCCTAGAAACCAAGCGGCGGTGAGCGATCCGATGGCGACGCCAAAGCTCAACGAAAGTTGCTGGGACGTGCTGGCGATGCTACCAGCGCGACTTGCATCGCGGTCATCGACATCTGCATAAACGAGCGAATTCATCGCCGTAAATTGCAGCGAGGCGAAGAACCCCTGCGCCAGTCCGAGCCCGAGTATCAGGTAGACGGGTACGTCTCGCTCGAGGAGTGCAAAGCACATCATCACCAGACCGAGCAGGAGGGTATTGACGAGAAGGATATTGCGATGCCCAAAGCGCTTGAGGATCGGAGCGCTCACGAGCTTCAGTCCCATGGCCGCCAGCGCTGAAGGCATCGTCAGCAACCCCGCCTGCCACGGCGCATAGCCCAGCCCGAGCTGATAAAGTAGGGGAAGGAGAAAGGGCATGCCGCCGAAGCCCAACCGCGTGACGAGGCCACCCACGACCGATACGCGGAAAGTCCGCACCCTGAGCAGCGTCAGGTCGAGCAAGGGTTTCGCGACGCGCCGGCTGTGCCACAGGTAGCCGCCGAGCAGCGCTAGGGCGATGGTGCCCAGGAGCGAGAGTAACAGGGGCTCGTGCGTGTGCTCGCCGAAAATCTCCAGCACGTAGGAAAGCAGCGCGATTCCCGCGCCGAAGAGCAGGAAGCCCCCGCGATCCAGCGGCGGCACCGCTGGATCGCGATAGTCCGGCATGTACTTTCGCGTGAGCCAGAGGCCCGCAAGCGCGATGGGGATGTTGAGAAAAAAGATCATCTGCCACGACATGAAGTGCACGATCACGCCGCCGGTGAAAGGCCCCAGCAATGGACCCAGCAGGGCTGGGATGATGACGAAATTCATCGTGCGCAGCATTTCCGAGCGCGGGAAGCTGCGGACGAGCGCCAACCGGGCGATGGGCGTCATCATCGCGCCGCCGATTCCCTGGAGGATGCGAGCAGCGACGAGAAAGTGGATATTGGGCGCACACCCGCAGGCCACCGAGCCCAGCAGAAATAGCCACACCGCCCACGTGAAGACCCGTAGTGTGCCGAAGCGGTCCGCCATCCACCCGCTCACAGGGATAAACACCGCCAAACTGAGAGTGTAACTGGTGAGGACTGCCTTGAGGCTCAGCGGCGCGACGCCCAGGCTCTGCGCCATCGTCGGCACCGCCGTGTTGACGATGGTCGCGTCGAGATTCTCCATGAAGAGCGCACCAGCGACGAGCCACGGCAGGATGCGGCGCACCTCAGGAAGCCCGGGGTCCGATGCGTCGAGTTGAAGCGCCACACTCGGAAGCAAATGAAGCCCGGCAAGCTCTGCAACCGGCCAGGCGTGTAAGGGCCATCGATCATGCCCCGTGTAAATTTTAGGCTTCCCGAAACGCCCGGTCTCGGTTGACCGTGCCGCCGACGGAGGATATCCGCTTCCGCAGCAAGATCGTGGGAACAATTCAAAACTACAGTCATCAGACCGAGGCAGAACGTATGTCTGCCAAAGCCCAGGAAGTTGCCCTCGATCGCATCCTCGTAGATCGCTTCAAGAGCGGGGATCAGGCTGCCTTTAACGAGATGGTCTCTCGTTATTGGGACCGCATCTATTCCATGGTACACCAACTGCTTCGCAATCAGCAAGATGCCGAAGAGGTGACGCAGGATGCGTTTATTCGCGCTCACCGGGGGTTGGCTAATTTTCGCGGTGATTCAGCGTTCTCCACCTGGCTTTACCAGATCGCGACCAATCTTGCCCGCAACCGGTACTGGTACTGGTGGCGTCGTAAGCGGGACCAGTCCGTCTCGATCGATGCCCCCGTGAGCGCCGAAAACGACATGACCCTGGCGGATGTCATCCCCGCCGAAGTGGAATCTCCTGACGACATCACCGTCACCCAGGAGTTTGTCGACCGCATCGGCCGCGGCATGGAGCGCCTTTCCAGCAAGCACCGAGAGATTCTCGTGTTGCGCAATATTAAGAACATGTCCTACGAAGAGATCGCCACCATACTCGGGATCTCGGTCGGGACGGTGAAGAGCCGTATCGCTCGCGCCCGCGAAAGCCTGCGCTCGAAGCTCGGAGAGGATTTCAAATGAAAGATTCGGAGTTCAAGGAGCTACTCAACCTGTATCTCGACCACGAGATCACCGCGGCGGACGCGGCTCGGCTGGAGGCCGAGGTCCAGCGAGACCCGCGGCGACGCAAAGTCTACGAGCAGTACTGTCGCATGCAGAAAGCGTGCAAGATGCTCGCCTCCGACTTTGTTGCCGAGCCGGTCTCCGTCCGGGAAGACAGCAAGGTCGTGCGCTTTGACATGGCTGTCGCCGAGGCCGCCGAGTCCCGTCGCAAGCGGATGGGTAATTTCTATACCGTCGGCTCTATAGCCGCCGCCGCAGCGTGCATAGCCATCGTCTTTGTCGGCCGTAGCCGGCAGGCGGATACTGCGCGGCAGGAGTTGGCCGTCGGGGCGGTGGCATCTGGCATCCAGCTCGCCTCCACTACGGTCCAGGCTGCGCCAGATGGGCCAATCCCAGCCGTCGCCGCGACTTCCGAAAAGGCTCCGGCTGGGCGCAACTCCACGCAAGGCTCGGCCCTTACGAGGCTCCATCTCGTGGAGCCGCTATCCCTCTCTGGCAGCACCCAAGCCGACGCTCTGATGGCGGCCGCACGGGAGCAGGCCGATGCGCAACTCGCTTGGATAGGCAAGCTACAGCTCGCGCCCCTGCAGCCACCTTCCCAGCTCACAGAGCTGCGCTTCGACACAGCTCCCGCGACCTTCCGCCCGGAAGGCCATATGCTGGGCCACGCGCCGAAAGTCCCGGCGACCAA
This sequence comes from uncultured Opitutus sp., assembly GCA_964480585.1. GTDB lineage: Bacteria > Verrucomicrobiota > Verrucomicrobiia > Opitutales > Opitutaceae > ER46. Next base: position 107,269 of record CAYZPV010000001.1, on the reverse strand, counting down.
TCCCGACGCAGAAATGGCCGCGCTGCGGTTTGTAAAATAGACGTGGAGCTCGGCCTGCATAGTAAGGCCGATCCGTGGCGGCCCACGAAGAAAGACGCCGAAAACCCGCTCAAGTTTGAGCGGGTTTTGTGTTTTTGGCGCACGTTGCGCCGGCCCCCGTCACTTCTACCGACTTACCGGTTTTTCTTGGCCGCCTTCTCCACGTTGCTGCTCGGGACCATGCCCTGCACTGTCCAGCCGCCATCGACGAAGAACGTCTGGCCGGTGACGTAGCTCGACTCGTTCGATGCGAGGAAGAGCGCAGGGCCGAGCATCTCGTTCGCCTCCGCCGTACGGCCGAGCGGGATCATCGCGCCCCACACCCGGCGATAGTCGGGATCGTCTGCAAGATTGCGCTCCACGTTAACGGGCCCAGGTGCAAAGGTGTTTACACGGATGCCGTAGGCCGCCAACTCCACTGCGAGTTGCTTGGTCAGCCCATGGATACCCGCCTTGCTCGTGCCGTAGGCTACGAGGTTCTTCACCGCCAGCTCAGCGCACTGCGTGGAGACATTGACGATGCTGCCCCCAGTCTTGGTATCGCGCATCCACTTCGCCGCCTCCAGCGAGCAGAAGAACGTGCCCTTGAGATTGGTATCGAGCACTATGTCCCACTTCTCCTCTGTCGTGTCGAAGAAACTAGCCCAGCCGGTGAGCCCCGCATTGTTGATCAACACGTCCAGCCGCGCGAATTTTTTCCGCGCCGCCGCAAACATCTTTGTGATCTGAGCGACCTTCGACAGATCGGCCTTCACACAAAGCGCTTGGCGTCCTAGCGCGCGGATCTCCGCCGCAGCCTCGTCCGCGCCCGCGCGGTCGGAATTGTAGTTGAGGATGACATCAGCGCCTTCTTTGGCGCAGCCGAGAGCGATGACGCGACCGATGCCCTTGCTGGCACCGGTGACGAGGACGGTTTTACCTTGGAGTCGCATGCGAGGGAAAAAGAGTAGGGGAGTGCCAGCGTGTCCACCAGCCCCCAGACGAACAGCCAAAATAAGCGAATCGCCACTTCTTGGCCGGGGGACCTGCAACATCACATCTCACCTGTTTTCCTTGGTTTTGCCTGGAACAAAAAAAACCCGCTAAGCCGTTAAGCTTAGCGGGTCCGAAAGTGGTGGCTCAGCCCGGGATCGAACCGGGGACACGAGGATTTTCAGTCCTCTGCTCTACCAACTGAGCTACCGAGCCACTAACGGGAGGGCGAACAAAGTAGGTCTCGGGGGGCTTCGTCAACGGGATTTTGGTATCTTTTTTTTGCCAAGGGTGTCCTTTGGGGGCGCTTTAGGTCGCGGCCGCTCGGCTGCGATGTCTTGCTACGCTTGTCCGGCGCAAAACGCATTGCCGCGCTGAGGTCTGCGTTTCTACGTTCCGCATCGCGTGCCCTTTCGAGTCTTCTTAGCCTTGTTCCTATTCTTTTCGTGGCTCTCGTGCAGCCTGTTTGCTGCCGATAGCACGACGCCGCCGGCTACCGAGCCGCGCCGAGTCTCGGTGGGTTTTTATCTGGTCTCCATCCCCACGATTAACGAGCCCGAGGAGACGTTTACAGCGATCTGCCATCTGCACCTGCGTTGGAAGGATCCGGCGTTGGCGTCGCCCGATGGCAAGCGCATCTTCCTCATCGGTGACAAGGCAAACGAGAGGGTGGAGGAGATTGGCCGACCTGGCATCGCGTTCGTCAATGAGACGGCGCCTGCTGAGGAGAAGCATGTGACGGTGCTGATCTCGCCCGATGGTACCGTGGAGTATGATCGTGAGTTCGAGGTCACGCTGCGCAGCGAGTTTAATCTGCACACCTTTCCCTTCGACTGGCAGACCCTGCAGATCGAGATCGAGTCTTTCGCATTCCCCGCCAGCGAACTCCTGCTCGAGCCTCATCCTGAAAAGATGCAGCACGGCCACATCCGTCTGCCGCAGTGGGAGGTGGGGAAGTTGCGCTGGTCGACGGCGTTGATCGAGCACGCCGTGGAGCACGAGAAGTATCACCGGCTGTTTGTCACCCTCGATATCACGCGACGGCCGGGCTTTTATGTCTGGCAGGTCTTCGTGCCCCTCTTCATTCTCATCCTGATCGCAAGCACAGTCTTTTTCCTGCCCTCCGAGGACCTTTCCGATCGCATTTCGGTGATCACCACCAGCCTGCTCACGGCGGTTGCGCTGAGTTACACCGTGCGCACCGATATCCCAAAGGTTTCGTACCTCACGACGGTCGATCAGTTGTTTGTGACCACGTACGCGTTTCTCGGCGCCAAGATCGCGGGGCTGTTGATCGTGCGGCATATCGCGGAGGACAACGCCATCCGCGCCCGCAAGATCGACCGCACAGCCCGCTGGGTCTTCCCTGCCGCCTATCTGCTGGCAAATGCGATCTTCATCACGATCAGTATGACGACGAATTGAGGCGTGCGGGCCGCTGGTTGACGGCGTACCTTTTACCACCGCGCAGTGGGTCGTTCGACTGAAACGACCAGGTTATCTTTCTTCGGCTTTTCTATCTCTTTCGGCTTTTCGAGGAGGTAGATGGCGGTGCCGTGCACGTGGGTGTAGCCGATCCATTCGCGGTCACTGATGTTTTCGACGACTAGACCATTTGCGCCCACGTTTGCCGCTTCTCGCCGGAGTCGCTTGAGGGCTGACTCTCGCACGCCTACCTGTGTTCTGAAATCGTGGCCGGCTGCAGCACTTACTATCGCGATGACCTCATAATGCTGAGGCGCAGTATCGTAAATTTTGACCAGATCCGGGTCGATGGCCGGACGCCTTTTGCCGACCATCCTCGCATTCCCGTGTACGACAGTGCAGCCAATACAGAATAGCGCCAATACACTGATGACCAGCGTTATCCTTAATTGGGAGGTGCTCATGTGTGGCAGGTTTCTACCGTTCGGCGGGTTGAGGCAATCGATTTCTAGGGTCTAGTTCTGCGGCAAGATCGGTCCAGTAGCGGAGGGAGCGAGAGGTCGGTGAGCCCCTTGCAGCTGCAATTTTCATGCGTGCCGTTGAACGTCCTCCGAGGGAACGCACTGCATCGTCCAAACTTCCACTGGACGCTGCTATGGTGGCCCGCTCACGCTAAGGTCTCGCGCTAACTCCTTCGCTTCCCGCTTGGCGCTGCCCCTTGCCCAACTTCTTATGTTGAGAACTCTCACTCTCCTTTTTCTTGGTTTTTTCGTCGCACCTGTCATGCGCGCGGCGGACGTCGCCAGGCCTAATATTGTCTTCATCATGTCCGACGATATCGGCTATGGTGACCTCGGCTGCTACGGCGCCAACAAGGTCAAGACGCCCCATCTCGACCGCATCGCGCGGGAGGGCGCGCGCTTCACCGATGCGCACGCGCCCGCCTCGGTCTGCACGCCGACGCGCTACGCATTTCTCACCGGCAAGTACGCCTTTCGCCAGCCTGGCACTGGCATCGCGCCGGGCAATGCCACGCTGTTGATAGCTCCGGGCACGCCCACGGTCGCCTCGGTGCTCAAGCAGGCCGGCTACCGCACTGGCCTCGTCGGCAAGTGGCACCTGGGACTGGGCGCGACTGAGCCTGACTTCAACCAGGCGATCAAGCCTGGCCCCAACGAGGTCGGTTTCGACTACTCGTTCTTCATTCCTGCGACGGGCGACCGCGTACCGTGTGTTTTCATCGAAAATCACCGCGTCGTCGGTCTCGACCCCAAAGATCCGATTACTGTGCGCTACGGTGCTCCGATCGGCGACGAGCCCACCGGTCTCACGCATCCGCAGATGCTCAAGATCAAGGCCGACAAGAACCACTCGCAGGCCATCGTAAATGGTATCTCGCGCATCGGCTATATGACCGGGGGTAAATCGGCCCTGTGGGTCGATGAAGATATCGCCGATGTGATCGCGAAAAAGGCCGTTTCCTTCATCGACCAGCAGAAGGCCGGTGAGCCCTTCTTCCTCTTCCTTACCCCGCACGACATCCACGAGCCCATGGTGCCGCACCCGCGCTTCCGCGGCACGAGCGGCGCTGGCTGGCGCGGCGACGTGATCCATCAGCTCGATTGGACGATAGGCGAAGTCCTCGCCGCCCTCGATCGCAAGGGCATCACCAAGGACACGCTCATCATTTTCACCTCCGATAATGGCGGCGCGATCAAAGACACCTACGATGATGGCACCAATCACCTCCACGCCCTCCAGCCGCCCAATGGCATCCTGCGCGGATCCAAGGGCGCGCTCTACGAAGGCGGCCATCGCGTGCCCTTTATCGCCCGCTGGCCCGCCCGCATCCCCGCCGGCGCCGAGTCATCCGCCCTCGTCGCGCACCTCGACATGATCAAGACATTTGCGACTCTCACCGGCGCAAAACTTCCTGCCCAAGGCGGCCCCGATGCTATCGACGTTCTACCCGCGCTCCTCGCAGAAAAGGGTGCGACAGGCCGCGCTGCTCTCGTGCTCCAGAATAACAACGGCAACGTCCTGGCCTATCGCGAAGGCCCTTGGAAGCTCATCGCCCGAGGCGCGGGCAAACCCGAACTCTTCAATCTCGAAAAGGACCTCAAGGAGGAAACTGACCTCGCCGACACCGAGCCCCAGCGCACCAAGGAAATGATGGCGCGGCTCACGACGGTGATCGGGGATTCCAAACCCTTCGCCTCAGGCCCGGGCGGAAAGAAAAAGAAAAAACAGGAGTGAGTTCTGTTCTTAACGAGCGAGAGATTGCCAATTGCCTGCTTCCTGCCGAGCAAAGCACCTCCGCGGCCCCTTGTCTTGAGCTTCCTGCACCTCCCTGATTCTACCAGCAATCATCACCCCATGAAAATTCCCCCCCTTTTCCTCGCGCTCTCCCTGCTATGCGCTGCGGCGCAGGCTGCGGAGCGTCCGCGCAATGTCATGATCTTCGTTGTAGACGACTACGGCGCGATGGATGTCGGCGTGCAAAACCCGCAGACTTTCTATGAGACACCCAATCTCGATCGCTTCGCCAAGCAGGGCGTGCGTTTCACGGCCGGTTATTCGTCCAACCCGGTGTGTTCGCCCACCCGCTACAGCATCCAGACGGGCAAATACCCCACGCGCGCCGGGCTCACGAATTTCTTGATCGGCTCCCGCATCGAGCGCTTCGAGGGGGCTCCGCTCACACGACAGCTTCCGCTGGAAGAAACCACGGTGGCGGAAGCGCTGGGCGCGGCGGGATACAATACCGGCTTCGTGGGCAAGTGGCACCTTGGCGAGACCGCGGAGTTCTGGCCCGAGGCTCATGGATACAAGATCAATATCGGAGGCTTCTCGCGCGGCGCGCCGGCCAGCTATTTTTCGCCGTACAAGAATCCCCGCCTCACCGATGGCCCGGAAGGGGAGTACCTCACAGCCCGGGAGGCCGATGAGGCGATCAAGCTGCTCGAGCGTTTCAAGGCCGAGGGCAAGCCCTTCCTCCTCACGCATTGCTTCTACGCGGTGCACACGCCGCTGCGGGCCCCGGCGGAGCTCGTCGAAAAATACAAGGCCAAGTCCGAGCGCCTTGGCCTCAAAGAGGCGTTCATCGAAGATAAGCAGTACTTCATTTCCACCAAGGAGCCACGCCGCATCCGCAGCGTGCAAAATCATGCCGTCTACGCGGCCATGATCGAGAGCATGGATACCGCCTTTGGGCGCATCATGCGCAAGCTCGACGAACTGGGCCTCGCCGATGATACCCTAGTCATCTTTACCGCCGACAATGGCGGCCTCTCCACTTCCGAGGGCCATCCGACTTCCAATCTTCCCCTGCGGGCGGGCAAGGGCTGGCTCTACGAGGGCGGCATTCGTGTGGCATTCTTCGCCCGCATGCCCGGCGCGAGGCCCGGCGTGAGCGATGTACCTGTTACCAGCCCGGATATCTTCGCCACTGCTCTCGATTTTGCCGGCGTGCAGGCGCCCGCTGGCGTGCCGATCGATGGCCGCAGCCTTTTGCCCCTCCTCAACGGCGGAGCGGCCCCGGCGCGCGACGCGCTTTACTGGCACTACCCGCACTATGGCAACCAGGGCGGCTTTCCCGGCGGCGCGGTGCGCATGGGCGACTGGAAGCTGCTCGAGAATTACGAAGACGGCTCTGTGCAACTCTACCACCTCAAGGCTGACCCCGGAGAAAAGACCGACCTCGCCGCGCGGGAGCCTGATCGTGTGCAAGCCATGCGCGCCAAGCTGCACGCCTGGTACAGGGAGGTGGGTGCAAAGTTCCTCACCGCCAAAGCGGGCGGCCCCCAGCCCTGGCAGCCTGGCCAGTGATACGCAGACATTTTGGGGGAGGAGTGGCGGCGGGTTACTTGGCCTTCATTCAGTGTCGTACCGGGAGCTTCTGCTTTGCTCGACGCAAAGAAATGCTGGCGACCACGCGCGAACTCTCTCCAAAGTGCTCCTCGTGCGCGCTTACCCCCACGCCATCGCCCTCACCTGATGCCGGCGGCTGTCCTCACGCTCTCTGACATCGAAAAGAGCTTCGGCGCCACTCGCGCGCTGCGCGGCGTCTCACTTCAGATCGCGCCTGGCGAGGTCCACGCCGTGATCGGCGAAAACGGCGCCGGCAAGAGCACGCTGATGAAGATCCTCAGCGGAGCGCATGCGGCCGATGGAGGTACGATGACGCTAGGCAGCGAGCTCTACCGACCCGAAAATCCGCTCGATGCCCGGCGGAAGGGCGTCGCGATGATCTACCAGGAGCTCAATCTCGCGCTGCACCTCGATGCGGTGGAAAATATCCTCCTTGGCTCCGAGTCCTCCCGCCTAGGTTGGGTTGATCGTCGCGCCGGCGAGGAGCGTGCCCGGGCGGCGCTCGCTCTGCTCGGTCACCAGTCGCTGGATCTCAGGCGGCCCGTCGGTGGGTTTTCTATCGCGGAGCAGCAGGTCATCGAGATTGCCCGCGCACTACTCGGCCGCCCTCGCGTGCTGATCATGGATGAGCCCACGAGCAGCCTCACTCAGGCCGATACCGAAAAGCTCTTCGCCGCCATTCGTCGCCTGCGCGAGCAGGGAGTGAGCGTGATCTATATCAGCCATTTTCTCGAGGAGTGCCGCCAACTGTGCGACCGTTTCACGGTCCTCAAGGATGGCGAGACGGCTGGCGCTGGCGCTATGCAGGCCACGCCGCTAGACCGTATCGTGGCGCTGATGACTGGCCGGGAGGTGAGAGACCTGTATCCGAAAAAGCCGCACACCCTGGGCGCTCCTGTCCTCGAGGTGCGTGCGGTCGCCTCCGCCCCGCGCCTCCGGCATGCCACGTTTCAGGTGAGGGCAGGGGAGATTTTTGGCCTTGCCGGTCTGATCGGGGCCGGTCGCACCGACCTGTTACGCGCCCTCTTCGCTCTCGACCATCTGAAAGCGGGCGAAGTCTGCATCGTCGGCCACGACGGTGCGGCTGCCACCCCTCGCGCACGGTGGATGCAAGGGGTGGGGTTTCTGAGCGAAAACCGCAAGGAAGAGGGCCTGATGCTGGTCCGCTCCATCGCCGACAATCTCACGCTCACCCGCCAGTCTGTCTACGGCCGCCTCGGCTGGATCGACGCGCGCCGCCAGCGCGCGGCCGCGCAACGCTGGATCGGCGATCTTTCGATCAAGTGCCGCGATGCCGGCCAATCCGTCGGCGAGCTCTCCGGCGGCAATCAGCAGAAAGTCGCGCTCGCCCGCCTCCTCGAGCACTCCGCGCGCATCTTCCTCCTCGATGAGCCCACCCGCGGCGTAGATGTCGGCAGCAAGGCGCAGATCTACCAGCTCATCGGCGAGCTTGCCGCCGCCGGCAAGACTGTCGTCGTCGCCAGCAGCTACTTGCCCGAGCTCCTCGGCCTCTGCGACACCATCGGCGTGATGTGCCGCGGCGAGCTTGCCGCCGTACGTCCGACCACGGAGTGGACCGAGGCCGAACTCATCCGCGTGGCTACCGGCACCCAATAGCCCTTTTTCGATGCAACTCACCCCCAAGACGCTCTTCGCGAAGTTCGGGCCCTACCTCGGGCTCCTGCTAGTCGTGACGCTCTTCGCGCTGCCCTCGGAGACGCGGGAGTTCTTCCTCACTTACCATAACTTCAAGACGATCTTCACCCAGACTGTGATCGTCGCCATCGGCGCGCTCGGCATGACGCTCATCATAGTGAGTGGCGGCATAGATCTCTCGGTCGGCTCCACCATTGCGCTCACGAGCGTCATCGGCGCGCAGTTGATCCAGCGCGGTGTAAACGACCTGCTCGTACTGATCGCCATGATTCTCGCTGGCGGCCTGATCGGCCTCGTTAATGGCACGGCTACCGCGCTCCTCCGCATCACGCCCTTCATCATCACACTCGGCACTCTGGGCATCGGCCGCGGCGCGGCTCAGTGGCTCGCCGATAATCAGACGGTGAATTACGAAACCTCTGCCATCAATGCATGGATGACCACCGCCGACCCTTTCAGCTATGCGCTGCCCGCGGGCGTGTGGGTCACTATTGGTCTTTCGATCATCACCGCGCTGCTTCTGCGCAAGACAGTGTTTGGCCGGCGCATTTTTGCCCTCGGTTCCAACGAAGCCACCGTCCGCCTCTGCGGCATCGGCACGACCCAGCTCAAGGTTGCTATCTACGCTCTGGCCGGCTGCTTCTTCGGCCTCGCCGGCGTATTCCAGCTCTCCCGCCTTCGCCAGGGCGACCCCACCGTCGCCGTGGGCCTAGAACTCGATATCATCGCCGCCGTCATCATCGGCGGCGCTAGCCTGAGCGGCGGCGTCGGCACCGTGATGGGCTCCATCGTCGGCGCCCTTATCATGGCTGTCCTGCGCAATGGTTCGCAACAGATGGGCTGGCCGACCTACCTCCAGCAGATTATCATCGGCGTCGTCATTATCGTCGCCGTCGGACTCGATGTGCTGCGGCGCGGGCGAAGCCGGGCCTGAGACGCAGTCAGAACTTCAGGTGTTTCACCGTCAGCCCCTGGTTGATGAGCTGCTTGAGCGAGTCGATTCCGATCTTCAGATGATCCTTCACGAATTTGTCGTCGACGACTTTGTCGCTTTCGGCGGTCTTGACGCCCTCGGGCGTCATGGGTTGGTCGGAGACGAGCAGCAGGGCTCCAGTGGGGATTTCGTTGAAGAAGCCCGTCATGAATATCGTCGCCGTCTCCATGTCGATTGCCATCGCGCGGATGCGGTTTAGGTACTTCTTGAATTCGTCGTCGTGCTCCCAGACTCGGCGGTTGGTGGTGTAGACGGTGCCAGTCCAGTAGTCGCGAGAGTGATCGCGGATCGTGGTCGAGATGGCCTTTTGCAGTGCGAAGGCGGGCAAGGCAGGCACCTCGGGGGGGAAGTAGTCGTTGCTAGTGCCTTCGCCGCGGATGGCCGCGATGGGGAGGATGAGGTCGCCGAGGTTGGCGATGTGTTTCAGGCCTCCGCACTTACCGAGGAAGAGGACGGCCTTGGGCATGATGGCGCTGAGGAGGTCCATCACGGTCGCGGCGGTGGCACTGCCCATGCCGAAATTGATGATCGTGATCTCGCCGGCTGTGGCGCTCATCATTGGCTTGTTCTTGCCAATGATGGGCACGCGATGCCACTGGGCGAAGAGCTTCACGTAGTGGTCGAAATTGGTGAGCAGGATGTACCCGCCAAACTTGTTGAGCGGCACGCCCGTGTACCGCGGCAGCCAGTTGTCGACGATCTCTTTGCGCGTCTTCATGGCAAAGGGTTTAGCTTACGGAATACCACGAATACACCGAAAAAATATGATCTCGCACCCCCAGCCGGCTGTCGACACCGCCCGGGCGGCCCGCTTGCTTAGCCGGAATGTCCGCCATCCTCACGCCACGCTGGTTTGCCCGCGCTCCGCGCGAGGCCGAGGTGGCGGAGTTTTTGCGGGAGGTTTCGCCTTGCGCAGTCAGCTATACCGAGATCGGCGCGAGCAATGATCCCGAGGCCCGGCTGTTGGGCTACTCCGTCGATCACAACCGCCAGCGCCTTGGTGACGGGGCAGGAGACTTTCTCGCGGCCTGTGAGGCACTGCAGGCCTGGCGGATGTTTCCGAGGCCGTGGACGCGGATCGCGCCGGCACGTCCGCCGCAGCGCACGGGAGAGGTCGTAGCGATGCTGGCGCAGGTCTTTGGCGTGTGGTGGCTCAATGCGTGTCGCGTCATCTACACTCTAGATGAGCGCGGTCCGGTACGGCGGTTCGGCTTTGCCTACGGTACGCTGCCGGCGCACGTGGAGCAGGGTGAGGAGCGCTTCAGCATAGAGCAGCACCCCGATGGCAGCGTGTGGTACGATATCCGCGCCTTTTCGCGCCCCCGCTACTGGCCGGTACGGCTTGCCAAGCCGCTCGCGCGTCGTTTGCAGGCGCGGTTCGTAGCGGAGTCGAAGCTCGCGATGCGCGATGCGGTGGCGGAAGCGCGACGAGGCGAGGCCGCATGATATGATGAAAATGCGCATCTGCTTCCTGCTGTTATGCCTGCTCTGTGCGCGTTTCGCGAGGGCTGAAGTCTATACCGACTCGGCTGTTGGATATGTCCTTACCTTTCCAGACGGCTGGGACATGGTCGCGCCGATTCACGAGCAGACAGCCGTCAAGGCACGTCGCCCGGGAGAATTTGCGGCGATAGCGGTTTTTCACCCCAAGGGTGTTTTGTGGGGCACTTATGAGAGTAAGAACTACAAGTCGCTCGCTCATTTCATTGCGAAGGTGTCCCGCCGTGAGCTGGTGCGCACCTTCACCGAGGCGGAATCGCCGGAAGGCGTGGTCGCAAAGTTGTTGAAGATAGGGGTGAGTAAAGTGGGAGGTAGCGACGCTCTGGTGATAGAGTCCGAACTCAAACGCCCGAGTGCCAACTCCCACGTACGGGTGACCTTCCGGTACTTTCATCACGCTGGTCAGTGGCTGGTGTTTAGCTCAGGCACCTCGATGAAGCGCGACCCGGCGACTGAAGCGGAGATCGAGGAGTGCATAAAATCTTTCAGGCTCAAAGCGCCGTAAACGTGACGGAGCGAGCGAACTACAAACTATGACGGCGAAGACTCGAGCCATCGTTGGCGGTGTAATCTGGGCGGCCTTTGTCGCGCTCCGCGCGCGCGACCTGCACGGCGAGGCGTGGGCGCATGCGCTGCTGCTCTTCGCGGCGCTGGTGCTCGTGCCGCTGGTGCTGGGACTTTTTGTGGAGCCCGAGCACCCGCAGCGCGACGCCACGGCTTTCGCCAAGGTGCATCTTGCGCAGTTCCCGGCGGCCTTGCTGCTCGTGGCGGCATGCTGGTTGCCGGCAGGCGTGGTCGCCGCGCTGCTCGCGCTGCCGTGGGTGGTGCTGCTCTGCTCGCTGGCGTGGCTCGGCGTGATGCGCATGAAGCGCGGTGGGCTCCGGCGTGGGCTCGATCTGCTGTGCGCCGACACGGCTCTGATCTTCTCCGCGATAGGCGGGCTCTGGACGCTCGCTGATCGGGCCGGCCTGCAACCGCTCGGCTTCGCGCCGACGATTGTGACGCTCACCGCGGTGCATTTCCACTATGCAGGACTCCTTCTGCCGCTCTATGCTGGCTTGGTGCAGCGGGAGTTTTGGTTCTGGCGCTTCAGTTCGCAGGCTGCTGTCGGCGTGGTCTTGGGCGTGCCCGCTGTCGCGGTCGGCATTACGACGACTCAACTCGGCTGGGGCCCGAGCATCGAAGCCGCCGCAGGCTGCGGGCTTGCCCTGGCCGGAGCGGCCGTCGCGGTGCTGCATGTGCGTATAGCGCTCGAGTCCAAGCGCTCGCTCTCCACCCGGCTGCTCTTGGGAGTGGCTGGAGCCTCGCTTTTCTTTGGCATGGTGCTGGCCGCTCTGTACGCGATGCGGGCCTTTGCTCAGCCCTTTCCTTGGATCGGCATCCCGCAGATGCGCGCGATACATGGTACCGTAAATGCGCTGGGCTTTGGCCTCTGCGGTCTGCTTGGCTGGCGTGCGATGATGGCTGCCGGAGCCGAAGGCGCGCCACGGAAGGGCTGAGCGCCCCCGCGGCGGGCTTGTGAGATATGGGGGAGGTGCAAGTGTGCTTCCTCCCAGTTGCCACCGCTGTGACGTTTTAATAAAAAACGCCACCCGCTCGGATGGCGCTCTGACTGAATTCTCCTACGGGAACCCTTTACTGCTTTTTCGGCTCGCCTGCCGGAGCGGGTGCCGCCTCGAAGAGTTCCTCTGCCTTCTGCGGCAAGCTCGTGAAGGTATAGTCTGAGATTTGGAAGGCACGTTTCTGCATCAGGCCGTTGATCGGCGCAGCGGAGTCGCTGCTCGTGATCACCGCAAACACGGGGCCGGCCGGGATCGTCTCAAATTCAGGTGCGAGCGGTTTGTCGTCCTTCTTTTCCGCACCATCTTTCTTTGTGAGGTCGCTAAGGTCTGTCAGCGCGGCGGCGGGCTTCGCTTCGACCGGCTTGAGCTTCTTTTCCTCGGGCTTGCGGCCGAGGGCGACCGAGTAGGTCTTGTTGTCAAAGGTCGTGATTTTGTAGGAGCGCTGGTTCGCCTTGGCGGCGGCGAAGTTGGCGTCGTCCAGCGCCGTGCTCTCGGTGAAGCGAATCGAGCCCAGGGAGCTCAGTACAGCCGCGATCTTGTCGGCCTTCACCTGCTGACCGGTAGGTGTCTTGTCGGCTTTCCAAGGCTCGTCTTTCTTTGCGCGCGAGACGACGACTGGACCGCCTTCGGCGAGGGGCAGCTCCAGCTTGGCGATATCGTCGGCCTTGATGGAGAGCAGCTCGGCATTGGCCCAGTTCTTGGGCTCGGTGTCGAGATAGGCACTGAGGCTGGTGAGGTAGGCCTTCTGCTCTTCGCCGTAGCGGAAGAAGCGGCCGCCGGTCTCGTTATTCTTGCCCAGTGTGATCGCGACGATCGGCTTGTCCGCTGCGTCGAGCAGCTCGATCTTCGTGTCCTTGAACTCCAAGCGCGAAATGCGCTCGGCATTTGCGGTGACGAAGCGTTGCACCTTCGCGTCGCTGAGATTGCCCGCGAAGCCGGAAAGCTTCGAGAAATCCGCCGGCATATCGTAGTAGGAGGGCACGCGCCACGCGCCATCCTGCTGGCGGACGAGTTCCACCGTCTTGCCTGCATCGGCGATGCGGAGCTTGGCTGCCTTTTCGAGGGCGTCGCGCGCGACGAGGCTCTGGCCGATGCGGGCATCGGTGGAGGGCGGTGCTTCCGTGCGAGTGAGGAAAAACACGCCGACGGAGAGCGCGGCGAGGACGGCAATGGTGACGACGAGGGTCTTTAGTTTCATCTGTCGCGAATGGGTCTTTGGATCTTCGTCTAGAGGCTGAGGTACGGCTCAGGCATGGCGGCTGCGGTAGAACACCAAGCCAAACGCGAGCACCAGTATAGGCGTGGCGAGCAGGTTCACCAGCAGCAGCTTGTTCTCGAGCGCGTCGATGTTCTCCGTCAGTTTGAGTCGGATTTGCCGGCGCTCGCTATTGGCCGCGCGCTGCTGTTTCTGGAATTCCTCGATCTCCTTTGCCATCTCGGGCGAGGCGATGAGGCGATTGCCCTCTCCCTTCTTCGTCTGGAGCTGGCTGAGCTTGGTTTGCACCTCCTGCAGGCGCTTATCGAGTTCGTTGAGCTGGGCTTGATATTGTTTCTGCGCCTCTGTCTGCATCTTTAGCACGACATCGAAGGGCCGGATCGAAGCGCCTTTGCCGCGGATGGAGATGAGATCCTGCGATCCGCCAAGGAACTCGATGGTGTTGGCCGCAAACGCAAGATTGTCGTTAAAGGGTTCTGCGGCGGTCTGGCCGAAGAAGTTCATCTTTCGCACGGAGTAGTCGTCGAATAGCCAATCGGTGTCGGCGATCACGAAGAGCGTGGAGGTCGACTTCGATTCCTTGAGGCCGTCGGCCTTGGGCTCTTCTTTCTTCGCTGTATCCTTCTTGGCCGCGTCGTCGGCCGGCTTATCCTCGGCAGGTGCGCCATTGGGGAAAGCGGTCTTGAATTTGCCGGTCACAAGCGCCGCGATGGTTTTCTTGCCGGTGGGCGTGATCTGCTTGGTCACATCATCGGGCTGGGCAAACTGGAGCATCATGCTCGCGATGTCGCCGGTCTGGGCGGAGGTCTCGACGAGCGGCGTGAAGGTGAGGTCGGAGCCCTCCCGCTTGGCGATGCTGCCCGCCTCGACAAACATCGTGGACTTAAGCTGCGCGGTCGCAAGCGAGCTCTGGTTGAAGTTCTCCTTGCCGCGCAGGCTGAGCCAGATCGGGTAGCGGGCGAGGCCGCCGCCGCCAGTCTGGACCTGCGTGGCGTTCTCCAAGTCGCCGACGACCTTTTGCGCATCATACTGGATGCCGTAGGCCGAAAGTAGGGTAGGCAGATCGCTGGAAACATTCTGCGGGCCCTGGCCCATCATCATCTGCTGCGGATTGCTCTGCCGCTTGAAGTGCTGCGAGGCGGGATCGAGTGCGAGCACCACGGGCTTGCCGGAGAGGAGGAATTGGTCGATCGCGTATTGTAGCTTCGGCGAGACATTCTGGGGATGCGCGATCAGGAGGATGTCGAGCCCGGCGGGCAGCTCGGTGGCAGAGGCTTCCACGCTCATGACTTGGAAGGTCTGACCGAGTTCCTCCATCACCATTTGCGAGGGCTGGGGCTGGCGACGCATCATCATCATCATTTGCATCTCCTGCGGGCTGGTGCCTTGTAGCGGCAGGCTGCTGATGAGGCCGAGCTTTCGCTTGTCGAGCTGCTGCACGCTGTAAATGAGCTTGGAGAGATCGTACTCCAGGAATTGCTCACGCTGCGGGGAGAAGGCCGGGATGTTTTTCTGCTGATCGGCCTGCGTCACGACGAGGCCGAAGTAAAATGGCTCGCCGCCCTGGCGGGCCATCTGCGGGCTCAATCCGGCCGCCGACGCCTTTTCCTCCTCGGGCGTATCGGGCCTCGGATTGACGATGTTGAGCGTCAGCCTGCCGCGCGATGCACGCACGTACTGCCGCAACATTTCCTGCACGCGAGCGGCATAGTTTTTATACGCGATAGGCAGGCCGTTGGCGTCCTTCGAGAAATAGAGGTCGATGGCTACCGGCTCCTCGATCTTGCCGAGCATCGCCCTGGTGCCGGATGAGAGCGAATAGATTGACTCAGCCGTCGCATCGATGCGCACGGGAATGGAGGAGGCCAGATAGTTGACAAGCACGAGGCCGACGAGGAGGAGGACGGCGGCGAGTGTTTTGCTTCCGAATTTCATGGTTGGGCGGAAGAAGGTTTAGGTTGCGTGCGTGGGCGCTTAACGCTCCAGGGCGACGACGTTGAGGAAAAGAGTGAAGCCCATCAGCGACAGGAAGAACACCAGGTCCTTCGGATCGACGATGCCTTTGGTGAAAGCGTCGAAATGGGTATAGAAGCTGAAGTTGGAGATGATATCCGCCAACGAGACAGGGAGACCTATCGCACCGGTGAGGAATCCGGTGAACATACTGGTGCCGAGCAGCACGAGCACGAAGCACACGGAGACGCTAAGGACGAAACTGATCACCTGATTCTTCGTCAGCGACGACATCAGCGAGCACACGCCGAGGTAGCCGCCGGCCATCAGGATGCTGCCGAAGTACCCACTTACGATCACGCCCCAGTCGGGATCACCGAGGTAGGCGAGGGTGAGCGGCATCGGGAAGCTCAGCAGAATCGCAATCGTGAGAAATGCCCATGCCGCGAGGAACTTGCCCAGCACTGCCTCCAGCGTGGTGACAGGCAGCGTGAAAAGCAGCTCCACGGTGCCGGAGCGCTTCTCCTCGGACCACAGGCGCATGCCCGCGGCGGGCACGAGGAAAAGGAAAAGCCACGGATGAAACGTGAAGTAGCTTTCCAGCGATGCCTGCCCAGCCTTGAAGAAGCCGCCGGCGAAGAAGGCGAGGCCGACCGATGCAACGAGGAACACGATCAGAAACACATAGGCTACCGGTGAGCGGAAGTAGCCCAGGAACTCGCGTTTGAAAAGGGGTGCAATTTGGCGCATGGCGCAAAAAGGAATAGAGGGAGTGGGAGAGTAAGGGAGGGTGCGACGGACTTACTCGGCGATTAGATGTCGCCCCGCGTGAGGGTGCGGAAGATCTCATCCAGCCGCGCGCCGGGCTTGCGCGCGCGGAATTGCTCGGGCGTCTCGTCGGCGACGACCTTGCCTTGCGAGATCACTACGACGCGATTACAAATGGCGTCTACCTCCTCGAGGATGTGGGTCGACATGATCACGGCCTTTTCCACAGCCATGTTTTTGATAAGGGAGCGCACCTCGTTTTTCTGGTTGGGGTCCAAGCCGTCCGTGGGCTCGTCGAGCACCAGCGCAGCGGGGTCGTGGAGCAGCGCCTGCGCGAAACCCACGCGCTGCTTGAATCCCTTGGAGAGCGTCTCGATCGCCTGCTTGCGGACAGGGGCAAGGTGGGTGAGCTGGATCGCTCGGTCCACCTGTGCGTCGCGCGCGGCGGATGCGCGAAAGCCGCGGATCTCGGCGATGAAGGAGAGAAACTCCTGCACCGTCATTTCCGGGTAGGCTGGAGCGCTCTCGGGCAGATAGCCTAGTTTCTTCTTCACGGCGACGGGGTCCACCGTCACGTCGACGCCGTCGACTGTCGCGGTGCCCGCGTCCGGCCGCAGGAAGCCGGTGAGCATCTTCATCGTGGTCGACTTGCCCGCGCCGTTGGGCCCGAGGAATCCGAGGATGTCGCCGCGCTTTACCGAGAATGTGACGCCGTTGACTGCACGTTTGGCGCCGTAGGATTTAACCAAGCCTTTGACTTCAATCATAGGACAAACGAAGCGGATGGGGAGAGGGATGAGACCGACTGGAGAAAGAAAGTTCCGAGCGGCACTTCGACCGCAGGAGCGTGCCGTAAAAAGGGGCGAAGCGGGCATGGGCAAGCGGAAAGTGCAACTCTGCACCGAACCCGTGGTCCAGCGTGCTCATCCGCCTCCATTGCAAAATGCAATTCATGGGGCAGGGCGGCCGCCGCTCGCAGCCCACTTCTGTTCGTCTTGCCTTAATCTCTACCGTTTGGCCTTTTCCACATTTGTAAACCACTCGGCAATCAGTTGCAGGGTCGCTGTACGATCTGCCTTGTCGCAGGCCTCTTTCACGGCGGCGATGGCCGAGAGCAGGCCCGCCTTGGCTGCGGTATCCAGTTCCTTTTCGCCGACAATAGCCTCAGTCGCGTTTGCGAGTTCCTTGATCGCTTTGGGGAAATCGGCCTGCGCCGGCTCCACCGCTTTGCGTACTTCCCTCAGGTGATCTGATACCTTGTCGACCGGTGATTTACGCAGCAGGCGGCCGATGAGGCCTTTGCCGGCGACGGCCAGAGACACGGCGCCCGCGATGCGCTCTTGCGGGTTTTTGCTTCTGATCGCGGCGTAGCCGCCGGCCAGCAGCAGGAAGTCGCTGATCCATGGCACCGCATCCTTGAAACCCGATTCTTCGAGCAGCTTGCCGCCTAGAGCAGGATCGCGCTGACCGCTATATCCCTCCGCGTAGGCCAATCCCAAGGCGGCTTTGCCGGGCTTGGTGCCGGTCTCATAAGCGGCAAACGCATACTCACGCGCGCGTTTCTGCTGGAGAGGATCCTTGGTTCGGCCGCTCGCTGCTGCGAGGATGCCGAGGGCGTAGGGATCGCCCATGCTTGCGCGGGCTTCGTACCGGCGGAGATCCGCCGGGGATATTGCGGGCGCGGTCGGAGCCGCGCTCACAGCAGGGGTGGACGCGCCTTGCTTGGCCCCCTCGAATATCGACAACACCGCCGGTAGTTTGAATTGCTTCACCAGCTCATTGACGATCGGGATGTCCTGAGTGTCAGGTGCCGGAGCCGTCTGTTTGGCCAGGAAGGTGCGGTATTCGCTTTCCGCGACGGGGATGTCGTAGCCTTGAATGTCGGCGGAGAGGCGCTGGGAGATTTTCCAGCCCTTATAGTCCTTTGGTTGAATAAAGACGAAATCGCCCGGACTCGCCGGCATGAAATTGCGGTGTTGTGGGCTGCCCAGCCGGCCTTGCATTGCAAGGGCGTACTCCGATTTACGGGTCACCGCCTCTCGCACAGCCGTAAACACGCTGAGCAGCGTTTGCGGGCCCGACCCGTCTGCACTGATGACACGCCGTATCTCGTGGCTGAATACCCCCGCACTGATCGTCGGCAGCTCGATGGCGCGCTCATTCTCAGCCCCTGCCGTGAGAAGCTGCACCGAGCGATGTCCCAGCGGATTATTGGGGTCGCGCTTGGCCGGTTTTTCTGCCTCAGGCATTTCCGGCAGACCCGAAAAGCAGGAGTCGAGCAGGATGAGTCGATGCCTGCCGGGGGACTCCTGCATGATCTTCAATAAATCCCGCAGCGCGATGCCGCGCTCACGCTGAAGTGCATTGGGACTGCTGGTATCGGCGGCGTCGTAGGGCAGGAGCAGGCCGGCGCGCTCGAGTGGTGGCTCGAATAGCGTGGTGCCATGCCCGGCGAAATAGAACAGGAAATCGTCGTCTTTGCCCAAGGTCGCGAGCATCTCCCGCAGCTTCTCGAGGATTGCCGCTTTGGTGGCCTTGGCATCGATCAACTCCTCGACTGTGAACTCGTACTGCGCGCGCAATAATTCGGCAGTCTTGGTCGCATCCTGCCGGGCATACTGGAGCGGTGTGAGGAAAGGGCTCCCTTCGTAGTTAATACCTACCGCGAGCACCTTGACCTTTGAGTACGGAGATGGGCCTCGCTCGGCAAGGAGCGCGTCCTTGTCTGCTTTTGCACGGGCGGCTGCCGCTGCCAGGTCCGCGAGACGTATTCTCTCTGCCTCGGCGGCAGCGTTGTTTGCACGCTCGACTTCGGCCAAGCGGCCCGCTTCGAGTGCATCCCGGCGCACGGTTTCTTTCTCGGCTTCGTGCAGCTTCTGCGTTTCCTTGGCGAGGTTCTTGGCGCGACTTTCGGCAGCGCTCGTCCCCTGTGCCACGCCCGAGATTCGGCCGCGCTCGAAGGCTGCCTTGTCGGTCAGGTACCAACAAAGCGCGAGCGCGCCCGCGAACAGCGCGACTGCGCCGGCGACGATTCCGATCGTAGGTTTCATGGGGTAGAAAAGTTCCTTTATCGCACGGGCGGATTGAGGGCTGCGGCGCGCTGGCGGTGACCAGCGAGTTCGAAAAGGCTGCTGGCGAGCCGGCGCAGCGAGGGATCGCCGGCGAGTTCGGGCGTCGCGAGCGCCGCTTCGATTTCATCGATGGCTGCATCGTAGATGCGGAACTTGGCAAACACGGCGGCGCGAAACGCGGGCCGCCAGACATGCGTATCGTCGCCGCAGGCGGCCAGTTCCTCCTCCAATTTTGCGCGCTCATCGGCTGCGATGGGCTCGAGTGTCGTGCCGGTACCGGCGGGAGCGCCGGGGCGCAGGCATGCGATCCGAAACCGGTCATGGCCCTTGCCCAGCTCGGCCGCCAGCAGCGACGTGAGTTCCTGCGGTGTCGCGGTGCCGGCCTTGGCCGCGTAGCTCTTCCGAAAAAAGGGCTCACCGCCGACGGCCTGCACGACGATTGAGACCTCGGCTACGTCCGCTGGCACCGACCAGCGTAGCTTGATGGGCCGACCGGGAATGAACTTGGCGCTCGCAGGTGCCAGCAGCAGAGTGGCATTGGCTCGCGGTTTTGCCGCCGAGCCAAAGAGCTCGGTCGTCGACTTCCATGCCACCAGTTGCGATGCACCCTTGGGCTCAGCGACGGTGAATTCCTTTGGCCCGGTTTCCGTGTGCTTTTCACTCGGAGGTTTGCCATCGTAGACGAGCGTGAGAGTCGCGCCGGCTTCACATCTCACCACGGTGCCGGCCCAGAGCCACATCGGCGCACTTCCGATTGGCTCGAATTCCGCCCCGGCGCGCTGTTTATACTGCACCACCCCAGTGACGCCCACCACCTTCGCGACGGGTATCTGCGCGAGTGTCGATGCTGCGGACCCGAGGAGTAGGAAACCGATGATGAGCGGGAGGTGAGATCGCATGGCCTCGGGGTCGGGTTAATGGAGGTTGGAAGACTCAGCTCCGAGTACGAACCACGTTTCGAAACACGCTGCGACCAGGCACGCGATGGCAGCGGTCCAGAGCGCGCTCCAGAAAAACGCGAAAAATGCCGCCACGCTCAGTACCGCGACGAAAACGAGCACCAACTGTAGCAGATGCGCACGCACGTGGCTTTCGCGCGCAAATGGCAAGCGGCGGGCGATAAACGCGCAGGCCTGTGTCAATGCGACCGCAAGCAGCACGCTCGCCACCCAGCCGCTGGCGTGGCCCATGATCAGCCAGTCTGGGTCTAGGTGCCACAGGCGCGTATCGTGTAGTGTGAGTACTCCGCAGGCATGAGCGTAGATCCCGGGGATCAAGTGCCGCTGTCCCGGCACGATGATTTTGTCGGATGCCTGCTCGATATCGGCGTCGCCGACGAGGACTACCTTGCCGTAGATTCGCTGCCTCAATGCCTCGGCGCTGATCCGGCCGCTTACGATGTCGTGGCCCTTTATCTGCGCGTTGTGTAGGTCCTTGAGCGGTTCGAAATTATTATAAGCCGACTTCACCACTCCTCGGATATCTTCGCCTTCCTTCGCCACGGTGATGCGGTGATCGACGAACAGGCTACCCTGCAAGAGCGTCGGAGGGCTGCGCGGCGCGGTGCTTCCCGGATGGTGCTTTTTCAGCTCCTGCGAAAGCGCGTAGCTCATGGAGGGTAGGGCGGGGCCGCCCGGCGCGGTGAAGGAGAACTCGAGGGGTATCAGCGAATATACGGGAGGTTTCGCCAGTTTCTCCTCGGTCATCAGGTATACTCCGGCGGCGAGGCCTGCGGCATCTTCCTGCCCCAGCCAG
Source organism: uncultured Opitutus sp. (assembly GCA_964480585.1). GTDB lineage: Bacteria > Verrucomicrobiota > Verrucomicrobiia > Opitutales > Opitutaceae > ER46. Next base: position 86,488 of record CAYZPV010000001.1, on the reverse strand, counting down.
TGCACCGCCTCCGTGGCGAGCGTGCTGCGTCCCACGCCGAGGAAGATGGGCGCTTCCTGGCTTAGCTTGAGGCAGGATGCGAGGAATTCTCGGTGAAAGTGCGGCGCAGCGCCGGCGTTGATCTGCCGGTTGGCCGACATGTCGATGTCGAAACCGATCGCCGCTGGCTTCGCTGCGGCTAGTTTCACCGCGAGTTCGTTAAGGAACTCGCGGTGCGTATAGAGAGGTTCGCCAGTCGGTCTGTCATGAAATTTTCCGTTGAGGTCCGACTCGGGGAAGCCTGCAAGGTCGACCAGCACCACGAGTGGCGTATCGGAGATCTGAGTCGCGGAGGCCTGCACGCGTGTCAGGCTCGAAGTCCACTCGAACCCCGCTCTCCGCAGTTCCACGAAGAAGCGCCAGTCCGCACCGTAGTGCTCTACGAGTACAAAGATCGCCACCGCCAAAGCCTGGATGGCGATGCTCTTCACTATCGACCGCCAAGTGCGGCGATGCGCAGGCTCCCGGCCAGTGGGCGTGGCCTGCGCGTGTGACGCCCCTGAGGGCGGCGCACCCGAGCTGGAGTTCGGGGAGTTCATGCGCTGGAGAGGGGAGGCGGCGCGTAAAGAGCGCGCCGCGGTCCCGCCGCATTTGTACGGAAAACAAGCACGCCAAACCCTGCCTTGTCGAGATAACTCGACATCCCAAGATTAGATTTACTCCCAATCGAGTAGCGCTGCTCCGATCAATCCATGCGTCCCGCTCATGGAAATTCAATTAGCTATAAACGGCAATCGGTATGGACGCCGCCGCTTATTGCTCGCCACCTGGGGGGCTACGCTGTCGCGAGTTCGCGCTCCTTCTCCGTCTTGAGCCGGAGCTGCCCGCAGGCGGCGTCGATATCGTGGCCTTTTTCGCGGCGGAGCGTCACGGAGATACGGGCGGCGCGGAGCACGTCCGCAAACCGCTCCTGCCGGTTGACGCTCGGGCGTTTCCACGGCAAACCCTCCACGGTGTTGTAGGGGATGATATTCACGTGCGCGTGCAGGTCGCGGGCGATGTCACGCAGCTTCTCGGCCTGGTCGAGCGAGTCGTTGATGTCCTCAATGAGGATAAACTCCAGTGTGACCATCCGACCGTGTTTCTCCGAGAAGGTACGGATCGCCGGGATGAGCTTTTCCAAGGGATAGGCCTTATTCACCGGCATGATCTTTTCGCGGACTTCGTCGGTCGCGCCGTGCAGCGAGATCGCGAGGCGGAAGCCAAGGTCTTCCTCGGCCAGCCGGAGGATCTTGGGCACGAGGCCGCTGGTGGAGAGCGTGATGCGGCGCGCGCCGAAATTGAGGCCCCACTCGGCATTGACGATGGTGAGGGCGCGGATCGTGTTGTCGTAGTTGGCGAGCGGCTCGCCCATGCCCATGACCACGATATTGTCGAACGACGCCAGCTCGGGCCGTGCGCGAGGGCTGCGCTCGTCCTCGCGGTAACACACCTGCAGGAGCTGCGCCACAATCTCGCCAGCATTGAGGTCGCGCTTGAGGCCCGCGAGCCCGCTCGCGCAAAAGGCGCACGCCATCGCGCAGCCGACCTGCGTGGAGATGCAGATCGTCTTGCGCGATTCATCCATGCCCACGCCCGATTGCGGCGCGCGGATGATCACGGTCTCGATCAGGGACTTGTCGCCGAGTTCCAAGAGGAGTTTGTCGGTGACGTCCTCCGACTGCTTTTTCAGCACCAGCGAGGTCGGCATGAACTCGAAAGTCTCCGCGAGCCACGCGCGCAGCGGCTTGGAAAGATTGGTCATCTCGTCCCACGAGCGTGCACGCTTCTTGTAGAGCCAGTCGAGGATCTGCTTGGCCCGGAAGGCCGGCTCGCCGTGGGCACGGAGCTTCTCCGTGAGCGAGTCGAGAGTCTCGCCGGTGAGCGGCGGCTTGGCGGGCGTGTATTTCATCGGTGGTCGGTTCACGATAGGAGTGCGCGCGGCGGGCGCAAGCCACGCAAAAAACGACCCTGTCGGCTTGCTCGGGAGTTGATCGCCCGGCAAACGCTGCTAAAGCCCTACCAACCCCGATGAAACGTACCCTGCTTGCCGCGGCGCTCCTCGCGCTCACCGCCACTCCTCTCGCCATGTCCGCCGATAAAAAAGCCACCCCCACCTTTAACGGCCGGATCGAGCGCTTCGATCCTGCGCTCGATCAACTCCTCGCCGCCGATGCCAAGATCGAGAAGCTCGCCGAGGGCTTCACCTGGTCCGAGGGCCCGGTCTGGATGGGCACCGAGCTGATCTTTTCGGACGTGCCGCAAAACACCGCCTACCGCTGGAAGCCCGGCATGTCCCAGGCCGAGATCTTCCTCAAGCCCAGCGGCCTCCTCACGCCCACGCCAGGCTTTCGCGAGCCCGGTAGCAATGGCCTCACGCGCGACGCCCAGGGTCGCCTGCTCCTCTGCCAGCACGGCGAGCGCCGCGTGGCCCGCTACGAAAACGGCAAATTCACCTCGCTCGCCGACCGGTGGGAGGGCAAGCGCTTCAACAGCCCCAACGACCTCGTCGTGAAGAAAAACGGCGACATCTACTTCACCGACCCCTCCTACGGCCTCGAAGGCATCAATAACTCGCCGCTCAAGGAAATCCCCTTCAACGGCGTCTACCGCATCGGCAAAGACGGCAAGGTCACGCTCCTCGATAAGACCCTGACCTTCCCCAACGGCATCGCCTTCTCGCCCGACGAGAAAATCCTCTATGTCGGCGTGAGCGACTCCAAGGCCACGCGCCTCGTCGCCTACGACGTGCAGCCCGACGGCACGCTCGCCAACAGCCGCACCTTCTTCGATGCCCAGCCGCTCCTGAAAGACGGTAACCGAGGCCTCGTCGACGGCCTCAAGATCGACCGCCACGGCAATGTCTGGTCGAGCGGCCCCGGTGGCATTCTCATCATCTCACCCGCCGGCACACTCCTCGGCCGCATCAACACCGGCCAGCCCACCGCCAACTGCAACTGGGGCGACGACGGCAGCACGCTCTACATCACGGCAAATATGTTCCTCGTGCGCGTGAAGACCACGACCAAGGGCGCGGGGTGGTGAGCGAGAATCGCATCCGATATCTACCGCTCGGTGGAAGACGCAGAGATGACAGAGCCCAAGCCGAGGACACGGAGTTCTGACTCCTTGCTCTCTGTGTCGAAACTCCGATGCCTATTGGCCGGGCATCTTTCGCGGGCTTCGGCGCAGATTTTTGGCCTTCGCTCCGCTCAATCAAACCACTCGTCGTGCGGGTCGAAGGCCGGGATCGGCACGTTGATGATCTTGAGCTTCCCCACCGCGCGATGCCGGCAGCCGGGTTTGATGAAGATCGACGTGAGGGGCTTGACCGGGATGAGTTCGCCGTCGAGCTCCATGTGGCCTTCGCCTTCTAGGATGAGGTAAATCTCCGTCATCTTCTTGTGATAGTGCACGCGCGAGTCGTGCTGGATATCGACGAGGTGCATCGTCGCGACGGTGTTGTCGGGCGTGGCGAAGGCGCGGCGCGCAAAGCCGCAGGGGCAGCGCGTGGGCGGCACTTCGTCGAGGCGCTCGATCATGTAATTCTTGGCGCTCGTCGCGGCGGGGGCAGGGGTGGCGAGCGTGGCGGGGGGCGTCATGGTGCGAAGAATGAGGCCCGTTGCGTCACAGGTGTCAAAATCTTCGATGCCGCAAAATTGCCGGGAATTGACGCGAATATACCGGGAAAAGTGCTCGCGGGTTTGCCGCCGATTCGTTGGCGTGGCAGCGTAACCCATTCACCCCTCGTTGCCCATGATCGCTCGCGCCCTGTTGTGTCTTTCGTGTCTCCTCTTCGCAGCCGCCGCCATGCGTGCGCAGCCGACCACCCTGGCGCTGTCGCCCGCCGGCCAGGCCAAGGGGAAGCACATCGTCTTTCTCGCTGGCGATGAAGAATACCGCAGCGAGGAAGCGCTGCCCATGCTCGCCAAGATCCTGAGCCAGAAGCACGGCTTCAAGTGCACGGTGCTCTTCGCCCAGGATGCGGGCGGCGTCATCAATCCCGAGAATCAGAAGAACCTGCCTGGCGCCGAGGCGCTCGATTCGGCCGATGCGATTGTTATGCTCCTGCGCTTCCGCCAGTGGCCCGACGACGTGATGGCGCGCTTCGAAAAAGCGTGGCTTTCCGGCAAGCCCATCATCGCGCTGCGTACCTCGACGCACGCCTTCAACTTCCCCGGCGATAGCAAATGGGCCAAGTACTCCTGGAACAGCAAGGGGCCGTGGGCCGGCGGCTGGGGCAAGCTCGTGCTTGGCGAGACGTGGATCAGCCATTGGGGGAAGCACAAGGTCGAGGCGACCAAGGGCGTGATCGAGCCCTCCGCCAAGGGCAGCCCGCTCCTGCGCGGCGTGGGCGACGATATCTTCGGCCTCACCGATGTGTACGAAGTCGCGCTCCCCGCCGATGCCCGGGTGCTCGTGCGCGGCCTCGTGCTCTCTACGATGGAGCCCGGCTCCGCCCCCGCGACCGCGAGCAAGGCCCGCCGCGACGGCGGCCAGCAGCCGCTCAACGACCCCGCGATGCCCGTCGTCTGGACGCGCGAGGTGAAGAACCCCGAGGGCAAGACCAACAAGGTCTTCGCCACCACGATGGGCGACGCGATCGACCTCAAAAACGAGAGCCTCCGCCGCCTCGTCGTGAATGGCATCTACTGGGGCCTGGGCCTCGATGTCCCGGCCAAGGCCGACGTGGCCTACGTCGATGGCTACATCCCGAGCATGTATGGGTTCAAGGGCTACCGCCGCAATTTCACGGTGGCCGATCTCGCGCTCGGCAAATCGCTGCCGACCCCGCCGCCGCTGCCCGCGCCAGAGCCGAAGAAAAAGAAGTGAGTGAGGCGGAGGGCCTGAAGTCGGGCGGGTCTTCGACCCGCCTTCTCGCACGCCCGACCGAGACGGAAGCTTCTTCTGCCTGTTCGGGTGTGCATACGGCCGCAGGGTCGCGCAGTACGCGACGCCTCGGACTCCACTCCGCGATACGGTCCCAATCTAGGGCGGGTCAAAGACCCGCCCTACCGCAAGCCTTGCTCACCGACTCGCTTCCGCCACTCCGCCCGCGCAACGTCTCGCATAGCTCGCGCGTCAGGCAGGCTTGGCGCTGCGCCTGTACGCTCTATTGCTGCTCACCTGTCTTTCCGATGAACCCCTCGCTCCGACGCCCCGGCCTCCTTTGTCGCCTGATCCTCGCTTTGCTGGCTCTCGCCAGCTTCGCTTCCGTGGCCCAGGCCGCGGCGGAGAAGTCACGGCCCAATTTCCTCTTCATCATCTTCGACGACTGGGGCTGGCAGCACGCTGGCGCCTACGGCTCGACGTGGGTGAAGACGCCTAACTTCGACCGCATCGCGCGCGAGGGCGTGCTCTTCAAAACCGCCTTCACCTCCAATCCCAAGTGCAGCCCCTGCCGCGCGAGCATCCTCACCGGCCGCAATTCGTGGCAGCTCAAGGAGGCGGTGTCCCACAACGGTTATTTCCCCGCGGGCTTCGTCGTGTATCCCGACCTGCTTGAGAAAGGCGGCTATGCCATCGGCCTGACGGGCAAAGGGTGGGGCCCCGGCGATTTCAAGACGCTCGCGGGCTTCACGCGCAATCCCGCCGGCCCGGCCTTTGACCTGCACCGCACGGAGCCGCCGGCGGCGGCGATGGGCAAGCTCGACTACTCGAAAAACTTCGAGGCCTTCCTCCAGCAGCGCGACAAGGCCAAGCCGTTCAGCTTCTGGATCGGTTTCCAGGAGCCGCACCGCGCCTACGAGCTCAACTCCGGCGTGCGCCTCGGCAAGAAGCTGGCCGACGTCACTGTGCCCTCGTATCTGCCCGATACCACGACGGTGCGCGGCGACCTCGCCGACTATGCCGTCGAGGTCGAGTACGCCGACGGTCACATCGGCCGCGCGCTCGCCGCGCTCGAGGCGGCGGGCGAGTTGGAGAATACCCTCATCATCGTCACGTCCGATCACGGCATGCCGTTTCCGTACGTGAAGGGCCAGATCCACGAGGATGGTTTCCGCCTGCCGCTCGCGATGCGCTGGGGCAAGGGCATCGCCAAGCCCGGCCGCGTCGTGGAGGACTTCATCAACGTGCGCGATTTCGCACCCACTTATCTCGAACTCGCCGGTCTGCCGCAGCACGAGCAGATCACCGGCAAGAGCCTCGCGGGCATCCTCCGCTCCGACAAATCCGGCATGGTCGAAAATCGCGACACCATGCTCATCGGCAAGGAGCGCCACGACCTCGGCCGGCCCAACGACTGGGGCTACCCGGTGCGCGCGATCCGCACCAAGGAGTTTCTCTACGTGCGTAATTTCCACCCCGAGCGCTGGCCCGCCTGCGACCCGGAGACGGATTTTGGCAACTGCGACCCCGGTCCGACCAAGGAAGTGCTCAAGGCACTCGGTGGCTACTACTACGAGCTCTCTTTCGGCAAGCGCCCGCCCGAAGAGCTGTACGACCTCCGCCGCGACCCCGAGGGCACCTACAACGTCGCCAACGACGCCGTGCACGCCAAGACGCTGCTCGAGCTGCGCGAGCGCATGATGGGCATGCTCCGCGCCGAAAAAGATCCGCGCGCGCTCGGCGAGGCCGCGATCTTCGACACCTACAAGTACACCGCATCGCGCGGCAAGGCCTACGACACCTGGCTCAAGGCGCAGGATGAAAAGCTGCAGCAATCCCTCGCCGCCAAGGCCGCCGCCGCGCCCAAGGAGCAGCCCGCTGGCAAGGGTAAGAAGAAGCAGGCCCCGCAGTCGCAAAACTGATCGGTCGCACCCTCGCGCGAGCGCACGCCGTCCGCGTGCGCTCTCACTCGTCGACTCACCCAAAACCCTTTTCGCATGAAGCTCCGTTTCCTTCTCGTTCTCGCGCTCGGCGCCGCCGCCGCGGCCATCGCCGCGCCCGCGAGCCGGCCCAATATCCTCTGGATCGTCAGCGAGGATAACAGCCCTTACCTCGGCTGTTACGGCGACCCGCTCGCGCAGACCCCCAATCTCGACAAGCTTGCCGCGCAGGGCATCCGCTACCGCAACGCGATTTCCAATGCGCCCGTATGCTCCGTCACCCGCACCACGCTCATCTCGGGTATGCACTCGGCCACAATCGGCACCGCCAATCACCGCAGCGATGTGCCGATCCCCAGGCAGTTCAAGCTCTACCCCGAGGTCTTCCGCGCCGCCGGTTACTACACTACCAACAACGCCAAGACCGACTACAACATCGCCGGGGCCAAGCCTTGGGACGAGAGCAGCAACCGGGCGCACTACAAGAACCGCCCCGACGGCAAGCCCTTCTTCGCCGTCTTCAATTTCAACAGCAGCCATGAGAGCCAGGTCGCGCCCAAGAAGGGCAAGGACAAGTTTCGCGTCTCGCCCGATAAGATTCCGCTCCCCCCGTATCACCCCGATACTCCCGCCATTCGCAAAGACTGGGCCAACTACTACGATCAGATGACGGTGATGGATGGCCAGATGGGGGCCGTGCTCAAGGAGTTGGAGGATCTCGGCCTCGCTGAGGATACGATCGTCTTTTACTACGGCGACCACGGCGGCGCGCTGCCCCGAGGCAAGCGCAACATCCACGACTCCGGCACCCGTGTGCCGCTCATCGTGCGCTTCCCTGCCAAGTTCGCGCACCTCGCGCCGGCCAAGCCCGGCGAATGGGTTGATGAGCTGCTCAGCTTCGTCGACCTTGCGCCCACGGCGATGAATCTCTGCGGCATCGCTCCGCCCGCCAACTACCAGGGCCGTATCCTCATGGGCCCTGGCCGCGCTGCACCGCGCGAGACCGTTTTCCTCTATCGCGCCCGCATGGATGAGCGCTACGACACCGTGCGCGCTATTCGCGATCGCGAGTCGCGCTTCATCCGCAACTATTCGCCTCATCGCCCCTACGGCCAGCACCAGACGTATCCTTTCGAGGTGCAGCCCAGCATGCGCTCATGGCGCGAGGAGTTCGAGGCCGGCCGTTGCAATGAGCTCCAAGCTGTCTACTGGAAGCCCAAGCCCGCCGAGGAGTTCTACCTCCTCGCCGACGACAAGTTCGAACTGGCCAATCTGGTCAATGATCCCAAGCACGCTGCGAAGGTTGCTGCGATGCGCCAGCGTCTGCGCGCCGAGTTGCTGGAGAACCGCGACACCGGCTTCATTCCCGAGGGCATGTTCGTCCGCCTCGCCGGCGACAAGACCGTCTACGACTACGCCCAGAGCAGTGCCTATCCGCTGGAGAAGATCATCGACCTCGCCGATAAGGCCACTTCGCGTGACGCCCGCTACCTCAAGGATATCACCGCCGCCCTCGACGACCCTCACCCCGTGATCCGCTACTGGGCCGCCCTCGGCTGCCTCGTAATCCAAAAGCATGCGGCCCCTGTCAAAGCCAAGCTGCGAGCCGCCCTGAAAGATGAGTACCCCGATATCCGCATCGTTGCCGGCGAGGCCCTCGGTTACCTCGGCGAAGCCGAAGCCGGGTTCGCCGCCGTCGTCGCCGAACTCAAAAATAGCGACCGCTATGTGGCCCTCGCTGCCCTCAACACGGCCGAGTACATGTGGCGCAATGGGCACATCCCGCTCGCTCGCGTGCAAGCTGCCGTGAAAGGGCTCGACGCCCAAGAGCCAGGCGGCCGTATCCCGAAGTACCTGCTGGGTTTGAAGTGAGGGGTCGGCTGGAGTATCCAGGCAGAGGTACCGGCAAGGGTGGCTGTCTGCTGCTCCGGAAGTAGGCAGTTTATAGCCCGTCGCACCTGAACCTGCATGGAGGCGGGGAGGGGGAGGGGACGCGCTTTGCGGCCTTCGGCTCTCTTTTCGAGATTCTTTTGATTGAACGTGCGAGGAGTTCCAGGCGTCTGACGGCTCCAACTTCCATTACTCCATGCTTGCTGCCTCTTTCCCTGCGGCCTCCCGGCAAGGTGTGCTCGCCAGGCTTGCTCGAAGCGCCTTCCCGTTCCTTGGCTTCGAGCTTCGTCCCTTTTCCGAGCTTCCAGCCACCGCGCTGTCATCGCGCGAGCTCGCTGCTCACGTTGCACGGGCACGCTATTCCGTGCGTCTCTTGCGCTACTGGTGGGCAGGGCAGGCGCTGCGGCGTGAGGCCGAGCGGCTGGGCCGCCCGCTTGTCGTGGTCGACTTGGGCTGTGAGCGAGGCTGGCTCAAGCACTTCACACCCGTTGGCGTGGTGGCGCGCTGGGTGGGCCTCGATTGGCATATTCGGGACGAAGTGCAGGCTGTGGCTGCCTACGACGCGGTGCACCGGGCAAATTTCGATGAAGTGCTGCCAGTCGACTCGGCCACCGCAGATGCGATCGTGAGTCTGCATGTCTTTGAGCATCTTCCTCGCCCCGGCGTCACCATGGCGGAGGTGAGTCGCCTGCTAAAGCCCGGAGGCATCTTCCTGGGCGCGGCGCCTACGATGCCAGCGTGGGTGGGCCGTCTGCGCGAGCGCTATTTCCGCCGCAAACTTGCCACGGGGGCCATCACCGCAGGCGGGCATATCACCGTCCTTTCGCCCGAGCGTTGGAAGGCACTCGTCCACGATTGCGGCCTTCATACTGAGTTTGTCACCGGCAGCCATCTGTTGCGTATGACGGGCAGCCGACTTGAAAGTAGTCGAGCGTGGATCCGTCTAAATCAGCTGTGGGGAGCTCTCTTCCCCTCGCTCGGTTCCGAGTGCTGCATCCAGGCTCGTCGAGCCGCAGCCTGGACCTCGGCTGCTCAGCCGCTCAGTCCCCGCGATCCCCACTGGCGGAGAGCATGGATCGGCTTGGGCGCGGCCGCGCTCCTTTCGTGCAGCGCGATGTTGTGGATGCAAGCATCGGCTCGCGCAAAGGCCGATAAGGAAGTTTTTGCTTCGTGGATGGCGGCGCACCAGACTGGCAGCGATCACTTCATTGTTAAATCCCCTGCATTGGATCTTTGCTCGGTGCGTCCGGATGTGACGTGCGTGAAAAATTTCGGCGAGCTGCTGAAGGCTGCCGCCACTCATCCAGATGCTCATTTTCTCATCCCGCTGGCAATTGCCGCCCAACTGGCGGAATCGGCCGCCGACAGAGGCTGGCGCGTCGATTCGCGAATGGAGCTTCGCGGCGATGACTACGTGATGCTTCGCCGCAATCGGGAAGGTACGCCGCTTGAAGAGTATCTTCGCGGCGCAGACAGGGCCCGTGTGGTTTCAGCCCACCGTACGTGAATTCTCGAGAGTTACTCTAGGCACAGGATGTGTCGCCGAGGGCCGTGAGGCAAAGCATCGTCCGCCCTGGCCTAGAATTGTAGGTCAAGCTTCGAGTAGTAAAACGTGCCGTTAAAGCCGAAGGGCGACGTCGTGCTGTACGGCGTGGTGCCGCCGTTGTCGTTGCCGGTGTAGGCGCGTCCGTTTACCACGCGCGATGCGATGTTCTGCGTGGGGTAGACATCGAAGAGATTTGATGCTCCCACCTGCCAGTGGATTCCGTCGGCGAGACGCACTTTCAGGTTGAGGTCGGTGATCCATTTTGCGTCGAAAATTTGCACCACATCCGTCGTCGTCGTCGGGGCGCCCACCTGCGGAGCGCCGCCTTCCAGGCCCGGCGCCTGGGACAGGGTGCGCGATACCAGCCTCACGCGGTAGCCGGGGGTCAGGGCTGCGATTTGCTCGGCTGTCGCGCCCGTAAGTGCGACAGTCTCCACTTTCCCATAGCGCATGATGCCGAGTTGCGCGGAGACGCCGCGCCACTGCCAGGCTGCGGTGAGGCGCAGGTTATCGCGCGGCTGGGCGCGCGTGAGTCGTACCTCTTCCGCGAGATCGAAAAGAGGCGTGGTGACGCCGACGGCGGCGAGGCCCGATGGGGTGGGCCCTACATGCGTCATACGGGAAAGATTGCGATTGTAGGCCGCGCGGAGCAGTAAGCGGTGCCCCTGCGCAGGCTGGAGCGCGGCGCGTACGGCGGCGTCGAAGCCCTCCGTGCGCGTCGCCGCATCGTTGCTGAAAAACCGCGCGCCCGTCACGCCCGCGATCCCCCGGCTGGCGAGGAAGGTGCCCACCGCGCTCCCGAGAAAGTTCGAGGAGAGGATCAGGCGGTCGCGCAGGTCCACTCGGTAGAAGTCGATCTCTGCGCCATAGTCGCGGCGCGCCCACACGAGTCCGGCGCTCGTCGTCTCGGCATGTTCGGGTTTCAGTTCCCGCGCATCCAGCGCCTGCGCCACGGGGTCGTCGACCGTGAAGGTTCGGATGCGGTACGGTGTGCCGCTCACGTAGTTGCTCGCGGTGTAGGAAAACCAGCGCTGCGCTAGATGCGGCAGGCGGTCTGCGATGCCCGCCGATCCGCGCAATGCGAAGCCGCCCCCTAGCTCGAAAAGCCCGCCGATCTTCGCGTCCCGCGTCGCCTCGATGTTTTTCGCAAACTCGCTGCGGCCCGACGCTGTGAGGTGGAGCCGGCTGCCGATGCGCTGGCTGAGCTGGACATTCATGCCACCAAGGCCGCGCGCTACGTCCACCTCATCGCTGGGGCGAAAGCCGGGAAACCCCTGGCTCCCTTCGGGCGGGGCGCGGCCCGCATCTGGCCCATCGAGGATGGAAGCGCCTCCATCGCTCCACGATGCTTCGTCGCCAGCGTACGTGCGGAAGTTTTCCCGGCGATACTCTGCGCCGAGTCCGAGCATTGCGGGTTTGGCTAGGCCCAGCGGCAGCGGTCGGGAGAGCGCCAGCGCCGCCGTGAATTCCGAGTAGCCTTGCTTTCCGCCGTAAAACGCTCGCGGGCTTTGCGCGCCATAGGTGGGGTTGTTCGATTGCTCCAGGTCGTAGGCGATCGTGCTGTCCCCGTAGGTCAGCGAGGCGTCGTAGGTCCAGTCGCCACTGCGTCCCCGGCGGCCAGCGGTGAGATTCCACGAGAGGATGCGTGCTTCCAGCAGGGGTTGAAAGCCGTCTGGCCACAATGCTCGCACCACCCGGGAGTCGCCTGGGCGGCGGAAAAACACCGCAGCCTCCCCGTTTCGGCGCATGAGATCGCCAAAGGCATAGAGTTCGCTCTGCGCGGAGAGCGGCAGTCGGCTGTTGATCACGAGGGTCGCCTCATTCGAGGCGGCATCGCCGTAGCGCTGCGCCGCGCGGTCGGCCCGGCCTTCCCTTGGGTCGAAGACCACCCCCGCAGGGGGCGCCCCCGTCCCTGAGCCCACCGCGCTGGAGAGCGCTACCGGCGCGCCCGTGCCCGCGGCTGAGCCCAGGTATTGCTGTCGCGTATCGGGCGCGGCGCGATCGGTGGCATCGCTGTCGCGGGCGACTGCGGTGACCGAGATGACACCGTCTCTTCCTAGGATGGCGCCTGCGCCAAAGACGACTTGCTTCACCCCTCCGTCGCCAGCGCTGGTCTGCCCCCACAGGAGCAGCAGGCGGCGGCCCAGGTCCTCGCCGAGCTTCAGGTTGATCACCCCGGCCATGGCCCCGCTGCCGAAGCGTGCGTCGGAGCCATCGCGCAGGATCTCCACTTCTTCGAGCGACGCGAGGGGCACCGATCGCAACGAGGTGCTTACCGAGCCGCGCCCGACCGTCCCATTCACATTGAGCAAGGGTGTCGTGGGTCGACGGTGCCCGTTTGCCAGCACCAGAGTGTGGTCCGGCGATAGCCCGCGCAGCGTGAATGGGCCGAGATGTGCCGTGCCGTCTTCGATCGCGAAATGCGGTCGGTTGATTGTGGGGAAAAACGCTGCCAGCGCCGTCGCCGTCTCGGAGTAGCCGGCCCGCCGCAACTCCTCACGCCGGATGCGATCGTAAGGCGCAGGGGCAAGGTTGCGGCTCGCGTCGTGCAGTTGGGCAAAGGAGGGCGCAAGCGATGCCGCCGGCTCGCGCGGCAGGGCTGGGGTGGGCCGCTGGGCCAGCGCGGCGGGGGCCAGGATTGCGCCCCACGCCGCGGCGAGGCGGCGCAAGCGCCTATGCCGCCGCTTGGCGGACGAGATGCGATTGAGAGGGGTTGCGGAGGCGGCGATCACGAGAAAAAGAGTTCAGGGGAGTTCGTAGACTTCGACGAGCACCGCGCCCCCGGCATTGCCGACGCCGCTGATCTGCGCGGTATAGGTGCCCGGCTCCAGTGCCAGGGCGAGCGCGGCATCCCTGCTGCCGCTCGCCAGCGGGAATGCGCCCACTGGGGGAAATAGCGGCGCGAGGTTGGCGCTCCAGTTGTCGCTCGTGCGGATGATCGCTCCGTCGCGATTGATTTCCAGTCGCGGATCCGCCAGCGCTCCGGCCACCCCAAAGTTTGCCAGCGTCGGGCCCACGGCCCGGATCAGTACGCTGCGTGTGCCGGTGCCGCCCACGGCAAAGCCCACCACGAGCACGCTGCCGTCTCCGAGCTGCGCTCGCGAGGAGACATTCGCGAGGCGGGTGGGGGAGGTCGCTTCCGCATCGTAAAGCTCCACCAAGGCCTCGCCCGGTGCGATCGCGGCCGCGGCGGGCGCGACCGTCACGGTGTATGAGCCAGGAGTGAGCGAGGGCAGCACCGCCGCATCGCGGCTGCCCGCTTCGATCGCAAAGGCGCCCAGTCTTCCCGCAGCGGCACTCACCGCGCCAGCTCCGCCCCAGTCGTCATTTTCCAGCAGCGTGCGGCCGCTCGCATCGCGCAGCACCAACCGGGGATCGCTCAGCGCCCCGGCAACGCCAAATGCCCTGAGCGTCGGCCCGATGGCCCGGAGTAGCATTGGCTTCGCTGTAGGTCCAGCGAGGTTGAAACCGACCACGAGAGCCGCCCCTTCGTGCCCGGCTACGGTGCGCACAGAGAGATTAGCCAGCCGCGCCGACCCGGTGGATACACCGGGCAGGGGCACGCTTGGATCGCTGCCGCTCCCGGTTGCCGTTCCCGCTCCGATCACGAAGACACTGCTCCACTCCGTGGGGTAGGCATCGATCAAGCCGCGCAGTTGCAGGCCCACCTCGCCCGTCGCAGGTCGGGTGAAGGCAAATGTTGCGCCCGCGAGGTCTGTCGCCGTCGAGGGTGTGACCTTGCTCACCCCGGCGAGCGAGATGGTGTCGAAATACCAGCCTACGCCGGGATCGACCTGGTCGAAAAACGACCCAGTCGCGCCCAGCGCGTAGTTGAATCGCACCCGAAATGTCCGGCCCTCCAGGCTCGCTAGCGACACGGAGCGTGCGACAAAGGCGGTTTCGCCGGCTGAGCCGTCTCCCGCTTGCGTATACACGTCGCTCCACGAGTTGCCGTCGTCGGTGGAGATCTGCACCCTCGCAGTCTGGCTCGCGGTGGCATAGCCCAGCCGGCTCAGGAAAGTGAGCGTAGCCCCCGGCCCGGCTGCGACGTAGCTGTCGGGCAGCGTGAGCGTGTGCTCCGCTTGCACAGGCGGCGAGTGATTGAGCCGGAAGCCTGCCGCGCCGGCTCCGCGCAGATGGGTGACGACCGGGTCGTACCCGCTCGTATTGGCGCTCATGCCGCCCAGCCCCGCGCCGCCCTCCGCGTCAAACAGTGGCGTGCCCGGCTCCAGTCGTACACTGCGCCATTGCAGCCGGCTCAGAAAACCGGGCGCCGAGGTGGCATAGGTGCCCGTCTGCCCAGGCGCCAGGCTTGCCGGGCCGGCGAGCCTCTGCGGCAGCCCCCCCGGGCTCACCACATCCGGGTCGAAGACCGTCACCGTATAGCGATACGCCTGCGTCGCGCCCCCCACGGTGACATTGGAGACCTCCACCGCGTAGTTCACGTCGACCGCGGGGCGGGGGTGTGTCGCAAAGGAAGAGGGGTTTTGCCCTTCGATCGACCACACGATGGTGCTCTCTCCATACCCCCCGTTCACGCTCGCCACCGCCACCGGCACCTCTACGCCGTTGCGTTTGACACTCACGAAGGCCTGCGAGAAATCCGCGCCTCCCACCGACAGCGACCACCGTGCGTAGACCAGCGTGTGCGGCACGTATCCCGCCGGGGGCCAGGCCACCGCGCCTCCGCGCGTCGCGGGCCGCGCCGTCCCATACGTCGCCGAGTCCAGGATCCACAGGGCGTTGGCGGCATTGAAGTCGCCGCTCGCTGGCACGTCTCCCGTGCCCATCACCTTCGTCTGGGGGTAGAGTATCCAGCGGCGGTGGCCGACATCGCGGTTATTGTCGCCTGCATCCTGAATATAGCTGGCGATCGCAGCTGCGCCGTGGGCGCGCAGCGAGAGGTTGGAGTTGATTGAGGCCTCCGCCGCGTCAGCCGTGTAGCCTCGCGATGTGGCGGGCGGCGTGTGCGAGATGCGGTTGTTGAGCGAGCTCAATAACGCCGCCTGCTGGCACTTGGCGTTTAGCGCCGCTGAGAATTGCACCTCGGCTGGGATGCCTGCGTAAGCCCGGAAAAAATTCACTCTCAGCAGCACCGCCTCCTTATAAGCCGCCGTCGTGTCGCCCGCGCGCCCAGCCGGCACGTCGCCCGTGAAGCCCATCGCTGCCGTCTCAGAAGCTCCCCACACCGTGCGGTAAAACTGCCGGGCCTCCTCGCGCGATGCCAGGTCCACGCTCAACGGAGCGCCTACCATCGCCGTGACTCCGCAGACGGCGAGCAAGGCAAGCAGGCCAACGCGCAGCGGCCACTTCCATGGAGTGAGGTAACTCATGATTGCACAGCAAGATCGCTGGAAGATCTGCGGGGCTATCGAGGACAAGCAAACCGTAGCAACCGCCGCCCGGGTTGCAATCTTATTCATTACTTTTTACCGGGTAAGCCGCGCTCGCCGCCCGGATTGTCGTTCGCACCTTCCTGGAGCGAGGATTGCCTCGGCGGAGGTGCGTCGCGCCGCTCGGTGCGGTCAAAGCCCACGAGGCATAAAAAAAGAGGCGCAGGGGTCAGCAGGTTGCGATGGACATATGCCTGTTAAGGAATATTATTGCGGCACCATGAATCTTAACGCCTTCAAACAGCACCTCCGTGCTAGCGCGGATAAACAGGTCGGCTTTGTCTTCGACGACGGTGAGTCCATTCCCGCTCACTTTCACGTGACCGAGGTCGGCCATGTTACCAAAAATTTCATCGACTGCGGGGGCACCGTTCGCACCGCGGCGCATGTTCAGTTGCAGGTGTGGCTTGGCAACGACGCCGATCACGTGCTCTCGGCCGGCAAACTGCTCAAAATCGTCGACCTCGCGAAATCTCTCCTTCCGTCGGAAGACCTGGAGGTGGAAGTAGAGTATGAAGGCTGTGTGATCTCGCAGTACACGGTGGACAGCGCCGCCGTGGTGGAAGGTCGACTCGTTTTTCAACTCGGCGACAAGCATACAGACTGCCTGGCGAAAGAGGCCTGCGGCCTCGCGCCCGCAGGCCTCGCTACAGGCACAAGCTCAGGTTGTTGCAGCAGTTCGTCTTGCTGCTGAGCGTCCGCGAAATCGCGGACGATGCCAGGGAGGTCAGCCGCTGGGCTTCTCAACCGCTCGTTGCCCGGCGGCCTTCCTTCAAGCCCGCGGCGTACGCCTCAAACACCCGCTTGATCTCATCGCGTACGCGACGGAATTCACCCAGGATTTGCTCTTCCGTGCCCGTGGCGTGCGCCGGGTCTTCAAATCCCCAGTGGTGTCGATTCACCTGGCCCGGGTACATCGGGCAGGCTTGGTCAGCGTTACCGCAGACAGTGATCACCGTGGTAATTTTGCGGCTGAGAAACTCGTTCATGTGCTTCGACGTATGGCCGGAGATGTCGATACCCAGCTCGCTGAGCACTTGAATGGCCTTCGGATGCACGTAGCCAGCCGGCTTAGAGCCCGCGCTGTGCACCTCGATGAGGTCGCCCGCGGCGGCGCGGAGGATGCCTTCGGCCATGTGGCTGCGGCAGGAATTTCCCGTGCAAAGGATAAGGACGGAGGGTTTCATGAGCGAAATGGAGGGGAGTTTGAAATCCGGGCGAAAAATGACTGGGAGATCGGCCTGCGGTCGCGCGTGAGAAGCGGCGTAGTCGCGGATCAACCTGATTCCAGGCAGGATGATTGATCTGGTATATACTTCAATAGGAATGTTAGGAAGTGCAGCGTTCGTGGCGTGTAGCCCTGCGCCCATCGCTCCGCTCACATAAAATCTCCTTTCCTATATGACAGGCTCGAAACCCTTGTTGCCGCCAGCTTGGTTGGCCGGCGAATTCATCGGCACCTTCATCTTGGTCTTCTTTGGTTGCGGCAGCGTTGCCGCTGCCGTGCTCACGGGTGCCCAAGTTGGCATCTTCCAAGTGGCGATCGTGTGGGGCATCGGCGTCGCGCTCGCCATCCATCTCACTGGCGACATCAGTGGGGCTCACCTCAATCCAGCCGTCACCATCGGCTTGGCGGTGTGGGGTAAATTTCCATGGTCCCGTGTTCTGAAGTATGCCGTGGCGCAGTTCCTCGGCGCTTTTGCCGCGAGCGCCGTGCTTTTCCTGATTTTTCGCGGCACGCTCACCGCGTTTGAAGCGGCCAACGGCATCACCCGAGGCGGCCCGGGCAGTGAGGCCTCTGCGATGATCTTCGGCGAATACTTTCCCAATCCCGGCGGGAAACCGTTTACCGACGAGATTCGCGCCCGCGTGAGCCACGGCGATGCCTTCATGATCGAGGTCGTCGGCACCGCCATTCTGATGTTCGTCATTATGGGAGTCACCGATGAGCGCAATCGCGCGCGGCCTCAGATACTCACCGCTGCGGCCATCGGACTCACTGTCACCAGCCTGATATCTCTACTCGGGCCCTTGACCATGGCGGCATTCAATCCCGCCCGGGATCTGGCGCCGCGAGTCTTTAGTTCACTCGCGGGCTGGGGGCGGGTACCTTTCGAGGTCAACGGCATTGGCTGGCTCACCGTGTACATTATCGCCCCGATCTTGGGCGCAGTCCTCGGGGGCGGGATCGCTCGTTGGGTGCTACGGCCGCACTATTCCCGGGAGGGGTAAGGAGGGGCGGGCGCGAGATTTCCCGGAGGCTTTCGCCCCGCAAATCGGGCTGTTCTTCTCAATGTCCTCACGCATCGCGTCCAGCCGGGCGAGGTCGCGGCGGAACTCCGGATCGGCGCGCACGCACGCCTGGAGCGAGGCGAGGTTGATGTCGAGCGCGCGCGGCCGCCTTCGCGGCAGGCTGTAGATCATCCAGTTCCGCTCCCGCTGTACCTCCACCAAGCCATGCCGGCGCAGGTAGGAGAGGTGTTTGGAGATTTTCACCTGAGGCTCGCCGAGCAGTTCCTGAAAATGACACACGCAGAGCGGTCCATGGCAAAGCAGAGTCATGATGCGAAGCCGGGTAGGTTCGGAGAAACACTGGTAGATGCTCGTCAGTTCCACCGACTCACCATGCGTGAGCAGCCAAGCGCCCACAAGCGCCGATCGTTTCGCCGCTAGCGAGCGGCCTTGCAGGCGGGGGAGAACAGGCCTTTCCGGCGCCAAAGTCCCAAGGATGAATGTCGAAGGAGGCGAAGGTGGCCACATCTTAAGGATCCATAAGTGATTTGTAGATAACCATCAACGGCAGTGGTGGTCACTTTCACCTACATGAATCAGTAGACTAATATTTGAACTGAAAGCGGTCACACTTCCGCGATTGAGCGCAAAATCGATCACACTCTGGAGTGAAATTATAAATATCTGGCTTGTGGAATCTTGTAGAGAATCCAAAGCCGAAGGTCTTAGGGCGCTCCCATCAGCATCGCGCTCAGTCCTATGGTGCGGCGAGCAATCTACCGCGCGACGTGAGAAACGAGGCCAATTAAATGTGTAACTAAACTTGACGATCCTGTTGCGGCCTCAATTTCGGAGCTCGACTGACCAATCGCTCCATTCGTGGGAAACCTGGCCGGAAAGAATTGGGGTTGACGCCTGCGACCTCGCCCAACGCAGCCAGAGTCCTGCGGTCGCCTAAGACGTTCGAATCTCGCGAGACGAAGGGCGCCTGGATCGTGCGGGACCTGAAGCTGGTAGTATCGAAGCCGCGGCAAAAGAGGTGCTCGCGGCCCGCGCGAAACACCCGAACGCAACCTTGGCTGACCTTTACGACAGGCGCGCGATGCCAGCCGAGCTGGTCAAAGCGCATGCTCACCTAGACCGAGAATTCGAAAAGGCGTACCGCCTGCGAAGTTCGAAAGCGATCGTCAGAGGTTTGAATTTCTTTTCGAGATGTATTGCAAGGCCATCGCGCCGGAAAGCGAACAAGAGGCAGAAGAAGCAGGCCGTCTAAGTCAGCGCGTCGGCGATCGCTTATCGGCCCGTCGCCTCAGCTCACGATCAACAGCCTGGATCGTCACAGGATGCTCGCGCGCTGCCGGTCGGGCCCTGAAAAAACTCGGCAATGACCTGCGCGATGCGCGGCGACGTCGTCGCATTTCCACGGCCAACATGGCGGAAAGTCTAGGCGTCGCCCGCGAGACCGTGCGCCGCCTAGAGCGGGGCGACACCAGCGTCGCGATAGGCACCGTCGCCACCGCCGCGTTCGTCCTCGGATTTGTGGACCGACTGGCGGCGCTCGCCGACCAAGCAACCGATGTCGTCGGACTCAGCATCGATCGCGAGTCGCTGCCGAAACGCATCCGGAACCGCTGAACAAGCGCAGCGATCCACGCAGCCTCGCTGATTTGTAGATCGTTAATGTGCTCCGGTTTATCATTTTCTAGAAATTAGAAACTCAGTGTGCTAGTCGAGAAGGTGAACCGGCTCATCGCACTATGCTGGACGAATGCCACTGTCAAAATTAGGGGGAATCCGGCGCGAAATGGGTTCCTTCGGCATTTGGTCGTGTGAACGTCATTCCGTCGTGGCTTGGCGGGCACGGCGGATAAACCAACAAACGGGAAAGCGACCAGCTATCTGACATTTTTGTAAGCGGTTACACATACGACTGCGGTAAGATAAAAACTTTTACCTTACTTCGGCATGGCTGTATGCGCTGCTCGCTACAATCGATGCCGTCCGCAGCGCGCCACGACGTAATGACGGTAAATCGCGCCTAATTCCCCTCATTGTCGGATTTAGCGGGATGTGGTAACTTCCGCATCGCAAAATGAATCCCACGCAACCGGTCGAAATCCTAGCTGCGGTGATCGCAACAGCCGGGCGCAGGCATTCCGATCACGCACGACGCATCGAGCAATTGCGCGTATGCGACCCTGAGCTGATCGCACTAACGAGAGACGTATTCGACTCTGATCAAGGCGCAGCGAGTTGGCTGCTGATGCCAACACACGCGCTTGCGGGCCTGAACGGCGCAGTACCTGTCGATCTACTCGACACCGCGGACGGGCGCGAAGCAGTGAGGCAGCTGCTGAGAAAAATCGAGTATGACATCCCGCTGTGAAGAAAAAAACCGGACCCTGATCTCGACACGAAAACTCGGGAAGCTCTGGAGCAAGGGCTGCGGGAGTCAGCTGAGGGCAAAACGGTGTATCTAGGCTCGTTCGCGCGGTATCCGAAAAAACCACAGCCCAAGGCGGATGCCGCCTTTAGCGTGTTTCATTGCGCTCGCAGGGTGTCGAGGACGAGATTCGCGCCGATTGGCAGCAGTATGAGGGCGCAGTGCTGCCCGGCCTCGCTGATGTCATTGCCGTCTTTGCGCCGCGTGGCATGGCACCTCTCGCAATTGCCGACTACTTCCTCAGCGAAAGCGACGAACTTGGCGACCGACGCCCGCTAGACCTACTCAGGGAGAACCGCGTGGCGGAGGTTCGTGGAGCACGAAAAACGCTACGGGGAAATGGGGGGCGTAATCCGGGCGAGACGTTTTGGGTATGCTGCTGATGCGGATCGAGCACAATATTCTGTTCCGCCGTGATGGAAGCAGGTTTTGAAACAAACCGCATATCGCGCGCGATTCCCCTTATTCTCTAGGCATTCGGATAGGCATTGCGCCGTGGCATGGGCATTTTGGCCGACTCGCTCAAAGCAATAGCAACGCTCGCATTCGCCGAGGAATCGTTTCGCTTGCCCTCGGAGTTCCAAGCAGAGCAAACGTCGCGAATGGCGATGCTTGGCTGACGTCAAGAACGCGACACACGACAGCAAACATCAGCCGCGGCGCTTCTATCGGCCCAAAAATGCTGGAGCCCGAAAGCCGCCAGACCCTGCTAAGTCACGAAGGAAAGCGCGCTTCCGTAATGTTGGCTAAAGGCAACACCGCTGTATCGCGATTCTGCATAGCCATGCGGCTTTTGCCAAAACAGGACCCACGCGGTGCCCCGACGCACTTGGCTCTATCTTGCGAAGCCGCTCCCTGCTCTGCGAGTTGCATGAGCAGCATTCCCAAGTCTGCGAGCGCGGTCCTGAACGGCCGATAATCCATCATCGGATCTGAACTCCTCTTTGAATGACAGTAAAAGGCCTTTTGGGGCCATTCCGCACTTCATCGGGCTTCTGACTTAGCAAAAGAGGAACCACAACGAAACCGATGAAAAAGGGTGGAAGCCACCAAGACCTCCACCCTCGTTTCCCATTATAGGAAGTGTTTACTCACGGGGGCCGTTCCCGCGTCCACCGCCTGACGAGTTGCCTTTCGTGCTGGGGTAGTTGCCGCCGTTGCCGTTACCTTTGCTCATGGGGAGCACGGCGCTCCGTCGAGATGTCATCGCGACGTTACTTCTTCTTTCCATCGTTGAGCCCCGGCCAGGCGGGTTTGATTTAGATCAAGGCGGGCGGTGGGCGATGTGGTATAGTTGCGGATGCTTCCGGAATCCGGAGGCTTCGGGAGGCAATGCCACCTTGTGTTACGGTCTTTTATCTCATGCCGATCCAACTCCTACTCTGCGCCCTGTTTTTTGCCGGTGTATCCGTATGGGCGCAAAACGTTCCTGACTATGAGCAACCGCCAGTCTCCTATTCGTCAGCAATATCGCGCGACGCCGCGGCTCGCTTGCAGGAGAGAATCAATTCCGGCGCGGTCTCGTTCGGCGGTAGGGATCGCGACGTGTTGAGAGTCGTCCTCCGTGAGTTGTCCGTGCCGGTTGAGAGTCAGATCGTTGTCTTTGCCAAGACCAGTCTGCAACGTGGGCGCATTCATCCGCAGACGCCGCGGGCAATCTACTTCTCCGACTCGGTGTATGTCGGCTGGGTGCCAGGTGGGCTCATCGAGGTTGCTGCCGTCGATGCTCAGCTGGGACCGGTTTTCTACACATTTGATCCGCGTTTAAAGCAGGGTGCATCTCCTGCCTTTGTGCGCGATGCCGATTGCCTCCGCTGTCACGGTGGGGCGTTCGTACGTGATGTGCCCGGCGTATTCGCTCGGAGCGTCTTTCCTGACGATACGGGAGAGCCGTTGTTTCGACATGGTAGCGAGGTGGTCGGCGATGAGACCCCTTTTGCACGGCGGTGGGGTGGTTGGTATGTCAGCGGCTATCTCGGGGCGGAAAATCACCGCGGTAATGTCTTTGCGATTGAGGCCGGTGATCAGCTCGTCTTCGCGCCCAGCGATGAACGACCTGCGACACTCGATCGTTTCTTCGAAACGGAAAGCTATCTGGCTAATACCAGCGACGTTGTCGCACTCCTTGTTGCCGAACATCAGATGGCGGTGCAAAATGCGCTCACTCGCGCTGCGCAGCACTGCCGCAAGATGCTCGCATACCAGCGCTCGTTGCAGGAGACTCTAAAGGAGCCGTTTACGGATGAGCCTGCCTATGATAGTGTAAAGAGTGTGTTCACCAGTGCGGTGGAAACCGTTCTCGATCGGCTCTTGTTTCGCCATGCCGCGCCCCTTCCGGCTGGGATCGGCGGCAGCGCTGCATTTCGGCATGCGTTTGGCGTGGATGCGCCGCGGAACGCCGATGGCCTCTCGCTCAAGGATTTTTCCCTTGAGGGGCGGCTGTTTGCGCATCGCTGCAGTTACCTCATCTACTCGGAGACCTTTGCTTCGCTGCCCGTGCAGTTGAGGCATCGCATACTTGATCGGCTGCACGCTGAGCTCCAAAGCAACGACCCCGGAGGTCGATATGCCTACATAGACGCGGCCGAGAAGCGAAGTATCTTGGATGTTCTGAATTCAACCCTTCCGGAAGCGCGGTCTCGCTGGGCGCTGCTCACAGGCAGCGCTCAGCAAGACGGATCAAAGTAGTCCTCCGTCAAATTGTTGCGGAGTAAGCGTTGCCACAAACGAATGGCGGTCGCAGTTGCCCAGCGCGGATCAATGCCGACCCCAAAGGTGTGGGGTCGCTAGCGCTGCATCGAGGATAATACCGGTGCAGGTGATGATGATCTGACAGGAGCCACAGGTTGAGAGGGCAATCGCGTTCATGACGTCAGCGGTGGACCTTAGGTGCTGAAGATCGACGTGGCCAAGGGCGACTGTACCGCACTCACCGCACTGACCGCACTGGAAAACTGCTTTGTCAGTGCTGGGTCGTGGTTACTTCGAACGGATGAAGGTATTGCTTTTCACGGCGGCGCTGACGGCGGGTGTGATTTCTCTTTGCGTCATTGCCTATGCGGCGACGCGTTTAATCTTGGGTTGTGGTGAAGCCGATTTCTGTCCGAAGCATTTTTCTCACGGCGTGGGTCTTCTTTGCGATTGCGACCGCGATCGGGGTGCTTCTGCGGATGCAGGCGTTTTGGCCGATTCCAGGCCTGAGCTATGCATTCGTTTTGCACGCGCATTCGCACACGGCGTTTCTTGGCTGGGTCTACAATGCGTTTTTCGCGCTCGCGCTCAGATTTTTCGTCTGGCCGCAGGAGTGGGATCGTTTCGCGCGGTTGTTTCTCGTGACGCAGGTCGCAACCGTCGGGATGCTCGTGACCTTCCCGTTCCAGGGTTATGCGCGCGAGAGCATCGTGTTTTCGTCGCTGCACGTGGTGTGCTCCGCCGTGTTCGCATGGAAGCTGCTCCGCTCGAATCGTGCCGTGGCGGAGGCGCGCGTCGCATTGGCGTGGGCTTTCGCGTTCATGTTTCTCTCTGCGGCAGGACCGATCGCGCTGGGGCCGATGGCCGCGATGGGAATGCGCGGGACGCCGTGGTATTCGATGGCGATTTATTTCTACCTCCATTTCCAATACAACGGGTGGTTCGTTTTCTTCCTGCTGGCCGTGCTTTGGCAATGGCGGCGCCAATCGAACGTTGTATCCGACGCGGGGGCGAAAATGGCGAAGCGCGCGGTTCATTGGCTCGCTGCCGGCTGTCTTCTCACGCTGGCCCTTTCGGCGTTGTGGATGGATCCGCCCGCATGGGTTTTCGGGGTGGGCCTCGCGGGTGCGTTGCTCCAAGGCGTCGGTTGTATTTATCTCTGGCGCACGCTGCGCGCCAGCGCGCGCCGATTTGACGAGAGGATTGCCGGCTGGCTTGGGAGCGTTGCTGTGGCGGCTTTTCTGCTGAAAGTCGTTCTCCAGTTCCTTGCCGGCTGGCCGGCGCTCGCGGGGCTAGCCACGCAGCGCATGGTTGTGATCGGTTTTCTCCATCTGGTCTTCCTTGCGGTTGTGACGCCGGCATTGCTCGCCACAGCGGTAGAATGCGGCTGGATTCGGTTGCGTCGTGCGGGTGTGGCGGGCCTCGCGTTGCTTTCTGTTGGCTCGATTGTGACCGAAGTGATCTTGTTCCTGCCATCGGCCGTCGGAGTCTTTTCGTGGCTACCCATCTTGCCTCGAATTCCGGAAACGCTGGCTTTTGCCGGCGCGACGATTTTCACGGGGATCGTCCTCCTCGTGCCGAGCTTGAGGGCGGACGCGCCTACGGACGATTTGGCCAAGATCGGTGCCGAGCTAACGCAACGGTGACGGTTGTTTTAACGCGGCGAGCGCATGCCATCGATTTTCTTCCTCGCGCAGGCGGACGCGTTCTTCCGCGGGCACGGCGAACACCGCCTTGGAGCCGAGCACGCAACCTCGCCGGCCCGGCACACAATCGGTTTTCAACAGCAGGCAATGGTCGCGCTCGATGTCGAAATGAGGACAGGAGAAGCTCACGAGCCCTCCGCGTCGTTCGGGCTAAAAAGGATCTCCCACGCGCCGTCTTCTCGCTCTCGGGTGTCCGGCGTGAACCCGCGCTGTCCCAGCAATTCGTAGAGCGGCACGGGTTGCATCGGGGCGATCAGGCGCAGTGCCTGGCCGGGTTGCAGGCGATTGACCGCGTCGAGGATTGGGACGAGCGGAGGTTTGCCGGCCGCGAAAAGTGGACGCACATCTAGCTCAATGGGACGAAGCGAAGTCATGGCGCCAAGTATGCGGTTTCCTTAGGACAATTGCCTTGATTCGAATCAACGGCTGCAACGAAAATTCACAGCGATGCCCGCTGGCTCCGATTCCCTTCAAGCGCTTCGTCGCACCGCCCTCATCGGCACGTTACGGCAGAGTCGGATGTTTGCGGACCTCTCGTCCGAGAATCTGGAAACGGTTGCCGACGTTTGCTCCCTGAAATCGCTCGAGAAGGGCGAAATGCTCTTCCGCGAAGGCGACAAGGCGGAGGGATTCTACGTCCTGCAAACCGGCGCGATTAGCGTGTTCAAGATCACGCCGGACGGGCGTGAACAGATCATCTGCGTGTTTCGTCCGCCGGAGAGTTTCGCGGAGGTGACGCTGGCGACACTCGAGGCATATCCCGCCAACGGCATGGCGTTGGAGAATTCGAAAGTGATCCTAGTGCAGCGGACCGGATTCCGCGACCTGATCCGCCGCAATCCCGAGCTGTCCCTGCACATGCTCGCGTCCATGAGCCTGCACCTGAAACATCTGGTGCAGACCTTGCAGGACTACAAAGGCCGCCAGATTGAGGCCCGGCTGGCTGACTGGTTATTGCGGCATGTGCCCGCGGGCGCGACGTCGTTCGAGTTGCCCGTCACGAAGAAAAACCTCGCCGGCCAACTCGGCGTCACGAGCGAGACGTTGTCACGGACGTTGGCGCGCTTTCGGGATGAAGGACTGATACGTGTCGAGGGGCCGCGCGTGCATCTACTGCAGGCGGAAGGGTTACGCGCCTATTGCGGCACATTCTCGTAGCCGAAGCGGTGACCCGCCGGCGTGAGCGGAATGCGTTCTGAGCGGTTTGCCACACCGAGGATTGCATCGTCGACGACCATCACGGAGGGCAGGATCGCCGTGCCGGTCATCCGACTCGTCCACGCCGCGAAGTCGTCGGCCGCGATCAGGTCGATAGCCTGAGTGACAAAAGGCGCGGCATCGGGCGGGACGAGGACGCAATCGACGCGAGCCAGCATCGCGCCGGAAAGCACTGCGAGGTCGTCATGGTCGGTCTGATCCGGCCAGGCGATGCCAATCCGGCCGGCATGTCCGTGTTTGGCAAGGAATACCTCGGCGAATGCGCCGACCAGCAGTAAACTCGAACGGTGTGGCTCCGCCGGGAGTGACGGCGGCGCAGGCAAGTCGGATGAGCCGCGATGGGACTGATCGCTAGGAACGAAGTAGCGCGTTTTAATTTCATTCGCGATTTCGCCGAGTGGACATTGGTCGAGCGCCCAGCGCATCGTGCCTCCGATGTCCCCGAGCTGAAGACTTTCCAGCAGGCGTTGACCGACCGAAACGAGAGAGACGACGCCGAGGTGGCCCTCGCGCGCGCGAGCCCGCGCGACCTGCCACTGCGTGCAGGCGCTGGCGGGGGTGATTTCCGAACAAATGGGTTCACAGTGGGGCAGGGGTTTCATGCCACGCAACATAGAGGATCGCTTCGCTATTGCCTTGACCTGAATCAAGTCCGAGAGGGATTTCGAGTGGACGGAGTGGAGGATTTGAGTCGATCGGTGACCGCAGGACTTTTTCGCTGTTTCGCGGACAACTGTCCGGCGCGGGGGCGCGTTTACATTGCGACGGGAGGTTGATCTGCGACGCTGGGATCCGAGTCGTGAAATGCATCGAGGATGTAGTGCACAACGTCCGCTGCGCGATAGGACAGCTTCCCCGGTCGCAGAAAGCGTGCGACATCGACGACATCGATGCCCGCGGTTACGATGCTCGGCTCCGCTCTGCCGTCGTTCGAAATTTGTCCGAAGCCGCTTGCAGCGAAGAGACCGTTGCAAAGACATTTGCGTCCTATGGTGTCGGCGAGTGCGCCGCCTTTCCTCACGTAATCGTCGACGGGCTCCGCAGGACAGCGATAACCGAGGGCTCCGTCGGGTTTCCGATAGGGTTGTCGGAGGTAGCCCAGATCGCAGACCCGCGTGCGTTGTTCGTAGACGACATCGCGCGAGACGCTGCCCGGGACATCCACGACCTTGAATGGCATACCGGTCGGCGAAGCCCGCGGGTCCGTGAATAGCGTGGTCGTTTTCGCCGCGCTCTGTTCGAGTACGAGGCGTTTGATCTCTGGATCGATGCCCGATTCCTCGCTGAAGGCGAACGCGGTGCCGATCTGCACGCCAGAGGCGCCCGCTTCTCGCGCCATGCGAAGCTTCGCGGGAAATGCACACGATCCTGCAATCCAGAAAGGGCGCCCGAGAGCGCGGATGGCAGCCAGGTCGGTTTCGTCGCGCGGTCCGTAGATTGGCTCGCCCCGCGCGTTGAGCGTCGTGCCACCGCGAGGTGGGGCGTTGTGTCCGCCTGCGGAGATGCCCTCGACCACGAAGCCGTCGACGTGCCCACTGGCTTTGCGTGCCAGGGTTGCCGCCAGCGTGGCCGAAGAGACGATGGCGAGGAAGGTCGGCCGCCGGAGATCGGGTTTGTGGTCAGGAAAATATATTCGCGGATCAAAGCGGAAAACGTGCTTCTCGTCGGTCTTTGTGCCGACGACGGCGAGTTCCAGCTCGACCGGCTGCCACCTGGCGAGGCGATCGAGCGCACTCGGGATGGCGCGAGGAATACCCGCGCCCATCAACACGCAATCGACGCCTGCGAGCATGGCGCCAAACAGTGAGGGGAGAGTAGGGAGCTGGATTTTCTCCAGCAGATTCAGGCCGACCACGCCGCAATGGCCGCGCTTCGCGAGATGCATTTCCACGAAGTTGGCGATCACGGTCAGTTCGATGAGCTCGTTCGCCGGTTCCGCCGTGAACATCGGTGCGAGTCTGAAATTCTGAGCGCCGCTCTTTCCTCCCGGAATAAAGTAGCGCTTTTCGATCCGGTATGCGGCTTCGCGCAGCGGACATTGGGCCAGCGCTTCGCGCATCGCTCCGTCTTTGTCGCCGTCCTGCATGCGACGAATCAGAAGCGTATTGAGCGCGGTCCCGGATACGACTCCAAGCTGACCGGCTTGCGCGACGGCGCGCGCGAGCTTCCAAGTCGAAACTCCGATGCCCATGCCTCCTTGGATGATCGTCGGAAGTGAAATCGGCGCCGATGCCGACGCTGAGGTAGAAACCATTTCCAAAGATAGGGCGGCGAACTGCATCTGGCTTTGATCCGAATCAAGCCGGAGAGGTTTTCGCTTTGTCCGGGAGCGCCGCGTGCCCACGTTGGCACCCATGAAGGCGACGACCGCCAATCCGATCGGCGAGTTCAAAGTTTGGCTCGACGAGGCCGCGCGCGCGGGTGTGCGCGAGCCCACCGCGATGGCGTTGGCGACCAGCGATGCGATGGGCATGCCAAATGTGAGGATGGTGCTGTTGAAGCAGGCGGATGAGGCAGGATTCGTGTTCTACACGAACCTCGAAAGCCCCAAGGCTGCAGAGCTGCGCGCCACACCCATGGCGGCGCTGTGTTTCTACTGGTCGGAGACGAGGCGACAGGTTCGCGTGCAAGGCAAAGTGACGTCGGTCACCGAAAGGGAGGCGGATGCCTATTTCGCGTCGCGGCCCCGACTCAGCCAGATCGGAGCGTGGGCATCGCCGCAGTCGCGACCGATGCCGCATGCGCTCGAACTCGAGCAGAGGTGCGCGAAGGTGGCCCTGCATCACGGCGTAGGCGAGGTGCCGCGGCCTCCGCATTGGTCGGGATTTCGCGTCGTCCCCGATCGAATCGAATTCTGGAGCGAGAAACCATTTCGCCGGCACGAACGAAAACTCTTCCGGCGCATCGAAGGCCGCTGGCAGGTGCAGCTCCTGTTTCCGTAGCGGCGTCGTTGTTTGCTATTCGAAGTACTCGGCCCAACTGGAACTGGTTTCCGTGACGCGCACGCGTTCGATGCGCACCCGTGCGGGGATGGAGATGGTGGCGTCCGATGTAATTGTTTCTCGCAAGCGGCGTTTCGCTTCGGAAAAAACCACCTGTGCCATGCGCTCGCTCGTGGGGTCGCAATTCGGAAAAGGCACGACGCGCGCTCCGTAGGCGTTCTGCAGGTGCGCGAATTGCGGGTCCGCCGTGTTGAGGCACAGCGCGTGGTCCCACTCGGCGAGAAAGGGGGCGAGCGCAGCCTTCAACGCCTTGAAATCGCAGACCATGTCGGCGGCATCGAGCTCGTCGCTCACGACGACAATATCGATGCGGCGACTGTGACCATGCGGGAAACGACAGTTGCCGGAATGCTTCGACAACATGTGACCGCTTTCGATATCGATGCTTTTGCAGATGCGGAAAGGCATGGTGTGCTCGTGCTACTCGACGCGAAAACCAACTTCCGGTTCGTAGGTCACAACATACATGTGCCGCGGTTCGGTCTGGATCGTTCCCGACCATCGCAGGGGCGCCGACTGCGGGCCGGTTTTGATTTCGATCGCGATCGTGTGAGCGGAAGATGGTCCAAGAGAGGGCAGAGCGAGGCGCCACTCGTCGAGCGCGGGACCATCGCGAGAAATACCCTTGGCGCGATAGGACCGTTCCTGGGTCGTGCCGTCAATGGTCAGACGCACCGAAACATCCGAACGATGGGGCTTCGTCGTCGAGCGGCCGCGCATGTGAATGGGTTTGGAGGCATCCGCTGCCGAGTCGTGGGTGGAAGCTTCCGTCAACTCGCCAAGGGCTTTGAAAGAGAAGACGAACTCAGGGGATTCTGGCGTGGGATTGGTGACTGCGAGCCGGCTCGGGGCGATGATCACCACCGCTAGGGCAAACGCGAGCAGGCCTCCGGCGAGGATTGCGGAGATGCGCGAACGGCCACGACGTGGAAGAGAAGCTCGGCCGTGGTCGCTGGTGCGAAAGGCGGATGCGGCGCGCTTAAGGTCATCCGGCCGCACCGGATCGAAATCGATCACTCGCCAGGCTTCGGAGCCGCCGCCGCGCTCGGGGCGGAAGATGGGTTTGCGTTCACCGGCGAGTCGAGCGAGCACCCAGCGATTGCCGTCCCGCGCCGCCGCTTCCGCGCGTGCGTCGCGCACGATGAGCACGCCCTGCACGCCACCCTTGAGCAGCCGTTCGACGAACATTGGCCGCACCCATGACGCGGTCGGGACGAAATGCACCTGATAGCCGGGAAGTCGCTCGCGCCAGCGCGTCGCAGAGAAGAGGGCCAACGCACCGTCGATATCGCCAGCGACAAAGGCCACCCAGCCTGGCCCGCCGGAAGCGCGAGTGGCGGCGACGTCGCTTTCGATGCGCTTTTCTTCGCGGCGAGTATCAAACCAGGTCAGCGAGATTCCTTCGGAATCGCAAGACCCCGCGCAGACACCGCAGCCTACGCATTTTGCGGGATCGACGGAGGCTTGCGAGGGGAAGCGTTTTCCGTCGGTGCGCGGGACCATCGTGATCGCGTCGAAGGGGCAGTCCTGCACGCACTGGGTGCAGGCGTGACACCGCGACTGTTCGACCGTGGCTTGATAGGTTTGCGGCGCGCGACGTCGGCCAAGAATCCAAGGCACCGCGGCGGCGGCGGCGGTGGTGCCGAAGAGAGCTACCCAGAGTCCGGCGTGCTGGAAACGCAGGGCGAGGGCGAGCGGCGTGAGATACCAGGCATCGACCGTGAAGGCGGGTGCCTTGAACGCCATCTGCGCTTTGGCGTCGAGCGGTGCCGGCAGCGCGATGGCGGCGAGCGCGAGGCCGAGAGTCAGCGCGAGGGCCATCCGCCAGTTGGGAAACAGCTTTACCCGGCTCACGCGGGTAAGGTGCACCGCAAGCCCCACCGCGATGCCGAGGGGCAGCAGCATGTGCAGGAAGAACACCACGAAGAACAAGAGGCTCGGCACCATGCGATCCGCGACGTAGAGCCGCCCGAGCGGTTCGCCGAAGATCGGCAACGCGTCGAGGAGCCGCATGGATGAAACCGCCACCTGTTGGGCCGGTTGGTCCCACACCAGCCAGTACCCAGTCCAGCCGATGAACCAAATTAGCGCGATCAGGCCGACGCCTGATACCCACGGCAGCCACCGCGAGCCGCTGAACTTACGGGCGAAGAAAATCCGCGTGGCGTGCACGAGCACAAACAACATGGCGAGATCCGAGCTGTAGCGATGCACGGCACGCACCCAGCCGCCGAGGGTGTGTCCCCCCATCGCCGAAACGGAGGAATAGGCGAACTGCAGGCTGGGTGAATACCAGATGAGCAGCAGCACTCCCGATAGGATGGCCACGCTCAGCGTGAAGTTTGCCGCCGCGCCGGCGTGAGAGAGCGGGTTAATCTCGTGCGGCAGCCAGCGGGCGATGAAGCCGTCGACGCACGCCAAGGCGCGATCCGCCCGCGCCAGCGCGCTTTCAAAGCGGACGGGAGGTGCAGGCGGGCGTGGCGCATCCCGCGACTCGCCGGGATTTGGGCGAATCGGTGCCTCCTGCGTAAGGTCGATCATATCCCGCCGGCCTCCTGCGCCAGCGACACGAGACCTTCGCGGAGCCAAGAGCGATGGCGGGCATCGAGCGTGAAGCGGTAAGCGATCTCACCACGCGCATCGATCAGAAGAAACAGGTTCGCGTGATCGATGACGCTTGTGCGGGGGTTCTTCACGCGGGCGAAACCGAGTCGCGTGAGCGTCTCGTGCATTCCGACGGGAGCTCCGTTGAGGTAACGAAACTCGGGATAGCGAAATCCGTAGCCCTCGGTCACGCGATCCATCAAGTCCGTCGAGTCCTCTTCCGGATTGAGCGAGAGCGCGACGACTGAGATGCGTTCCCGGATATGCGACGGGAGGGAATCCAGCAGCGTTTTGGTTTCTCGGAGAATCTCGGGGCACGAGGTTGAGCACATCGCGTAGATGCCGGTCGCGAGCACTACCCGGCCACACATTTCCTCGAGCGAGAAGGAATGCCCCTTCTGATCGTTAAACGTGAAGGATGGGAGCGTCAGCCGGGTACGGATGCGCTCGCCGGGAAACGGCAAGGGCGCATCATGGTCGGCGTCGGGTCGACCATAGGCGAAGAGGCCCCCCATTGCCGCGGTCGCGGCGAGCACGCCGGCGGCGGCCGCCCGGCAGTGCTTCTTCCAACCCGCGAGCGCGCGGAGCGGCCGAAGTCCGCGCCGCCAGAGAAACGCCGCGACGCCAACGACAAACGCGGGCTCGACCAGCATTACCCACACGGCGGCCCATTCCATGCCGCCGGTGCGAGGATCGTAGCGGAAGCACCATTGCTTGAACTCCCGGGAGAAACCGCCCCAGGCGCCCGTGCCTTCCGGCGCGAAGACGATCGCGAGCAGGAACGCTTCATATACCAGCGTGGCCGAAAGCAAAAACAGCGGGAAGCCGGTGCCGGTGAAGAAGCGCCGCACTTCGCCGTTGTCGTCGGCGGTCGCGGGTGTAGGGGCGGTGGCATTCATGCGGAGTAGCTCTGGCGGAGGTGGCAGGGTCGGTCACCGCACCGGCCAGACGTCCGCGAGTGCTTTCCAGTTCGCGAAGTAGTAGACGGCGAAGCAGGCGAGAAATACGCCTGTAAGCGCGATGGTGCCTTTCATGGCCCAGTGGTCGTCGGCGAGTGAGCCTTCACGGGTGCCAACCATCGACTGCGCAGTGCCCCAGTCGGCGATGGGGCGTCCGGCATTTTTTTCGCCGAAGAGAATCGTGCCGACGCATAGCACGACGAAGAGCAGGAGGCCGACCACGGCGAGGATGGCGCCGATGCCCATGATGCCGAGGAACAGATGTGCCGCCGGACCGAAGATGCCCGCTGGCTCGATGTCGTAGTCACGCCGCGGCACGCCAAGCGAGCCGGCGAAGGACATGCCGAGCGAGACCAGCAGGATACCGCCGCCAAAAATCCATGGCTGGGCGCGCGCGGCGCTGCGCCAGATGAAGTCGCGACGGAAGATCAGTGGAATGACGTAATAGGTCAGCGCCATGAAGGCGAGGGTCGTGCCGCCCACGACCGTGGCGTGGAAGTGCCCGGTGATCCGCAGCGTGTTGTGGGCGATGATGTTGATCTGCTGCGTGCCGAGTGTGACGCCGGTGATTCCGCCGATGAAGCCGAAGATCATCACGGAAAGCACGAAGCCGGCGAAGGCCGGGTTGCGCCAAGGGGCCGAGATCACCCAGCCGAACAGTCCCTTCACGTAGCCCTTCTCCCGCATGGTCATCTCGACCGAGGCTGGGACGGTGAAGCCGTGTATCATCGAGGCGAGCACGGCTAGATACATCGCGTAGGAGGTGTTCCAGATTTTCCACGCGGAGCCGACGCCGGGATCGACGAGCAGGTGGTGCGCGGAGGCGAGGTTGATGAAGAGAATATAGAGGACGAAGGCTCCGCGGCAGACGGTTTCGTTGACGGGCTTCGCTCCGGTGGAGAGATTCGCGATCAGATACCAGATCGCGACCATCGCGCAGACATTGACCTGCTGCGACTGATGGCCGAGCCCCCACCAGATCATCCGATACCACATGGGGTCCGGCTGCGCCGTCCAACCCATCGAATAGGTGAATGACGGGATCATGACGATCGCGCCGTGGAGCAGTGTCACGACGGCGATAATTGCGGCGGCCGTCGCGCCGAAGGTTACGAGCGGCATTGAGCCCTCGTAGGTGTGGTTGCGTTTCGCCATGTAGAGGGTGGCGAAGAAGTTGAACACGCCGACGAGCGTCCCGACCGCGACGAAGATGATGCCAAGGTAGAACGCGGGATGCGCGAGGAGCGGCAGATAGCTCGTGAGGAGCACGTCGGCTTTGCCCTGAAGGATGACGGTGTTCACCATCGCCGCGCCGGCGAACATCAGGCCGAACGACACCCACGCTACTTTCCGAGAAAAGAGCGTGGTCTTCAGCGGCACGGTGCACGCGAAGTAGAGCACGGCCACCTCGAAGAACAGGATCCAGAAGATGAGCATGTTCAGCCCGTGAAACGTGAGGATGCGATAGAACCAGTCTACCGGTAGGAGGTGCACCGCCTGCCACCGCGTGAGGGCGAGCAGGATCGCGGCGATGCCGCCGAGCAGGAGGAAGACGACGGCGGCGACCGCGTTGAGTTTGATGAATTTTTCCGCGACGAGGCAGACGGACATCCCTGTCGTGTCGCAGCGGCGCATCGTGGGCGACGAGGCATCGGGCGTCAGTGGGGTGGGAAGCGTGGCAGTTGAAGACATGGTGAGTTTCTCCGAAGAAGTGGCCCCGCGATTACTCGACGAGGATTTTGCCGATCATCTTGTCGTGCCCGATGCCGCAGAATTCATTGCACACGATGGTAAACTCGCCTTTCGACGTGGGCGTGATCGTGAGCACGTGGTCGTAGCCAGGCAGGACTTGGAAGTTCATGTTGAGCGGCTGAAGCGAGAAGCCGTGCTGTAGATCGAGCGCAGAGAGATGCAGCCGGTAGGTTTCGCCTTGCCGGAGCTTCAGCACGGGATACCACGACCACATGCGGCCGATCAGATAAGCGTCGCCGCCGGGTGCAGGCTCGGCGATCGGGACGAGCATCCCATTGCCGTCCTTGCGTTCGCCGACCTTGTTGGCGGCGGCGAATTTCTCGGTGCGCGCGAGGAAATCCGCGGGCTTCACCGCATAGGCTTCGCCGCGGCTGTTTTGTTTTCCGCGGAAATGCCAGAACGGCATCATCACGCTCATCACGAAGCACCAGAGCAGCGCGAGACCGATCCAGAGCTTCTCGGCGCCAGCAGGCGCTTTATACCAACCGCGTTCGGGAATGGCCAGACTCATGGTAATTTCCTCAGGGAAGCGCGGCCGGTTGGATCGTCCCGAGCTCAATCCAACCCCACAGGGTATAGGAGAGAAAGGGAATGAGGACGCCGAGCACCAGAAGGAGCCACGGATTGTCCATGAGGCGCTTCAGCGCCGGGTCTTTGGGATTGTTCTTCATGGTAGGAGTGAGCCAGAAGGATTGGCCGCGCGGAGCGCCCGGGTCGGCCACCAGCCGCGCATTTCACGCAGGACGAGAAAGAGAAACCAGAGCCCGCCGGCTACGGCCACGAGGCCACCGACTCCCATCACCACGAGGCCCCACACCTCGCCTGCGCTGCGCACGTGCTGCTCGGCCGCGTAGGCTTTTCGTCCGAGGCCGTAGGCGCCGCCAATCGCGAAGCCGACAGCGAAGACGGTCTGGCCGATGCCGAACAAGACGAGCTGTCGCCGTGCGTCTCTCCAGACGCGATCACCCACGGGACGGAAGGAAATCCCGCGCGCCACAGAGGCGCAGACGAAATAGGCGGCGCCCATGAACGCCACGGTCACGGCGCCGAGCGAGGCGTGATAGTGGGCCGGGACGAGCGTGGTCGATCCGCGGATGCACGCGCCGAGACCAATGCCGAGCAACGTCAACAGGGCGCTCGCGGCAAAACCCGTGAGCGCCACGCGGCCCGCCAGCGATGTCCGATGACTGCTGAAACGATGGGCGCGAAGATGAAGTAATCCAGTTCCCAACACGGTGATGACGGCCGGGAAGATCGCCCAACGCATGAGCTGGGTTGCACCAGTATGGTAGAGCGCATCCAAGGTGCCGCGAGCGGTGAGCAACGGCATCGCAGCCTGAGGCAACACGAGTGCGCCGAAGATGAGGCGCGCCGCGGAACGCGAGAGCACGGGAGTGCCGGTGGCGCGTTCCAGCAGCCAGAGCCACGCGGCGAGCATCGCGCAAGCATTGGCCGCCTGGAGCACGTGGCCAGGGCCCCAGGCGAGAAATTCCGCGCGTGTGTAGGTATCGAGTCCGGCTGGAAGGCCGGCATAGGCGGACACCCAGGTTGCCGCCGCGATCGTGATCAGGACGGCGGCGGCCCGCAGGCCGAGGCCGACATCCTCCGGGAGAAGCGATCTGGTGGAGGCAACAGGCGCAATCAAAGCGCGAACAAAATAGACGAGTGCGCCGATAAAGAAGGCCGCGAGCCCAGCGCTGAACAGTGGGTGGTCGATCACCGGCACGTAGTTCGCGAGAATCGGCTGAGCACCGCGCGCAAGCGCGCCGGCTAGCATCGCGATGACTCCGCCGACCGCCACGCCAAACGCCCCGCTCTCCACTCGGCTCGGTGGACTCTTGATCCGGAGCGCCAGTAGCCCGGCGAGAAAGGCATAGAACCATACGACCAACGCGAGATCGACATGCACGACGAGGCAGCGCTTGAAGAAGAGCGGGTCGTCGATGATCCGCGACAGGAAGGGCAGCCGACCGACGACGACGGCGAGCGAAAGGAGTCCCGCTCCGACGAGGCTGCCGACGGCCAGCGCGCACCAACGCTTGGCGTCTTCGCCTATCGCGGCCGACTGCGCGATTGCAGACGGCGTACGGAAAGGCATGGTCGAGGTTGGCGAGCCCAACAGTGAGAAGTTGGATGCGGACGGCATGGCGGGCGTTGAAAGTTATACGCTACGTCCGCGTCCAATTCCTTGATCTTGGTCAAGGACACGTACGGAGCTCCGCAATATTCTTTCCGCACTGTCGTGCCTTTTTCCTCCGTTGTATCGTCGTCTTCCCTCCGCATCGCATCGCGAACGTGGCGTAGTCGGGCCGCGGCGATCTTCGCGCTGACGAAGCCGCGGCTGGCGGCGATGTCGATCCTGACCACCATGGCTGCCTATGCCACGGCGAAGCCCGTTGGCGGATCGACGGTCGCGACCGTGGTGGGGACTTCGCTCGCCGCGGCTGGCGCGCTTTCACTCAATCAATGGTGGGAGCGGCGTACCGATGCGCTGATGGAGCGGACGCGGGAGCGGCCTCTGCCCCGGGCGAGCCTCGCTCCCTGCGAGGCAATTTCATGGAGTATTCTGTTCTCGCTGAGCGGCGTCGCGATCCTCGCCAGCTGGGTGAATGTCGCAGCGGCGGCTCTGGGGGTGGCGACGATCGTGCTCTATGGCCTCATCTACACACCGCTGAAACGTCGCACGCGCTGGGCCACTGAAATCGGATCGGTCGCGGGGGCCCTGCCCGCCATGCTCGGCAATGCCGCGGCGGGCGACTGGGCGGCGCAGCCTGGCCTCACGCTCACGGCGATTCTGCTCTGCTGGCAGATGCCGCACTTCTTCGCGATCGGCTGGCGGCATCGCGCGGACTATCGCCGCGCAGGGTTTCCGCTGCTGCCGGCTGTGGATCTTATCGGTGCGCGGACGGCAGCATGGTCGCTGGCGTATGCACTTCTGCTCGCGGGTGCGTCGCTCGTGCCTTGGGGGCTCGCGTGGTTCGGGCCGGCTTATGGTGTCGTGACCCTGCTCGCGAACGTTTGGTTTCTGAGCTGCGCGTGGCGCTTCGTCGTGGAGTGCGACCGTGATCGGGCGGCGCGACGGCTGTTTTTCGCCTCGATCTTCTATCTGCCGATCGTGATGGTCGCGCTGATCGCGGAAGAATTTGTGTCGCTGTAGTCGGAGGCGACCGAACGCCAGGCTCCGACCTCCTCGCAGCGGCGGGCTTTGCCTCCGCGCGCGATGAACAGGCAGAAAATATTCCCCCGGGAAGCAGCAGCACCGGCCCAAATTCAGGAGGAGGCTTCACGCCTACAAGCCGAGCCTCGGATTATTGAAAGCATCTGGCTCGAGCGCTGAGGCTTAAAGCGAATGCCCCTTCAGCGAACCGCGGGCCTTTGAGTTCGTTGATTTAAATCAAGGACTCGGCAGCCGGTATTTGGCATGCTTGTGACCTGCGATTGAGTCACAGCCGTCGGCCCGGCTATTACGGTCGTTCCAGAACGCTGGCGGACGATGAGACTCGCGATATTCCCTCATGGTCTCCTATTACGGACTCTTCCTCACGATCCATTTGCTTTGCGCGATCATCTTCGTCGGCGCGGTCTTCTTCGAGGTGCTCGTGATCGAGCCGCTCGAGAAGAAGCTGCCGGAGGGAATGGGCGCGAAGCTTGCGGACGCGATTCCGGCGCACGTGCGGAAGTTCATGCCGATCGTCGTAGCGCTATTATTTCTCACTGGTGCGGCCATGTTCTGGATCCACTACTCGGGACGTCCGGATTTCTTTCGCTCGAAATTCGGGATCATGCTGACGATCAAGATGGGCCTGGCGTTCACCGTCCTCGGGGTCTTCGTCTCCGCGATCCGGGCTTCGATCAAGGGCACGATGAATCCGTGCCGGTTCAAATACACGCACCGCATCGTCGCCAGCCTAATGCTGACCATCGTGCTGCTGGCGAAGGGCATGTTTTATCTCTGACCACCATGTCGTTCGCCGAACCTC
Organism: uncultured Opitutus sp.; assembly: GCA_964480585.1. Taxonomy (GTDB): domain Bacteria; phylum Verrucomicrobiota; class Verrucomicrobiia; order Opitutales; family Opitutaceae; genus ER46. The sequence goes on along the minus strand of CAYZPV010000001.1, from coordinate 48,284 downwards.
TCATAGAAGCCGCGCGGCTCCTGGAGTCGTCAGTCGGCAGCCCATTCGTATATTCGCCCGGCTGGGAGTATCGAACGATGAAGCGTCATGCCTGGCGCTGCGCGACGGAACTCGACGCCCGGGGAAAACCGCCGCCACGGCCAGTCGATGCGATTCGTGCGGCGCTCGCTGAGATGCAGCCTGGCGATAAGCTTTCCGTGCGCACAAACACGCAACCCGCCGAACTGATCCGGGTTCTGCGACGAAATGGAATATCCGCCGAGGCCGTGCAGCTTGGCGACGGCAGCTGGCGCATGTTGATCGGGCGGGCCCCCACAGCGTGAACTTCGTTGTGTAAAAGTAAAACGCCTCCCGTTGAAAGCGGGAGGCGTTCTGGGGTGGTCCCATCAGGCGTGGGCCACACTACGCCCGGCTCAGTCCACGATCAGCTTGCCCTTCATGATCGCGAAATGTCCTGGAAAGGTGCAGAGGAAGGGATATGCCCCGGCCGCGGCCGGGGCATTGAATTCGATCGTATCTGATTCTCCGCCGCCGAGGAGTTTCGTGTGCGCGATGACGCTGGAACGATCGGCAGGCAGATAATCTGGGGCCGACGTTGAGGCTTTCATGCCGAAGGCGTTGAGATCGGCGTCGGACATCGGTTTCACGAGCACCCAATTGTGCGACATGGCCTGCTTCGGCATCCGCCCGATGTTCTTGAACGTGATGCGCAGCGTTTCACCGGGCTTGGCGCGAAGTTCGGTGACGTTGAATTTCATCGTATCGTCGCCGGTGATTTCTATCGCTCGCTTGCCGTCCGCAGTGGGTGCGGGGGCGGCGGGCGCGCTGGCCACCGCGGCGGGTTTGTCGGACCGGCCGCAGCCGGTGAAAGCGAGGCTCGCCGCGGCAAGCGTCGGAAGGAGGAAACGAGTGCAAATCTTCATCGTGCACGACCTTAGCATCAGGACGGACAACGATCCTTGATACAGGTCAAGGGAGATGCGCGAACTGGAAGGCGCCGAGAAAGCCCGGGTTGTTTGATCCACATCAATGCGGAATCGGTGGGGCGCGAGTAGAGTCCGCGCATGGCTCAAACATCGTTGATTCCCGCCGACGCCGCCCAGTCGCTGACGCTGGCGGAGACCGCCGAAGTGTCTTCGGCCGGCATCGTTAGCCGCACGCTCCTGCAGACGCCGGAATTGCGCGTAGTGCTGTTCGCCTTCGACGCGGGGCAGGAGCTCACTTCGCATACGAGCCGGCGACGCGCGGTGGCGCAGGTGCTGACCGGGGCGTGCGATTTCTTCTTTGCCGGCGCGTGGCATCGCTTGGAGAGCGGCGCGCTCCTGCATCTGCCCCCGGGGCATCCGCACGCGGTGCGCGCGGGCGCAGGGGCGTTCACGATGCTGCTCACGCTCGCGGCGGAGCCGGCCCAAGCTTCTTCCTGATCATGAGTGAAACATCCGCTACCATCGACCTGACGCACTTCGACGTGCGCCGGATTCCCTGCCGCGCCAAGCACGCGCAGATCTTTCAACGCTGGGCCGAGCTTCCGGTCGGCAGCTATTTCGTGCTCGTGAACGATCACGATCCCGTGCCGCTCTACTATCAATTCGAAGGGTTGTTCCGCAGCGCATTCGCCTGGGAGTATCTTCTCGACGGACCGACGGAGTGGCAGGTGAAGATCACGCGGCTTGCCGCCACCTCGGTTGCGACTCCACCGCCGCCACCGCGTCGTCCGGCGAAGCCGGATGCCATCGCAACCGACGAGCTCGATCTGCGCGGATTTGAGCCGCCGCACCCGATGCTCGAGATCCTGAACAAGCTGGAGACGATCCCGGTGGGCGCGACATTTCGCGCGCGCACGGATCGTCAGCCGATTCACCTCTTCCCGGAGTTGATCGCACGGGGGGCTCACCATGTTTGCGAGAATGCGCCCGATGGAAGCTGGATTACCACCATCGGTCGCTAAACCTGCGGCGTCGCTCCCGCTCCGGCCCGGTGTCGGATTGGTTGCGGGAGCGAGGCTGCCGCTGGCCTTCATCTGCACGGGGCTCGGCGCGCTGGTGCTGGCTGTGGCGATCCAGGCGTTACGGCCGGAGCTGCTGCTGTTGCCGTATCTCCATCCGCAGGTGGTCGCCGTCGCCCACCTCTGGCTCCCGGGGTTCCTACTCAGTGTCACGCTAGGAGCGGTTTATCAACTGATGCCCGTGGTGCTGGGTTCGCCGCTGAGATTGCCGTTCGCTGCTGCGTGGTGGCACTATGCGTTGCACAGCGGCGGAGCGGGGTTGCTGGTCGCGGGATTTTTCGCCGGGCGGTTTGAGTTGGTGGCGATCGGTGGGACGGCCGTGGCGAGCGGCGTGAGCATTCTACTGGTCGGCACGTGGCGGACTTTTTTAGCCGCGTCGCGGCGTGACGCCGTGGCGTGGAGCTTTCCGGTGTCGACGAGCTGGCTCGCCGCCACCGTTTTCGCGGGCGTAGTGCTGGCACTGAATCGACGCGATCCGTTCCTGCCACTTTCCGTCGTCGACTTATTGCGGGCTCACGCGCATCTCGGGCTTGGAGGTTTTTTTCTCACTTTGCTGCAAGGCGCCACGTTTCAGCTCGTACCGATGTTCACGATGGCCGATCTCCGCCGGGCGGGTTGGGTTCGCGCAGGACTGTGGTTTTCGCAGGCCGGCATGCTGCTGCTGGCCCCGGGATTGGCGTGCGGCCAAGGAACGGCCGCGCTCGCGGGTGCGTTGCTCGTCGGTGCGGGAGTGGGCAGTTCTGGCGTTGCATTGATCGCGACGTTGCGCTCGCGGCGCCGGAAGGCGCTGGAACCGGGAGTGAGGGCTTTCGTTGTCGGCGCCGGTATTCTTGCGTTGGCCGCGGTTAGCGGTGTGGTCCTTCTCGCTCTGCCCGCCTCGGCTTCCGCATTCGGGGCCCGAGGTACCATAGCTTACGGAATGACGGTGAGCGTTGGCGCCTTGAGTTTCATGGTTCTCGGCATGCTCTGCAAAATTGTGCCGTTCCTCGTCTGGATGAAAACCTACGGCCCGCTGGCCGGCCGCCGGAAGGTGCCGCTCGCGACGGCCTTGGGTTCCCGCACGTTGGAGAACGGCTGGATGGCGCTTCATGCCGCAGCGCTTCTCACCCTCATTGTCGCGATTCTGGTGGGGTCGCCGGGGTTGCTTGCGATTGGCTCGGCGATGCTGGCCGTGGCGATTCTGGTTTTTATTACCAACGTCGTCCGGGTGCTGTGCCACCTTGGGGAGCCCGAGCCTGTTGTGGACCCGCACTCCGGAATGGCGGCATCACCATCATGAGCTCGCGCAACACAGAACCGACTCTCGCTGATATCCGCGCTGCGTGCGCCAGTGTGGAGGACCCCGAGTTTGGCGTGAGTGTCGACGATCTCGGATTGATCTACGACGTGACGCTGAACGGCAGTGCCGTGGCTGTTGCGATGACCCTCACCACGCCCTCGTGCCCGGCTGGCGATGTCATCCTCAACGGCGTGCGCGCCGCGGTGGAGCGGGTGCGCGGGGTGACGGAGGTGGAGGTGCGGCTGGTGTGGGAGCCGGGCTGGACGCCGGAGATGGTAAACCAGCGGGGGAGAAAGCAACTCGGGTGGTCGTGATGGGATCCGTTGGGGTGGATCCACTCTTCACCGTGTTCAATGGTCGTGCCGGTTAGCGGCGCAAGCGCCGCCTGGCCGCGACAACGGCAACGAGCATCGCCACGGCGGCCCATCCTGACAGGCACAGAGTGAGCCAGAGAACGGGATGCTCGAACCACCAGTTCGTCAACGGATGCAGATCGGAGCCGCTGAAGGCGGCGCCCTCGACAACGAAGAGGAGTGTGACCCGGAACGCATCAAGTGGACTGGCCATCAATGCCGCGACCCAAGGGGCGCGGTGGGTATGAATCCATTCAGCTCCACCAATCGTGATGAGCACCAAGTCGACCCCGAAAAGCAGCACACACCAGAAGCCCAATGCAGCGATCATGCCGCGCACGGGATCGTAAAACCACAAGCCGATCGCGAGCCCGGCCCAGGAGAAAAGCAGAGAGATGGCAGCGGCCGCAGTGGCAACTCCCAAGAGTAGCAACGAGCCACCTGCGCTCAACACGGTCGGAAGCACGAGGAGAGCCGAAGCGGGGACGGTCGCGCAAAACAGTCCCGCGCACTTTCCGACTACCCAGGAGCCCACCGGTAGCGGTTGGGTGAACAATTGGCTGAATTCCTCGGCTTCCGCCTGCGCCGAACTGAGGCCGAGGAGCAGCGCTGAAATCGTGGCAACGAAGACGATTCCGTTCAGCACCCACCAAGCGGTGCCCGGGGATGCCGATTCGGGCGGAGCGAGCAGCGCTAGTAATCCGATCGTCAGCATCAGAGCGACGTGAAGGTAAAGGAAGCGGTTGATCCGATAGCTGAGAAGTTCCCGCGCAATCGTTGCAGTGGCCGCGCGGCAGCCGATGGCGATGACGGCGTTCATGGAGACTCATCGCTAGCACGAAGCGGAAACGACTCCCGCAGGCGATCGGGCGGCAGCGCAGCGCTCACGCGACCTTCCTGCAGCAGTACGCAGCGGCCGGTCTTGCCCTCCCATTCCCCAAGCAGGTGGGTAGCTACGAGAACGGTGGCGCCGCGTTCCGCTTCCGCGTTCAGATGCCTTTGAAGTCGCAGACGCCATTCCGGATCGAGGCTCAATCCAGGTTCGTCGAGAACGAGAATCGGCGCCTTCGCGAGGGCAAAGATGGCGATCGCCAGCCGCTGCCGCAGCCCCCCTGAAAGCTGCGCGGTCGGCGCCGCGAGATGATCGCCGAGACCCCAGCGATCCAGCTCGCGATCTACCTCCATCCGGCTGCGGCCGCGCAACCGGCCGTAATATTGGGTGACTTGGCGGGTCGTGAGCCGGGCGTGGAAGCTCGGCGCCTGCGGCAGAAAGGCCAATCGGGCGAGCGCCGCGAGCCGGTCGCGGGCAACATCCTTCCCGGACAGACGCATCTCGCCCGCGTCGGGCAGGCACAGTCCCGCCACGATTCGCAGTAGGGTCGTCTTGCCTGCCCCGTTGGCGCCAACCATCAGCGTCACGGAGCCCGGCAAGATTTCAAGGTCGAGCCCGGCCAGGACCCGCCGCGGGCCAAAGCGCTTTTCGATTCCGTGAGCGACGATCATGGGCGGGGATGCGTCAACGGCCGCTGGTCATCCACGCCGGGCATGCCCGGCACGCGCACGCGGGCATGGACAAAACGGAGGGCCCGCTCGCCGGGGCTGCCGGAGAGCAGTCCGATCTCCGGAAAGGTGCGGCGCCAGCGGCCGAACAGATCTGTCTCGTGGTGCGGCGCATCGGCGATGCCATCGCCATCGAGATCGATATGGAGTGCGCCATCCCAGAAATTGCCGATTCCGTCGCTGGTGAAACGATTGCTCCGATTCAGTCCGCTCGTTTCCACCGCGTGGATGTTTCCGCGCAGGCTGTTCGCGGTGAAACAATTCTCGTCCGAACTGTCGGATAGGCGTAACGCGATATAGTTATCCTCGATCCGATTTCCGATGAAGTGATTGATGGTCGAATTCTCCACGAACACGCCCACGGTATTGCCTTCGATCATGTTGTTCTCGATCCGTGTCGCCTCGACGGTGTGCATCAGGAGTCCGTAGGCACGGTGGCTGCGATTCGCGATGAAGCGATTTCGGCGGAGGGTGATGCCGTTTGAATACATGATCGCGGAACCGGCGGCGTTGCGAGTGAACAGGTTTTCTTCGAAGACGTTCGCGTCGGAATACATGTAGTGCAGGCCGTAGCGTACATCCGCGATGACATTGCGCTCGATCCGGCTTTCGTCGCAGAACTGGAAATAGATGCCGTCCCGGGTGCCGCGAATATCGTTGTCGGCGATGATCTGGCGGGAGCCATTCCATATATGGATGCCGTTTCCACGGCGATCCTGCTCCAACTCGACCGAACACAGCTCGGCACTCGTCAATCGCAGGCCGCGGGTCAGCGGGTCAGCGATGGTGGTCTGTGCGGCTCGCCCGCGGATTACGTTGTGCTCGATGCGGCACTGGTCGGCCTTCCGCAGGTAGATCCCATGCAACGTATCCACAATAGTGTTGTTGCGGATAATCGCGCGGGGAGCGCGAACGTGCACACCAGCATCGTCGGTCGAGAGATTCGATCCGGAGCGGCGAATCACTAAACCGGCGATTTCGACATCTGGTGCGCGAACATCGATCACGTGTCCCTGAGCCTGGCCGTCGATGACCGCGCCCTCGGAGCCCAGCAGGCGCAGCGGTTTCGCGATCACTAGCGGGCCGGCATGCGTTCCGGCGGGCACTCGGACTGCCGCCCCGGGTTCCGCAGCGTCGATGGCCCGCTGCAGGGGCGTTGCGCTGGCGCGGACGCCGATGGCTGAGGCGAGGAGTACGATGCACAGGCCGGTTTTCATACGGCTTCCTCCTTGCGCGAGAGCCAGAGAGCGAAAGCCAGGAGAAGCGGAAACAACCCGAGGAAGATCGCGCCGACATCCGGAAAACTGCTCTGTTGAAAATTGGCAATCCGCTGAGTTCCGATCAGCACGGGCGTGAATGGCTCAATGTCGACGGGCGCCTTAGGATCAAGTTCGTGACCATAGGTGTAGAGGCGATAGTAGAAACTCCCCAGCGAAAATGCCGTGAAATAGAGATAAAGCACAAGCAGGTCGACGATGCCGCGATTGATGCCGATCGCACCGGCGCGGAGCGCTAGAAGTATGAATACACCCAATGCAAAGGGCACCCACCGCATCTCGATGAAGTCGGCCGCTTGAATCGGCTTCATGCCGATGTAATGGTTTAGCCCATTGATCTCGTGGAGATCCTGGCCCTCATTTCCCGCGGCCAGCTTGTAGGCGTAGATGTTGAGTTCGAGGCCTTCTTGATATTGGGGCGCCACGAGCCGGATTTTCCAAAAAGGAAGGACCATCGCGATCGTTAGCGCAAACGCGGCCACGACAAGAGCCATCCGTGCGCCCGCGCTGGGCGGTCGACGGAGGAATCGATAGAGGCGGAGCGTCGCGGTGCGCATGCGCGACTGTGGCGAATTAGCGCTGAGCTGTCCGCGTGGGCTTCACCTCAAGGTAGCCCTGCATCTCCTGGTGGAGCGCGGAGCAGAAATTCGTGCAGTAAAAGGCGAAGACGCCCGGCTTATCGACCTTGAAGCGGATTGTCTTTGTTTCACCCGGATCGACGATGATGTTGACGTTGTGCTCGATCAGCCCCCAGCCATGAATCATGTCGGTGGTCTGCTCGACGTTTGTGAGGTGCAGCACGATTTCATCGCCTTGGTTAGCCTCGATTCGCTCCGGGCTGAACCGGCTGCGGATCGCCATGGCCTTCACTTCAACCAGATTGCCATTGCGGGTAACGCCGGTCTGGCCTGCCTCCCAAACGGCGTGGGGGTGTTTATTCTCGGCCTTCGGATACACCTCGATCGGCTTGATGGCGTCCGCCTTGAGAATTTGCATGAAGTGAGGCTCGGGATCGGTGAATGTCTCGTAGAGCATGACCATTTTTTCGCCTGTGATATCAATCAGCTGGCTGCTCTCAGGTTGCGACGGGCCCGAGCTGAGGTGGCGGCCCTTGGAGAGCTTGTTTCCCGCAACGAGATAGCGACCGTAGGGTTGCTTGGTGTCACTCCCAGCGACCACGAGGTGGCCGATATTGAAATGCACGGGAATCTTATCGAGAACGACTTTGTTTAGGTCCTTCTTTTGCTCGTCGGACCACGGCGGCAATTTCCATTTCGTAACCACCGATTCGATGAACATCGAGGTATAAGCGTTACCCTTGCCGTCGTATTGCGTGTGCAGCGGTCCCAACCCAGCAGGGACTTCGCCTTCGAGGGCGGATTCGAATTTGATCACGGGCACGCCGCGGAATTCGCGTTCGAAGTCCTTCTTATCGATCGCCGCCTTGATTTTCTCGAAGTTGAAAACGGACACGGTTGGCTGCAGTTTGCCGCCGGCAGCGACCCACTTGCCACTCGGATCGACGTCGATGCCGTGCGGCGATTTAGGGATCGGGAGGAAATATAGGACGCCCGGCACTTTGGCCGGATCGATCATCGGCACTCCATCTTGCATCGTGGCTTTCCCCTCGCGGACCGCCGCTTCGGCGGCACGCCAGTTGACGACGGCTCCGAGGTCTCGGTCCAGCTGCGAGGCGCCGGCTTCCAGAACCTCGTGAGCCATCTCCGTGTTGTATGACGTCCAGAATGCCCAGCCGGAACTCGGACCTTTGCCAGTTGAGCCGAGATCCCAGTTGAAGGGCGGGGTAAGGATCTGCCAACCGAGCTTCATTTCTCCCGTCTGCTTGTCGACGGATATGCCGCTCAACATACCGTTGAACTCGTCGGCGTACCGCGTGACCTCGGCGTGACGTCCCTTGGGCAGCGGCACAGAGAAGCGCGTGGCGACAAGGATGTATTCGGTATTTTCCGTGACGAACGAAGAGCCGTGGTTGCCAGACGAGTTCGGAATGGGGCCGAGAATTTGCTTCGTTTTCATGTCGCGGAGATCAATCCGCGCCACTCGGTTGTTGGCGTTGTCGTTCACGAACAGCCAGCGACCGTCGTACATGCTGTCGGTTTGAGAGAGTGCAGGGTGATGCACATCGCCCCAAGTGAAGCCTCCCAGCATATCCTTTGTGTGATCGTCGAACCCGTAGCCGAAGGCCGGGTCCGGCGTAAACACTGGGATGCGCAGAATGGGGCGCATCGACGGTATACCGGAAACGAATACCTGGCCAGAATGACCACCAGAGTAAAAAAGATAGAATTCGTCTTTCTCGCCCGGTGCGACGTAGGTCTTCCTCGCCGCATCGTTGGAACCCGCCTTGCCTTCGGTTTGAGCCGTGCCTCCGCCAGGGCGACCACAGCCCGTCATTGCCATCAATATTCCCGCCACCGCTACACCGCTCCACACGTGCTTTCGGGTCATGATTACCTCCGTTTATTCGACGATGAGTTCACCTTTCATTCCGACTTGGTAGTGCCCGGGAAACGAGCACAGGAATGGATAGCGCCCAGGCTGGCTCGGGGCTTTGAAGGTCACTGTGTCCTTCTCCTTGGGTCCGAGAAGTTTCGTGGACGCGATGACGTCGCTCTTGAGGGCAGCGGGGACATAATCAGTGGTGGCCGCCTGCGCCGCTTCCCCTACAAACGTTTCGATGTTCGCAGTGGGCTTAAGGAGCACCCAGTTGTGACCCATCGAAAATTTAGGCATTGTGCCGACGTTGTTGAGCGTGACAGAAAGCGCCTCGCCGGGCTTGGCGCGAATTTCTGTCACGGAAAATTTCATCATGTCGTTGCCCGTAATCTCGATCGGACGACCGCTGGCGGGCGCTGGAGCCGCGCTGGATTTCGCTCCGCCGGACGCATCTGCGCTCGGAGCGTTCGTCGAGCCCCCGCTACCGGTATCTTTTTTCCCGCAGCCAGTCAGGAATGTCGCCACAAAGCAGATGGCGAGAAGAAGTGAGCGTATGGTTTTCATAGATCAAAACTGGGGAAAACTTCGCCACTGGGCACTTGCGGCTTACTGACATAGTCACGCGATTCGCTCTTCGGTTCGCAAAAATCCGGAAACCGGTTGCCCTGATCGCGGTCGGTGCTTTTTTCCGATGGCGCAATCCAGACTTTGGTGGGCCTGCCTTTATCTCTGTTTCGTTGGAATCCCGGTCTTCTCGATGATTGCCGGGTGCGAGAAATCAAAAGTGACGGATGGGGACCGAGAAAGGGTATTTCACGTTCGAGGAGTGATTCGGGGTGCCTATGACCCGGCGGAGCGCGCGATTTCGATTCAACACGAAGAGATACCCGGCTACATGCCGGCTATGACGATGCCTTTCTTCGTGTCATCCGAAGACGTCACCGGCTTGAAACCAGGCGATCGGGTGGCGTTTGAGTTTCGAGTGGGGGAAACCTCCCGAGCGACGAATTTCAGGAAAATGGGCCGGGAGCATTATAGCGCGGTATCCGAGGCGCCGACTCAAACAAGTGCTCGTCGGATTCGTGAAGGCGACAAGATCCCGTCGTTTGTTCTAATCGACCAAGACGGACGGCAGTATGGCTCCGGTCAGATGCTGGGTCACTACAGCATCCTCACGTTTATCTTCACCCGCTGTCCTGTGCCTGAGTTCTGCCCGCTTTTGGCGAAGAAATTCCTCACGCTGCAATCCGAGTTGGCGGGAATGCCTGCTTCGGCTATGGCTGAGCCGCAATTGTTAAGCATCACGATCGATCCTGAACATGATCGACCTGACGTGCTGAAGCAGTATGGCGCGGCCTTGGGCGCAGACTTCGGTCGATGGAGGTTTCTGACGGGTTCTACGGCAGAGATCCAAGATCTCACTCGAGGGTTTGCGGTGCGGACAGAAAGAAATGGAGGCTCCATCGATCACACGCTGGCCACCGTATTAGTCCTGCCGACAGGTGAGGTGGCGCAGATCTGGCGCGGCAATGCTTGGAAACCGGAGGAGATTCGCTCGGAGCTGGAACGCCAGGTCGGTAGGGCAGGAAGCCTTCCGGCTCGGCGCTAGACTGCCGTGGTGCTGAAGCCGCCCCTCCTTCTACAAGGGGGCCTTGGCTGAGTGCTCAGCGTCACGGATTCGCCACGGCGCTGAGCGCAACCCGGAACCCGATCGTGTAGTCGAGGCGGCCCTCCGAGCCGCCAGCACGCGCCGCGCTTCGGCCGAGGCTGGCGTCGGTGCGCCAGCTTCCGCCACGTGCCATCCGATAGTAGCCGCGCCCGGGCCCGCTCGGGTCCGTCACCGTGCCGCCCGGATAGGTGCCATACCAGTCGAAGCACCATTCGATGACATTGCCGGCCATATCGTAGAAGCCCCATGCGTTCGGTCGCTTCGTTGCGACCGGGTGAGTGGTTCCATGGCTGTTCGCCTCATTCCAAGCCGTGGCATCCGGCTCGCCGGGATACGGACCGGTCGAGCCCGCGCGATGGGCGAATTCCCACTGCGCTTCCGTCGGCAGGGTATAAGCGTAACCCTCGGGCAACCGGCCCGCAGTTCGTTCGCGTTCCGTCAACTTCCGGCAGAAGGCGATCGCATCGATCCACGAGACGCGTTCGACGGGCGCGTTGCGTCCATTCTCTTTGAACGTGCTCGGGTTGCTGCCGGTGAGCGCCTCATACTGGGCCTGTGTCACCTCCGTCTTTCCCAGCCAGAATCCCTTCGTCAAGGTCACGCGCGTTAGCGGACCCTCTGCCTTGTTGCGTTCCGGCTCGTCCGGCGGACTGCCCATCGTGAAAGTGCCCGGGGCGACCCAGATCAATTCGAGTGCGAGGTCGGGAATAGCGCGCGCCGGCTCAGCGCTCGCTGGAGCCAGCGAGAGAGCGAACAGGCTTCCGAACAGACATGACCGGGAGAAGGAGAACACAGCGAGCGACCTTGTTTTCGAATCATGGTCCGACAAGCCGGCTCGCCGATCCTGCATAGAAGGATCCGCCCATTTTTCTGGTTGAATGGGTCCTCCGGTCGGAAGACCAACGCCTGTGACTCCCGGAGCGATGACAAGCGGAGTGAAACCCCGTTTCATCTTCGTAACCCACGGGCGCGGTGGCCATGGCAACGATGCTGACCACGATTGCGACCAGGCCGGTTAACCCGAGTATTAGGAAGGCCAAGTTCATGGTTTATGTCGGTACCGTTGCCGACGCGGCAAGTGTAGCACCGATGCCGCCCGTGCGCCGGGCGTTTCCTGCCGAAAGCTGCTCATCGTTTGACGTGGGCGTCGGACAAAGGCGGGCGATTACGGCAGCTCGCACTTTCCTCCGGCGCAGGCGCTCACGTCCTTGAGAGCGGTTTCGTCCGTGGCTTCCCGCAATCCGGCGTAGTCGACGGACGAATACGCGAGCCGGTTCCAGCGCGCGGCATCGTCGTCGGTGACCACCGACTCGCGCGGCGCCTGCGGATAGCGTTTGTCGCCATCGTAGCCGAGCAGCGAAACGCCCGTGAAATGCTCCCGATGTTGCCAGATGAACTCGGCGACGGCGTTCCACTCCTCGGGTTTCACCGTGCACGTGTTGGACACGTTGTGATGAAGGCCGGGCGAGCGGGTTTCCGGCGCCTCGCCCGTGAGCACCCAATGTTGCTGCACGAGCTGTACGAACTGGAGGAACTCTACGGCGCCGAGGTCGTCGCGGAGAATTGCGCCGGACGGGGCTTCGACGGGAAACGTGATCACATCGTCGGTGTCGGGCCGGTAGACCGACGTTTCAGTCATGTGCGGATTGGCGTGTCGGAAATGGCTGTATACCGGATCGCGTCGATTGGCCTGCACCCGGCGGAAGTAGTGCCGCGCGTGGTGCGGATGAATACCAGACGCGGCGCCGAGCAGCAGCGAGGCGGTGCCTTCCGGCTTCACGCACGTCACGCGGACGGCGGGGCGTATGCCGATCGTCTCGGCGACCAGTTGATTCGCGGCGCGGCAGAGACGCGCACCGCGCTCGAGCACAACAGGGTCGAAAAGCAGTTCGGGGTTGTCCATGAAGCCGCAGATCGAAACGCCAAGCAGCGCATCGCGCTCGTTGAGGAAGCGCGTGACCGGACCGAGATAGGGAATGTCGGTGTATGCGGCCTGCAACGTGCCGACGATCGCCGCGTGGATGCAGGCCTCGAGGAAATCCTCGGTGCCGGCGAGCGCCGCGCCGTTGATCGTGCTGAGATTGCACATCTGCCAGCCTGAGACCGGCGCGTTCGGGATCAGTTCGCCTTCGTAACCCAAGGCACGAAGGCGTGCGAGATCTGCTGCCGAGAGCGTGTCGCCCAAGACCGGATGCAGGCCGATCTCGCAGCACGGATTGCACCCGTAGTCGGGATGATCGGCGAAATAGAAGCCGGGTTCGCCGAATTCCTTCTGGGCGTTGAACAATCGGCGGAAGAGCGCGTCGTCCGTTGACGTTCGCGGCAGCACGGCCGAGTTGTTCGATGCGGAGCGCTGGGGATGTTTCTCGAACCAGTTGCCTGTCTTCGCATCCATCATTTCCACGTCGTCCGGCGAGAAGAGGCAGATGGTGGCGGAGCGACGGATGCCGCCGCTGAGCACCGAGCGCGCGATGAACATGCAGATGTCGTAGACCTCGATGGGACGCAGCCGCCGGCCGCCCGCTCCGCGCAGGATGGCGTCGACGTTGTTCAGCGTCTGCTTGAGCGGCAGATGCCCGGGTGCCTTGCCTCCCGAAGTGGCGAGCGCGCTGCCGCGGGGCCGCACGCCCGAGAAATTGAACTCAGCTTTGAAATCCTGCAGGTAGCTTAGGAGCAGAACATAGAGCGCGTCTGCCCAACCCTCGATCGTATCGGCGACCGTGTGATGGACGACGGGGAGGTCCATCTCCGCTCCGCGAGCCGGCAGGATCGGCAGCCGGGCGACGTGATGCCGCTGAACGGAAAAGCCGCAGCCGGTGCCGGCGAGGAGGAGGAAGTAATATTCGCGGAAAAATTCCACACGGTCTGCGACGCTGAAGGAACAGTTGAAGAGCCGCGCATGGTTGCGGAGGATGGCTTCGCCGCCGAATTGGAGCGAACGCATCGAGGGCAGCACGCGTTTCTGCGCGACGGCGGAGAAGGCGCGTTCGATCAGTTCTCCGATCGTGGCGTCGCCGATCATCTCGCGCAGGAATTCACGGTCCTGCGGTGCGGCAGGCGTGGCTGCGATGTCGCCAGCGACGCGTTGGTGGAGCCGGTCGCGAAAATAGGTCGCGTGCATGGTGCGGACGCGCTGCACGGCTTCGGGAAACAGCTCGCGCCGGCCAAGATCGCCGCGATGGCGCGCGTATTTCGCGCATGCGATATAGTCGGCGAGGCCGTTGTCGGCGAAACGCTGCAGCCGCTGCGCGGCCTGACGGAGGCGATAGACGATATAGCTGCGTGCCACGGCCCACTCGCCCTCGGCGGCGATCGCCTTTTCAACGATGTCCTGAATCTGCTCGATCGTTGGATGGCGCCCCTGGCGATGCGTGTGCTCGACGGTGCGCGCCACGCGGCCGGAGATGGCTATCACTTTGAGGAAGGTGTCGAGGTCGAGTCCGTAATGCAGTGCGGGATCCTCGCGATAGGGATTGGGCGCGCCATCGTGTTTCACATCGTGAAACGCGAGCGCGACGGCACGGGTGATTTTTGAGGCATCCCACGGTACGGAGGAGCCGTCGCGTTTGACGACCAGCCGTGCGGAGGGCGGATTCGTGGGGGAGGCGTGGCGGAGGTGGAAGCGGGTGAGGAGCGAAGCGGGGGAAGGCACGGTGAGAAAGGGGAGCCTAAGGTAGCGCTGCCGTTCGGTGCGTGCCTTGATCTGGATCAAGGGCAGGTAGAAATGTGGCGGCGAGCGTGAGCGGTGGAATGTTCACTCCACTCGCTCATACTCACGGCCACGAAGAATAGCGGGTGCTCAATTCGTCTCGATCACCCGCACTCGGGCGGCGAACCCCGCATCGGGCGAAACTCGGAATTTGCGACCGCTGGTGGTCGTCAGGTTTCGTATCGTCACCTGCTCGGTCAACTGATAGGCAAATGGGCGGGCTGCGGCGGAGGACTGACCACCATCCGGGTCCGAGAAGATAAAGGGGCCTTGATAGCTGCTGGGATGGCGTCGATCGTCGATTTCAAGTCCGTCGATCACGATCTCCCGCGGCATGAAACACGGATAGCCGAAGTCGTGCTGTCCGTCGTTACTCGCGTTGAGGAGGTGCGGTTGGGTTGGCGCGCCGCAGCCGGGAATCCAGCGGCTGTTGCGGATCACCACGGTGCCGTCCCAGGTGCTGCCGTAGTCGTTGCGGAGATTGAGGAAGGACCGGCCGTTCAGCGTGGAGTTTTCGACGGTCAGAACGCCGCGCCCGATGGCGTTCAGACCGGCGTGGCCGAGCGTGCAGCCGCGGATGATATACGTGCCGGAGACTCCCTCATGCGTGTCCATGCGCGAGAGCGTGCAGTCTTCCAGCAGGATGTTCTTGCAGAAATTCGTTCCGATCACGCCCCAGCGCGTCGTGTCGCAGATGTTGTCCATGCGGCAGCCGATCATGCTGAAGTTGACGACTTCGTTCGCGCTGACGTCGTAGGTGCCCATGCTCACGGGTTTGCCGGCGGTGCCGATCGTCGAGTAGGTCTTATGGCCGGTGACGAAACAATCGCGCAGCGTGACATTGGCACAGCTGTTTACCGCTAAGAATCCGCGGTAGGGATGGCCGAAGTCTCCCTCGCCCGTGATGTGATGAGCGACGCCATCGACGATGGTGTTGGAGCGCTGGATGGAGATGTTGCGCGACCAGTAGTTGTAGCCCGTATATTGCTTCATGCGATTGGCGATGGTCGTGAAGACTCCGCCTTTCACGATCAGCGGCCGCTCGTCCATCGGATGTGCCTCGATTTTCGTGATTGTGTCGTAGTCCCAGTCGATAGCGCCCTCGATGGAGCCGTCGCGACGCAGGATGAAACAATCGCGCTGAGGCGCGCCGCTGTTCTGGTTGAGGCCTCGCCTAATGTAGACGCGCTTGCGGTCGTTTTCGACGCGCACCCAGCAGTCGTAAGGCGGCCCGATATCCAGCCGCTGCTGGTCCCGGGTCAGCCGGCTGATCGACAGCGTGACGGGCTCCAGTCGCGAACGCACGGCGAAGAGCGATGCGCGGTGGTTTTCAACGTCGGTGTCGTCGATGATGAAGCGCGAGGTGCCCCAATCGGTGTCGGTGGCAATAATGGCGGTCAGCGCCCGGCGGCCGAGGCGATAGGTGGCGCCGGGCTTGGCCCGGACCGGCAAGCCGTGAGTATTCGCAAACGCGTGCGCCTCGACGATGGCGGGCAAATCATCAGTCACGCCGTTGCCGACGGCGCCGAACGCCTCGTAATTGACTCGGCGATCGACGGGAACCGGCGAGAGCTCGGCCGCAACCAAAATCGAGGCTGCGCCGATGATCGCGGCGGCGATCAGGGCGAGGGGGAGGCGCGAATTGCTGGGAGGACGCTTGATGGAGGCGGGTGAACGTGATGGTGTCATGCTGCGCGGGTGGGGAGGGGAGTATTCGCTAACTTCTAAAAAATTCCAGCGATGCGAGATGCTTCCGATTCAAAACCGATGGGCGAACGTATCGTGAACCTCGAACGGAATCGCGGGCACGAAACCCAGTGACGTGCGTGTGCCGCGCCTGGTGGTGTTGGCTTCCGTGGAGCTCACGCGCTCGCCGAACGCTTGCAAAATCAGGTTGCCGCGGCTGCCGGCCTTGAGTTTCTCCGGATCGCAGGAGATGCGAATCTCCGCTACGTTGCCGAAATTCCGGACGCCGGCGACGGTCACTCCCGGTGGTGCCTCGTGCAGTTCAAAGGTGGGATTGCGGACCGATTTCAGGGCAGTTCGTATCCGGATCTTGGTTTCAGCATTGGTGCGCAGCGCCACGACGGCGGAAGTCTCGGGCCGCAGCGTGCTTCCCTTGCCGGACACCTGCACGCGCAGTTCCTGCGCCGGCACGAGGTGATAGTAGGCGAAGGCCTGCATCATGTCGTCTGCCGGCACGACTGCGCGCACGTACTCAGTCTCTTCGACTTTGGCCGTGCCCAGCAATCGCAGCGCGAACGAATTCTCGCGCAGGCTTGGCGTAGCGGTGAGGGTCATGCGCACCTTCTCCTCGCCAGGGGGAATCCGGCCGCCACTGAGCACGAGGCCATTCGCGGCCTGCTGCGAGCCGATGCGAATCTCGCCAGCGAAGCCATCGCGGCGCAGCGCATAAACCGTAATGGGCACCGTGCCGCCTGCGCGCAGGTTAATCGTCGAGGGAACCACGCGTAATGCGAAATCCGGTTGCGGCGGCCCGACGCGCAAGCGATAGCCGTAGTCGCGCCCGCCCTGGCGCTGCGCGTCGGCGATGCGCAGGATGTAACGGCCCTCGGTGGGCAGCGTGGCGGTCAGGCGTGAATCCGCGTGATGCGTGAGCAAGCCTTCGCGTTTGTCTTCGCCGTCGTCGTTCGTGGCCAGCACTCGGCCAGTCTCGTCGCAGAGCGTGAGCACCGAATCGACGGGCGAGCCGAGTCGCCGCGCGCTCACCTCGGCTACGATTGTTTCGCCGGCACGACCGACGAAGCGAAACGTGTCCTCGTCGCCCGGCCGATCGATCCGGCCGTTTACGAGCATGGGCAGCGTGAGCGCCTGCGCGGTCGAGTCATCTGATTCTGCGGCGCGACATTCGGAGGCGCTGCTCACCGCGAACTTCACCGAGTTGGAAAATTGACTGCCTTGGAGCACCGATAGCGGGAGCGTTTCGGGACGAAGATTTGCGGCGTCGAACTCGATCTCCGTGCGTGCCAGGTGCCAGCCGGTGAGTTCGACCTTCGTGCGCGCGCCGACGGGGCCGCCGAGCGGAAAGATGCTTGTGACGAAAGGCAGTTCCCCAGCCGCGATCCGGTAGACGAAATCCTCGCGACCGCGAAACAGCGCGTCCTTGATTTCGACAACATACTCTCCATCAGTGGGGATTTCGCAGGAGATGACGGGATCAGGAGCGAAGCGGTAGTCATCGGCGTAGGCAAGCTCGCGCCCTTGCGTATCGCGAATGGCGAGGGTGGCTTGAAACCATCCGGGCACCGCGTCGGCGAGATAGGGAATGAGTGCGCGGGCGCTGACGACGAACGTGAGTCGCTGGCCACGCTTCGCGGAGAAACGAAAGCGATCCACCTCGCCGGGGAGAATCTGTCCGTTGACAAGCGCGGGGAGCGAGATGGCGAGGGCAGGTTCGCGCCGCGTCGCGGTGGGGTTGTTGTATGCCCCGCGAGCCGATCGTGCTGAGGTGGCAGTCACGACCGGCGGCGTCACTTCAGGCAGCCGACCGATGGTAAGAGCGAGAGGATTGGACAACCCCCCCGCGGTCATCACGCGGAGTTCGCGGTCACCGGGCGAAGCGTTGGGGGCGATGCGCAGTTCTAGCGTGACCGTTTCGGCGATCGCGGGCGTGGCCTGCCGATTGCCGCGCGTCCCGAGCAGATGCCGGATCTCAGTCGCGCGTTTTTCGTCGGTGGCTGTGATTGCTGGCTTGGATGAATCGGCGCGGTGGGCGACGCGCTTTTCCTGCAGGCGCGCGGCCTCTTCGCGAAGGTCGTTGATGTCCCTCTGCGAGAGCGGGCGCTCGTGACCAACGACGCTCGCTTCGATTCCGGCGCCGGAGATCAAGACCGCAGACGCGCCGGTGAGGTTATGACCTCCGACGGAGACGGTGACCTGGGCGCCCTGCTGCCCGCCGGCGGGATAGATAAAACCGATACGCGGTGCAGCGGGTTGCGCGCGGCAGGCTGACGCCGCGAGAGCGAGGCCGAAGGCGATCGCGGCGAAGTAGTGTTGGCGTTTCATTGCGGTGTCGTCGTCAGGAAAGCGCGGCGAGTAGGTTGCGGGCGGACGTGCTGGCGCTGGCGTCGGGCATCACGCGGATGTCTCGCCCTTCCGGATGTGGGAGCTTCGCATCGGCGGCGATGCCGAGCTTGCGGTAGATCTCGCCGATCAACTCGCTCGGGTGGATGGGGTGCTCGGTGACCTCTTCGCCGCGCGCATCGGTGCGACCGAGCACCTGTCCGCCCTTGAAGCCGCCGCCCGCGACCAGAGCGGAAAACGCTTTGCCCCAGTGGCCGCGGCCACCGTTCCACGGCGCCTCCCATTGCACCCGCGGCGTGCGGCCGAACTCGCCGCCTGTCCACACGATCGTGCTGTCGAGCAATCCGCGGTCCGCGAGATCGGCGAGCAGGGTTGCGAGGCCATGGTCGAACTCCGGCAGCTTGCGGCGCATGATCGGGAAGTGTTGCTTGTGCGTGTCCCAGCCCTTGTAGTTGATTGTCACATACGGCACACCGCGCTCGACAAGGCGGCGGGCCATCAGGCACGACTGGCCGAAGCTGTTGCGGCCATAGCGTTCGCGGAGGTCGTTCGATTCCTGCGAGAGGTCGAAGACCTTGCCGGCGTCGCCGAGAATCATCTCGTAGGCGTCAGCCTCGCACTGGGCGAGCGCGGCCAGCTTCGGTTCGCCGTTGCGTTGGGCGCGCTCGAAGGTGTTGAGCTGATGCAGCAGGTCGCGACGCGAACGCTGGCGCTCGTCGCTGATTCCTTGTGCGACGACCCCTTCGACCATGAACCGGGCTGCGGCCGGATCGCCGCCAGTCACGAACGGCTTATAACGCTGGCCGAGAAAGCCCGTTTCGGAAAAGCGCCCCTGTAACTCAGTGAGGACGATGTAGGGTGGGAGTAGCTCTTTGTAACCGGCGTCGTAGCCCTTGAAGAGCGATACGACGGAGCCGACGCCAGGGAATACATCGCGACCACCGGAGGCGCGACCGGTCTGGACGGTGTAAGCGGCGGTCTCGTGGGCGTTGACGCCGTGGCTCATGCTTCGAATCAGCGCGTATTTATCGGCCTGCTTCGCGAGCAGCGGCAGCAGTTCGCCGATCTGAATGCCAGCGACATTGGTCGCGATCGGTTCCTTCAGCGGGCCATTGAAATCGTAGCCGGCGTCGGGTTTGGGGTCGAAGGTGTCGATGTGGCACGGCCCGCCCCAGAGCCAGATTTGAATGACGGATTTCGCACGCCTCGCGGTGACAGGCGCTGGCGCCATGGCGGCCGCGGCACGGGACGAAAGGCTGCCGGTACCGAACAAGCCGGCGGCGCCGAGCAGTCCGAGGCGAATCGCATCGCGACGCGATATGGGGGCGCCAGCGAGGCCGAGGAGTCTCAGTTCAGAGGGAAGATTCCACAAACGCGGGTCGACGCTGTGATGGAGGTTCATGACGGTGGAGGGGCGGATCAGTGGCGGTGCAGAAACTCGGCGCTGTTTATCAGCGCCCAGATGAAATCGAGTCCGGCGGCATGCCTGTCTTGTGCGCTGCCGAGATAACTGAGGCCGAACCGTCTCTCCTGATCGGTCGGGAAGCGGGAGAGGAGCGTGAGGTAGATCGTGTCGATCAGTTCGCGCGGAGACGTGCGTGCTCGGATCAGCGCCTGAAGCTTCGGGCCCTGCTCCAGTTTCCGCTGCACGTGCGTGGAGTTCAGGAGATGAAGCCGTTGCGCTGCAGTGATCGCGTTGTTGCGCTCCGCTTCAAGGCCGGTGTCGCGGCCCGGCCGGCCGAACATCTCGAGGAAGGGACTGGTGAGACTGCCGTCCGGCAAGGCGATCGCGCGCTGCTCTTCTGGTATAAAAGTGAAAGGCTCTGGAATGGCGGAGCTGTATCTCTCGGTCGTGCCTGTGATCTGATTGATCGCGTCGATCAGCACTTCGGCGTCGAGCCGACGGAGCGGGTAATGCGCGAAGAACGCCGGCGCATCGGGATGATCGCTACGGGCGATCGACGAGAACTGATAGACGCGCGAAGTGAGTATGAGCCGCATCAGGTGTTTCAGGTCGTAACTCGCGGCAACGAGTTCGCGTTCGAGCAGCGCGAGCAATTCGGGCATGACCGGTTGGTTGTCGGGTCGAAGATCATCCGGTTCGTGGATAATGCCCCGGCCGAGAAGCCATGACCAAACACGGTTCGCGATCGCGCGCGTGAACCACGGATTCTTCGGCGTGATTAGCCAGTCGGCGAAGACTTCGCGCGGATCGCGCTCGGCGTTGAGAGTTATGGAGGTTTTGTCCGGGAAAACGACCGCGGGACGGCCGCTCGGGGAAAATTTCTGTGGATCGAAGAACACGATCTCTTCCTTCCACTCCGCTGTGGACTTATAGCCGAGGTAGCGAAAGCACGTGGCCATGGCGTTGAGCTGGGCTTCCGGCCAGCGCTCGACGCGCACGCCCATGAGCGTTAACGCAACACTCGTGGCGATGGCCTCGGGCTCGCGAGAGGCGGTCGTGCGATAGAAGTTCACGGGACCGACGCGGAAGTTGCTGCCGCTCGCGGTGAGCAGTTCGCGGGCGAAGCGATCGTAGGGAACGTTCTCGCGCACGGCAGTATGGAGCCAGCGATGGTAGGCCTGCGCGGCGTTGGGCCAGAGGTTTACGGGGAACTCCGCTTTGATGCGCAGAAGGTCGCTCCATTTCATCGCCCAGTAGTCGACGAACTCGGCGCGGGCGAGCAGGTGGTCAATCAACGCGGGACGCTTGTCTGGCGCGCGATCGGCAAGGAATCGGCGAACTTCGTCTGCCGTCGGAAGGGTGCCGATCACATCGATGAAAGCGCGGCGCATGAACACTGCATCGGAGCAGGGGAGGGCGGGCGTGAGACCGAGTTCATCGAGCCTCTGAAGCACGATCTCATCAATCGCATTGGTCGGTTCCGTACAGTCAGAGCATTCGAAAGGATTGCTGGGTAATGGCGTAGGTTCGATTGGAGAGATTTCAGAGGCGCGCCCTGCAAGGCTGAACGCCAGAAGGAAGGGAATCGCACGGAGTGAATGGCGGATCATGGCGAGACGATCCCCGCGGCGGAATTGTCGCTTGGGATTGCGGCAGATGACGCCGTGTCATGCTACACGCTACGCTGAACGTGCAGGATGAACCTCGGCTAATGCGTGAAATTCAGTAGGCTTGGGGGGCGGGCAAGATCTGCGCCGTGGTGCGCTAATATCGCTCATTCGGAGTCGTAGTTATGTCTCAACTACACCGCAAAAACGGATGTCGACGTAACCCACCCGCATTTGTGGCGTCAGCGGCGACCATGAACTCCACCCTGCTGAAACCCCATCTGTTCAGAGCCGATGCTGTAGCGACGTCGTCAACCGAGAGGTCGTCGTTCACATTGCGTTCAGAGTTTGTTTTCTCCGACCGTCAATTGCCGGGCGATCGTTTGATCACGCCATTTCTACGGCTCAACGCAGAGCTAGAGGCGCGCGAAGCGAGTCTGCTCGCGTTGATGATATATGGTGGGCTGGCCGTTCGCGCGCAGATCGAGGAGGCATTGCGCGAGGCACTCGGCAAGGTGGACTACCCGGTGACGTGGATCGATGGTGGAACGGGCGAGTGCAGTGATTTCGCAGGCTTTCAGGCTTTCGCCGTGTCGGGCTGCCCGGTGGCGCGCGTTCGATTGGGAGATGCGGTCGTGGGGTCGGTCTTCGAGGATGGCAACGCGCGGCACTGTCTCCTCGGCGGGCTGGGTCCAACGTCCATCGCGGTGGGCCCTTTTGACCAAACTCAGCAGACGTTCGCCAATCTCGAGATGGTGCTGGAGTCGGCCGGATTCAAACTCGGCGACGTCGTTCGGACTTGGTTCTACAACAAGGATATCGTGTCGTGGTATGGCGACTTCAACCGCGTCCGCTCCGCGCTCTACATGCAGACGAGTTTCCGCACGGGTTCGATTCCAGCGAGCACCGGCATCGGCGCGAGCAATGTTGCGGGCGCCGCGTTGACGCTGGCGGGGTGGGCGATGCAGCCGCTCGGGCCGGCCGCCTACGCGAGAGAAATCGCTTCGCCGTTGCAGTGTCCCGCACCTGCTTATGGGAGCTCATTCGCTCGCGCGATGGAGGTCGTGTCGGGCGATGCGCGTCGACTTCTGATTTCGGGCACGGCGAGCATCTGGCCAGATGGCCGGACGGCGTGGCTGAACGATCCGACGAAGCAAGTCGCGCTCACGATGAACGTGATAGAGGCGATTCTTCATTCGCGCGGGATGGGGTTCGTCGACGTTACTCGTGCGACGGCATATTTTAAGAAGCGGGAGTTCAAGCGGCATTTCGACGCGTGGTGTCTGGCACGGGGGATGGATCGAATGCCGGTGATCGCATTGCAGGCAGATGTGTGCCGGGATGATCTGCTCTTTGAACTTGAACTGGATGCGGTGCTTCAGGAAAGAGACGCTGGGCAGAGGGATCCGGGCTTCGATAGCTGAGCCGCGACCGCAAGATTTGCGCAATCTCCCGCAAGCGGGGCGGAGCGCAATGTGAGCGGACGTGGGAGAATGGAGATGTTCCAAATGATCTCGCTGAATGAACCCACCGCGCCGCGCGGACATTTTCTCGACCTCGATCTGATTCGGAAGTATTCGATTCCAGGGCCGCGCTACACGTCCTATCCTCCGGCGACGAAGTTCGTGCCGGAACTCAACGAACTCGGCCTCAAGGAAGCCATTCTCGCGGACAACCAGACCGACAGCCCGCTGTCGCTCTACTTTCACCTGCCATTTTGCGAATCGCGCTGCTGGTTCTGCGGCTGCAACACAGTTATTACCAAGCGTCGCGATTCGGCGGGGGAATATCTCGATCATTTGAGCCGCGAGATGTGGCTGACGGCCGCGCGGATGAATCGCGCTCGGCCCCTCACACAGGTCCATCTCGGTGGCGGGACGCCGACATTTTTTCCACCGGATGAGCTTCGCCGGCTGGGGCGGCTGATACACGAAAATTTTGGATCGACCGCCGGCGCCGAATTCGGGGTGGAGATTGATCCGCGCCGGGTCACTCGGGAACACGTGATCGCACTGCGGGAAATCGGCGCGAACCGGGCATCGCTTGGCGTGCAGGATACAAATCCGCGGGTTCAGCTCGCGATTCATCGCATCCAACCGCAGTCGCAGAACGAGCAGGCATTCGTGTGGCTGCGTGAGAACGGATTTAGCTCGATCAATGTCGACCTGATCTACGGTTTGCCGCTGCAGACTCCAGCTTCGTTCCAACAGACGATCGATGACGTGCTCAGCTTGAATCCCGACCGCCTCTCGGTGTTCAGCTACGCGCACGTGCCGTGGATCAAGCCGGCGCAAAAGATCTTCGACGACCGTGAGCAACTGCCGGATGCCGAGGCGAAGCTGGCGATGTTTGCAGTGGCACACGAGAAGCTGACGGCGGCCGGTTACGTGGACATCGGGTTAGATCACTTCGCAAAGCCGGATGACGAATTGGCGATCGCGCTGCGGGAGGGAACATTGCACCGTAATTTTCAGGGTTACAGCACGCGCGGCGGAGCTTCGCTGTATTCCTTCGGGATCTCGTCGATCTCATCAACGGCCGACACTTACCGGCAGAACTACAAGACGATTCTGGAGTGGACAGCGGCATTGGATGTCGGCCAGCTTCCGATCGAGCGCGGATTTCGGCTGAGCGCTGAGGACATGCGGCGGCGGACGATTATCATGCGGCTGATGTGCGATCGTCGGCTGGATTTCGTCGCGATGTCGCGAGCGCTGGACGTGAATTTCGTGGAAAGATATGCGCGCGAGCTGCGCTCGTTGGATGACCTAGAAGCGGATGGCTTGGTCCGACGCAACGCGGCAGGCATTGAGGTGACGAAGATTGGCGTCCCGCTCCTGCGCGTGGTTGCCATGCGCTTCGATCCATTGCTTTCGGCGGGAGCGCGCGAGCATTCGCGGACGATCTGAGTCCTGCGCGCAAAGAGATTGAATACCACTTTCTGGCGTTCGGAGAGATCCAGCCGAGAAGGCAGTGACGAAAGTCGTGCGACGCTTGACCTTCATCAAGGCGCCGTCGCGCAGGTGCGATATCGTGTTTCGAAAACGCGATCGCTTCCATGAAGACTTCCCATCTTTGGTCCAGTGTTCGACGCCTTGCGGCGGTGATCGGAGCTTTGCTGGCTGGAGCCGCCGACGCGGCTGATGCGAACTGGCGGGTCGAGGTGAACGCCCGCCTGCGGGTAGAGTCGCGCGACCAGAACTTCACATTCAATGCCGCAGTCCCGTCGGTCACCGACGATGCCTGGTTGCTGACGCGATTGCGCGTGGGAGTGCAGGGAGAGGTGGCGTCCGGTTGGACGTTCCACGGACAAATGCAGGATTCGCGTGAACTGGCATCGTCCCGTCCCTCGGTGCCCTTTGTTGCCGGCAGCGAGGGCGACGATCCGTTCGATCTGCGGCAGCTTTATTTTGAGAAGAAAAGAGCGAAGGTCATTGTGCGTGTCGGGCGGCAGACTCTTGCGTTCGGCGACGAAAGACTGGTTGGACCGCTCGAGTGGAACAACTTTGCGCGGTCATTCGATGCGCTGCGCGTCACGTTACCGAAGATAGGCGGAGGGCTGGATGCGTTTGTGAGCTCTGTCGTGCAGGTGCAGCCGGGCTCGGGTCGGAGCTGGAGGGCGAACCATTCGAGTCGCCACGACATTTTCGGCGGGTTGTATTCGCGCTTTGCGCCTGCGAACGCGCTTAAGGTGGAACCTTATGTGTTCTGGCGGGCCGCCACGGCGGAGACTGTCTACTCCGCGGGCGCCGCCGGCAGTGCCCGGCCCTACGATGTGCCGCAAAGGATCGCGACGCTAGGGGCGCGGATCACCGGAGGGCCGGCGGACAAGCTTGGTGGATTCGACTACGATGCAGAGATGGCGGGACAGTTCGGTGATGTGCATGGACGACAACTCGTCACCGGGACACTGGTGTATCCCGGCCCGATCTGGCTGGAGCAGCGCGCGTGGGCGGCTCACGCCGGCGTCGGCTATTCGTTCAAGACCGGCGGTCGCGCGTGGCGCCTCTACGCGGAGGCGAATCGGGCGAGTGGCGACCGCGATCCCGCTGATGTGAGCAGCGAGTCATTCCTCAATCTCTTTCCAACAAATCACAAGTTCTACGGCGGAATGGATGCATTTGCCTGGAAAAATCTGCGTGAGATCGCGCTCAGTGTTACGACCGTGGTGCTCAGAGCGAAAGTGCGGTTGGAGCAGCATTGGTTCGCGCTTGATCGGGTGAGTGACACTTGGTTTCGAGCGAATGGCGTTACTGCGGTCCGTCCGTTGACGCAGGCAGCACGTCGCGCGTCACGCCGGGCGGGCGCAGAGACTGATCTCGTTGTATCGCTTGCGATCGACCCCCGGATGACGATCGAGGGTGGTTGGTCCTATTTTGCCGCCGGCCGCTATCTGCGCGATACTGGCGGAGCAAGCGATGCGACGTTCGTTTACGCGCAGACGTCGTTCCAGTGGTGAAACCCGCGTGGCGGGCGTCGCGGACAGGCAGCGCCTATAGCTTTTAGCAAGGGGGCATCGGGAATGTTGGCACGCACTATTGCTAAAGTGAACCGTAGAAATGCGAACGAGTCACACTGTTGAGGTTTGTAGCGCTATATTAGTCTGCTTTTTGTCCTCCATCCAAGCGGCGAATTGGACCGTGGCCTGGGCGGCCTCTCGGTTTAACGGCAGATTCTGAGTGCTGAGAACTCCATTGCTGCGGATCTGTGCCCGCAGTCCACCTTGACCTTTAAGCCAAGTCTCAGCGCCCGATATAAACGCTCGATCCATCCAGTAACACGGACGGCATTCCTCGACGCCGAAAAAGGACACTCCCTGTACCTCAAATTCCCGCCCGACCAGCGAAGTGAGTTCGACTCCTTCTGTGATGACATTGCGGCGCAACGCACAGACTGCGGCTCGAGGTAGCTCTAGTGCCTGCTGCATTGCAACGAATACTTCCCATGCAAAGAACGTGATTTGCCCTTTGTAGTTGGGGCGATACCCAAAGAAGCGATCACCGCGTATACCCAATCCGGCGATACATTCCACTGAGCTGACCTCGACAATAGGATGTTCGCCGGGATCTTTGCCGTGATGGCCAAAATAATTGTGCCCTGCAGAGAGGAATAGATTTCTAATCTCCATAGTGGAGCAGCCTTAACCGTCCTGCTAGCAATGAGTCGGAGACGCCCGCCGCCAGTAAAAGGCCCAATTAAGCGCAAAGCACCCCAATGCGAAAAAGGCCATTCCAGTGTATGCCCAGGCAGGCGAACCGAAACGGTTCATGCACCAACCCAGCAGCAACGGTGGGAAGAATCCACCGAGTGCGCCGACACAACTGACAAAACCAATCACCGCTCCTGCCTCCGCGCCCATGACGGAGGGGATAATTTTGAAGATTGACCCGTTGCCTAGCCCTGCGGCCGCGCATAACACCATGATGGTCCAGAAAAAGCCAGTAAACGCATCTGGCTGGAGGAACTGTGAGAGGCTAAAGCCGCAAATACCCATCACTGCGATGCTCACGGCGGTTACTCCGCCAGCGCCCCACTTATCCGCCAACCAACCTCCGAGGGGGCGAGTGAGCGTCGCGACCAGAACGGCGAATGGGGCAAAAAAGAGCGGGTCGGGAGCACCGCCTGGTGCTCGAGCAAAAACCTCATTGATAATCAATGGGAGTGAAGCCCCCATAGCCACAAAGGCACCAAATGTGAGAAAATAAAGGGTCGAAAGTATCCAAGTATGACGCCGTCGCGCGACCCCCATCTGCGAAGCGAAGGATTTCGGCGCTTGCGGATAGTTCTCGGTGCCAAACCAAATCATAGCTGCACAAACGAGGACTAACGGAACCCACATGAACGCCGCGTTACTCAGCCATAAAGATTGCGTGGAGGCTGCGCCAGTTTGCACGGGCAATGAGTTGCCCGATATGCCGCCAAACGCTGAAAATCCGATCACAACGGGGATTGCGAATTGCGCTATGGTTACCCCGAGGTTGCCGAGCCCGTTGATGCCGAGAGCCGAGCCTTGGAGCTGCTTGGGAAACCAGAGCGTCACAGTTGCCATGGACGTGGCGAAGTTGGCGCCTGCGATGCCTGTAAGCGCAGACCAAAAAAGCAGCGTGCCAAACGATGTCGTCGGATCACGTAAGGCCATTCCGGTGCCGATGCACGGGACGAGCATCAACAATGTGACAGCGGTATACGCATTACGACTACCAAAGCGCGAAACGATAAGTCCGTAGGGGATCCGCAAAAGCGAACCAAGAACCACCGGGGCAGCCGTAATCCAGAAGCGCTGTTGCGGTGTAATGGCGAAACCCGCGGCGGAAAGCTTCACCGAAATAGCAGACCACATGAACCAAACTCCAAAGGACAATGCCAACGCGATCGCGCTGATCACGAGCGTGCGCCAAGCAAGCGCCGCACGCACGAACGGTTCCGGCTTGTCGACCAGCATCACGCGGCGGATCGGTTGCGGGAGAAACTGGAGCAATCCAGCTCCACCGAGGAAAAGCGCAAGCGAACCGTAGAACGCCGGCCACACGATGCTATGATCGCCGCCCAGCGCGGTGTTGAGGACCGCAGTCAATAGCCAGATCTGCAACGTGACGATCAGGATCAGCACGCCGATGATGCCGACGAAGAGCGTATTCGTCTTGTTCGGATGCGCCTGGCCCTGCGCGCGGCGGAAGGTGCTCATAACTCAGGCGCGCGGCGGGGTTTCCAGAGCTCTGACGAAAATCTCCTCGCCGCGCAGCACGACGGCAAGCTGCGGTAGCCGGCGGGGCGGCGGGCCTTGCAGCACATCGCCGGTGCGCGCGTCGAACCAGCCGTTGTGGCAAGGGCACTCGATCTTGCCTGTGCCGGGCTTGTAGAAAACGGCGCAGGCGAGGTGCGTGCATTTCTGCTCGAAGGCGCGCCATTCGCCGGATTCGAGGTGGACGAGAATGTAGGGAATCGCTGAGCCAGTCAGCACAAAACCTCGCGTGCCACCCGGCGGCACGTCACTCAGGCGGCAAATGAGATGTTCGCCCTCGACGCGGTGCGGCGGGAGCAACTTGTCCTTCACGGCGACAAACGCCGTTCCCGCGGTCAGGCCGCCGGAAACTAGACAGAGGAACTTCGCGAACTCGCGGCGCGAGACATGCGTCGCCTCGACGCGCTCATGCGGAAAATCGGTTTCCCACGCGGGGCGGGGCTTGAGGGGGGCGTTGTCGAGTTCAGCCATGGCGGGGTCAGTCGACCTGCAGCATCGTGCTGCCGGCCGGCATCATGATGTTGACCTTGGTGCGCACGCTCTGCGCACCGAACTGGAATGTGTTCACGGGCGTGCTGTGCGGTCGCATCTGCGCCATCTTATCGCGTTTGCCGAACCACAGCGCCCCGCTGGGACAGACGGTGGCGCACATCGGCCGCTTGCCCGCGCTCGTGCGGTCGTAACACATGTTGCACTTCATCATAATCTGCGGGCCTTCCATTTTCTTGGGCACGCCAAATGGGCAGGCCAGGACGCAGTTTGCGCAGGAAATGCAGCGGGCGGTGTTTGCCGTGTGCACGATGCCGAATTCATCTTTCGTGATGGCATCGGCCGGGCAGACGCGGGCGCAGGCCGGATCCTCGCAATGCATGCAAACTTGAACGGACGTCTGCGTGTCGACGTAGCGGTCTACGTAGTCGACGTGAATCATCGACGTCTGGCCGTTCGTCTCGCATTCTGCGCAGGCCATCTCGCACGCACGGCAGCCAATGCAGCGCTGAGGATCAATGAAGAATTCTTCGTCGGTTTTGATCTGGGTATTCTGCATTGCGGGGTGGGGAATAAAGAGAGTTGGATCAGGAACTGGCGAAGGCCGCCGCGCGGCTTTCGCCAGGCTGGGGCCGATGCACGGGGCGCAGTTGCGCGGCGCAAACCTTGAACTCGGGGATCTTCGAAATGGGATCGAGCTGTCCCGACGTGAGCTGGTTTGCCGATTTTCGGCCGGGCCAGTGATAGGGAATGAAGACCGTGTCCGGACGAATCGTCTCGACGAGTTGGGCCGGGAACTCGCCCTCGCCACGGCGGGTTACGACTTTAACGAGATCGCCGTCGCGGATGCCGTAGCTTGCGGCCATCGTCGGATGAATTTCGAGCATGGGCTCGGGATACTGGTCCACCAACTTCCCAATGCGGCGCGTCTGCGTGCCGCTGAGATACTGCGAGACGACGCGGCCGGTCGTGAGGATAACGGGATACTCTACATCGGTCAGCTCTCCCGGGTCGCGATATGTGACGGGATTGAAGTGTGCCTTGCCGTCGGCGGTGGCAAATTTGCGATCCTCCCACAGCCGCGGTGTGCCAGGGTGGTCGAGCGTGGGGCACGGCCAGAACACCCCCATGTTCTTTTCGATCTTTTCGTAGGTGATGCCGAAATAATCGGCTGTCCCGCCCTGCGAGGCATGGCGCAGCTCGGTGAAAATCTCTTCCGCTGAGCGGAACGCGAACTTGTCACCCGCACCGAGCCGGCGGGCCAGCTCAAGGATGATCTCCGTGTCGGTACGCGCCTCCCCCGGCGGGGTCACTGCGCGCCGAATGCGCACTACTCTACCCTCGGCCGTCGTGACAGTGCCATCTTCCTCTTCATGGAGCGATCCTGGCAGGATTACATCGGCGTGGCGCGCCGTTTCGTTCAGGAAAAAATCGATGGCAGTGTAATGTTCGAGCTTCTCGAACGCCGCCCGCACGTAGTTGTTGTTCGGGAGGGAAACCAGCGGGTTGAAGCAGATGCTTATGAGGCCGCGAATTTCGCCGCGATGAATTGCCTCGATAATTTCGTAGGCAGTGAGGCCCTTGCCGGGAATCTCGGGCTCAGCGACATTCCAGACTTTGGCGACATGTGCGCGATGCACCGGATTCTCGATATCGCGGTTGCCCGGCAATTGATCGCATTTGTGCCCGTGTTCCCGGCCGCCCTGGCCATTGCCTTGGCCCGTGATAGTGCCGTAGCCGCAGTAGGGCTTGCCGATCCGGCCGGTGGCGAGGACGAGATTGATGCAGGAGAGAACGTTATCGACGCCTTTTGTGTGGTGCTCGATGCCGCGCGCATGCAGTAGGAAACTCGTTTTCGCCCGGCCCCACAGCTCGGCCGCGCGCATGATTTTTGCCGCGTCGATGCCCGTTTCTCGCTCAGCCCAGGCGAGATCGTAACTCTTCACTGCTTCGACGGCGGCTTCGAAGCCCGTCGTGTGTTGGGCAATGAAGTCGCGATCAAGCCAACCGTGCTTGGCGAGCTGGTGTAGCATCGCCCCGTAGAGAGCGGAGTCACGGCCGGGCCGAACCGGCAGATGCAGGTCTGCCGTGCGCGCGATCGGCGTGAGACGCGGATCGACGACGATCAGCTTGGCACCGTTGTCGCGCGCCTGCCAGATCCAGTGTGTAAGCGTAGGGAACGTTTCGCTGACATTCGTGCCGCAGATCATGATCACCTCGGCATGGGCGAGGTCGGCATACGTGTTCGACGCTCGATCAAGCCCGAAGGCCTTCTTGTTGCCCGCTCCGGCGCTTACCATGCAAAGCCGGCCGTTGTAATCGAGATTGCGCGTCTTCAGTGCCAGCCGCGCAAATTTACCGACGAGGTAGCTCTTCTCGTTGGTAAGCGAAACGCCTGAGAGCATCGCGAACGCATGCGGACCGTGCGCGGTTTGAATGCGCTTGATCTCGGAGACGGTCCGCTCGAGGGCGGCATCCCAATCGAGCCGGCGGAAACCGACGCCGTCCTCGCGCTTGAGCGGATGGAGCAGTCGGTCGGGATGATTGTTTTGAAGATAGCGCTGCACTCCCTTTGGGCAAAGCCGGCCCTCATTGTAAGGAAACTCTTCCCACGGATCGAAGCCGACCACGCGATTGTCGCGCACCAGAAGTTTCACGCCGCACTGCATGCCGCAAAAGCAGCAATGCGTTTTGACGATGGCATCCGGCTCGTCTCGTCCTGGGTAGCCTTCTTGAGGAGCGTAGTTCTTGTGCGGACCGAAGTCGGCAATGAGCTGTTCGGCGGAAACGGGAAGCTTGGCCATGTTGACAGACGGGTGCGAGCGGATCAGCCGAAATAGGCGCCCGATTTCTTGCGGGCGGCGAGATGGGCTTTCGCCAGGGCTGCGCGCTTGCCTTGTGGGCTGAGGTCGAGATGTGACGAGCCATCGGCTAGAGTGAAATCGTAGCCGAGTTCACGGGTAACCTGTTTGAGATCGTCGACGTGGAGTTGCGTAGCGAATTCCCTTTTCGTGTGCGGGCACACCGCCTGCGGGCCGAGTTCGCCTTCACGCTTGTAGATGGCGACTCCAAGCTGCGCGGGCCGCTGAAAGATATGGAAAAATTTTCCGAACGGCATCCACAGTAGGAACAGGATCACCACGACCGCATGGGTCACCGCCATGAACTCATAAGTGTGACCTCGCATGAACTCGTAATCCCAAGTGAGCCCGAGGCCGGTGACGGAAATCGCGGCGAGTAAGATCAGGGGTAATATGTCCCCCTCAAAGGTTTGAATCGCGATCTGCCCTGCATCGGTCAGGCGGCGTCGCATCATCAGGCCGATGCCGATGATGATCATCAGCGACGACCAATTGAGAATGTGAAAAATGTTTAGGGAAATGAATCCTCCGAGTCGAAAGGAGAAGAGTGGAAACCCAAAGACGTGTGCGACGTAGGTGTCGATGCCGCCGGGAGCCAAGGTGAAATGAATCCACCCGAACGTAAGCGGGAATGTGACGGCAAACGCGATCACGCAGCCCCAAGCCAGCAGCATGTGGCCGGCCCATCGCGTGAAGCCGCGTTTTCGGATGAAGCTTTGCCCCGCGATGTCGGTCAACCCGCGCTTCAGAAAAGCCAGCCCGTGGCCGAGCATGCGTCCGGTGAAAAAGAATTGCCAGCCGCGCCGCCAATAGAGGCGAGTGGGCGGTCGCTGCAGCCACACGTCATAGCGGTATACGAGCCCGAACCATGCAAACACCGTCCCGAACAGATAAGCAATCAATGCGCCGTCGAAATTCTGGAGATTTCTCGACCCGACAATGATAGCCACGGTCAGGGCCAAAGTGGCCAGTGAGGCGACCAAGAGAGCGCGGAGGTTGAGGGTACTAAACATCGCTCATTGTCATCATGCCGAGAGGGGCGTCCCGAAGATGAGTAAGTGAATTTGTAGCGATTGGCGCGTGAGCCACAAGTTTTTTCCGAAGCGTGAGCATCGTTCTTCTATCGGATTTACTCAGACAGAAACTGACAGCGGTTTCCGTCGGCACTTCCAAACAATGCGCATGGATCGGCAATGAATGCGCAGCATTTGTGAGCATTTGTGGGATATTCTGGTACATGAAAACGACGCATCGTAAGTTCAAAGGATCCTGGTTCGTCACGGCGGTTGTTCTGGCGATTCTCGTTGGCGAGATGTTGGCGTGGGAAGTCTCGCGCCGCTTGGATTTCCGCAACAATCCCCTGGTTGTCGCTTTCCTCTGTGCCGGCCTCGTGGCCGTTTTGGCCTCGGTTCTCTACGAAGGTGCAGATGTGGACTGAACAAGGGTGAAACTACCATGAACCTCTCTGCGAAATACCTCGGGCTCGATCTAAGATCGCCGTTTGTGGTGGGCGCGTCCCCTTACTGTGACAGCGTCCATCTTGCCCAAAAACTGGAGGGTGCTGGCGCTGGCGCGTTGATCATGCGCTCGCTTTTCGAGGAGCAACTCGAACCAGCGCAGCAGGCGCTCTCTCACGCGTCTGTTGCCACCGGAGATTTCCCGGAGTTTGCCGACTATCAGCTCTCGCCAGAGGGCTATGTTCGCCAACTCGCCATATTGAAAGAATCCCTGTCGGTGCCTGTCATTGCGTCGCTCAATGGCACCAAGCCGGGCGCATGGACTGATTTCGCTTGCCGGCTCGAGCGTGCCGGAGCGATGCGATCGAATTGAACTTCTATCGGGTGGTCACCGACGTGACGATCGCGGCCGACCAAGTGGAAGCCGAAATGTTGGAGACAGTGGGTTTGATCGCCGGCGCGGTCAGGATTCCGGTGGCGGTGAAGCTCTCGCCTTTTCATACCTCGATCGCGCAACTGGCGGTGGCGTTGGAACTCGCCGGTGCTGCAGGGATCGTGGTGTTCAACCGCTTTTATCAGCCTGATATCAACGTCAACGATCTCGCGGTGCAAACTTCGCTGCGTCTCTCTGATTCGGCTGAAACATTGTTGCGGTTGCGTTGGCTTGCTATTCTTGCGCCGCATCTACGTGGCTCGCTGGCGGCGACGGGAGGATTTCATACCGCCGCCGACGCCGCGAAAGCGTTGCTCGCCGGGGCGCACGCGGTCCAACTCGTTTCAGTATTGTTGCGGCACGGTCCCGACGTGTTGCGGACTCTCCTCGAGGGGTTGGCCAAATGGATGGCGGTCCATGGCTACGAACGGCTCAACGATTTTCGAGGAATGTTGAACCTGCGGACTGCTCGCGATCCGGCAGCGTTTGAGCGCGCGAACTACATTCGAACGCTGCAGCGTTGGAAGGCGTGATTGGAAGAATATGATCAGGTGATACTACCCATGAAACTCATCACCGCCATCATCAAGCCACTCAAGCTCGAGGACGTGGAATGTGCGCTTGTTGGTGCCAAGATCGAATGAATGAATGATCGTCGGTGAGGTGAAGGGCTTTGGTCGGCAGGCGGGGCAAGCCGAAATTTATCGCGGCACCGAATACACCGTGGATTTCATTCCCAAAGTCTGAATCGAAGTCGGCCGTTCGCGGCAATGTATCAGGAGCGGTGATCGCGCGATCGGCGCGGTGGCGCACGCCGGCAAGAATCAGCTTGGTGAAGCGGGGGACCGGGCTCGCACCCAGAATACCGGAAAGTCGCAGAATACTGGCGCGCCGTTGCAGGATGCCGATTTGCTGATAGACCTCGGCGGTGGACGCCCGATGTGGAGACGGTCGCGATTCAGAAGTTGCGTCCGGACGAGGAGCCGACCGACTCGATTGGTGAGCCTAAGGAGGAGGCCCACGCCGGAATCAGTACCATGGACGCCAATTGCGATCGCCGGAGGGGAGCGAGGTGGTTGAGGGGTAGAGATGTCAGGGGCGTGGGAAGAGAAGTCTAACGGACGGCTGCTACGGTTCGTGGCGCGACGGTACTCCAAGAGAGCACGGCGTTTGCTAAACGGCCGCCAGCTTCGATGCAGTTTGCGAGCGAGATGCCATCGCGACAGTTCCCACCGATGAACAACCCGGGTGCCGCCGCTTCGACCGCTGTGATCGCCTCCTTGAATTTCTGATAGCCGAGGACATATTGCGGAATAGCACGCTGCCAGCGATTCACGCTGATGAATGCAGGCGAGCCGCGCGCGCCAAGCAAACGAGCGAGTTCTTCGCGGACGACGCGGACAAGCTCGTCGTCCGCCAGCCCGACCAATTCCGGTTCACGCATGCCACCGACGAATGACGTGAGCGCCACGTGCCCATAGGGCGCGCGGGCTGGAAAAAGCGTGCTGGAGAAGAGCGTGCCGAGAATCAGGCCGTGTTCGACCTGCGGCATCAACAGGCCAAAGCCATCGAGGGGATGAAGCACGTCTTCCCGCCGGAAGCCCAGGAAGACGGATGCCACAGGCGGATGAGGAATTTTGGTGAGAATGGCCAGTCGGTGGGCTTCTGGTACGCCGGCGAATACTATCGTGGCCAGCGCGTCGGCCGGCAGCGCGCAGACAATGGCGTCGAAATGTTCAATCCGACATTCGCTGCCGCGGGTGGACGCGATTTGCCAACCCGAATCGCTGCGTAACACCGCCGTAACTTCGGTGCCCAACCGCACCGATCTCCCGATGGCCTGTGCCACCGCGCAGGGCAATTCGGTGAGGCCGTTCGGAAACGAGAAGATACGCCCCTTGGGTCCGCCGTTCGCGTTGCGACGCGCCAGGGCACCGCGTATAAGCGAACCGTGCTCCTGCTCTAAGGCGTGCAATTTCGGGAAGGCATGGCGCACCGAGAGCAGCGCGGGGTCGCCGGCGTAGACTCCGCCGACGAAGGGATTGATGGCATAGTCAAGAAACTCGCGGCCGAGGCGCCGCAACACGAAGTCGGCCACGCTCTCTTCGGCGTTGGCGGCCGCTTGCCGACGCCACGGTTCGCCGAGGAGTCGGAGCTTCGCCCGGATCGAGAACATCGGTGTCGTGAGAAAAGCAACCGGCGACATGGGCATGGCCACGGGTACACCGTCGCGCACGACGTAGCGTTGTTTCGCCGCCGGCGAAGCATAGAGCCGGCGCGAGCCAAGTCCAACCCCCTCAACGAGCGCGGAAACGGCGGGCGAGCCTTCGAGCATGGAATTTGGGCCGAGCTCGTGGAGCCAGCCGTTGGTGCGCGTCGCTCCGATGGCACCGCCTATGCGTGCGGATTTTTCGAACACCACGGGTTGCGCTCCGGCCCGGAGGAGGTGCCAGGCACTCGTAAGACCGGTGATGCCACCACCGAGGATGGCGACGCGTCGTGGGAAAGGCGCAGCAGTCATGGACGGTTAGTTGAGTTTGCGCGCGAGCTGAAAGTTGATCGGGACGCTCATGCGCGTGTTCACCTTGCGACCGGCGCGCATGCCCGGCCGAAATTTCCACTTCTCGACCGCGGCGATGCTGGAAGCATTAAAGCCGGAGTAGATGCTTTCGACGACGATCGCGTTGATCGCGCGGCCGTTGGTATCGACGACAAATTCTACGATCACGACGCACTCCACGCCTTCGCGTTCCATGGCGGCGGGATAGATCGGTGGGGTCTGTAAGACCACTTCCGGAATCCGGTCGAGGTCGGCAAGGTTGAAAATCGCGCCGATGTTCTGCGCGATCTTGCCGGTGTCGCCGCCGCGGAAGCTCTCCGGGATCGAGAACATCTTCATCTGGCTGAAGTCGGGCCTCTCTATGAGGGTCGAGAAGTCGATCTGCTGCACGAAATCCGAAGGGCGGGGGATCTGCGGCAGATCGGCTTGCATCGGGACGAGGGTCGAAAGCTCGGTGACTGCAGCGCGGTCGTCATCCGCAGCGGGTTCGGTTTCCTCGAGTTCCTTCGCCTCCGGAATTGTGAGGCGGATGGTCGGAATTTCGGCGGCTGGGATGACCGGAACTTTCTTAGGCGCGCTACCTACGCCCAGAAACAGACCAGCGTGGAGGGCTGCGGAAATACCGGCGGCCAGAATCAACATAGTGCGCGGGCGGCGCCGGCGGTCGTAGCGCCACGACCTGTTCGGAGCAGGCAATTCGAGTGGAGGTTCCGCACGGCTTCCCGCGGCCGAGGGGTGCGCGTGAGCGGGCGCAGGGAGGCTGATGATCATGGTGCCAGCTTACGCTTCGGAGGCAGAGGTTACTTCGCAGCCCTTGGCGCACATTACGCATCGCTTGTTTTTCCAAGAATCAAGGCGGGCGAGAAA
The DNA here is from genome assembly GCA_964480585.1 of uncultured Opitutus sp. Classification (GTDB taxonomy): domain Bacteria; phylum Verrucomicrobiota; class Verrucomicrobiia; order Opitutales; family Opitutaceae; genus ER46. The sequence goes on along the minus strand of CAYZPV010000001.1, from coordinate 11,510 downwards.
GTTGGCTTAGAATGGCAGGTAAATAGCCGTGGATGCCGAGCGCGAAATCCGGGCAGCTTGCCTTCTGCTGTCCGGCGTGCGCGCGAATGTTGCTCCGTGGAGCGACGCATCTTGCGCTAGGTCGCGTGGAGAGATGCCCGATACGCATCTGGATTGATGGAGAAGAACCCAAGGTTCGGTTTTACTGATTGCCGCTTATGCTTTATCAATTCTTGCCCGGGAAATCGCAAGCGATGCGGAGGCTGTGCGAATACAATGCGATAAGCTACCGTCACTCTAAACCCATGAAGACGGTGCTCGCTCCGATCGACTTCTCTCCTATCACCGAACTCGTCGTCGACGAGGCAGTGGTTCTTGCCGAGGCGCTCGGCGCTCGCTTGGTGCTGTTCAACGCTGTCACACCAGCAGCCGTGCGCAAAGCCGAGGCAACGGGTCGCAGCATGGAGAGCCAATATGTATTGGAGGCGGAAAAATTCGTCTTGGGCGAATTACTCAAATGGCAGCGGCGGTTGCGGGACGAGGGCATCACGGCGCACACCGTCCATCGGATTGGCGCAGCGGGACCACAAATCCTCGAACAGGCAGAGCGGCTGGATGCGGACTACATTGTGATGGGATCGCACGGACACGGTGCCCTCTACGATCTTCTCGCGGGCAGCACGACAATGCGAGTGCTCAAGGAGGCGAAATGTTCCGTGGCGATCGTGCCGCCGGGCGCGACCACTTCCGAACAACGGCGGAGCGGCCGGCGACGTCGGACCTCCGACGTGCATGGGCAGCCTCAGTGGCAACGCAGTGACGAAGAATGGCCAACGGTAGCGAGTCCTGCTTCGCATCGCTGCTCGTAAAGCGCCCCTTAACGACTTACTGAACGAAACACCTATCATGCCTTGCTCAGAATGGAAAACACGGGCGGTCGCGGCGGCTGACGCCGTGGCCAGCGTTCGCAGCGGCCACCGGCTGTTCGTGCATGGCGCCTGCGCCACGCCGGCGCCGCTCCTCAATGCACTCTGCGCGCGGACCGATTTGGAGGATGTGCGGCTGTACCACCTGCACACCGCGGGTCCCGCACCGTTTGCGGCGAAGGGACGCGAGCACGAATTTCGTTCGGTCTCGCTCTTTACTGGCGGACCTCTCCGGGCGGCCGTGGCGGATGGACGAGCAGATTTCGTCCCGATATTCCTGTCCGACATCCCCGGCCTGTTCCTGTCGGGTGCAGTACAACTCGACGTCGCATTCGTGCAGCTTTCTCCACCCGATGCGCACGGGCTATGTTCGCTCGGCACTTCCTGCGATGCAGCCAAGGCCGCGGTCGAGACGGCGCACATTGTAGTCGCCGAAATCAACGAGCAGATGCCGCGGACGCACGGGAATAACGTCGTGCCGCTCGCTCGGGTGCACGCTTTCGTCGCGACCAATCGTCCGTTGGTCGAACATCACTTGGAAATGGAAACGACGGTGGAAGCCCGGATTGGCGAACTTGTCGCCAACCTGGTCGAAGACGGATCCACTTTACAGATGGGCATTGGCGGCATCCCGGATGCCGTGCTCACGCGGCTTCACGGCAAGCGCGACCTTGGAATCCACACGGAGATGTTTTCCGACCGCGTCGTCGACCTGGTGGAATCGGGCGCGGTTACGAATCGGCACAAGGCGGTCGGTTCCGGCAGGATCATCACCAGCTTCGTAAACGGCACACGGCGTCTCTTCGATTTCGTTCACGACAATCCCCAGGTCGCGTTCTACCCGTGCGACTGGACCAATGATACTTCCGTGATCCGAAAGAACCCGAAGGTCGTGGCCATCAATTCCGCGATTCAGATCGACCTGACTGGACAGGTGTGTGCGGATTCTATTGGTCACCGCATCTTTTCCGGCATCGGTGGGCAGATGGACTTCATCCGCGGCGCGGCGCTTTCGCGCGGCGGAAAGCCGATCATCGCTTTGCCTTCGACGGCCGCCGGAGGGAAGATATCCCGTCTGGTCGTTCAGCTTAATGCAGGTGCTGGCGTCGTTACGACGCGCGGGCACGTGCACTGGGTCGTGACGGAATACGGGGTCGTCAATCTTCACGGCAAATCGATTCGCGAGCGCGGCGAAGCGTTGATCTCGATCGCGCATCCGGACTTTCGCGCGGAGCTGGGGCGCGACCTCGCGCAGGCACGTTCTTTCCCGCCGTCGAGCGGCGCTTAGCTGGCCGGCCGGCCTTCATCGTCGCTCATGAACATCGGCACCATAACAGCGCAGCAAAGTCGGACGTTGGTCGCGCAGTTGAAACGCTCGGAGATCTATCGTGACTACGAGAAGGCGTTTCGCGAGGCCACCGGCCTCCCCATCGCCTTGCGGCCGACCGAGGCCTTTGATCTCCCTCACCATGACGACCCAAAGGAGAATCCCTTCTGCTCGCTGATGGCCAAATCGAATCGAACCTGCGCCGCGTGCCTCCAGATGCAGCAGCGGGTCGAGCAGGAGGCGCGGCAGGAGCCTAAGACACTCACTTGTTTCGCCGGTCTTTGCGATTCCGCGGTTCCGATTCGAGTCGGGGACGACCGCGTCGCTTTTCTCCAAACCGGGCAGATTCTAACGAAGCCCGCCCGCCGCTCGGATTTCGAGAGAGCCGCCCATCTTGCCGGACAAGGAAACGCGCCGGTCGACACAAAGCAGCTCGAGGACGCGTATTTCCGGACGCGGGTGGTGACGCGCAAGCAATACGATTCGATTCTGCAGCTACTCACGATTTTCGCGCAGCATCTCGCGACGCTCAGCAATCAGCTGATGGTGCAAGGCGCGGCGACCGATTTTCCGGGGATTGCGAAGGCGAAGGCGTTGATCGCGGAGCGCCACGCTGATGAGCTTTCGCTGACCACGGTCGCGGAGGCGGTGAACATGAGTTCGTTCTACTTCTGCAAGATGTTCAAGAAGACCACCGGGATGACGTTCACCGACTACCTCGCCCGGGTCCGGGTGGAGCAAGTGAAAAAGCTCCTGTTGGACGCCGACACGCGCATCAGCGAAGCCGCCTATGCGGTTGGATTCCAGTCGCTGTCACAATTTAACCGGGTGTTTCGGCGCATCGCTGGCGAGGCGCCCACCGCCTATCGCGAACGAATGCATGGAGGATCGAATCGCGTGTGACCTTCCTTGATAAAGGTCAATGCACCGAAATGGGCGCGCTGGTAGCGTCAAGGGATGCCTCTTGTTCCTGCGTCGATCAGCACGATGCCGTGCCCGAAGAAACTAGTAATGGTTCGGCGGAAGCGGCGGCGCGGAGGACCGCGCTTGCCTATGCCGCCGCTGCGACACTTTGGCTGACTCTGGGAGACTGGGCGATGCTTGGCCTCAACCCCGACTTGCGGGGGCTGATCCCATGGGCCGTGGGGAAAGGAGCAGCGTTCGTCCTGGTCACGGCTTTAATGCTCTATGTCCTGTTGGGGCGGCACGCACGGCGATGCGAAAGCGAGAGCGCGAAGTGGAATGCGATGGTGCGTAGGAGGCAGATCGATGAAACGCGGTTGGATCAGGAGCGGTCGAGATCCGAGGCGATGAGCGTGGCGCTCGAGAGCGCGGAAGCCAGGTCACGCATCCTATTGCGGGCGGTGGAACAGAGTCCGACCTCCATCGTAATTACCGACACTCGAGGGCGAATCGAGTATGTGAACCCAAAATTTACGCAGCTTACGGGATACACCGCCGAGGAAGTGATCGGGGCCAATCCGCGAATCCTCAAGTCGGGGAAGATGTCGACTGAGGCATATCGAGAGCTGTGGTCGACAATCCTGGCTGGAGGCGAATGGAGAGGTGAGTTTCACAACTGCAAGAAGAGTGGGGAACTCTTCTGGGAAAGCGTTGCGATCTCGCCAGTGCTGAACCGCGATGGACACGTCACGCACTTCGTCGCGGTGAAGGAAGACATCACCGCGCGCAAGGAAGCGTCGCGAGCTCTGCGCGAGAGTGAGGAAATGTATCGCACGCTCGTTACGGCATCCCCGGACCCGATCCTTGTGGTCGATCGGAACGGAACGGTCGAGTTCGTGTCACCGCGCGGATGTGAGGTATTCGGCTGCCCGACGGGAAAGTGCGTCGCCGGGTGGGACATGTTGCAATCGGTGGCACCAGTGGATCGTGACCGGGTGAAGGCCGATTTCCTGTTAGTTCTTCAGAGCGGTAAGAATCGGTCAGACGAATACGAGCTACTGCGGAGCGATGGGAGGCAGTTTTGGGCGCAAGTGCATGTCGCGCCGCTGCGGACTACACATGGCGCGGTGCGTGGGGTGGTCATAGTAGCGCGCGACGTTACAGAGCGGCGGCGCGCTGAAACGAAGTTGCAGGCAAGCGAGGAGCGCTTTCGCGAGGTGGTGGAGACGATTGCAGAGGTCTTCTGGGTCTTCGATCCACCGCGCAACCGCTTCGTCTATGTCAGTCCTAGTTTTGCAAGAATCTGGGGCCGTAGTTGCGCCGAGGCGGAGATTTCCCGCGCGAACTGGACGGAGGCGATACACCCGGATGATCGTCAGCGAGTCGTAGCGGCATTCAGCGAGAAGCTCGCCGGATCGAAATACGACGAACTCTATCGCATCATGCGGCCGGATGGCGTCACGCGCTGGATTCGTGATCGAGGATTTCCGGTGAAGGATGCGAGCGGGCACGTGACGCGGATCGTAGGCGTGGCCGAAGACATCACGGAAAAGAAGGAAATAGAACGGCAGTTTCTACATGCGCAGCGGCTCGAAGCCATCGGCACGCTCGCGAGCGGAGTGGCGCATGACATGAACAACATTCTCGCGCCTATGCTCGTGGCGCCGGCACTGCTGCGGGATCGCTTGCGGGATCCGGCAGATCGGAAGTTGTTGAGCATGGTCGAGCAGAGCGCACAACGTGGGGCGGGTATCGTGCGGCAATTGCTGACGTTTAGCCGCGGTAGTGAAAGCGAACGCGGGCCGGTGCAGATCGGGCACCTTGTGAAGGAAATGCTGAATATCATGCGGGAAACCTTTCCGCGCGAGATCACAATTCAGTGCGGTTCGGTCGGCGACCTGCCCGCGATCAATTGCGATCCCACGCAGATCCATCAAGTGCTCATGAATCTCTGCGTGAATGCCCGCGACGCGATGCCACACGGCGGAAATCTGAGAGTGGGTGCTGAACAGACAGAGCTGCGCGACCACGAGAGGGCGTTGCATCCCATGGCACGGGCAGGGCGATACGTGAAAGTCACGGTCGAAGACACGGGCTATGGCATTCCCCCGGAAATCGTCGAACGTATCTTCGATCCGTTTTTCACCACGAAGGAGATGGGCAAAGGAACGGGGCTTGGTTTGTCGACCGTTCTGGGAATTGTGACCGCGCACGAGGGGTTCGTGCTCGTTGACACCGCCGCAGGGCGTGGGAGTGTGTTCAAGGTATACTTGCCGGCCGTGGCGGCTGAACCGCAGGTTGCTGCGACGACAACAGTTGCGCCTTTTATGCAGGGTCGCGGTGAAACGATTCTGCTGGTTGACGACGAAGAGTCCCTCAGGGAGGCAACGCGGCTGCTTTTGGAAAAGCGCGGGTATTGTGTGGTAACGGCCAGTGACGGTTGCGAGGCCCTAGCCAAATTCTCGCCCCAAATCCAGCTGGTGCTGACAGACATGATGATGCCGGCGATGAACGGGTTCGCGTTCATTCGTGCACTGCGTTTGCGAGCGCCGGACATTCCGATCGTTGCGAGCACGGGCCTTGACGATTGTGTGCAGGGCGAGCTGCTCAAAACGCTCGGCGTGCACGAGATTCTTCGGAAGCCTTATCTGCCGAGGGCCCTCTTCAAGGCCATCCAGGAACGCCTGAATTCACCCGCGATGGTGTAGGGTCGGAGTCGGTTATTACCAGTCGAGATTGATCCGCATCAAAGCGCCTGGGCCGCGAACGATGTAGCATAGTGCATGAACTCATGCTCGCTCGTTCCGCAGCCGCGGGCCTCGATCTCGCTCTGGCGCGACTGCATTGCTCCGAAGGAACACGGAAGTTGGTCGCTCGCATTCGAGCCGCTTGTGTTTTCGCTATTGATCGTGCCAACAGCGCCGGGCTGTCTGCTCGCGCTGGCGTTCGCGGCGGGATTCTTGGGGCGCCGGCCGTTGCGGCTGATATGGAGCGAGCGCCGGCCCGATCGACGTGGGGCGATTTACGCAGCCTTTCTCCTGTGCGTCGCAATTGCCGCGCTGAGTGTGCTGGGCACACTCATGTTAGCGGGCGGCGATTGGACGGTGTGGCTGGCTCCGGTCGCGATTGCCGGCGGGGTGTTCGCCTATTACGACACACGAGGGGCGGGCCGCGAGGAAGCTGCCGAGGTTGCGGGCTCGGCGGCGTTCGCACTGGCTCCGGCGGCCTTTGGCATCCTTGGTGGATGGGCACCCGAGAGCGCAACCGCGCTGGCCGTCCTCATGACTGGACGGTCGGTGCCTTCAGTGTTGTTTGTGCGGGCCTATCTCCGTGCAGCGAAAACCGGGGTTCGTCGAGACGGCCCGGCCCTCGTGACGGCAGGACTCGGCCTGGCGACCGTCACGTATTTCCATCTACGCGGCAGCGTGCCGCTTTTTGCGGCGGTTGCGATGCTCGGCTTTTTCCTGCGTGCGCTTACGCTGCTGGTGTTGATGCGCCCGGGATGGCGGGCGCGGCGAATTGGGATGATCGAGGCGGTGCTGGGTATTCTTTTCGTGGCCGGCGTCGCGGCCAACTGGCGCACGTGAAACGCAAGAAATGCACAGCCAATCGCAGCTCCTGCGACGCAGGATAAGCCGCTTTGGCCGATACTTTGGAAACTCGTGAAACCAATTGATCTTCATCAAGGCATCGCCGGCCCGCGTGCCGTATTATCTTTCTAGAATCCAACCTCTCCCATGAAATCCTTACACTTGCTGCGGCGCACTGCCGCCTTGATGAGTCTGGCGATCGCCGCTGGCGCATCGCCCCTAATGGCTGCCGAAGGGACTGTCCTCGCGAAGCCTGGCGGCGCACCGCTGGCTGCCAATCTGCCGGTCGAGGAAGCGATTCTCGTCTCACCGCCGAACGTGCCGCCGCCCATTACGCGAAAGCACCCGGCCAAGGTCGTCGTACACCTCGAAGTGCGCGAACTTGTGAACCGCTTGGCCGACGGTGTGGAATACACTTTCTGGACGTTCGGCGGCACCGTTCCGGGGACATTTCTCCGGGTGCGTGAGGGTGACTTCGTCGAGTTTCACCTCAACAATCACCCGAGTTCGAAGGTCCCGCACAACATCGACCTTCACGCGGTGACCGGGCCGGGCGGCGGCGCGGCGTCGTCGTTCACGGCGCCGGGCCACTCGTCGCAGTTCTCGTTCACGGCGATGAACCCGGGGCTCTACGTCTATCACTGCGCCACGGCACCCGTGCCCATGCACATCGCAAATGGTATGTATGGCATGATCCTGGTCGAGCCGAAGGACGGCTATCCGAAGGTCGATCGCGAATTCTATGTGATGCAGGGCGAGTTCTACACCGCCGGCCGTCACGGCGAGCGGGGTTTGCAGCCCTTCGATCCGATGAAGGCGGAGGACGAGCGCGCGCCCTACATCGTGTTCAACGGCGCGGTCGGTTCGCTCGTGGGCGACAAGGCACTCCAGGCCAAGGTCGGAGAAACGGTCCGCATCTATTTCGGCGTCGGCGGGCCGAATATCACGTCGTCGTTCCACGTCATCGGCGAGATTTTCGACACGGTGTTCCTCGAAGGCGGAGTGATGCCGTCGCAGCGCCAGGTGCAGACCACGATGGTCCCGTCCGGCGGCTCGACGATCGTCGACTTCAAGCTCGAAGTGCCCGGCACCTACGTGCTCGTCGACCACTCGCTCTCACGGGCGTTCAACAAGGGCGCGATCGGGATGCTGAAGGCTACTGGACCTGACAATCCGCTGATCTACTCGGGCAAGGAGGTGGATGAGGTTTATCTCGGAGCGGCGTCGGACGCGGCGGTGGCGGCGGCGAAGCGCGAGGCCGAGCTCGTGGCCAAGCGCACCGAAGCGATCGCCAGCAACCCCGAGATCCGAACCATCACGAAGGAGATTCAGCAGGAGCGCGGAAAGAAGGTCTATCTCTCTTCGTGCTTCGCCTGCCACATGGCCAATGGCGAGGGTCTGCCGAACGTCTTCCCGCCGCTGGCGAAGTCGGACTTCCTCCTCGCCGACAAGGATCGCGCCATCAAGACGGTCATTCGCGGTCTGAACGGGCCGATCCGGGTGAACGACAAGCCCTACAACAACATGATGCCGCCGCAGGAATTGTCGGACGACCAGACCGCCGACGTGGTCACCTACATTCTCAACGCATGGGGCAATGATGGCGGCGCCGTCAGTGCAGCCGACGTGAAGCGCGTGCGCGCCGAAACGAAATAAAATCCTAGGAAATCTCCGCCATGAACGCGTCGTCCACGTCCCGCTGGCTGCTGCGCCTCGCCGCTTTCGCGATCGGTTTGGGGGTGGCGGCGCGCGGGGAGGTCGTCTCGATCGCGACGCCAGTCGATACGGCGCCGCCGCCGGGCATGGTGCTGATCCCGGAAGGGAGCTACGCGCCGCTGATCCGGATGAAGGACGAGCCGGAGCGCGTGGCGGTGGCGGCGTTCTGGCTCGAGGAGCGTCCGGTTACGAACGCGGAGTTCCTCGAGTTCGTCCGGGCGAATCCACAGTGGCAGCGTTCGCGGGTCAGCCCGCTCTTCGCCGATCGTGGCTATCTGGGTGACTGGGTCGGCGATCTCGAACTGGGTCCACGCGCGGCGCCGGATTCGCCAGTCGTGCGAGTATCATGGTTTGCAGCGCGGGCGTTTGCGAAAAGTCGTGGACGGCGGTTGCCCACGACGGCGGAGTGGGAGCGGGCCGCCGCGGCCGGGTTTGCCGAGCCCGACGGTGCGAAAGAGCAGGGTTTCTCCGCGGCGATCCTCGCGTGGCTCGCACGCCCGACGCCGGACGTGTTGCCGACGGCCGGAAAAAGCCGACCGAACTTCTACGGCGCTCGCGATCTGCACGGCCTGGTGTGGGAGTGGGTGAACGACTTCAATACCGCCATGACGACGGGCGAGTCGCGTGCGGACACGGGACTCGAGCGCACTCTCTTCTGCGGTGCGGGCGCTGCTGGTGCGCGCGACCTGACTGACTATCCCGCTTTCATGCGCGCAGGGCTGCGCAGTTCCCTTCGTGCCAACTACGCCGTACCTAATCTCGGCTTCCGCTGCGCACAATCCGTCTCACCATGAAAACTATCATTGCCCTCATTGGCTCTCTCGCCGCTAGCGGCGGCCTGTTCGCCAGCGCCGCCTGCTGCCCGCCGCCCACCCCCGCGCCCTCATGCTGCGTGGAAGTGAAGCCCGCGGCGCCGCTGACCGCACGTTCCCTCTACCAACTCGACGCCAAGTGGACCAACGACGCCGGTCAGCCCGTGCAACTCGCGTCGTTTCGCGGCCAGCCTGTGGTGATCGCGATGTTCTTTGCGCAGTGCAACTACGCGTGTCCCGTCCTCGTGAGCGACATGCAGCGGCTACGCGGGGCGCTTCCTGCCGCTGACCGCGCCAAGGTGAGGTTTGTGCTCGTGACGTTCGATACGGCGCGTGATACGCCGGCCGCGTTGAAGGCGTTTCGCGAGCGTTCATCGCTGGACGCCTCATGGGTACTGTTGCGCGGCGAGGCGGATCAGGTGCAGGAGCTGGCCATGCTCCTCGGCGTAAAGTTCAAGCAGGAGGCCGGCGGACAGTATGCGCACTCGAACCTCTTTACCGTGCTGAATGCGGAGGGCGAGATCACCCATCAGAAGAACGGGCTGATGGGCGACGTATCCGAGGCGGCGAAGGCCGTCACGATGGCGGCGAAATGAGCGCCCGATGTCTTCCAACGGGGAAGACCAGGACGCTCGATGTGCGGCCAGTGATCGCGCGCGGCGAGGAGCCGTTCACGGAGATCATGGCCGCCGTCGAGGCGGTGAAGCCCGATGAGGATTGCGTCGTCATCGCCCCAATTCTTCAGTTACCGCTGATCGAAGAGCTTTGCATCAATGGATTCAGGGCACCAACGGACCTTTGCGCTGACGGCGGTTGGTCGACCTGATTCTCTCGCAGCCGGACCCATTCATGAACGATATCGAGACCGAGACGGACGTAAAACATATGGTGGACGAGTTCTACGCCGCGATCCGTGCGGACGCATTGCTGAACCCGATCTTCAGCGACGTCGCGCAGGTGGATTGGGCGCATCACCTGCCCAAGATGTATGCTTTCTGGAACGGCATGATTCTGGGAAAGCCCGGATATGTCGGCGCACCTTTCGCGGCGCACGTGAGCCTGCCAGTGAGCGGTGCGCATTTCGCACGTTGGCTGGAACTCTTCCGCGACACCGTCGATCGAAATTTCGCCGGAGTCGGCGCGACGCGTGCTAAGAACGCCGCGGCCAGCATCGCTCACACGTTTGCGATGCGCATGGGTCTCGTGGACCCGGCGGCGGGAAAATTCGTCTGAGTTGCGGAAAAGCACCCGACGCTGCCATCGTTGTCGCTCGACTGACGCTCCGGCGCACTTCTCGGCCGTCGCGCGAATTCGCACGCGTCTGGGTCTCGACAAAATCGAGGTCTGGCAGTTTGCCGAAGAATCCCGGACAAGTTGCGCTATATCGGCGATCGAAGTTGCCGAGCCGAACTGCCGCGCCCCTACCTGTTCGATGCGAGGCATTTCACGCAGGCACGGACCGAGGAATCGACGTGCACGAACTGGAGTCGTGGATCGAGACTGAGGTCAGCCGCGGCTTTGAATCGCGGACTATTCGATTGAGCAAAGCGTGCCGTTCACAGCGGGAACAGCGGCGACTTGTCGATACTGGCATACGCCGCAAAAGGTTTCGATCTCCCGGCGCGAAATGTGCTCCAAGGCGAGGTTCAACTCGTCCAGCGATGCGTCGCGCTCCACGGGATCCAAATTCGGCGTCGCTGCCTGAATCAAGATCAACGCCTCGTGCATGGCCTGCTTGCCGGCGCCGAAGTAACCGATGAGCGGATTTTTCCGGCAGCATTCCTGCGTATGCGTAAACGCCGTCACGCGGCGGGCGAGTCGACGGCGAATGGCTGGATTCTTCAGATTTCCAAACAGTTCCTCTAACGTCCAGTCGATCAAGTGGACGAGTGCGTGGGGATTGGCGAGCGGCGTCGTTACGGGTTCAGCGTGGAGAAGTGCGGACCAACGTTCCCGAATCTGAGGCGTGCGAAAGCGCAATGCATTCACTAACGTATCTTGCATGCGCGCCATTATGCCCGACGCTGCGGCGGCCCGCTCCGCAGCTCTTGGCGAAGGATGCGCACCGCTTGACGACGCAATTCTTGCGATCCGGTTCCTTCAGCCGACTCGATTGCGGTGGGCGCAGCCTAGAGTTCTACGGGTGCTGTGTTTCAACCCAGCGAACAGCGTGCCGAATGAGAGCGGTGACGTCCGTCAGGCCTAGTGTCCTGTCCCGCAAGTAACCTTATTAAATAGTTGAGGTCTAGAGGAGGAT